>CAYNIP010000001.1:0-74921 GCA_964397305.1 uncultured bacterium
GGGGGGGGGGGCTCGCGGGGGGAGTGACGGCTTGGGTGGTGGGGCGACGGGCTCCGGCTACGGCGAGGGTCGCCTGCTGGGAGAGCGGCGGGGGGGGAGGACTGGCCAGGGGGGCCCCCGCCAAGAGGGCCTGAAGATCGGCCTGGGCTTCGCGGGCACTGGCGTAGCGATCGCGAAAATGGTAGGCCAGCAAACGACGCAGGAACTGCACCAGGGCCGGACTGCCGAGGTTGGTATCCCAGACGATCTCGCCCGTGTGGGGGTGGTATTCAAACCTTTGGGGCGGGATACCGCTGAGGGCTTGCAGGGCAATGACCCCGAGGGCGTAGAGGTCACTGCCAAAGCAGGGCTGGCCCTGGGCCTGCTCGCTGGCCATGTAACCGGGTGTGCCAATGGCCACGGTTTGGCTGGCGGCCGGCTCGGTTCGCAGCCGTTTCACGGCCCCAAAGTCGATCAACACGAGGCGCTGATCCTCCCGCCGTCGCAGCAGGTTATCGGGCTTGAGGTCGCGATGGATCGCGCCCCGGGCGTGAACAAAGTCTAGGATCGGCAACACGTCGGCCAGCAGGGCGATGACTTCCTGCTCGGTCCAGCGATCGCCGGCCGTGAGTTCGGCGCTGAGGGGGTGGCCGTCGATGTAGTCTTGGGCTAAGTAAAATTCGCCGTCCTGCTCAAAGTAGGCAAGCAGGCGGGGAATCTGGTCGTGTTGGCTCAGCGCCTCGAGGATCTCAGCCTCACTGCTGAACAGCCGCCGCGCCGTTTGCAGGGCTTGAGGGTCTTGGCTGACGGGCTGGAGGTGCTTGACCACACAGAGGGGTTGGCCGGGGCGGCGGGTGTCGATGGCCAGGTAGGTTTGGCCAAACCCACCGGCTCCCAAGGTCTGTTTGATCTGATAACGCCCGTCGAGAATCTGTCCAAGCATGAGCAGCGGCTGTCGCCCAGAGGTCTACAATCAATCTTGACACACCAACTCCCGCCTCTGTGTTTCCTGAAAACCGCCCCCTAAAACCCACCTTCAACGATATGGTCAGTTGGCAGCAGGCGGAGGTGCTGATGCAGCCGAGCCTGATCCGGCTGCTGGATAACCTCCGCCAGCAGTTGGAGACTTCGAGCTGGCAGGGAACCTATGCAGAAGTCAGGGAGCCCTTGCCGGGACACGTTTTGACCTTGACCCGGGGCGAGCAAACGCGCACGGTTCACCTGTGGGAGTTGTGCTTTCGCACCTGTTTTCTCAACTATCCGCCCCTGCACCCCGGTCTGCCGGTCGCAATTGACAGTCGGCTGCTGAGTGCTCAGGGAGAAGTCGAGTGGGAGATCCTAGACGACAAGGTGCGGCAAATTGTGGCGGCGCTGTTTGCGAGTTTAGAAGCGTCTTAAGGGTCTTGCGGCTAGGGGTCAAAATTGCAGCCGGCGGGCGAGGATCACGAGATCGCACTCGCGACCGTCGAGGTCGGCTACTTGGGGCAGGTAGCCCCGCTCGACGAATTGGTATTGCTCAAAGAGGCGCAGGCTGGGCTGGTTGTGGGCAAAGATGAAGGCCAGGAGGGTGCGGAGGCCGAGGTCCGGGCCCTGGGCGATCGCCCCTTGCAGCAGGGCGCGGCCGTAGCCTTGGCGCTGCCAAGGGGTGGCCACGTAGAGGCTGACCTCCGCTGTGGCGCGGTAGGCGGGCCGGGAGTGAAAGGGTTGCAGGCCCAGCCAGGCGACGACCTCGCCGGCCGCTTCGGCCACCCAGAGGGGATAGTCCTGGGGATGGTGGCGGCCGAACCAGGCCCGGCGGCTTGCCAAGGAGACGGGCTCCGTGTCGGCGGTGGCAGCGCGGCCGGGGATCGATTGGTTGTAAATGGCGACAATCGCGGCGAGATCCGGCCCTTGGGCGAGGCGAATTTGGGGCGGGGGAGTTGGCGGCTCAGTCATTACCCTGATTGGTCAACAGGGGACGCACCGTGAGGAAGGCAACGCCGAAAGTGGTGAAGGCGATCAGGGCGATCGCGATCCCCAGCAGCCAGCCACTGGCATCGCTGCTGCTTAGGGGGGAGTGGGGGCGCTGGGGGGCGGCCTGAAGCTCGGACACCAGGTGATCACGATCCAGCTCGGGCTCCGGCACGGAAAAGGGCGGGGCGGCCGTCTCCGGCGCCCCGGCCTGGGGCGATCGCGTCTGGCCGGTGTCGTCATAGTCGCGGCTGAGACGCTGGCCAGCTTGCAGGGCCGCCGTCAAGGTTTCAAAGGCTTGGCGCAGGCGCTGGTTGTGGTGCAGTAGTTGTTGGTTCTGGTGTTGGATTGCGGCCAATTCAGTCTTGGCCTGCTCGAGCTCGGCCGCCAACTGTCGGTAGACACTGATCGGCACAGCGGCTCGCTGGGGACTCGCGGTCGAGGCCGCGCCGGGGGTGGGATCATTAAGACGAGGATTCAACATCGGTAGCAGGGTGGCTGAGAGCCAAACGCGACAGGCAGCATCACGAAACTGGAGAGTGGCTGGGGGCTGGCCCAGGGTTGGGTCCCCTCAGGGCTGGGGCGCGGTTGTCAAGAGCGGGAAGAAGTGGCCCACGGGGCCGCAGCCGCCCCCCAGGGCGAGGCTGTGCTGGAGGGCCGCCGTGACGTAGGCCTTGGCCGCTTGTACAGCGGGCCAGAGGGCTTGGCCGCGAGCGAGGTTGGCGGCGATCGCCGCCGAGAGGGTGCAGCCCGTGCCGTGGGTGTGGGGGGTCGTGACGCAGGTGGTGCGGAGGGTCTCCAGGCGATCGCCATCGCACCAGACATCCACTCCCCGCAGGTCGCCCCGCAGACCGCCGCCCTTGACCAAGACGGCCGCCAGGCCCTGAGCTTGGATCGCTTGGGCCGCCGCCTCCATGTCCGCGAGGCTGTGAATCTCGCGGCCGCTGAGGATCTGGGCCTCGTAGCGGTTGGGGGTGACAAGCACTCCCAGGGGCAGCAGCTCCCGCAGGGCGGCGATCGCCGCCTCGTCGATCAGCTGGGCCCCCGTGCGGGAAACCATCACCGGATCAATCACCAGCGGTTGCAAGCTCAAGGCCTGAACCTGAGCAGCCACCGTGGTGATGATCTCGCGATTCAGCAGCATCCCCGTTTTGGCCGCCTGCACGCCAAGATCAGTACTCACAGCCTCGATCTGGGCGGCCACAAGCTCTGGAGCCAAGGCCGCCACTTGGGTGACTCCGAGGGTATTCTGGGCCGTCACGCAGGTGAGAGCGCTGGCCCCGTGGACACAGTGGAAGGCAAAGGTGCGTAAATCTGCCTGAATTCCCGCTCCACCGCCACTATCGGAGCCGGCAATGGTCAGCGCTACCGGAGGAGTCATGGGCCAGGCCTCATCCCCTGCTAACGGCGCGGGAAGCGCCGACGCTGCAAGAACTCCGGAATATCCAGGCCACCACTGCCTTCCTTCAGGGCTTGCTCCTCAGCGCTGCTGAGGGGCTGGGGTTGTTGGAGAGGCGCTGTTCTGGGGGCGGGATTGCTGAGGGGCGATCGCGGCGTCGCAGTGGGGTTGGGCACATTCAGGGGCTGACGCGGGGGCTTCATCGCCGTCCGCGCGGAGGTTACAGCCGTTTTCGTGGGCTCTCCCGAAAAACCCGTAGCAATGACCGTAATCTTCACTTCGCCCTGCATCGCTTCATCGATGACCGCACCAAAGATGATATTGGCATTGGGATCGACGACTTCGTAGATCGTTTCTGCCGCAGTATTGACTTCATGCAGCGTCAGGTCCGAGCCGCCCGTGATATTAAAGACAATGCCCTTTGCCCCTTCGATGGAAGATTCCAGGAGCGGGGAGGAAATAGCTGAAGTGGCCGCCTCCCGGGCCCGGGATTTGCCCGACCCTGTACCGATGCCCATCAGGGCCGAGCCCGCATCGGCCATCACGGCGCGCACGTCGGCAAAGTCCACATTGACCAGGCCGGGAATGACAATAATATCGGAGATCCCTTGAACGCCCTGGCGCAAGATGTCATCGGCGACCATAAAAGCTTGCTGGACGGGCGTTTCCGGCGAGATCACGGCGAGAAGCTTGTTGTTGGGAATGACGATCAGGGTATCGACCCGACCTTGGAGCGCGGCAATGCCTTCCTCTGCCTGTGCCGCCCGCCGCCGCCCTTCAAAGGTGAAGGGGCGGGTGACGATGCCCACCGTCAAGCAGCCCATTTCTTTGGCAATCTCCGCCACCACTGGAGAAGCGCCGGTTCCCGTACCGCCCCCCATGCCGGAGGTGATGAACACGAGGTCCGTGTCGTCGAGGGCCTGGGCGATTTCATCACGGGACTCCTCCGCCGCCTTTTGACCAATGGCGGGATTGCCCCCCGCCCCGAGGCCCCGGGTCAGCTTCTGGCCGAGTTGAATCCGCTTCGCCGCCGTCGCCTGCTCGAGGGCCTGGGAGTCGGTATTGATCGACCAGAACTCAACGCCAGTGACGTTACTCGCAATCATGCGATTGACGGCATTGCAGCCGCCCCCGCCTACTCCAATGACCTTGATCTTGGCAACGTTACCTGGCACGACGCGATCGCTCCTAACGTCTTCGACAACCAATCCATCCTGATCGCGACGAGGCGACAGGGATAGTACAGAGTCACTGGTGGTAAGCTCACCCTCAGCAACCCCGGCGAACCTGGCTGGCTCGCCCATACTCTCGTAGGTAAGCCCTAGTTTACTATCATGTGTCATCTTGGCAATGGCGGCAGGCGAACACAAAATAACAGCGGATGAATCTCACCAAACTTTAGCATGGTCTGCTGGAATCGCAAGCCAAGCCCCGCCAATCTCGCCTTCCCTCTAGCGGAGCTGAATCGCTGGGGATTGGGGGACCTTGAGATCGATGTAGGCAATGCGATCGCTCGCCACATGGGTCGGCAGTTCCCGCATTTGCGCCAGCACCCGCAACTGCTCCGGGAACTGGTGGGGGGAATAGGGCCCGCAATGGACCAGCCCTAGCTCCGTGTTCAGAATCAGGTTGGTGGGATTGCGGAGGTCCAGCTCAAAAATCTCCAAGGCCGCCTGGCGAACCGTGGCATAAAGCTCACTCCAGACTGGGCGCACCTCGTCGCTAAAGCCCAAGACCACAAGCTTCGGCAACGTGCCGCTGGCCTCGAGGGCGCTATAGTGCTCCTTGGGCAGCCAGACCCCCTGCTCATCCACGAGGCCTACATTCCCCCCCACCGCCTCCCGCAGCACGATGGCGACGGGGCGGCGTTCTTTCACGGTGATCGTCAGGCTGGGGGGCAGGAGCTTGCGGGTGACGCTGGCTTCTGCAATGGGAACCGTGGCGGCGATTTGGGCGCTCAGAACTTGGGGTTCTAAGTGCAACAGCGGCTGGGGGTAGGTCAGGGGCACAAGATCGCGAATGCTAGCAGCCGTGAGCAGTTCGTTGCCTTCGATGTCAATCTGTTCGGCGCGATGGATGACCCAATTGGGTCGGGACACGACCCAGACCAGGCTGCCCGCCAAGCTGCTGACGAGGAGCAAGCGCCAGAGGGCTTGGAGCACTCGGATCTGGCGGCGACGCTTGAGCTGCTGCCGCCGAGATTTTAGGTCCTGGGAGGAGACAGAGGCAATGCTGGACATCAACGCTTCTCGCTCGCGTGGTCGGGTAGAAGGGAAGTCGCGGGCTAGACTCTAGCAGGCTGGGGGCCGTTCGTTAACAGCATCATAGCCCAAGTCGCTCGCGTGACGTGCGGGTAGCCCAGGCGTTCCCGGGGGCTCAGGGGGCGGGGGAGGCGGGGCAAAGGCTGTAGGGATTGGCACATTGATCGACCGGGGCTAGCCAGCCTTGCTGCGTTTCGGTTTTGACCTTCACCCAGTCGCGATCGCAGCTTACCAGAATCACCGGATAGTCAGCCGGCAGGCGCGCCAGGACCTGACTTTCGGCATTGGCGCTGTCGTAGAGAGGCACACCCTGGGTCTCGTAGCCCTTGGTGCGGAGGCGGAGGGCTGTGGCCGGAGCCCAGCCTTGGCCGCTGAATTCGAGTTGCTGGTCTTCCCGCACCGCCTGCTCGACCTGGACCCAGCGCTCTTGGGCCGCCCCCAGGGTGACGGTCAGCTCGATCGCCGCGTCGCTGGGGAGCTGGGCGATTACCTCGGCCTCAGCCTCGGGTTGGGCCAGAAGCTCGAACCGTCCGGGGGTGGGGTCGGCCGCATAGGCCTGGACGGCACACTCACTACGGCTCAGGTCCCAGGCCAAGGAGGAGGAGGCAGCCCCTTCGGGCCCGGGGCTCGCGCCCGTCGCACTGCAACTATAGAGGCCCAGGGCTAACCAAGCCACGGCAAGTCGGGGGAAGGAGGGCCGCTGGGGCGCGGGAGTGATCTGCAAGCCGTTCATCCTGATGATGGTCCGCTAGGGCGAGGGGATGCTCATGGGTCATTGTGCGGTAGTTCTCGCAACTTCTGCAACTCGCAGCCGGGGTCTGGGCTCCCAAAGCCTAGCCTTGGGAGGGCTGGAGGGCTTGCCAGTGGCGAAGACTGGGGGCGAGGGTGATCAGGTCTTCGATGTTGATCTGCATAGTCTGGCAAATGTCGTCAAGGGGCAAAGCATTGACATCGTAGGTAAAAGGGTTCTCGATCGCGAGGGCGATCGCCTCGATGCCGAACAGGGTGAAGCTCACCAGACCGGCGATCGCCCCGGTCCACCAACCAAAGGTATCCACTAGTTGCAGGGGCAGGGAGAGGCAGTAGATCAGCAACATATGCTTGAGGTGGATCGAGTAGGCGAGGGGGATTGGGGTTTTCAAGATGCGCTCGCAGGCTCCCAGAACATTCACCATCTCGTCCAAGAGCTGGAAGCTCGCCGTGAGTTGATACGGGTTGAGGCTCTGGCGCTGCTGTTGGCGCTGGAGGTAGTCGCCAATCCAGAAAGCGACTTCTAGGGGCGGATTGTGCATGGTTTTCAGCTTCTGCCACCAGTCGGTGGGCATGAGGGTGGCGAGCTCCTCATTGACCTCTTCCGCTCGCAGGTGGAGCTTCGTCGCCACAGCAAAGGCCACCAACAAGCGCAGGGCGGCGATCTTGGCCTGGCGATCGCGGGGATGCTCCTCGGCCACGGCCACCCAGATTTGTCGGGCTAGATTCCGGACTGTATTCACCAGCATTCCCCACTGCTTGCGGCCTTCCCAGAAGCGCTCGTAGGCGGTGTTGGTGCGAAATACGAGCAGCAGGCCCAGGACCAAGCTGGGGACGATGCTGCTCTCAATGGGCAAGGTCACGGGCCACTGAGCAGCCTTGGCGGCGGCGATCCCGAAGCCAAAGAGGCTGCTGAGCAGCACCCGGGGCCAAATGGCCGGCAGGGGAGAGCGGCGCAGCTTCAGAGCGATATGGAACCAGCGCTGTTTTTCTCGATGCCAGTGATTGATGTCGCTGAGGGAGGGCATAGCTCTGACGCGAGGAAGGAATGGGGAACCGTACAGGAACTGAAGCTGCTTCCAGGCCCAAGGCGGCTTTGACGGGAGGACCCGGCCCTAGCGTTTGGGCAAGATGCGAAAGACTTCCTCGAGGTGCTGGCGGCCTTTTAAGGGCAACGCTCCCCAGGATTCTACGGGGAAGCGATCGCCCAAATAGCCCAGGGTTTCCCGGGCGATCAGGATGCGGCAATCGCTCGCTTGGCGCTCTTTCTCGCAGCTCTGAAGTCGGGCGGCGATATTGACGCTATCGCCAATCGCCCCGTACTCCAACCGCTGGGGGCCCCCGAGGCTGCCCACGGCGATCGCCCCGGTGTGGATGCCGATCCGCACTTGGACGCGGGGCCAGCCTCGTTGCTGCCAGTCGTGGTTGAGCTGTTGTAAGGCCTGGTCAATGGCCAGGGCGCAGGCCACCGCATTTTGGGCGTCGGTGGCGATCGCCTCCCAGGTCTGGCGCGGCACAGGCACACCAAACAGGGCCATGAGCCCGTCGCCGGTAAACTTGTTCACCAGGCCGCCGTAGTTGACGACGGCCGCGGTCATGGCGTTGAGATAGTCGTTGAGCCAGTCAAGCAAGACAGCGGCGGTGTGTTGCTCCGCGATGCTGCTGAAGTTTCGGATGTCCGTGAACATGACGGTAGCCGTCATGGTTTGCCCCGCCAACCGACCGGCCACGAGCAACTGGTGGCGGGCCTGCCAGAGAGCTTCGGCGATCGCCGGGGACGTTTGCTGGCCCAGCAAGCGCCGCACCATCTGCAAATGTCGCCGGGCTTCTTGATGGGCATAGAGGGACAGGGTGAGGCTACTGCCGGTCAGGGCCAGCAAGGGAGCGCCCCCCGGCAGCCAGCCCTGAACCTGGAAGGCGGCGGCCTGGGCCCCCAGGACTAGGGCGATCGCCCCGCTCAAGGCCCCGCCCAGGGCCCAAGGGTGCTGCCAGCGCCAGGCCAGGCCGCTCCCCACGAGGGCCCAGAGCAGAATCCAGAGGGCCTCGAGCCAGGCGGGCCAAACCCAGAGGGGCGATCGCCCCTCGAGGGCAATGGTGAGCAATTGGCTCAGCATTTGTCCCTGCAAGACCACCCCCGGCATTTCTCGCCGACCCGACCGGGCGCTGCTGTAGGGAGTGAAAAAGGCATCGCGAACACTGGGCAGGTCGGGCCCGATCAGGACAATGCGATCGCGAATCCAGGCGGGGGGAACCTCGCCGGCCAGCACCCGGCCCAGGCTGACGGTCTGGGCGATGGGCTCCGGGCGGCGGTAGTCCAGCAGGATCTGGTAATTGGGCACGGCAATGGTGCGATAGCCGCCCGCGTTCGGCCGCAGGCGCGGTAAGACAGCAGCCCCCAGTTGGTAATCACCGCTGGGGGTCAGCTCCGGGACAAGGCCCTGGTCTTCCAGGTAGGGCAGGGCCAGTTGCAAGCTAAAGGAGGGATACACCTCGTCAGCTTGGGCACTGAAGAGCAGTTGACGCCGCACCCGGCCATCGGGATCAACGGCGACATTACTAAACCCCACTTGCTCCGGGGGCAGGCTGGGGGGCGGTGCGATGCGGCGCTGGGGATCGTCGCTGAGGAAGTGGATGCCCACGAGGTTGGGAGCCTGGAGCTGTGTCACGAACTCCTGATGGCCAGGCGGGTAGGCCACATCCCGCACCAGGTCGAGGCCGATGCTGTGGGGCTGGTGGGCTTGCAGGGCCGCCAACAGTTGCGCCACGAGGCGATCGCTCAGGGGCCAGCGTCCATGGGCCTGAACATCGGCCTCCGTGATGGTGACGAGCAGCAGCCGGGGATCAAGCCCCCGCCCAGGCTGACGGCGGACGAGGTGATCATAGAGGGCGAGCTCGAGGGCCTGCCAAGCCCCGAGGCCCTGGAGGCCGAGCACCAGGGCCGCGACTCCCAGCCCACTGGCGATCGCCAGCCGGGGGTCTCGCCCTGTCCAGCCCAAGGTTCGCCGGAAGAATCGTGACATGGCAGTGGTTTAACGAGCCGCAGCCGGCCCTGAGTGGGTGACTATCCTCATCCTCCCCTCTAGGCTACCCTAGCCCAGTTCCTAGAGCGGGTTAGGGCTCCGGAGAGCTGCGAGCATCCGGCTGGCCTAGCCTGGGCCCCAGGCAGGCCTCTCCCCGCAGGAGGCCTTACCAAGGATTGCCAATGGCGGTAAACGCGCTCCAAAAATAGGGATGGGACAGATCGACCCGGCCTGGGGCCAGCAAGCTTGGGGGCACCTCAAAACGGTGCGTCGCTGTCACCAGTTGTCCGTTGGCAAAATAAGTCTCACCCCGTAGCAGCGCCAACTGGGCCTGGCGCAAGGCCTCCACCTTGATCGGTGCTTGCCGGAGTTGGGCATAAAGATTAGCCATGAGCGCCAACGTGCCGGTATCGCTGACGTACCAGAGACTGCCGATCGCCGTCTTCACCCCCGACTGCACCGCTAGGCCTGCGAATCCCAGCTCGGCCTCGCGATCGCCCAGAGCGGTCCGGCAAGCACTCAACACCAGCAGCTCCGTCGGGGGCTGGTTCAAGCTCAACTCCCGCAGGCGCGTCAGGGGCAGCTTCTCGTTGCCCAACCAGAGAAAGGATTCCGTCAACCGACCGGGCTGAAACTCCCCGTGGGTTCCCAAGTGAACGATACCGTAGGCCCCTTGGCTGCGAGTGGCCTTGAGGTTATTCGCCGTAAAGTCCTGATTGAGAAACTGTTGCCCCGGCCAGAGTTGCTCCGTCACCAGTTGCAACTCCAGAGGCACGGCCGGCAAGGGCGGCTGCTCGTCAAACTCCGAGGCCCCCATGGCCAGCACCGATAAATCTTGTAAGGGTCGGTAGTCTGTGTCCGTCAGGGAAAGGCTGGGCATCTGTCCCAGGCTGTAGCGCTCGATCAGGAACTGCTCGCCATCAAAGAGGGCGGCTAGGGGGAGCGATCGCAGCCCCGCAGCCAGCACAAAGGCGAGATTCGTTACCCCTCGAGCCTGCAAATCCGCCTCGACGGGGGCGATGAACCACTGATAAAGCTGTTGGGCCGGAGCCCGCCAAGTCTGGCGGCTGCGGGGGTTGGCTACCTGCTGGCGGAACTGGGCCGCCACCGCCTCCACAGCCGCCCGGGTCACCCCGGGCAAGCGGCGCACTGGCCGACCCTCCGCAAACACGATCGCCACCTCCAGCACATCGTCCGGGCTCCCCTCCCCCGCCTCGCTGGCGGTCTGGGGCCAGTCGCTCCCATTACCGCCGAAGCGGTCGAAACGCCACAATTCCGCCGACCCTCGGGCGACGAGATCCCCCGCCTGCCAGGGAGTTGCGGGCTGAGCTGTTGGTGGGGGCGGCGTAGGCCGGCCCGTCGCCGGGGCGTAGCGAAGGTAGAAGAGGGCCGGGATTTCGCCGGTCTGGCGGGCAATGTCACCCAGAATTGCCTGGGCCTCTTCAAGGGTCTTCGCCTCGGGGGTCTCCACCTCGTTCAAGAAATTCAGAAATTCATCGGTGAAGTCGGCCTCCCAATCGTCGTAATCCAGATCGAGGTCAACATCCGTCTCGGCAGCGGTGAAATCTTCAAAGTCTAGGTCGTCCCAGTCGTCCCAATCCTCCCAGTCTCCCTCCCCGAAACCCTCCTCGAGTGGCCCCCAAAAATCAGCGTCAATGTCCCCCAAGGCCTCCTGGCCGGTGAAATTGAGGGTCACGTCTCCGATCACGGTTAGCCCTGGTTCGCTAAAACGCTGCCGGGGCTGAATCGAGGTGGTGTTGGTGAGCAAGCCCCCGGCGAGGCCGTTTTGGCTGGCGTCACCGACGACAAAGGGGAGGCCCAGGGGGCCGCCATTGTGCTCGATGTAGATGAGGCCGCCACCGGCATCGCCAACGGCATCAATGGTTTGACCGCGATCATTGAAGCCGGTACCGCGCACCGTGCCCCTCGCGGCAATCAAGACATCGCCGGCTGCATAGCCCTCGTCGTTGCCGGTATCGATATAGGGGAAGGTGATGTTGCTGCCGGTCTCGCGAGTATTGGCAACAAGCACGACATCGCCGGAATTCCGGAAGTCTGAATCCGTCTCGATCGTCCCGACCTGGATCTCGGCACCGGTGATCACGAGGTCCGCGCCGTTGGTAAAGATCGAGTCGCTGGGACTCATGAAAAAGCCCCCCTGTCCATCGCCATCCGCATCCGCAATGAAGAGTGCTAAGGAAAGGAAGCTGCCAAACTCTAAGTCAACTCCTGGAGCGACAACAATATCATTGGCCGCCTCGAGCACCAGTATCCCAAGGATGTTTTCAATCTCATCGGCTGAGATCACTAAGCTGCTGCCGGGGGCCTCCCCGAGCAAAATCTGACCGTCGCTTAGCTCGAAGTCATCGGGCCCGTTGTCGTCAATGATGAAAATGTTGAAGGGATCGAGCAACAAGGTTCCGGCTTGCCCGGAGTTGGCTGAGACATCCACCGCGCCTCTGAAGGTGAGGTGTTGCTTGCCCGAGACTTCCACAAAGCCGCCATCCCCCCCTTGGGGGCCGCCCCGGGCGCTGATCTCGCCCCAGAAGCCCGTGGCTTCGTCGGCCCAGAGAATTACGCGGCCGCCGTCGCCCTGCTCGAGGGCCTCGGCGCGAATCCGGCTGTGGGCATCGACGAGGGTACGCCGCGCATTGGGGAGGGGGCCGCTGCCTTTGTAGTCGCCGCCGATCCGGACGTGGCCGCCGCCCGTGGCACCGGAGGCCTCGAGGGTGGCGCTGAAGAGGGCGACGCGATCGCCCAGGACGGCGATTGCCCCCCCCGCTCCCCGGACCTGACTGACCTCGAGGGACCCCGTCACCGCCGTCAGGCCCGGAGCCAGGTTCACAGACTGGCCGCTCGCCGTGAAGTGTAAGGTGTTCCCGGTTGTCGTTAACCCCGTTTCCACCCCGCTACCGGTGAGCAGGGTGGGCAAATCCAGCCCCTGAATAGCCTCTAGGTCGCCGCTAGCCGTGCGCGGGGGCTCGATCTCCAGGCTCAGCAGGTGGCCGGTCTGGGACAGGCGCACGCGGCTCGAGCCCGGCACGGCGCTGAGGGTGATCTGGCCGCCGGGGGCCGTGAGGGAGCCGGTGTTGATCACTTGGCCGGCAAGCAGGGTTAAATTCTGGCCGGGATTCACCGCCAACTGGCCCGCATTCACTAGGGGCGCGGGGGCACTAGCATCAAAGGCGAACTGGGCGGGGGAACCCGTGAGCTGGGCTAGGGCTAGGGGTCCCGTGGCGTTGAACCAGCCGCCGCTGTCGAGACCGATGCCGGTCGCCGTCGTTGCCAAGAAATCGGCCGGGACATTCAAGCTCGCCGTCGCCCCCAAGAGGAGGCCGGCTGGGTTCATCAGGTACAGGTTGGGAGTCCCCCCCGTGACCTGGATCAGGCCGTTGATCACGGAGGCTTCGCCGCCGCTGACCCGCGCCAGGATGTTGGCGAGCTGGGGCTGAGCGAGAAAGGTGGCGATTTGGCCCGTATCGAGGCCGAATTGCTGGAAGCTGTGGAACAGGTTGGCCCCGGCTAAGGTCCCCCCGTCGATCCAAAACTGCTGGCCGTCCCTGGTGACGACGGTTCCCAGGCCGTCGGGGGCGCTGGTCACTTGGGCGACGGTCGGGGGCTCGGAATAGCTCAGGGCGATCGCCCCGGTGGTCAGGGCGATCGCTGCCAAAAGCCGATGATTCATAGGGAGTTCCGCAAAAACAGGGTTGAGGAGTTGCGAGCGGCGCTAGATTCGTGAGATGCTCCCTGCCTTGGCTGACTAGAAATTCCCCGTCCCTTTGGGATCACCGACCATGCCCGGCCGATTGAGGAAGAGGTTGCCAGCGGCGTCATTCTGGTAAACGCAATCGACGACGCGATCGGCGCTGTCGATCTGGCCCGTGAAGCCAAAGGTGTTCATGCGGTTCTTGCAGTCCTTCACCTGGGCATTGCTCACCACTTGGCGCTTTTCCAAAACCGCCCAGTTGTTGCGCCGTAGCACACAGCCTGGTTCCATCGTCGGCTGGGTGACGTAGACATTGAAGGGGTTTAGGGTCAGGTAAACCCGCAGATCAGAAACGATCGCGGCGGCGCCAAACTGTTGGCACAGCTCAGCATCGGGGACGCTGCGATCAATGACTTCCCGAGAGGCGACGTTCTTGGGCGAGTAGCTGGCGGTGGTGCTGAAGGCCATGCCGACGACGATGCCAACCACGAAGATGGCCCCCAAGATCGCTAAGGAGACGTAGTTGAAGTTGAACCAGGAGGTGCTTTTGCCGGGGCCGGCGGGCGATCGCCCACTGGGAGGCCGGTCAAAGTCGCGATCGCGATCATAGGCACTGCCGTAGGCGGCGGGGCGCTCGTAGGGGGGGCGGGGCTTGCGCGGCATGGTTCTTGGGGCAACGGGGGCTTGCTTGCCAGTGTAGCAAGTTTCCCGGAGGGCGTTCGTCAGGAAAAGTGGCAGGCGCGCTGGAGGGCGCGCTTGAGTAAGTCCTTGTACTGATGGCCGGGAATGATGTAAGCCCCAAAGCGAGACAGGTGGCGGTTTTGCATCTGGGCATCGAAGAGGAGGTAGCGGCGCGATCGCAGGTGTTCAACCAACTTCACCAACGCCACCTTGGAGCCCTCAGGAATATTGTAGAACATGGATTCACCAATAAACGCTCCCCGAATTGCGAGCCCCAAGATTCCCCCCGCCAGCTGATCCCCCTGCCAAGTCTCGAAGCTGTGGGCCCAGCCAGCCGCGTGCAGTTGCCCGTAAATTTCCAGCAGTTCGTCGGAAATCCAGGTGGTCTCCCGAGCGGCGCAGCCCCGACAGACGGCAGCAAAGTCGCGGTTGATGGCGACCTCAAAACGCCCTTGATTCAGCACTCGGCGCAGGGATTTGGGGTAGCGAAAGCGCTCATCGAGCGGCACCAGGGCTCGTTGCTGGCTGCCGTGCCAATGCAAGACACCGGCTTGGTCGGCCATGAGGAAATAGCCTTGGGCGTAGCCATCAATTAGCTGCGGAATATCAAATTCCATAACCCGCAGGTCGCACCGTCGCTAGTCCTGAATAACCCAACAGCACTCCATTGTATCGCACAACTTTGGGAGCCCACCCCCTGGGTTGCATCTGTGCGTCTGGGGTGAACGAAATTTTACGCGGGATGTTGGTACTCCTTCGCTAAGCCCTCACCCCAACCCCTGTCCCAAGTTGGGAGAGGGGCTTCTAACTCCCCTGCTCTCAGTTTTGGGAGCAGGGGCCGGGGGATGTAGACGCGCAGCGGCTTCTCGCAGAGGGGGCCCCGTAACCCTAAAGAGGGCGACCCTCTACTCCTGAAACCATTGCTCAAAATTCAGAGGAGCCGCGCTTTTTTTCGTTCACCCGTTGCGCCTAAGAAGGGCGGCTCGCGATGCTGTTGATGCGATCGCTCAACTGCAACAGAGTCTGGCTCAGCTTCGTATCCTTCTTCTGCAACTGGGCGATCTTGTCGCAACTGTAGATCACCGTGGTGTGATCCTTGCCGCCAAACTCCTCCCCGATACGGGGCAAGCTGAGATCCGTGTGCTGACGCATGAGGTACATCCCGATCTGTCGCGCCCAGCTAATCTCCCGGCGGCGAGAACTGCCCTTGAGGTCTTCCAGTGGCACTCCCAGCATTTCAGTGACCGCTCGCATGACGGCAGCGGGGGTTGCTTCTACCTTTTGCATCGGCGGATTGAGCACCGGGGCAATATTCTCGACGGTCATCGTCAGGCCGGAGATCGAGACATAGGCCACCGCGCGGATTAAGGCCCCTTCTAGTTCTCGAATATTCGAGGTGTAGTGAGTGGCGATATACTCAATGACCTCCCGAGGCAAATTGATATTCTCATACTCAGCCTTCTTCTCCAGAATTGCCATGCGCGTCTCAATATCAGGGGTCTGAATATCGGCGATCAGGCCCATGGAAAAACGCGAGCAAAGACGATCTTGCAAGCTAGGAATCTGGTTCGGGGGCCGATCCGCAGCTAGCACCACCTGTTTCCCAGCTTCATGGAGGGTGTTGAAGGTGTAGAAGAACTCTTCCTGGGTGTACTCACGACCTTCGATAAATTGGAGGTCATCCACCAGCAGCACATCGGCCGCACGATAGTGCTCGCGGAAATATTCCATGCTGTCTTGGCGAATCGCCGCGATCAGGTCATTGGTGAACTTTTCAGTGGAGACATAAAACACGTTGGAGTTGCGATCAATCTCCAGCCGGTAGTGCCCGATGGCCTGCATCAAGTGGGTTTTGCCCAAGCCCACGCCGCCGCAGAGAAAGAGGGGGTTGAACTCGCGCCCGGGGGCTTCGGCGACCGCGAGGGCAGCGGCATGGGCCATACGATTGTTGGCGCCGACCACGAAGCGGGAAAACACGTACTTCCCATTGAAATCGGGGGACAGGGCTGAGCGATCGCCCTCACGGCTACTGCCCCCGGCATCGCCCCTCACGTCCTCGCCTTGGGCAGAAACGATTTGCACCTCCAGCGGCAACCCGACGATCTCGGCGACGACCCCCTGAATTTTTTCCAGATAGTGCTTCTGGAGCCAATTGCGGGCAAAAGGGCTAGTCGCGCAAATCACCAGATGCGCGTCCGTCAGCTCCCGCACCGTCGCTGTCTTGACCCAGACATCAAAGGTGGGGCGGGTCAGTTGCAGCTCGAGGCGTTCGAGAACCTGGTTCCAGAGCGCATCGGGGGGCGTGTTCATGGTCGTCGGGGCTGGCATAGCGCTAATGGTATAGAGTCTACACAAAGGACGCAGGCTGCACTATATAAGGTGCATTTGCGGTATTAAATTGATTCTAACACTAGATATAGAGGATGACCGGCTTTGAGCGCTGACGTTTTGGCGGGTTGAGCGTAGGGCAGCGGACCGCCAGCGTCAGGGTGGCTCACCACCGCTAGCAACGTTGATGGCAGACCCTAGCGATGGTTGAGAGTGCAAGCGGCATCGTTCCGGATCGAGGGAAGCCAACGGGTAGCCTTGGCGTACTGGTTCAGCCAACCGAGCGGCACACCAAGACCTTGGGCGGAGCGACGCCGGGCCTAGGACTTAAAATAATACTAACTTTTCGCGATTCCACACCACGATGGCCGATTTCCTTAAGATTGCCCAGCTCGGAACCCCTAGTTTGCGTGAGCGATCGCGACCCGTGACCTCCGTAGTGGGCAATTCCACCATCGCCAGCCTGGGAGAGCAAATGCTGGCGATCGCCCAGGCCCAGGCCGGCGTCGGCCTCGCGGCGCCCCAAGTGGGGGTTCCCCTGCGCCTGATTTTGGTCGCCTCGCGGCCCAATGCCCGCTACCCTCAGGCCCCGGACCTACCGCCGACCTTGATGATCAATCCCCGCTTGGTCTGGGCCGCCACCGAGCAGGAGCAAGACTGGGAGGGCTGTCTGAGTGTACCGGGTCTCCGGGGTCGGGTCTGGCGATCGCGAGCCGTGATCGTGGATTACCTAGACCTCGTAGGGGAGCCCCAGCAGCAGGAATTGACGGGGTTTCCCGCCCGCATCGTGCAGCACGAACTGGATCATCTCGACGGCATCCTGTTCGTGGATCGCCTGCGGAGTGACCAAGACTGCTTCACGGAGGCTGAGTACCAGCAACTCCTTCAGGCCCCAGACCAGGCCCCGCTTGGTGAGCACTAAGCTTCAATTACGGCATTTCGCTAGACTGAAGATAAGCAGCCGCAACCGCTGAAGGGCTGAATTTTTAGGGTCAGGGTGCTAGCGAAGCTCATAATGGCGCGATCGCCACTACCAGGATCGACTGTGAACACTACTACGCAATACGCCGAATTAATCAGCGCGCTGGGATCATCCACCCGCTTGGAGATCCTGTTACTGCTTGTAGCCGCTTACCCCCAAGGGCTCCTCAGCCGCGACCTGCAAGCCAAACTGAACCTGCCCATCGTCACCCTCAGCCACCACCTCGACAAACTCTCCCAGCGGGATTGGATCATCACCCGACAAGTCCCTGAAGGCTTCACTTACACCGTGCGAGTCGAGACCCTAGAAAATACTCTGACCTTCTTCTATGTCGAGTGTTGTGAGCGCCAATCCCTGTTCTCCTGGGACGCCATCCCCGCCAACAAGGAACGCTATTTGCGCGGAGAACTCCTGCCCCGCCAGCCAGAGCGGATCAACCTCGAAAGCCTAATCGACCATTCGATCTACGAACGACTCAGCGGCAAGGCCATGCAAGCCCTGCTTCTGGCTCGTAACGAGAGCCTACGCCTCAACCGCAACTTCATCGGTGCGGAGGAAGTGCTTTTAGGCCTCATGGCGGAAGGCAGCGGCATCGCGGCCCTAGCGCTGTCATCCTGGGGCCTAGAACTGGAGCCCGCTCGCCAGGCAATCCAGCGCTCCCTCGGCCTCAGCCGCCAAAACCACCAGGCACTGCAATTCGACACCCGCGCGAAGCTAGTCCTGTCCCTCTCCCTGGATGAAGCGACGGCCTCGGGTCATCCCCTGATCAACACGGAGCACTTGCTCCTAGGGCTGATCCGTGAGTGGCAACTCAGCCAACAGCAGGGCCGCCGCTTGGGGGCTGCTGCCACCTTACTCGCGAGCCTGAGTCGTGATCCGGAGCAGATGAGCGCCCAATTATTGGGAGCTGATGCGCGGCTCTGAGGCCGGGGCTGTCAGGTTTTGGGGGCCTCTCCGTTAGGCGAGCTTACCCCCTCTGCGAGCCGCGCCGGGGTGGCTCGCAGAGGGGGCCTCGTGATCCTGAAGAGGGCTACGCTCTGCTCCTGGAACCAGCGCTCAAAATTCAGGGGAGCCGCGCTTTTTTTCGTTCACCCCTGAAATTTTTGCCTGGGAACTGCGCCGGAGCCGAGACTTGCCGATACAATGGATAGCTAATTTGGCAAGTTCAGCTTATCTGTAAGTTGCCCGAGGGCTGCCAAGCAGGAATCCCTCAAGCGCTGTCCTCCGTGGCGCTCAGGGGCCTCAGCTGCCAGAATGCTAGGAGCCCATTGCTGCTGTGTCTTCCGTAAACCCCTGCTAAACGATGACCTGCCCCGATGAATCTTGCTGATCTTGCCTTGGAAACCACGGCCATCGTGAGCCGAGTTCAAACTGATTACTGCGGGGAAGCTCTTGCCCAGCGCCTCGAAGCCTTGGGGATTAGCCCCGAGCGGGAGGTGCGTGTCTTGCGGAAGGCTTGGTTTGGGGGCCCGCTCCATGTCCGCGTCGGCGCGACGACGGAAGTGGCCCTGCGCCGCCAGGAGGCCCAACACATTTTGGTGACGCCCCTCGAGGCGGTGGTGGCGACTGGTCTAGAGGGCTAGCCTGGAGCGAGGACTGAATGAATGGACTCCCCGCTGCCTCTGGGACTTGCCCCGTCGATCCGGCGCTTTCGGCTCCGGCTTCTAGGGGGGGTCAGCGGCTGGCGCTGCTGGGAATGCCCAATGCTGGCAAGTCCACCTTTTTTAACCGCCTAGCGGGGGCGACGGCCCAGGTGGGAAACTGGCCGGGGATCACGGTTGACCTAGGGCGGGCGATGGTAACGCTCAATGGCCGGCCTGTGGAGGTGGTCGATCTGCCGGGGGTCTATGACTTGCGCGGCCGGGCGGCGGATGAGCAGGTGGTGCGCGATTTTCTTCAGGCGCAGCCGGTGGATCTGGCGATCGCCATCCTCAATGCCACTCAGCTCGATCGTCACTTGCGCCTGCTGCTGCAACTGAAGGCCCTGGGCCTGCCGCTGCTGGCCCTGCTGAACATGGCGGATGAGGCCCAGCGTCTCGGTATTGCTATCAACACGGAGGAGTTGGCTGCTCAACTGGGTGTTCCGGTCTGTTTGTTCAGTGCCAAGTATGGTGGTGGATATTTCGATGCTTACTTGGCGATCGCCCAGCAGCTCGCGGCCACCCCCGCTGCTATGGCTATTCCTGACTTAGATGCGCGCTTGGCGGCGGCGGGCGCGATCGATTCAGCCCAGGTGACAGCAGCCCTCGCGGCTAGCCTCACTGCTCCCCCCACCCTAGAGAACAAGCTAACCCAGCGCCTCGATGCGCTGCTCCTGCACCCTCTGCTGGGTTTACCCCTGTTCTTTTTGGGTCTCTTCGCCACCTTCTGGCTCATTTGGCAAGTGGGCTTGCCGGCTCAGGGCTGGGTGGACGACCTCGCGGGCTGGCTCCAGGCTCAGGTGCTGGAACCCCTTCTCACCTTTCTACCCCCGTGGGGGCAGAGCTTAGTCCTGGAGGGGGTCTGGAGTGGTGTGGCGACGGTCGCATCCTTTGTGCCGCTGATTGTGGTCTTCTTTATGGCCCTGGCGGTGCTGGAAGATAGCGGCTACCTGGCCCGGTCGGCCTACCTGATGGATGCCTGGATGGCGCGTCTCGGCCTCGATGGCCGCAGCTTCGTGATGCAGATCCTGGGCTTCGGCTGCAATGTCCCGGCCCTGATGGGCACGCGCACCTTGCGATCGCCCGCCCTGCGCCGCTTGACCATGCTGACCATTCCCTTCACCCTCTGCTCAGCGCGGTTGCAAGTATTCGTCTTCATCATCGCCGCCGTCTTCCCCAACGGCAACGGCGCCCTCGTCCTGGCCTCGCTCTACCTGCTCAGCTTTCTGGCCACCTTTCTCACCGCCGCCCTCTTCCAGTCCGCCTTTCCCAACGATGAGCCCTTTATCCTCGAGCTGCCCCCTTACCGTCGCCCGACCTGGGGCCGCGTACTCCTACGGGGCTGGGGCGAAGTGCGGGAGTTTTTGCGTCGGACCTGGCGCTTCATCTTACTCGGCTGTGTCGGCCTCTGGGCCCTGACCCATTTACCGGTGGGGGCGACGGGCCTAGACACGCTGGGAGGCCGTCTCGGCCTCGGGCTCCAGCCCCTGATGCGCCCCTTGGGCATCGATCCCTACCTCACCCTGGCCCTGCTCTTTGGCTTCCTGGCCAAGGAAGTGACCATCGGCTCCCTGGCAGCCATCTACGGCCTGGGCGTCGGGGGCGCAAGCCAGCAAGTGGCAGCGACGGTGACGCTGGCCCAGGGCTATAGTTTCTGCATCTTCTGCCTGCTTTACACCCCCTGCCTCACCACTCTCGCTACCCTCTGGCAGGAGGCTCAGTCTTGGCCCTTTACCCTGCTCTCACTGGTGCTCTCCCTGGTTTTGGCCTGGTTGGGGAGCTTCTTGTTCTACCAGACGGTGCTGGCCTGGGGGTAGGAGCCAGAAGTCGGCCTTCTAGGGCCCACAAGAGGGGCGGGGAGGGTTGGCTCCCCCCTGACCCGCCACCGTTCAAATTCACAGTTCAAATGGGGACACGACCCCGCAAGCATCCCGGAGCAGCCAGGCCAAAACCCGCTGTACGACGGTGAGCAGGCCCCAGTGCGATCGCCCCAAGCCCACCAACGGCCGCTGGCTCTGCCATTGCAGCACAGCAGCGCTGAGTTGCTGCCCGTAGCGGGGCCAGGCAGGGGAAGGCTGGAGTTGGGCATCGGCCACCCCAACGAGGGTCGCCAGCAGGGCCCAGTCTGTCGCTTGCCAGGAGCGGAGCGCGGCGGTTGGCCAGGGCTGGGGCTCGGCCCAGTGCCAGAGGCCGGTCTCGGGGCACCAGGCCCCGGGGAGCCACTGCTCGCGGTCGGCCAATTGGAGCCAGGCGGTACAGCGGGCTCCCGTGTACTGCACGGGCAGGAGGGAGTCGGGAACAGTGGCGGCCGGGCGGGCGGGGGTCACGGTGAGCTGGTTGGTGAGCTGATCGAGCCAGGAGGCGATCGCCGCCGGCTGCCAAGTAGCCAGGAGATGACCGCTGGCCTGGGCTGTGGCCTGAAACTCACTCCCAGCCAGGGCCGTCGCCAGCTGGGCCGCGATCTGAGCGGCGGGTTGCGGCCGCTGGGCCGCCAGGGCTAGGGCGATCGCGCTGCCATAGCCAAGACCCTCCGCGTGCTGATAGGGCCGGCTGCGGTGCTCGGCCACCGTGACGGCGGGCCGCTGGATCGTCTCGAGGGCGAGGGCCAGGGCTTGCTGCCAGCGCTGTTGCGGGATGTCACAATTCCACACGGGTCCCTCCAACCACAATCCTCAGGGAGTCGCTGATCTGGTAGCTTGGGAGACAATACCATGGTTCCTCAGGGGAAGCAGCCCCCTCCTTGTGCCCATGTTCCCCCCGTCTACCCAAGCCGTCCCGCCCCCGCTCACCTGGGAGCCGATCTGGGAGTGGGCCCGGGCTCACTATCGCGATCGCACCTTTGCCAAGGATGAGCGCATTCCCGCCCGGCCCGGCCTCCTCTACCTCGTTGAACGGGGCTTAGTGCGGCTGGTGGGCTCGATTGAGGCTGAGCCGGAAGGACCGACTCCGGCGATCGCCAACCCCCAAGAGCCCGAAGCGTCCTTCCTCGGCTTGGTGGGTGCGGGCCAGCCGTTTGAACTCGTGGCCCAGCCACCGCTCGCGCTCCAGGCCTACGCCCACAGGGATCAAACCGTTGTTCTCTGGTTGTACTGGCACGACTTAGACGCTTGGCCGGCCGTTCGCCAAGACGTACTCCAGGCCTTTCGCGACCAACACCAGCGCAAGTTGCTCTGGCTGGGTATCTTGGCCCATCGGCGCACCATTGATCGCCTCTTGGGCTTTCTGACGCTGTTGATGGCCGAGCATGGCGAGCCCCACGAGCACGGCCGTTGCCTCCCCTTTCCCCTCACCCACGCTCAGATCGGCAGTGCCATCGGCTCCACGCGCGTGACCGTAACCCGGCTGCTGGGAAAGTTGCAGCAAAAGGGACTCCTGTTCATGGAAAACGAGACTTACATCTGCCTGCCTGCTCCTAAAATTCAGGAACCCTAACGCTTGCCGGTTGCCTCCCCCTTGGGCATGGCTGCTGCTCGCTCCATCTAACTCGATCTGAAGGGTAGCCAGACGCAAAACTGCACGGATCTGGTTAGCTAGGACACCGCTGCGGGCCCTGAGCGAGGGTTAAAGCTCCAGGCCAGGGTGATGACCCTGGCCTGGAGCACCGGCGGGTAGACGAAAAAAAGTGCGGCTCCCCTGAATTTTGGCCGATGGTTCCAGGATCAGAGTGTATCTTCAACATGACGGGGGCCCTCTGCGAGAAGCCGCTGCGCGTCTACATCCCCCGGCTCCTGCTCCCAGCTTTGGGAGCAGGGGGGCTAGAAGCCCTCTGCTAACTTGGGAGTGAGATTTAGGGTGAGGGCTGAGCTAAGGAGTCCCCACATCCCGCGTCAAATTTCCGTCACCCGTGCGGCAACGGGGGATGTCAGGGAGTGTTGTTGGGCTTTAGCCCTTGGGGGGAGCGCTGAAGCAGAACTACGGTCAAGATTCACCAGCTCCGCCTGGGGATGGGGAGGGATGATCTACAATGCAGCGCAGGTGCAAGCAGATTTTCCCGTGGCCGATTCCCTCGAGACCGACTGGCAGCAGGTCCGCGATCGCTTCCGCGCGATCTGGGGCTACGACGACTTTCGGCCCCCCCAAGGGGAGATCGTCCGTTGCCTGCTCGCGGGGCACGATGCCTTGGTCGTGTTGCCGACGGGGGGCGGCAAGTCGATTTGCTTTCAACTGCCGGCCCTGTTGCAAGCTGGGCTCTACTTGGTCGTTTCGCCCCTCGTGGCGCTGATGGAAAATCAAGTTGCTGAATTGCAGCACCGCCGCCTGCCTGCGGCTCTGCTTCACAGTGAACTGTCCCCCAGCCAACGCCGCCGCACTCTCCAAGCCCTAGAGCAGAACCGCCTGCGCCTGCTCTACTTGTCCCCGGAGACGCTCCTGAGCCCGCCCGTCTGGCAACGCCTCCAAGCGGCCCCTGTCCGCGGCCTGATTTTGGATGAGGCCCATTGCTTGGTGCAGTGGGGGGAGACCTTTCGCCCGGCCTATCGCCGTTTGGGAGCAGTGCGGTCTGCTCTAGGGCAACGACTGGCGATCGCCGCTTTCACAGCAACGGCCGACCCCCAGGCCCAAGCGACCATTACCCAGGTGCTGGGCCTACGACGCCCCCGACGCTTTGCTAGCAGCCCTTACCGCCCTAATCTCAGCCTCCGGGTGCAGACGGTCTGGACGCCGCGCGGACGGCGGCAGCGGCTGCTTCAGTTTATCCGCGCTCAGGAGGCCCAGGCGGGACTCGTGTACACGCGATCGCGCCGTGATACCGAGGACCTAGCCGCCTGGCTCAGCCGCCAAGGCTACGCTACGGCGGCCTATCATGCGGGGCTGCTCCCGGGCGATCGCCGTCAAGTAGAACAAGCCTGGTTAGGAGGGACTCTGCAATTTGTGGTCGCTACCAACGCCTTTGGCATGGGGGTCAACAAGCCCGATTGCCGCTGGGTAGCCCATTTCCAAGCCCCCACTCTGCTGGCCGAATACGTGCAGGAAGTGGGGCGTGGCGGCCGGGACGGCCAGCCAGCCCAAGCCCTGACCTTGGTGAGTGAACGGACGGGCTGGCTCAATCCTGAGGATCAGCAACGGCAGCGGTTTTTTCAGCAACAAACCCAGCAACAGTACGACCAGGCGGCCCGCATCCTATCCCAGTTACCCGCTACGGGAGAGGTTGGGGCGATCGCCAAGCAGTTCCCTGGCGGGGCGATCGCTCTGTCGCTCCTCCACAGCGCCGGCCTCCTGACCTGGCGCGATCCCTTCCACTTCCAACGCCTCGAGGGCGGCAGCTCCCGGCAGGCCCTCCGAAAACTCCAAGCCGCCCAAGCAGAAGGCTACACAGCAACGCAACGCTACTGGAGCACCCGCCAGTGTCGTTGGCAGGTTTTGCTCACTGCCTTTGGCTTCACCCGCGAGGCCCAGGGCTTCCGCTGCGGCCATTGCGACAACTGCCAACGGTCGTAAACCGGGATGGGTTGTGATTCAGAGCGCATTTCTAAGATTGACAGCCCTCCCCCTGAGTCCCTCCTTTAGCCTTGAGAAAAGAAGGATTTGGGGGGTGTAGAGCTTGCTCTTCCCGCAGGGTGGGCAACCGCAGCACGACGGTGGGATGTCCTCGTTATTTGGCAGCAGATAACAGCCTTCGATGAGGCACCCAGGTTAGGTCGAAATTTGTGCTGCTCAGAGCCTGCGATAAAGCTGACTGCTAAATAAAAACAAGACCTTAAGATCGCCCCCAAATGTGTTCGAGTACACTAAGACTCCTTGACAGACTATCGGAAGCCCTTGATAGTAAATACAGCTACGAATAGCTAGCAGTACAGTATTTTTCTCGCTAGTCAAGTGCGTAGCCCTCACCCCAAATCCCTCTCCCAGAGGGCGAGGGGCTTTGGTTCGTAGGTTGGCTTTCCTGCGTCAACCCAACTTACTAGTTGCCACGATTAGGGCTTTGTGTCAGACAATCACCCTTGTAGCCTCACCGAGCTAGGACTACTGAGGCTCGATACGGGCTTCTAGCTCTGCAACATCCAGGGTCATCGTTGCAATTACTGTCATTAACTAAGCGATTGGTTTGGAGTAGAAGACTATGGCCAACCCCCCGATAACCCGAGCGTCTCTGCGTAACTTAGCGAAGGTGGCCCTGACTGTGAGCGCGATCGCCCTGCTGACGGCTTCCTGTAGTCAGCCCTCCGAGCAAGCTCGTAATACGGCAGCTACGGCAAGTAACTCCTCAGAGGCCGTTGCTCCCGAGGAAGTGTTGACTTTTGTAGCAGTGCCAGCCTCTGATGCCGAGACCCAGAAAAGGACACTGCAAGCTCTCATGGACTACTTGGGAGAGCAGTTAGGACGGTCGGTGAAGTTCCAACTGGTTGAGGACTACGATGCAGCCATTGCAATGCTAGCCAGTGGCGAGGCGCAATTAGGCGTTCTTGGTCCCTTTTCCTATGTCAAGGCCAAGGAAGTCAATGCTCAAATTGAACCGATTGCGGCTGCCATTGATGACGAAACTCAGCGACCTTGGTACACCAGCATTATCATTGCACGAGCGGATCGAAATATTCAGACCTTCGCTGACTTAAAAGGTCAGCGATTTGGTTTTGTCAGTCCCTCCTCGACCTCCGGTTTCTTGGTTCCCTCTTACGCCCTTCAGCAGCAGCAAATCACCCCAGAGAGCGATTTTGCTGAAGTGATTTATACAGGTAATCACACCCAATCTATTGCTGATCTAGTGGCTGATAAGGTCGATGCTGTCTCCGTCGAGCGCTCTGCCTTGAGTCGGGCGATCGCCGAGGGCCTGCTGACTGATACGAACTATGTCCAGATCTGGGAATCAGACCCCATTCCAGAATCTCCCTTCGTGATTAATCAGGAGTTTCCCCCAGATCTCATCGCCCCGCTGAAGAGTGCCTTGATCAACTCCCAAGGTTTGACCAATGACTCGGGTATTGAATCATCTGGCTACACAACCGTCACCGACAGCGACTATGAGCTAATTCGGGACGTGCAGAAAGCCATCGGTCAGCCCTAAGCATCACCCAGCATGAGGATTCAACAGAAGTTTATCGGTTCCTGTATTACCGCTGCCAGTCTAGCCATCATCTTGATTGGTAGCGGTCAGTTTTTTTTGACGCGCGCCGAGCGTCAGGCTGATGAAGCGCGGATACAAACAAGTCAAGCCCTAAACCTCTCTCACAACTTACAAACAACCCTGAGAGGGCAGATGGTTGTCCTCAAAGACTGGCTATTTTTGCGCCAAGGAACCAGTGATCTCCGCAGCTACGAGAAGCTCAAGCAGCAGTTTTTAGATTATCTCGCTGACCTCGAAGCCCTGATTGATAATACCTCTGAACTGGAAACGGTTAAACGACGGTATCAAAACTTTATGGAGGTGACAACTCCCCTCACCCAGCCTGACTACCAAGCTAGTGAAGCTCAAGTGAGGCAGGATTTACAGTCCCTAAACTTCTACACCCGCGACATTGACTTTCTGCTAGAAGAAATGATCCGGATCGCTGCTGAAAAGGATCAGCAGGCAATTCAGAAAGTTGAAGCACTAGGCAAGGTATCGATCCTCATGTCAGTACTAGTTATTGTGCTGATTATTTTTGTCTTTTATTTACAGTTTTTCCTCATTTTTTCTCCCGTCA
Organism: uncultured bacterium; assembly: GCA_964397305.1. Taxonomy (GTDB): domain Bacteria; phylum Cyanobacteriota; class Cyanobacteriia; order Cyanobacteriales; family Spirulinaceae; genus JAAUTY01. Next base: position 26,316 of record CAYNIP010000001.1, read on the forward strand.
TCACGGCTGTCAAGCAGTTAACTATCGGTGTCAAAAAAATTGCCCAAGGTCATCTTGATTGGCAAGTCAATGTCCACACCAACGATGAGCTTGAGCAACTTGCCCAAGGCTTTAATCAAATGGCTCAGTCTTTGGCTGAATCATACCATTCGCTTGAAATTCAAACAGCAGCCGCTCAATCCGCTAACCAGGCAAAAAGTGAATTTCTTGCCAACATGAGCCATGAGCTGCGAACACCTCTCAATGGCATTCTCGGGTACGCTCAGATCTTACAGCGGTCCTCAGACTTGAACCAACACCGCCAGGGCATTGATGTGATTCAGCAGTCCGGCTACCATTTGCTGACGCTGATTAACGATGTCTTAGACCTAGCTAAGATTGAAGCGCGTAGGTTAGAACTCCTACCACGAGACTTTCACTTGCCCTCGTTCTTGGTCGGAGTTGCAGAAGTCATTCGCATCAAAACCGAGCAAAAAGATCTTGCTTTTACCTATGTCGCACCCCCCTCTTTACCCGATGGAGTCTATGGTGACGATAAGCGCCTGCGCCAAGTGTTGCTCAACTTGTTGGGCAATGCGGCAAAATTTACTGACACGGGGGGCGTTACGTTTCGTGTCGAAATTCTAGCCCAGGAGGTGATGAAGATCAGCCTGCGCTTCAGCATTGAAGATACAGGGGTGGGCATGAAGCCGGAGCAGTTAGAAAAAATCTTTCTGCCTTTTGAGCAGGTGGGAGCTGGGGCAAAACAGGCTGAAGGAACTGGCTTGGGGCTGGCGATTAGTCGGCAGCTCGTGGAGTTGATGGGGGGGACAATTCAGGTAGAATCCGTTTACGGTGAGGGCAGCCGTTTCTCGTTTGCCATTGACCTGCCAGTATCCGATCGTTGGTCAACCAGTGCTGCTGTAGACAGTTTGGGCAGAATTGTTGGGTATCAAGGGGAGCGACGCAAGATTTTGGTGGTCGATGACAGTGCCACGAATCGCTTGGTGGTGCGTGAAGTCTTGAAGCCTTTAGGGTTTGAAATTCGCGAGGCTGAGAATGGGGCTTTTGGCTTTCAAGCTGCTCTGGAGATGCGGCCTGATCTCATCATCACAGATCTCGTGATGCCAGTAATGGATGGGTTTAAGTTGGCGAAAAAATTACGAAAATCAGAATTGAAAGAAGTAGCTATTATTGCGTCAAGTGCCAGTGTCTCCGAGGCGGATCAAGGTGAGAGTATTACAGCGGGCTGTAATGACTTTTTGCCGAAACCGGTCGATATTGAGAAACTGCTGCTGCTTGTGCGTAAGTATCTAAATCTACAATGGATTTACGATGAAGAGGAGGAGCCCAAGGCTGCTGCTGAGATCACTCCGAGCGGTGAGGAACTGATCCCTCCGGCTGAACAACTGTTGCCTATTTACCGCGCCGCAAAAATCGGAGATATTGCTACCGTAGAGCTACTGGCTAAGCAGTTGGCAACTGACAATCATCACTATGCCAAGTTTGGCGATCGAGTTTTGACCTTAGCCCATGAGTTTGAGGATCAGGAGATTGTGAACCTGCTGAAACCTTATCTCAGCTAAGCCTTGGTGAGGGCGCTGGGAGAGTGCCTTGGATTTAGGAGTAGCTTACCTTGGCACATCTCACCCTAAATACCCACTCAGACCTATCTCACCCTAAATACCCACTAAGACCTAGAGATCCGGAACTGAATTGAATCTCCTGTATCTTAGATCGGTTTAACGTTCTCAGCTCGTTTGCTCTCCTACTATTGAGTTAAGATCCATGCTAAAAGCTGCTGTCGGTCACAGTATCGATCCAGATTCGCAGGCTGCGATCGCCGAAGTCCTGGCTCAGTGCGATCGCCAACTCGCGGGTGCGCGTCCCGTGGCCGGTATCCTGCTCGCTGCCATTGATTTCGATTGTGCGGGCATCCTGCAAACCGTCGTCGCTGCCTATCCCGGGATAGAACTAATCGGCGGCACGTCGGATGGGGAAATTTCCTCCGTGCTCGGCTTCGAGCAAGATTCCCTGACGTTGGTACTCTTCTGTAGCGACCGCCTCGCGCTGCGGGCGACGATCGCGCGCCACCTTTCCCAGGATATGGAAGCGGCCATTGGCGCGGCGATCGCCCAGGCCCAGGCCGACCTCCCAGAGCCGATCGCCCTCTGCATTGCTCTCCCGGAAAGCCTCACCGTCAGTGCGGCTCAGGTTGTCGATTGCCTGCGGCGGCAGTTGGGCGATCGCGTCCCCATTTGCGGCGGCCTCACCGCCGATCCCTGGTTGTTCCAGCGTACCCAGCAATTCTGCGGCACGGAAGTGCAGCGCGATGCGGTTGCCTTACTGTTGTTCGCCGGCCCGCTCCTGCTGTCCCACGGCGTCGCTAGCGGCTGGACGCCCATGGGCAAGCCGGGGATCGTGACGAAGGCGCGGGGCAATGTCGTCTATGAAATTGACGAGCAACCGGCCCTCGCTTTCTATCAGCGCTACTTGCAACAAGTAGAGCCTGCACCTGAATACCCCCTCGCAGTTTTTACCGGTGATAACGGCTCCCATTTCTACCTGCGTGCTCCCAGTGGCGTTTGCGATCGCGATAGCGGTAGCGTCACCTTCTTTGGCGATCTGCCCGAGGGGGCTATTGTGCAGATTAGCCAAGCAACCCGCGACGGTATTTTGTCAGCTTCAGCGGCCTCAGCCCAGACAGCTATGCAACAGTATCCGGGCCGGGAACCGGCCGTTGCTTTGTTCTTCTCCTGCGCGAGTCGCCGCCAAATTCTCGGCAGCCGCACGGGGGAGGAATATCAGCGAACGCAACAAAGTTTGCCTGTCAATTTGCCCAGTTGTGGCTTCTATACCAATGGCGAAATTGCTCCGCTCGAACAGCAGGCACCCTCCTGGTTGCACAATGAAACCTTCATCACGCTGCTAATGGGAGAGGACTAGAATCGTGATCGATTCCCAAAACGAAGGGGCTAGCCAGCCAACCTTGGCGCAGATCGAAAAGGAGAACCGCATCCTTCGCAAGAAGCTAGAACGCACGCAGCAAACTTGCTTGCAACTCGAGGCAAATCGAGATCGGACAGAAGCCCTGCTACGCCAGGCGATCGCCGAGCTTCAAGACTCGCGCCAAGCCGTTGAGGAGAAGCACCAACTCCAGAAAACCCTGGCCGAATTGCGCCAGACCCAAGCGCAACTCATCCAAGCCGAAAAAATGTCTGGCTTGGGACAACTCGTAGCGGGTGTTGCTCACGAGATCAATAATCCCATCAACTTTATCTACGGGAACTTGCTCTATGTTCAGAACTATGTGCAGCATCTCCTCGAGGTTGTGCAAAGTTACCAGAAACACTACCCAGAACCCGTTGATGAAGTTGCCGACTTGGCGGAAGAAACTGATCTCGAGTTTTTGCTGGCTGATTTACCGGAAATTTTGCGCTCGATGCGAACTGGAACGGAGCGTATTCGCCAGATCGTGGTGTCGCTTCGCAATTTTGCGCGCATGGATGAAGTTGATTTGAAGCTTGCTGATATTCACGAAGGCATCGATAGCACGCTGCTCATTTTGCAGCATCGCTTGCGCCCAACGAAGGCGATGCCTGGGATCGAAGTCATCCGCGACTATGGTAATTTACCGCTGGTGGAATGCTATCCTGGGCAGCTCAACCAGGTGTTCATGAATATTCTCAATAATGCCATTGATGCAGTGCAGATCGATGCGGTGCAGATCGAGCCCCTAGCGTCAGAATCAACCCCTCAGCATCGGCCTCAGCGAATTACGATTCGCACGGCTTGTTTGGGGGATCGCTGGGCGGAGATTGCGATCGCCGACAATGGTTCCGGTATGTCGGCCGACGTGCAACAGCAAATCTTTAATCCCTTCTTCACAACGAAGCCGATCGGCCAAGGCACGGGGTTGGGGCTGGCGATTAGCTATCAAATTGTTGCGGAGCGACACGGCGGTAAGCTCGAATGTCAGTCAACTTTGGGAGAAGGGACAACTTTTACGATCGCCATTCCTCTAAAGCGATCGCCCTCTCAAGTAATTCAGCTTAGGAAGCCGGCTCAATCCCAGTAAAGTGCTCGCTTTAAGGGGGTACGCTTGAGGTAGAAGTGGCAGAGGAGGGCGTACTCGGGGCCGGGCTTTGTGGCAGTTCCGGGGAGTTCGACCACAAGGCGCAGGGTGAACGGTTTCTGATTGGCGATCGCCTGGTTAATCTCAGCCCCGCTGAACAGGGCTCCGCCTGGAACGAGTCGCCCGGCAGCATCCTGCTGTAGGGCTTCCTCCGCCGTGAGGGTCTCCTCCAGCTTACGCGCTGGAGCGACGACGCCTGAGACTTGGCGTTGAGCGAGGTTGATGCCACCGGGGACAACGCGAATGAGCCGCTGGGACTCGCCTTGTAAATTGGTGAGGGTGCTGCGTTCCCAATTGATGTAGAGGGGCGCGGTCTTGGAGTGATTGAGGGTCGTCAGCTTCAGGACGCTGACTTGATCAGGCTTGTAGCGATCCGCAAGCTGGAACTGGAGGTCGAGGACTTCCTGTAAATGCTTGCTAGCCAATTGTTGCGTCAGGGCGGCCCGGTCGAACTCAATGCTCACAAAGTCCGACACATCCTCCCACATTTTGTAAAAGACGAAGGCGACGATGGTGGCGTACACTGCTAGAACCAGCAGATTGAGTTGAAACAGTTCTAGCCCGTTGAGAAAAGATGGGGGAAGCACGTGGCCTGAGCAAGAAAACCAACAGCAAAATGGAGGCGCGATCGCTCACGCCTCCATTCTCTCAGGGTTGGGGTCTCCCTAGCTATACAGGGCCAGCTCCTGCTTGGCTTCCGTCGCCATCTGCTCTCGCAAGGTCAGCGGCGCGAGCACTTCACACTCCGGCCGCCAGTTCCGCAATTGCAAGATGACGCTGGGATCACCGCTGCGAATCCAGGCACGGTAGTAAACATCCTGCGGGGACTTGCTAGCGATGAGGCTCGAAACCTTGCTATCACTCGCTTCCGTTTCAACGAGCTTGGCCAAATCGGCGTAGGCGACCGGCTCAAAGGTTGGCTGGCAAGCTATATTTTCCACCGCCCAACTGGCGAAGGTAGCCGGGAAGCGCACCAACAACAGTTCGCGCGGCGCACTGACCTCAAAGCCCCAAGCATTGGCCAGTTCCTGCTCCACAGCATCGGGCTGGGGTAGGTTGCCCTGCTCGTGCAGTTCCTTCAGGGATTTGGGCACATCGCTCGCGCCCCAGGCCAAAACCTTCAGGGAGCTGAAGCGATCAAGGCGATAGTTGGCCCAACCGAGGCCACCGGCGGTCTCTGTGTAGACACTGAGATATTTTGCCGGACGGGCGTAGTGGAGGCAGACGGGGTAGCCGACGACGGTTTCTTTGCTGCCGTCGGGAGCCACCGTATCAAACTGAAGGACTCCGCCCTCGGGGTCGCGCCAGAGCTTTTCGATCTGCTTCTGGTAGCCTTCGACTTTGGCACTCAGGCCGCTATCGAGGGCATAGTCCGAATGGACGAAGATGCGTTGCTTCAGCTCGCTCGTGGGAGCTTCGCCGGCCGCGTGTTCCCAGAGAGCGCTGATAACCACATCGAGCTCGGGCTGCAAGAAAGCGACCGACTCCACCGCGTGGAGGAGGGTATCCAATTGGCTCGGGGGCAACTGGGCCAGAACTGGCAAAGCGCTGGCTGTAGCCGGTGGGGTTGGCAGCTTTTCAGCACCCCGGCAGCGGTACTTGCCTTGACTGGTCTGAACGATCCAGCCGTGGTACACCAGTTGCTTAAGGTCATCCCGCAGGGAGCGGTGAACCGTGCCAAAGGGATGCTTACGGAGGTGGGTGCGTAGCTCAGCGGCGGTCATGCCCGTGAGCGGCTGCATCTGTTCGATCCACTTGGGGGCGCTGAAGTCGGGGGCGTATTCGGCGAGGAGCTCTTCCAGGGTGCGGTGGCAGATACAGCTATTGTCGGTACAAAGCCGCGAAATCTCCTTGGCACTCAGGGTATCGCTTTTAGGGTGGGTCGAGGCGAAGAGGCGATCGCGCAACTCCTGATACGCGAAAGTCTTCGGCAAGGTTTCAGTCCAGGGCGGCTCTTGACCGTAGAACCAGTGCAACCAAAACCACAAACGGACGGAGCGCTGGAGGCGGTTCGCCAATTGCCCAGCAGCCAGCCACTGAAGGATAGTGGGAGTGAGGGAGTACGAGAAACCAGCAGACAAGGTACTTAGGTCCTTAACGAAGTGAGCGGATAAAACGGGTTCAAAGCTTTAGAATAGCAAGCCTCAGGGAAATAGAAGCAAATTGCCACAGACTTATTTGCATTTCTTAACGTAATGCCAAGCCGAAGCAGTAGATGCAAGATCATCGGGTTCCGTGCAGGCAGGAAAAACCTAGGGGCACTTCCGTGAGGCCTCCCATTTCTAGAGCATAGTGTCTTTCTACCATAGTTTTTTAGATTGCGCCAGTCCCAAAGGCAACTTTTTTTCCGAGACACACTACGATTAGTGTTTGCGCCCCTAGAGCCCGCCCAAGCCAACAGGGGTTTGAACGGCAAGAGAGTGGATGGGACAGGGGTGACAGCTCCCAAGGTTGCTGGGCCTGGGCGGGGCGATCACCCCGCCCCTAGGATAGGGACAGAGTTCAGAAAACTGCGACCCTCGCTATGCTCATCACGCACTGCCTGCATACCGCCCTGGTAGTCACAGATTTGGCCCGGGCCATCGAGTTCTACGAGACGCTCCTGGGCCTGCCCCGCGTCGAACGGACCCTACGGCAGCCCGGCGCTTGGTATCAGCTCGGCGACTACCAACTGCACCTGATCGCCGCCGCCGAGTTTCAGCCCGCGCTCCCGGACCCTGAGCGCTGGGGGCGCAACCCCCACCTGGCCTTGGGCACATCAGACCTAGGGGCCGTGCAGGCGGCCCTCCTGGCCCAGGGCTACCCCGTGCAGCCCAGCGCCTCGGGGCGAGCCGCCCTGTTTACCCGCGATCCCGATGGCAATGTGCTGGAGATTAGCCAAGTGGGAAGACCGGCAGACTTGGGGACCCTCACCCCCTAGATTTGGCGACCATGGCTCCTGACTTCCCTAGTCTTGGGGAGCGCGAGGGGCGACGGAGCGCTGCGGCCCCCGGCTTCCCCGCCTTCGCTGAGATGTGCCCTTCCTACACACTTCTTAATAAAGGAACTCAGGCAACCGGAAACGTTTTAGTCTAAAGGCTGACAAATCTTGATAGATGCGTTTAGGCCCACGGCTTCAGGCCAACCACCCTCCGGATGCGGTTGAGCCCCGCGCCGTCTCTGAAACCTTGCGATCGGGGCCCTGGCTCCGGTCGCCCGCAAAGCTTAACAAACCTACGCTGGGAGAGAGTTGAACTTATCATGAGCATTAAGGCAAGTGGCGGTAGCTCCGTTGCGCGACCCCAACTGTATCAAACTGTACCGACAGCGGCGATCGCCCAGGCTGAGCAGCAAGATCGCTTCCCGGACAACCGCGAACTGGGCGAACTCCAGTCCTTCTTCGCCTCGGGCAGCCAGCGCCTCGAAATAGCCCAGGTCATCACGGCTAACGCTGATCTAATTGTCTCGCGGGCCGCGAACCGCATCTTCACCGGGGGCTCGCCCATGGCCTTCCTCGAGAAGCCCCCGGAGGATGCCATGGCCGCAGCGGCCGAGCCAGCGGCCATCGGTGCGGGCAAGAGTATGCTAGAAGGCATGGCCCTCGGCACTGTCACCTACGCTGAGAGCGGCGTCGGCATCCTAGAAGGTATTCGCTCCGTCTTCCTGTCCACGGGCAATAAATTTCCGATCCCTCCCGGCTTCCGGCCGATCAACATCGCCCGCTACGGCCCCAGCAATATGCAGAAATCCCTGCGGGATCTCTCCTGGATGTTGCGCTACGTCACTTACGCCCTGGTCGCGGGCGACCCCAATATCATTACAGTGAACGTGCGGGGTCTGCGAGAGGTGATCGAAAATGCTTGCTCCAGTGCCGCTACCCTCGTCGCCCTGCAAGAAATGCGCGTTGCCTCGCGCAAATATTTCACCCAGGACGAGGCGGCCCTCGACCTCGTGACCCAGTACTTCGACCTCTTGATCCGCGAGTTTGAAGCCCCCACCCCCTCGACGAAGCTGCGCCAGCGCCCCAGCAAGGACCAGCAAGGCCTGCAACTGCCCCAGAGCTACTTCAACGCCGCCGAGCGCCGGCAAAAGTTCGCCATGAAGCCCGGCCTCTCGGCCCTAGAAAAGCAAGCGGTTATCAAAGCCGCTTACCGGCAACTCTTTGAGCGCGATATTACCCGCGCCTACAGCCAGTCGATTTCTTATCTGGAATCCCAGGTCAAAAACGGCGACATCTCCATGAAAGAGTTTGTCCGCCGCTTGGCCCAATCACCCTTGTATCGCAAACAGTTCTTCGAGCCCTTCATCAACAGCCGGGCTCTGGAACTGGCCTTCCGCCACATCCTCGGCCGCGGCCCCTCCTCCCGTGAAGAGGTGCAGGAGTACTTTGCGATCATTTCCACGGGCGGCCTGGTGGCATTGGTGGATGCCCTGGTGGACTCGCAGGAATACGCCGACTACTTCGGCGAAGAAACCGTGCCCTACCTGCGGGGCTTGGGTCAAGAGGCCCAGGAGTGCCGCAACTGGGGGATGCAGCAAGATCTGTTCAACTACAGCGCTCCCTTCCGCAAGGTTCCTCAGTTCATCACCACTTTCGCTCAATACAATCGGCCGCTGCCCGACCAGCACGTTTACGGCGCTGGCAACGATCCGTTGGAAATCCAGTTCGGGGCGATCTTCCCGAAGGAAACCCGCAACCCCAACACCCGCCCGGCTCCCTTCAACAAAGACACCCGCCGCATCTTGATCCATCGTGGCGTCCCGACCAACAACCAAACGGGCAATCCCCAGGCTCGTGGCGAGTTCCCCAACTCCCTCGGCCCCAAGGTCTTCCGGCTGGATCAACTGCCTGGTAGCAGCAATGGCGCCAGTGTCAAGTACGCGGAAAGCTCGACTCAAGCGCTGGTTTTGGCTTGCTACCGCCAGGTGTTTGGGCGCGAAGTCTATGAGGGTCAGCGCCAGACGGTGGCTGAGATCAAGCTGGAGAACGGCGATATCACGGTGCGTGAGTTTATCAAGATTCTCGCGAAGTCGGAGGTCTTTCGCAACCTCTACTGGTCGTCGATGTATGTCTGCAAGGCGATTGAGTACATCCACCGCCGTTTGCTGGGTCGCCCCACTTATGGCCGCCAGGAGATCAACCGCTACTTTGACCTTTGCGCTAAGCAGGGCTTCTATGCCTTGATTGACGCGATCATCGACAGTGTGGAATACACGGAGGCCTTTGGGGAAGATACGGTTCCCTATGAGCGCTACGTGACGCCGGCGGGGATGCAGTTGCGGATGGCGCGGCCGGGGGCCTTGAAGCCGGACTTTGCCACGAAGGTGGAGGTGCCGACGACGCCGCGCTTTGTGGAACTGGGCCAGGTGAGTGGGCTCCGCACGGCTCCCGATATTCAGGCCCGCATCACCCAAGGGGTGACGGTGCAACGCCAGCAAACGAAGGTCTTCAAGCTGACGCAACTGAATGACAAGGTGGCGCTGAAGCAGGCGATCGCCGCCGCCTATCGCCAAATCTTCGAGCGAGACCTCGCGCCCTACGTGGTGCAGGCTCAGTTCACGGCCCTAGAAAGCAAGCTGGGCAATGGTGAGATCACGGTGAAGGAGTTCATCGAAGGGTTGGGTTGCTCTGACCTCTACATTAAGGAGTTCTACACCCCCTACCCGAACACCAAGGTGATCGAGCTGGGCACGAAGCACTGCTTGGGTCGCGCCCCCCTGAACCAGCAGGAAATCCAGACCTATAACCAGATCCTCGCGAATGAGGGCATCCGTGCCTTCATCGGGGCTATGGTCAACGGCATGGAGTACCTGCAAGTCTTTGGGGAAGACACGGTTCCCTACCGCCGCTACCCGACGCTGCCCGCCGCCAACTTCCCCAACACGGAGCGCCTCTACAACAAGCTGACCAAGCAAGACCGCGAGTTGGTCGTGCCCAGCTTTGAGCCAGTGGTGCGCGTCGGCGGCTAACCGCACCTCCGAGGCGGCAGCGGCTGAGCCCTAGCCCTCAACCCGCCCCGGGGGAGCCCTGGGGGCGGGTTGAGGGGGCAAAAGGTGCGGTTGCCCTAAGGTTCCGGCTCGGAGCCGCTAGGGCGGACGAAAAAAAGCGCGGCTCCCCTGAATTTTGAGTTATTGCTCAAGGAGCAGAGTGTAGCCCTCTATCGCTCCGCGACGCTAGCGCGAACAGCGTTACGGGGTCTCCTCTGCGAGAAGCTGCTGCGCGTCTACATCCTCCGGCCCCTGCTCCCAGCTTGGGGAGCAGGGGAGTTGGAAGCCCCTCTCCCAAGTTGGGAGAGGGGTGGGGGTGAGGGCTGAGCGAAGGAGTAGAAACATCCCGCGCAAAATTTCGTTCCCCCGAGCCGCCCCTAGCGGCTCGACGGTGGCTGGATCGTTCGTTATAGTGGGGGACGATACCGGCTGCTGATTCTGCTCAACTTTGTACTACCTTGCTACTGCGATGAATACGTTCCCTCGCTCGCTTGCCCTCGGCACGGCGATCGCCCTCAGTGCTCTCACCCTCGCTCCCTGGCCGAGCAGGGCCCAGAGCCGGGACGATGCCCAGACCGGTGTTTTCCCCAGCAACGAACCGGGCAATGGCTTTGGCGGTAGCTCTGTGTCTCCCTTTGACCTGATCCATCGGGCGACCATGGGCACCCTGCGCGATCGCCAACAGTTCCAACGCGATGCCGCCCGCAACATCAACAACGCGGCGGCGGAATTTCGCCGGCAGCAGTTGGAGCGCCTGCTCCAGCCACAAGCCCAACCGACCGAAGGGCCTGCTGAGGCCGCGCCGGCTGGCGAGGCCCTAGAGCCAGCGGCCAACTAATCTCAGCCTTCTAGGGGCTCCCAGAGCTGAATCCCGTGGCTGGCTAGGGGAGCAACCCAACTCTGGAGATCCGGAGCAGGGAGGGTGTCATGCAGGGCTTGTTGTACCCGCTCAGCTTGGGTCGCTGACTCACAGAGCGCGAATACCGTTGGCCCCGAGCCTGACATGAGGACTCCGAGGGCCTCGGTGTCTTGTAGCGATTGGCGCAGGGTTGCCACGGGGGGATGGGCGGGTAAGACGACTTTCTCTAAGTCGTTGTAGAGATGGCGGGCAAGGCTGGCGCCGTCTCCCGTGCGTAGGGCGGCCACGAGGCCGCTGGAGTGGATGTGCTCGGCCCGGGCGCGCCAGGCCTCAGCGTCACGGCAATAGGTGGCGCTGAATTCCTGGCGATAGCGCTGGTAAGCCCAAGCGGTGGAGACTTCGAGGGTCTGATACTTGGCCAAGACGACCCAGAGCTGAGCCGGGGTGGGCAAGGCATCCAGCTGCTCGCCGCGCCCGGTGGCGATCGCCGTGCCGCCAACCACACTGAAGGGAATATCGGAGCCGAGGTGCGCGGCCAAGGCCTGCAACTCCGGCTGGGTGAGCCCCAGATCCCAGAGCAGGTTGATCCCCACTAAGACTGCGGCCGCGTTGCCGGAGCCCCCCGCCAGGCCGGCGGCGACGGGGATGTGTTTCTCGATCTGGATCTCGAGGCCGCCGGTCTGGGCGACGGCAGGAAACTGAGTCTGCATGAGTCGCGCGGCCTTAGTGGCGAGATTTTGCGACGCCTCCAGGTCTGGCAGGGCCGGACAGAGGACGTGCAGGCCGGGAGCTGCGGTCTGGGTCAGCGTGACCCGATCCGCGAGGCCGACGCTCTGCATGAGCATGACCAGTTCGTGAAAGCCATCGGGGCGATCGCCCACAATTTCCAGGTAGAAGTTGATCTTGGCCGGTGCTAGGAGGGTGTAGGTTGCGGTCATTCGGGAAGCGGGGTAGTGAAGGATCCCTCCCCGGGGGGAGAGGGGGGGCGATCGCCGGCGGGGGCCTGGTCAGCCACGAGGCGATCGCTCAGGGCAATCCAATCGCTGAGGCCCAGATTTTCAGCCCGGGCCTGGGGGTTGAGCCCCAGAGCCTCCAAGTGGGCTTGCAGGACCTCGCTACTGAGCATAGCCTGCAAGTTGTTCCGGAGCATCTTGCGGCGACTGCTGAAGCCCAATTTCAGCAGCCGCTCCAGATGGTGGGGATCACGAGCCGGTGCCGCCAAGGTACGCGGCCGCAAGCGCACCACGGCCGAATTGACCCGTGGCGGTGGCGAGAAGGCTCGGGGGGGAACCGAGCAAATCAGCTCGCCAGTCGCCAAATACTGCACCCGCACGGAGAGCGCCCCGAAGGCTTTAGAGCTGGGTGCTGCACAGAGACGCTCCGCAACCTCCTGCTGCACCAAGAGCACCAGACAATCATAGGCCGGCTGGACAGGGTGGCTAATCGTCCCTAACAACCATTGCAAGAGGGGCCCGGTGATGTTGTAGGGGATATTGGCCACAACCTTATTCGGCTGTTGGAAGCGGGGAAAATCTCGTAGGGTCGCGCCCAAATTCAGATCGAGAATGTCCCCTTGCAAGAGCAAGAAGTTGTCGCGATCGCCAAACCGCCGCACCAAATTTGGCCCCAAGTCGCGATCCAGTTCCACGGCCAGCACCGCCCCTGCTTGAGACAACAAACGCTCGGTGAGAGCCCCTTGGCCGGGACCGATTTCAAGGACCCGATCCTGAGGCGTCAAAGCTGCTGCCGCCACGATCGCCTGGAGGGCGGCCTCACTCCGCAACCAGTGCTGAGCAAAACGCTTGCGGGGCGGCATCGTCAGCCACCCCCCTCAAAAGTCGATCTGTACCAGGGAAACATCGTCATCAAAATAGGCGTGGCTGTTGATTTCTTGGACACGGCGAATGATCCAGTCTGGGTTCCGCGTCGGAAGCTGTTGATAGATCTTGAGTTCTTCGGCAAATTGCTCCAAGCCCCACATTTCCCCATCCGCTTGGCAGATCTCGTAGATACCATCGCTAAATAGGTAGAGACTGGCGGGTCCTTGAATCTCGAAGCTGGCTTCATCGTACTCAACATCTGGGAACATTCCCGCCGGAAAGCCAGACGTTTTTAAGGGCTCGATCTCAAGGCCAGCTTGCGAATTACTGGAGAGCAGCAGAGCCGGGGGATGACCAGCACTAGAGTAGGTTAACACGCGCGTGCGACGGTTATAGACCCCATACCAAATCGTGAAATATTTGTCGTTGCGCTGGGTCATTTGAAAGATCTCATTTAACCCCCGCAGCACTTCGCTGGGCCGATAATAATCCACTTGGAGCAGCTTGCGCGATCGCAGCAAATTAATCACGGCCAAGGAAGGCAAGGCCGCCCGCAGGCCATGCCCAGAAACGTCCAGTAAGTAAATCGCCAAGCAATCCTGATCCAGCCACACATAATCAAAGCTATCCCCCCCCAGCTTGCGGGAGGGAATGAAGCGGGTGTCAATGCGGATCGTCGGGGTATGCAGGGGCTCCGGGAGAATCGAGCTGACATATTCGGCCGCTTCCGCCAATTCCGTCTCCAGCAGTTGCTTCTGCTTCTGCAAATCACTGCTGAGCTGATGCAGGCGCAAGCCCGCCCGCACCCGAGCCTTGAGTTCAAACATCTCGATCGGCTTGCAGAGAAAATCATCGGCCCCCGCATCCAAACCTTTCACCCGATCCTCCACCGAGCCCAGGGAGGTGAGCAGAATGAAAAACGTCGTGGACAGCTCCGGGATCGCCTTGATCTGACGGCACACATCCAAGCCGTTGAGGCGCGGCATCACCCAGTCACAGATCACCATCGCAGGGCGCAGTTCCTGAGCCTTGGCCAGCCCTTCCGCGCCATCACTCGCCACTGCTACCTGATAGCCCTGACTGGCAAGGGTGCGCTTGACCAACATCTGAATGGCGGGATCGTCATCAACGATCAGGATTTGGTCCATGTCCTTGAGAAAGTCAAAATCGCCAATAGCCTCAGCCAGCACCCCTGGAAACAGCGGACGAGCTGAGAGTGGTCATTGGGCAGCGGGCTAATTACGATATTATTACTTCACAAGGAAGACTGACTCAATGTCGCCGCGACGATCCCTCCTGCTCACCCTCCCTGGCTGCCCGGTTGGCAGTGCTTAAGCCGTTGCTGGATCAAATTTCCCTGGTTGTCCCGACCACCCTCGACGCCCTCGACCAAGTTTTAGCTTGGTTTGAGGCCTTGCGCCAACCGACGATACAGCAAAAGGACTGGCTCCAGTGCCAGTTAGCCCTAGCGGAAGCCTTCACCAATGCCGTCCGCCACGCCCATCGCCACCGGCCGGCGGAGACACCGATCGCTCTTGAAGCCACGCTCTATGAACACTCCCTAGAGCTACGCATCTGGGACTGTGGCCCCCCCTTCGACTTGGCGGGGTACTTGCAGGAAAACGAGGTAGCCGCCCAGAACACCCAAGCCAGCGGCGGGCGGGGGCTGGCCATTTTGGCGCAGATTGCCGACCACCTGAGCTATTTCCGCACTGATGATGACCGCAATTGCTTGCTAATTGTGAGGAAGTATGAACCCTCGTCACCCCGGACGACGCGCGAGGAGGCTTGAGCGGTTGTGAATCCTAGCGTCTCGGCGGCCTGGTTAGCGGCGCGTTTGGGGACGGAGACGGTGGCGATCGCCGATTGCCGCTTTGCTTTGGCCGCCCCCGAACAGGGGGAAGCCCAATACCGCGAGCAACACATCCCCGGAGCCTATTACCTGCACCTCGATCGCGATCTCTCGGGGCCCCGCCGCCGTCATGGTGGCCGCCACCCCCTGCCCGCTCCTGAGGCCCTCAGCGCCACCTTAGCTGCCATGGGGGTGATTAAAGGCAAAACCTGGCTCATCGCCTACGATGACTCTCGGCTCGCCTTTGCCGCTCGGCTCTGGTGGCTAGCCCGTCATGGGGGACATGACCGGGTGGCGGTTCTCGATGGGGGCTGGTCCGGCTGGCTGGCGCAGGACTACCCAACGACGGCGGCCCTCCCCCAGTCCCGTCCAGGCTCCTTTCCGGTTGAACCCGGGGCCTTGCCGCTCGCAGAACGGGAGGCGGTCCAGCAACGGGGGGCGATGACCGTGCTCGTGGATGCTCGGGCGGCAGCTCGCTATCGCGGCGAGTCCGAGCCGATTGACCCCGTAGCGGGCTGCATCCCTGGGGCGGTCAATGCGCCCTGGCAGGAAGTTTGCGACGCTCAGGGGTACTTGCAGCCGCCGGAGTTTCACCGCCAGCGCTGGGCAGCCTATGCGGGCCAGGAGCTGATTTTGTACTGTGGTTCAGGGGTGACGGCTTGTGTGAATCTGCTCTCACTGGCGATCGCCGGTCGTGAGGACGCGACCCTCTATCCCGGCGGCTGGAGTGACTGGTGCTCCTACAGCGCCACCTAGGGTCGCCTAAGATAGGGGTTGCTTATCGGAAGTACAGATTCTTGCCAGAAATGGTTAAGGCAATGTTAATCTGTAGTGCTAGCTGCAACGGGCTGCCCAGGCTTGGATCGCGCCCCCTCGCGATCGCCAGACGGCTCCAGGGTGCATCTCAGTTAGGCAAGTTGGCCCTCATCCCCCGGCCCCTGCTCCCAAGTAGGGCGAAGGGGAGTCTCCAAAGTGAGATGCACCCCGGCTCCAGCTTCAGCTAAAATAACTCTTAGGTTATGTTGACGGTTATAGAAAAATTTACTGTTTCTATCAATGCAACCTGAGCATAAAAGCTCCCCCCTCCAACTATTTCAATTGGAGGTTCTTGTATTGGCGCTAGGGCCCTAGGCTCAGTTCTTAAAGTTTATGCATTTTACGCAAAATCGCCTGTCTATCTTTGTAGACGGCAATAATATGTTTTATGCCCAGCAAAAGAATGGTTGGTTCTTCGATCCCCGCCGGGTTCTGGAGTATTTCAACGGTGATCCCGCCACGACGCTGGTAAATGCTTTCTGGTACACTGGCCTGAAAGATCCTCAAGATCAGCGCGGCTTTCGGGATGCCCTGATCAGTCTTGGCTACACCGTCCGCTACAAAATCCTCAAGGAATACTACGACGATAGCTCTGGACGCTACTCCCAAAAGGCCAATCTCGATATTGAAATCGTCATTGATATGTTCAACACCTGCGAGCAGTATAACCGCGTTATTCTGTTTAGCGGTGATGGTGATTTTGAGCGGGCGATTGAGCTTTTGCGCTCCAAGAATACCCACATCACCGTTGTTTCCACCGAAGGCATGATCGCGCGCGAGCTACGCAACGCGACCGACTGCTATATAGACCTCAACTCCATTCGGAAACACATCGAAAAGCAGGATTATTAGGGGGCCTCTAAAGGGTGCATCTCAGGTAGGCAAGTTCTCCCACTCTGCGAGAAGCCGCTGCGCGTCTACATCCCCCGGCCCCTCCTCCCAAGTAGGGCGAAGGGGAATCTCCAAAGTGAGATGCACTCCCTCTCAAGGGCCTTAGGTCTTACGGGTGAACGAATTTGACGCGGGATGTTGAGACTCCTTAGCCCAGCCCTCACCCCAAACCCTTCTCCCAGTCCCGCCAAGCGAGGGAATTTTTTTCAGTACAATGAGGGCTTGATGGAACTTGACCACGGCGGGAGCATTCAAAGAATGCAGAGTGTAATCCGCTATTGCGCTGAGGCAGTTCCGCCATTCGGCTGTACGGTACGCTCTAACACTCGGTTTCCTTACTCACTCACTGTCTGTCCCTGCGAGAAGCACCATGTTAACGTCACCTCAGTTCCGTCCCCTGACCCGCGCCGCTGTTGGGCGCACCTTCGGGATCGTGGCCTTGGTTGTCACCAGTCTCGGGGTTGGTGTTGTTCCCGATCTAGGGCCTGGGCCCACGGTTCGGCTGAACGCGATCGCTCAGGCCCAGGGCATCAGCAATGATGAAGTGCGCCGCTACGCCCAAGCGCTGCTGGACATGGAGCCCCAACGAGTGCGCGCCTACACCCGCCTGCAAGATATCGTCGGCGGCAACGTGCCCAGTATTGTCTGCAATCAAACGACCAGCTTCAGTGGTTTGCCGGGCAATGCCCGGCAGATTGCCCAGAACTATTGCAATCACTCGCGCCGCATTGTGCGCGATCGCGGTTTTTCCATCCAGCGGTTCAACCAAATCACGGAGCTCATCCGCGCCGATGGCCGCCTGCGGGAGCGGGTGCAAGCGGTGATGCGTCAGTTGCAGTAGCTGTGTTGACCCTGATCCAACGCCTGACCCCCCCTGAGACCACGCCAGGGATGGCCACCCTCGCCTTAAGCGCTGAGGAGCGGCGGCGATCGCGCCGCCGCCTCACCCTGCCGGACGGCCAGACGGTGGTGCTGAACCTGCCGCGTGGCACAGTGCTCCGGGAGGGGGACTGTTTAGCAGCGGCCAGCGGGGAGCGGGTACGGGTGACGGCTCGGCCGGAGCCAGTGCTAACCGTGACCGCCGCAACGCCCCAAGAGCTGCTGCGGGCTGCCTACCACCTCGGCAACCGCCATGTGGCCCTGGAAGTTGGGGCCGACTACTTGCGCCTCGAGCCGGACACTGTGTTGCAAGCCATGCTCGAGCAGCAAGGGCTTCAGGTGGCGGCTGAAGTGGCTCCCTTCCGGCCCGAGGCGGGGGCCTATGCTAGTTCAGGCCACGCCCACCCGCCGAGTCATCCCCATCACCACCATGACTGATCCCTATTCCTGCTCGCTGCTGCGGCTGTTGCAGCTCGCTAGTCCGGCCTTGCCCGTGGGGGCCTACAGTTATTCGGAGGGCCTGGAGGCGCTGGTAGAACAGGGCCAGGTGACAACGGCGTCTCAGCTAGAAGCTTGGTTGGCTCAGGAGTTGCAAACGGGGGCGATTCGGCTGGAGGCGGCGATCGCCCACCGCGCCCAGCAGTGTGCCCAGGCCGGGGACGGGGCGCAACTGCGAGACTGGAATCACTGGCTGTCTGCCAATCGGGAAACAGCGGAGCTGCGCCAGCAGAGTTGGCAGATGGGTCAGTCGTTGCGACGGTTAATCGTCGCCCTCGAGCCAGAGCAGGCCGCGATGGCGGCGATGGTGGAGGAACCCTGTAATTATGCGATCGCCTACGGCCTCGCCGCCGCCGCCTGGCAACTGCCCGCTGAGGCGGCCCTACTCGCCTACCTCCAGAGTTGGGCCGCGAACTTGGTGACGGCCGGCGTGAAGCTCATTCCCCTGGGGCAGACGGCCGGCCAACGGATCTTGCTCAACCTCACGACTCCCCTTCACCAAGCCACCCAGGTGGCCCTAACATTGCCAACCGCACAATTCGATAGTTGCAGTTGGGGCCTGAGTTTAGCCAGCCTCGCCCATGCCCACCAGTACAGCCGCCTCTGCCGCAGTTAGCAACTCGCTCGGAGGCAGGTTCCTTAAGGTTCAGGGGCTGCGGGCAACCATAACGCCAAAGGTTAGGATGCACCCGCAGACAGCTCCTAGGGACTGGCGGCAAGGGAACGCAAAAACTCCACCTGAGCCGCCCGCAATTCGACCGCCGGATTTGCCTGCTGGATGGTGGCGAGGGCGACTTCCCAGGCCCAGCCACAGCGGATCAGGTAGGCGGCCAACATCGTGCCCGTGCGTCGCCGACCGCTGCTGCAATGGAGGGCGATCGCCCGCCCCGCCTCCCGCTGCTGGTCAATGAAGGTCTGCAACTGCTCCAACTGCTCCAACGTTGGCGCTGTGCCGCCCGTCACGGGCAGCCACTGGTAGGGCAGCCCCGCTTCAGCGTAGGCCTCGAGGTTGCTCGGATCGTCCATGACCGAGACGATCGCCCCGATCCCTGCCCCTTGCAGGGCTGGCAGCTCTTCCGGTTCAGGCTTGCGGACGCCCGCGAGTTGCTGGGGCAAGACCCACCAAAGCTCGCGGGCGATATCCGAGGGCCTTGGCCCCGTCATGCCTGAGCACCCAACTTCGCCAGTAGGGCTTCGACCCGCTCCTTGACTTCGCCCCGCACGCGAGGAAAGATCTCGGGCTGCTCCGCCGGATCGTCGAGTTGCCAATCCTCAAACACGGAGCGCGTCAGCCATTCGGTCGGTAAATTGACGCCACAGCCGCAGAGGGAAATGACGGCATCAAAGTCTTCGGGCTGAAACTCGCTGAGGGCGTTGGAGGTGTGGTGGCTGATGTCGATGCCGACCTCCGCCATAGCGGCGATCGCGTGGGGATTCACCCGGCTCGATTGCAGCCCCGAGCTGACGATCTCAAACTGGTCGCCGCCCAAGGTGCGGGCAAAGCCCTCCGCCATCTGCGATCGCGACGAGTTTTGCTTGCAGACAAACATAATCCGTTTCATAATCAAGCCCTCCAAAGGCAGTAAGTCGTTGCTTAGACACTATTCAACCAAGCCATAGATTCATCGGGCAGAGGCGATGGGAACCAGGAGGCTCAGTCTTCTCGCGGCGACGATTGGGTTGTGCCGGGTTTCGAGAAGGCCCGCCTGGTTTCCCGCCATCGATTCCTAGTCCTAGCCCCCCTGCTGTTGCTTGCGCTCACTGTAGCGATCGGTCAAATAATCAACCTTGTCGCGTAGCAGGAGCGTGAACTTGTGCAGCTCCTCCATCACATCGATAACGCGATCGCGGTAGGGTGAATCCTTCATCGTGCCGTCCTCATGGAATTCTTGGTAGGCCTTGGCGACGGACGATTGATTGGGAATCGTAAACATCCGCATCCAGCGGCCGAGAATCCGCATCGTATTCAGCGCATTGAAGGATTGAGACCCCCCCGACACCTGCATCAGAGCCAGGGCCTTGCCCTGGGTTGGACGCACCGCCCCCAAGCTCAGCGGAATCCAGTCAATTTGGTTTTTGAGAATGCCCGTAATATTGCCGTGCATTTCCGGAGAGGACCAGACTTGAGCCTCCGACCACTGACTGAGATCGCGTAGCTCCTGCACCTTGGGGTGAGTCTCTTCAACTAGACCCCGGAGGGGAAGGTCGTGGGAATGGAAAAACTTAACCTCCGCCCCCATCTCGGTAATAATGCGAGCCGCTTCTTCAGCGAGCAAGCGGCTGTAGGAGCGCTCCCGTAAGGAGCCATAGAGGAATAGAACGCGGGGGGGATGATTGAAATCTGTCATCGGCTAATTCTGCTGGCAAAATCGATTACTTGAAGGCGCTGGCGCAGCGCGGATCGAGTAGCGTTGCCTTCTCCGGCTCCCGGGGGAACCAGAAGGCCGTGCGCTTACAAATTTCTACCAGCATCAGCATCACCGGAACCTCGATCAAGACCCCGACAACGGTGGCCAGAGCTGCCCCCGAATCGAGCCCAAAGAGGGTGACAGCCGTGGCGATCGCCACCTCAAAGTGATTGCTCGCACCAATCAGGGCCGCTGGCGCAGCGTCTTCATAGGAGAGCTTCATTTTGAGAGCCGCGACATAGCCCAGCAGGAAGATCAGGTTCGTCTGAATAAACAGAGGCACGGCGATCAGCAGAATGTGCAGAGGATTGTTGACAATCAACTCGCCCTTGAAGGCAAACAGCAGCACCAATGTGACCAGCATGGCGACGATCGCAATCGGGCCCAGATATTGCAGAAACTGCCGCTCGAACCATTCGCGCCCTTTATGCTTGAGAATCCAGTGGCGAGTGTAGATCCCAGCCGCCAAGGGCAAGCCAACATAGATGATCACAGAAAGAACAATTGTTTGCCAGGGAACAATCAAGTTATTCGCCGACAGCAGCCACTTGCCTAGGGGGGCATAAAGAAACAGCATCGTCAGCGAATTCACAGCCACCATCACCAAAGTGTGGCCCTGATTGCTGTAGGACAAGTAGCCCCACATCAGCACCATCGCGGTACAGGGGGCAATGCCTAACAGGATCGTGCCCGCGATGTACGAGTTGGCCAAGGAAACTTCCGTGCCTCGAATCAACTCGCTGCCTTGCAGCAGGGGCAGAAAGAGCCAGCCGAGAAAGAACTGCGTGATCGCCACCATGGTGAACGGCTTAATCATCCAGTTCACCACCAGGGTTAACACCACCGGCTTCGGGGCTCGTGCCGCCTGCATGGCCTGGGAGAAGTCGATTTTTACCATGATGGGGTACATCATGAAAAACAGACAGATGGCGATCGGAATCGAAACGTTGTAAACACTCATGCTGTCCAGCGTCTGGGCGACGCCGGGGAGCAAACGGCCGAGGGCAATGCCAGCGGCAATGCAGAGGAAGACCCAGATCGTGAGGTATTTCTCAAAGATACTGAGCTGACCGCCCGCTTGGACGGCTTGTTGATTAACGCGGGCTGGGTTACTACTCATGGGGGCAATTTAACTAGAGTGGCGCTTAACCATCAAGTTATGTTGATGTGGACGTTCTGAACAAACTCGAGGGGTCATGCAACACCGTAGCCACGGCTGCCCTCAATTATTTCAAATTTTCTTGATATGTCAAGCCCGCCTGGGCCCTCAGCAACACTCCCGCACGGGCAAGCGGGAATGGCGGCGGTAGTTGGCGAGGTATTGCTCGAGGGCGATGAGCTGGGGCTGGTTCACGCTGTAGTAAATCCAGCGGCCTTCTTGGCGGGCGTGGATGAGGTGCGCGGCCTTGAGAGCCTTGAGATGAAAGGACAGCTTGGATTGTGCTACGTCTAGCTGCTCGCAGAGATCGCAGACGCAAAGCTCGCGATCGCGCAGCAGCTCCAGCACTCGCATTCGCAGGTCATCCGCAAGGGCATGGAACCCTTTTTGCAGGCGATCGCGGTCGGTGGTCGCAGAGATCGGCATCAAGTTCTATTGAAAGGCTCGCTGCTTCGATAGTAGCGTAGCCTCACGGTGACGGCTGGCAACGGTGTGCTGAAAACCGTGAGCGGTATAGTTGAGCTTGGGGGTAGAGATGAACGGCCCTTCGCCTCGGTCCTCCCCAGAACTGACGTTTGCCTCGATGCCATGCCGCCTGCTCCCCGTCTGGTGATTATTGGTCTGGACTGTGCTGAACCCTCGCTCCTCTTTGAGGCGTGGCGGGAGGAGTTGCCACACCTGTCGCGGCTCATGGCCCAGGGGTGCTACGGCCGGCTCGCGAGTTGCATTCCCGCGATCACGGTTCCCGCCTGGAACTGCATGATGACCGGCCGCGATCCCGGCGAGCTGGGGATCTACGGCTTTCGCAATCGCCTGGATCGCAGCTACGGCAAGATGGCGATCGCCAACAACGAGTTCGTCAAATTTCCCCGCCTCTGGGATATTTTGGGCCACCAAGGCTGGCAAGTGGCGATCCTGGGCGTTCCGGGAACCTATCCGCCCCGCTGGGTGAATGGGGCCCTAGTCTCCTGTTTCCTGACCCCTAACATCGAGTCGGATTTTACCCAACCCCTGGGCCTGAAGGCGGCGATCGCCCAGCGTTTCAACCCCTACCTGTTCGATGTACCCAACTTCCGCTCCCCGGACAAACCCCGCATTCTTCGGGACATCTACACCCTCGGGAATCAGACCTTTAGCCTCAGCCTCTACCTGCTGGAAGAATACGCCCCAGACCTGCTGATGTTCGTTGAGATGGGCCTCGATCGGCTGCACCATGCCCTCTGGAAGTACATGGACCCCCGCCACCCCCGCCACGAGCCCAACTCGCCCTTCGCCAATGCCATCCGCGACTACTACATCCATCTCGACCACCGCATCGGCCTGCTCCTAGAGCGCTGCGGTGAGGATACCGCCGTGCTCGTCGTCTCCGACCACGGCGGTCAGCCGCTCATGGGGGGCTTTTGTCTCAACGAGTGGCTGCACCGCCAGGGCTACCTGCACTTCACTCAGCCCCTGACAGAACCCCAGAGCCTCGACCAAGCCCCTGTGGATTGGAGCCGCACTAAAGTATGGGGCGCAGGGGGCTACTACGGCCGCATCTTCCTCAACGTCCAGGGTCGCGAGCCCCAGGGGACGATTCCGTTTGCCGACTACGAAACCGAGCGACAGCAGTTGGTCACAGCCCTGGAGGCGATTGTGGACCCCGAGGGGCAGCCCCTGGGGGTCAGAGCTTTTAAGCCCCAGCAAATCTATCGGCGCGTGCGGGGGATTGCCCCTGATTTGATCGTCTACTTTCAGGATATGGCCTGGCGCTCCGTGGGCCTCGTGGGCTCCCCAGAACTCTACGTTCAGGAAAACGATACGGGGCCCGATGACGCCAACCATGCGCCCCAGGGCCTCTTTATCTGGTACGACCCGGAACGGCCGGGGGGAGGTCAGTGTTGGTCTGGGGCCTCCCTCTATGACATTTTGCCCACCCTGCTCCACCGCTATGGGGTGGAGGCGCCGGCCGACCTCCAGGGGCAGGTGCTGGCGGTTTAGGGGCGCCCAGCCGGAAACCCCGGATGATCGAGGCTCTCGGGGAGCAATGGGCAAGGGTGGCTCGAATGCTCGCAGCGGGGGCCGCAGCACCGCCAAGACGGGATGCACCCCAGCACTCAAGACCGCCCCAGGGTGGCGTCGTCGGGCAGAGCGTGTTAGCCGGGCAGTGAGACGGTTTTTCGGTTCAAAGGGTGACAAGGTAGCCGCAAGTCAGAGTAGGAGGGGAAGAGGGGCAAAAGAGAGCAAAAAAGAAGCAAGGTTTTCATGATAACAACCCCACAGAAGAATGTTGCCCCAATTTGACCAGACGTGCCTGCAAGGCCTATTGACCCCAAAGCAGTATGGGATGAGGGAAATCCTGCTGACCCTCCAGCACAGTCTGCGCGACGTCCGCCTAGAGCGACCAGGCCCTGGACCCAGCCGATTCAGTACAACAGTCGGCAACGAGCGCTCCAACGCTTCCTGTTGCTGCCACAGTTGAGCGGGACGCTCTGGTGGTTTCCCCTAGTCAAAGCGTTCATCAAGCAACAATATCGGCAGCCCTGCAATCATCAGCCGTGTCGCCAACAGATTCTGAGATGTCGTTGGGCTTTAACCCTCCGGGGGAGCGCTGAAGCGCCACTACGGGGGTGGTCCTTGGGCGTTGTTGGGCTTTAGCCCTCTGAGAGAATACTTGAAAAGTCAACTCAAACCCTTGAGGTATCCAGGTTCTGGCGATTTTCCTGCTTTTTGTGAAAACCCTTGCCAGGTAAGGGCTTCAGGCAAGTTTCCCTCTATCCTCTAAGACCGGCGATCCAGCTCCGTGCCGATCAGGCAGGCGCGCTCTAGAATCGCCCCAGCCCAGGTAGCCCCGGCCAACTCAGCGCAGAGCAAATTAGCCTCCGTGAGCGTCGCCCCCGCCAAATTAGCGCCTCGCAGATCCGCTTCCTCGAGATTGGCTCCACTCAAGTTGGCTCCCTGCAAATCCGCCTGGGCCAAGATTGCACCGTGCAAATTGGACCCACTCAAGGTGGCGCCCCGCAGATCGGCCCCGCGCAAGTCCGCTCCCTGAAGGTTGGCCCCCGTCAGATTCGCGCCCCCGAGCAGGGCGGCGGCGGCGGCGGCCTGCACCAGAGTCGCCCCCATCAGGTTCGCCCCACGCAGATTGCTGCCGCGCAAATCACTGTGACTTAAATCCGCCCGCAAGAGGTTAGCCCCCAAGCAATTGGCCCGCACATCCGCTGCCACCAGGCTGGCCCCGAGCAAGTTGGCCCCGGCCAGGCAGGCGTAGCGCAAATTGGCCGCTCGCAGGTCACTCCCAGCCAGGCTAGCCCCAGCAAGATTGGCCTGTTCAAGCTGAGCCTGAGCCAGATCCTCGTCGTCTAGCTCGGCTCCCGGCAGGTGCTTCTGTTTGCCAGCGCAGATCGCGGCGATGTCCATGAGTGTTGTGCCTTCGCTGTGTCGATCCTACTACGGGACTAGGCGATCGCCGCCGGAATCAACCCCTCCGGTTCATCCAGGAGCCAGATCCCCGAAGCGATCTTGGGCTGGTCCGCCGGGAGGCGCAATCCCTGCTGCATCCCCAGCACCAGCAGCCCCAGGGCCTCCACCAGCTTCGGGTCAAAGCAGGTTCCAGCGCGCTCCTGGCAGGCAGCGAGGGCTTGGCTGAGGGGCATCTCCTCCCCCGCTTGGCGGTATTGGACCAGCGTCTGTTGAAAATAGGCGAGGAGGGCGAGGATACGGGATTCCAGGGGAATGCCATCGTAACTGAGGCCGTCGGGTTGGCCGCTCCCGTCCCAGTGCTCGCCTTGGTGGGTGATCAGGTGGGCGATCGCCTGCAAGCGCGGCATCACCCGCAGCACCGACGCCTTGGGCAAGATCCCTTGGTGAGTGAGGGTGTTGCGCTGCGTCTGAGTTTTGATGTCATCCCCAACCCCGGCAAGCCCCTGGAGCGGGGCCAAGCGATGGAGCAAGCCCGCAAGCCGCAAGCGCTTGCTCTGCCAAGCCGGCAAGTCCAGCAGTTGGCCCAACGCTTCGGCCAAAGACGCCACCTCCGCCGCCGCCAAGGGATTGCGGGCATCCGCTTGATCGATCAATTGCGCCATGCGGAGCAGGGCCTGCAACTCATTGGCCTCGAGGTTGTCGTCCAGCACAGGGGACGGAATCGCCGCCGCCGCTTGGGTGGCTTGCAAGTACGTGACGACCTTTGCCACGATGGCGTTGAGGTCATCGCGCTGGCCCTGGCCAAACTGGGAGCGCATAGTAGCCATCTGGCCCCGCAACTGAGCGGTGAGGGCGGAGTCATAGCGCTCAATGTGTTGAATCGCTAAGCTCAAGGCCGTCTCTACCAAGGCCGGCTCAAAGGTCCAGAAGCCGTAGAACTTGCGTTCTAGATCCTGCTCAGGAACCCCAGCCGCGCCATAGTCGGCCGCCGAGAGTTCCTGGCAGAGCACCATCGCCGCGTAGGTCGGCGAAAGAATGATTAAGTGCCATTCTTGGGCCACCGGATCATCCGCCGCCAAGTTCACTAGGGCGAGATTCGACCGCTGCACCGTGGCCGGCAGGTCCGTGAACCCCGTATCCGCCGCCGCGAGAATGGCAATCTGGCTAGCCTGGTCGGCGATCGCCGCGTAGCGAGCCGCTTCCTGAGCATACCAACGCCCCTGCTGAAAGGCCGCCACGAGGAGGGGCTGGCTCTCGGTCTCCAAGACGACATCTTCCAAGGCGTGGCAGAGGGCCACCAGCGTGTTTTTGTAGTAAACCCCCAGGTTCAGCGGCTGCTGGGCCGCCTGCTGAGTATCAGCCAGGGTCTGAAGGAGCGATCCATCAAGCATAGGAGAGACCAGAAGCAATCATTTAGGTCAGAG
The DNA here is from genome assembly GCA_964397305.1 of uncultured bacterium. Lineage (GTDB taxonomy): Bacteria > Cyanobacteriota > Cyanobacteriia > Cyanobacteriales > Spirulinaceae > JAAUTY01. The sequence continues at coordinate 52,405 of CAYNIP010000001.1, forward strand.
CCACCAATTCCCGGCGGAGGGAGCCCGCAGCCTCAGGCAAAGGAGCTGCCAACGCTTCCTCTAGGGGAGCCTGCCCGAGGCGCGCCTCGAGAATCGCCATCACCTCGCGGCCGAAGTCTTCGGGATTCTGTTGCCAGGCTTGCAGGCACACTTCACCAAAAAAGGAGCCGAGGGGCTCAGGATTCCAAAGCAGCTTGCGGGCCGTCCAGGGCATCACGCTCATGGGATTGTACCCTGGCTTGAGGATGTTCTGTTTCAGGGCATAGCCTTCCAAATGCGTGTGTGGTTGCAGCCCGATAAAAAAGATCGCCGGCTCCACCTTATCCGCCCCAAAAATAGCCTCTAGGGCTCGATGATAGGCGATCGTCTGGCGGATGGTCTCGTAGGTCTCATCAATCACGTTAAACGAATAATTCACCGATACCAAGTCGTTGTAGCCCGCCGCCTTCAGATCTCGGCAGTTCTGGAGCACCGTGCGGAGATTGTAGCCCATCCGCAGCTTGCGGACGAGTTCCTGGGAGCCGCTAGTAATACCAATTTCAAAATAGTTCATGCCCGTCTGCACCATCAGCTCACAGAGTTCCGGGGTGAGATTGTCCGCGCGGATGTAGGCGGCCCAGTGAATGTCCTCCAGGCCGGCCGCACGAATCTGGCGCAGCAGCTCCACGGCGTCATCTATGAAGCGTCGAGCGGGGATGAATTGGGCATCGGTAAACCAGAAGTTGCGAGCACCACGGGCATAGAGTTGCTGCATCTCCTTCACCACTTCGGTGGCGGGGTTGAGGCGCACTTGCTTGCCCTCCACCACGGTGTAGATGCAGTAACAACAGTTGTGGGGACAGCCGCGCTTGGTCTGCACGCCGAGGTAGAAATCCCCTCCCTGGAGGTAGTAACCAAAGCCGGGCCAGATGCGCTCGATGTAGTCGTAGTCACAGGCGCTTTTTTCCACAGGGGCGGGGGCTTCGTGGACGAGGCGATCGCGCGGCTGAGTCTCACCGACTATATAGCAGCGTTCGCGGCTAATATCGTCGCCCCGCAGCAGGTTTTCCAGCAAGCGCTCCCCTTCCCCCACGGAGACGATGGCTCCCCGAGGCAGGAGGGTTGCCATTTGTTCATAAAACACACTGACTGCACCCCCACCGACCACGGCCCGAGCAGTAGGGTGATAGCGCCGAGCCCGCTTCAGGCCCCGGTGAATGAGGCCGCGATTGCGCCAGAGTTCGCCATAGTAGGCCGTGGCCACCTTAAGCCCCCCGAAAGCACCCCGCAAGCGCCGCAGGGGGTTTTGGGCGTAGTAAAGCTCGAAGGCGTGTTGCAGGGGATTGCCGCCTCGACCCCCCACGGGGGCATAGATTTGGATATCGCGCCAAGAAAAAACGATCAGAGTGGGCTGAAAACGGTCGATGGCGCGGTCAAGGGCGGCATCGAAGTCCAGGGGAGGCACAGTGCCTAGGTCAAAAATCTGCTGCTCTAGGTCGGGGAAGCATTTGTGCAGGTGGTCGGCGAGGTAGACAACCCCGATAGGGAAGATCGGGTTACAAGGCAGCCGGACGTAAAGAACTTTTTCAGGCATGATCTCAGCTTATTAAGCGATAGCGGGGACTCAAGGGGGGGTCAGCCGGCCGGGGGCAAGGGCTGGGCGAGCCTGTGGCCTCCGGTGAGGGATGCATCTCACTTGGGAGACTCCCCTTCGCCCTACTGGGGAGAAGGGGCCGGGGGATGAGGGCCAACTTGCCTAACTGAGATGCACCTCCGGTGAGGGCTTCCAGCGGTTTGACCGCGCAATTCTGAGAAATCAATGGGATTTTTTATATATCTTAACCTTAGCGCCAGTGTTTGCTCTGCATCAAGGTCCTGGGGAAACGCGGGGACGGGGCGGGGATCTGGGGGGGCGCGATCGCGCCCCCCCAGATCGGCTCCAGGTTTTTTCTGATCCCCAACCGAGAGCGTAACGCTAGAAATAGCAATGATTTGCGGCTGTTCGTGGCGTGCTCTGCAAGCCCTTGAGGAGGGAAATAATGAGATTGGTAGTCGTATTTACAGCCATCGGGGATCGGCAAGTGTTAAGTTATAAAGCGTAATAGTAAGCGCTGATAGTAGAGGGCCTTGACTCCTATGGCTCAAATTTTTGACCCCATCCCCAGCAACACCAGCAACGCCGTCCTTTGTTGCTATGTCAATGCCACCAGCCAGATCCAGATCGCTCGGATCACAAATATCGACAACTGGTACTTTGAAAGAGTCGTATTTCCCGGACAGCGCCTGGTTTTCGAGGCAGTGCCCCAGGCACTCTTAGAGATTCACTCTGGCATGATGGCTAGCGCCATTTTGTCCGATACGATCCCCTGTGAGCGACTGCGGATCGATGGCGCGGAGAATAGCAACCCGAGCCCCGAACCCCCTCGGGTTAGTGATACGGAACCGGCGCTAAGTTTCGAGGGCGATGCCCCCGTCCTCGCAACGGTGGCTTGTTAGTACAACGCTTTTCGTTGGTGTGAGGATTTGACTTTTTTGCATCCTGTTAATCTGATTTTTAGGAGATACTGAGTTAGACTCCGATTCCTTCACGACCTTGCCAACTATTCTTAAGGTTGTGTTAAGGAATCCCGGAGCCTTGCTGCGCTATCCCAGGAACTGCCTAGGCTCCCAGTCTTAACCTCGCTTCCCCAGCATTCCGTGCTAAGCTCAAAGGCTGAGCCCCGAGTTTGTCCCCCCATGCCTGATGCTGTCGCCGTCATTGAAACCCTAGGCTTTCCCGCCATTCTTGCCGCCTCTGATGCCATGGTCAAAGCGGCAGCGGTGACAATTGTGTGGTGCGATATTGCTGAGAGCGGTCGCTTTATCGTTGCGGTTCGGGGGCACATCGCCGAAGCGAAACGGGCCCAAGAGGCTGGGATCGCTGCTGCTGAAGCAGTCTATGGGGGTCAGGTGATTACCCACTACCTTGTCCCTAACCCGCCGGAAAATGTGGTGACGGTCTTGCCTCTAGAGTACACAGAAGCCTCAGAACCGTTCCGCTAATTTCGATTCCTTGAACTCGCACGCCAAAAATTCCCCCCCTATCTTCAGGCTCCTCTCTGCCAACGAGAGGGGTTTAGGGTTGGGGGGGATTGTTGCTTTGACTCTAAGAACCAAGGATCACTGGGGCGGGTCGGCCCTGAGATAGCGATGCACTCCTATACCCCTCCCCTCGCTCGCCTGATCGAGCAGTTGCAAAAGCTGCCCGGTGTTGGCCCCAAGACCGCTCAGCGCCTCGCGCTCCACTTGCTGAAGCAGCCGGAGGCAGAGGTCCAGGCCTTTGCCCAAGCAATCTTGGACGCGAAGCGGCAGGTCGGGTTGTGCAAAGTCTGCTTTCACCTCTCGGCCGAGCCGGTCTGCTCGATTTGTCGGGACCCGCGACGCGATCGCACCACCATCTGCGTCGTCGCGGAGCCCCGCGATGTCATTGCCTTGGAAAAAACTCGCGAGTACCCAGGCCTCTACCATGTTCTCGGGGGCGTCATCTCCCCCATGGACGGTATCGGCCCCGACCAGTTACAGATTCAACCCCTCGTCCGCCGGGCCAGCCAGCCAGAAACCCAAGAGGTAATCTTGGCCATTAGCCCCAGTGTGGAGGGAGAAACGACCACGCTCTACCTCGGGCAGTTGCTGCGCCCCTTCGCGAAAGTCACCCAGATCGCCTTTGGGCTGCCCATGGGTGGGGATCTAGACTATGCCGATGAGGTGACGCTGGCCCGGGCCCTGGAGGGGAGGCGAGAATTGGTGTAGGGAACCTCACGGCTGTGCTCCCCCAAGGGAGGGTCAAGACCACTGGCTGAAGCAGCCTAGCTCTGTCCTACCTACTACCACTCTCCCTGGAGCGTAAAGGCGGCCCAGTAGTAGGGAGCTTGCCACTCGGGCTGGGCCCAAAGCGATAACTGGGCCGTGCGGAGGGCCGTCGCTGGCTTCTGGCCGTCCTTGAGCATGGCCTCATAGAAGCGGCTCATCAGGATTGCGGTTCCTTCATCGTCTACATTCCACAGGCTCACGACCACCCGTTTTGCCCCGGCGTAGAGAAAGCCCCGGGTCAGGCCCACGACCCCCTCGCCGCGAACCTGCTCCCCGAGCCCCGTCTGGCAGGCACTGAGCACGACGAGTTCGGCCCGGAGGTCTAGGTTAAAGATGTCGTGCAGTCGCAGGAAGCCATTTTGAGGCTGGCCCTGGTCATCCACTAGGGAAAAGGCGAGGCCAGACAGCTCAGGGCTACGGCTGTTGAGGAAGCCGTGGGTGGCAAAGTGAAGCTGCCGGTACTGGCTCAGCCGGGGACTCATGGCCAGCTCGCGGTTGGCCTCGCTGCCGAAGGCCTGAAGGCTCTGGGCCGCATCGACGAGGGCGAGGATGCGCTCGGCCTCTTGGCGAGTGAAGGGAATGCGATCAAAGAGGACCCCCGACTCGCGGGCGGACCGCTCTAAGTCGGGGGGCAGGCTAACCCGTTGGGGCTGGCCGCTGAGGCGCTCATCGTTGACGCTAAAAATTGGGTCTGCCAGAACGGCCAGGGCCTTGGGGGCAGGGGAATGTTGGGCGGTCTCGCGCCGCAGCAGGGCGAGGACAGAGGCAGAGGGTTGGGTGCTGATTTCATGGGCGGCGATCAGGGGGATGTACTGGCGATCGCCCGGTTGTCCTGGCACGGTGAGCAAATTCGCCTGCGGGGCGCGGGCCCCGGGGGGCAGGGCTAGGGAGTTGAAGGGAATGTAGTTGAGGGCGTCGTCACTGACCACGATGAGTCGCTGGCCCCGCAGTTGGTCGGCCACGGGCCCGAGGAGCTGATCACTCAGTTGCTGGACCGCCCGCCGGAAGCCGGGGGAGAGGCGATCGCTGCGCCGGGTCAACTCCCGCCGCAGGGTTAAGACGGAGGCTTGCAGGGCGGGGCGGCCGGGGAGCACGTAGCTGGTCAGGGACTGGGGCCCCACGGCCCAGAGGTAGCTGCGCGCTTGGCCCACGAAGTATTCCAGCAAGAGGGAGCCGTCGGCGACAACCTGGGCTTGGATCTGCGCTAGGGTCAGGGGCTGGGGTTGGGTGAGGGCAGCATAGCGAGGGCTGGTGGCACGGATGTCGGCCTGGACATCGCGATAGTCGGCTAGCAGGATGGCTAACTCTTGGGTGACAGCCTCCGCCTGGGCCGGTGAATGGGGGGTGCTGAGGGTTCGGATCTTGCGGGCTTCGGCGGCGTCCAGTTGCGCCTTGAGGGTCTGCTCGCGCTGGAGCAGCGCCGGATCAACGCCCGTGCGAATGTCGGCCTGGGCTTCGTTGAGGAGGTCGAGGAGCGATCGCGCCCGAGCTTGTTCGCTGACTTGGAGAGCTTGGGCGGCGTAGCCAGCGCCGGGTTGCTGCTGGTGCAGTTCCATCAGCAGGTCAATGTAGAACTCGTAGTAGTCCTGTTGGCTGGCGAAGAAGCTGGCCCGCAGATCGGGATCGTCTACGTTGGTCCGCAGCTCCTCAGCGATCGCCACGGCCGTGCTGATTTCCGTGAGGGCTTGGGCGCGATCGCCCTGCTGCCGCAACCCTCGGGCTAAGTGGTAACGGGTTAGGGCTTCCTTGGCGCGATCACCTACGGCCTGCCGTAGCACCAGGGCTTGCTGGTAGAGGTCCTGGGCGGCGGCTAGCTCTCCCGCCGTCGCTGCCAGGACGCCCAGATTGCTGAGGGTGCTGGCTTCGCCCCCGCGATCGCCGGCCTGCTGCCAAAGGGCGAGGGCCTGGCGGTAATAGCTCTCGGCCTTGCGCCGTTCCCCGGCTTCGGCGTAGAGGTAGCCCAAGTTGTTCAGGGTGCTGGCCTGAGGGCGGGCCTGGTGGAGCGCCTGCCAACGTTCGAGGGCCTGCTGGTAGTGGGCACGAGCCCGAGGGCGATCGCCCTGGGCCGCGAAAATTTGCCCGATATTGTTCAAAGCGGCCCCTTGGCCTTCGACACTGCCCGCTTGCTCAGCGATCGCCAGGGCCCGGCGGTAGTAGCTGAGGGCCCGGTCCAGATCGCCCAGTTGGGCGTAGAGGCGGCCGAGGTTATTCAAGGTGGCGGCTGTGCCCGTGCGTGAGGCCGCCGCTTGCCAGAGGGGCAGGGCCTGCTCGTAGTGATCGAGGGCTGTTTGGTACTGGCCCCGCTGGGCTTGCAGGCGACCCAGGGCGACCTGGGCGGTGGCCTCGGAGTGGCGATCACCCAGGTCCCGGTACAGTTGCAACAGGCGCTGGTAACTCGCCAGGGCAGCCTCGGTGTCCCCCAGGGCGAGGTAGGCGGGGCTGAGCCAGTAGAGCGTCAGGGCCAGTTGCTCGCGATCGCCAGCCTGTTCCCAGAGGGGTAAGGCCTGCTCCCACTTAGCGATCGCCGCTCGCAAAGCCTGGCCGGTCCGCTCCTGATGCAGGCTGAGCCCTTCATTGAAGAGGTTACTCGCCGTAGCGGCTGGAGTCTGAGCAATGATACCGACGCCCTGCTGGGCAAACACCGGGCGATCGCCCCCCTGAACACCGATCTGAGCGGCGCTGAAGGCGAGAACCGCCAGAATAACGAGTAGAAAGCGGCGAGCCATAAGCAAAACGGTGGCAATCACTCCAATTCTAGGGGGCTCCGCCCAGTTGTGCGGCGTGTACCGACCCTTGGGGTGGACGAAAAAGCGCGGCTCCTCTACATTTTGAGCGATGGCTCAAGGATCAGAGAGCAGCCCTCTTCAGCGTTCCGGGGCCCCCTCTGAGAGACACCGCTGCGCGCCGCCATCCCCCGGCCCCTGCTCCCAAGGAGGGCGAAGGGGAGTCTCCAAAGTGGAGATGCACCCCTGACCGGGGCCGGCGGTGTTGAACCATTTGGGCCTGGGCTCAGCCTCCGAGGATGCCATGAGCCCTTGGAGCGACTGGCTCGTGTTTCCCCTGCGATGGGCTAGCCCCGAATTACGGTAATCTTGCGAGCATTTACCGTCACCACTTCTGAGTAATGCTTGACTTCTGGACACGCACTAGCGGCACTTGGATCAATATTGCCACCGTCCTGCTTGGAACCACGGTGGGGCTGCTGCTGGGCCGGCGGTTGCCCGAGGGAATGCGGCAAGTCGTGACTCAGAGCGTTGGACTGCTCACCCTCTGGCTGGGCTTCAGTATGGCTGGCAGCCTGCGGCAAGCCTCGGCGGGTCCGATCGATGGTGTTATCCTCGGCTTGCTGGCGCTGATTCTCGGGGGGCTGCTAGGGGAAGGATGGCAGTTGGCACGACGGCTCAATCAACTGGGGAACTGGCTCCAGCAGCGCTTTCGCGGGCATGGGCGTTTTACAGAGGGGTTTGTGGCGACCAGCCTCCTGTTTTGTATCGGTCCGATGACCGTGGTTGGCAGCCTGAATAACGGCCTGACGGGCGATAACCAATTACTGGTGCTGAAGGCGGTCATGGACGGGCTGGTGTCGATTCCCTTTGCGAGTAGCTATGGGATTGGCGTCGGTTTTTCGGTGCTGACGATTGCGCTGGTGCAGGGCGGGCTCTCGTTGCTGGCCGGGGTGCTGGCCGGGACGATCGCCGATCCAGCCACCGATCCCCGGGTATTGCTCAGCACGGGGGTTGGCGGCTTGCTCATCCTGGGCATCGGGCTCAGCTTGCTGGACATTGCCCACCTGCGCCTTGCCTCCTTTCTGCCCGCGATCCTGCTCGCGCCGTTGCTGTATGCGATCGCCACCCACTTAGTCGCCGGGGGTTAAGGCGGCAGACCCAGAGGAGCCCAGCGAGCCCGGGCGTCTCGCCTCCCTACTCCAAGTAACCCAAATCTCGCAAGCGTTGATAGACCTGGGGGTCATCGAAGTTATCAGCCCGTTGCGTTGCCAAGACGGGGGCCGTGTGGCGGTTGTAGGCGGCGAGGTGGTCCTGGAGGAATTCCACCTGCTCGGGGAGGATGTCCCGCAGGTTCAGCGTCTCCCGAGGATCGTTGAGGATGTGGTACAGCTCGCAGGCCTCGAGATCATCGCCACTGCCCCGGACTAGGAGCTTGTACTCGTGGTTCCAGACGGCACGAGTGGGGCGATCGCAGCCCCGCTCCCGCACCAGGTCCGGTTGCCGCTGCATGAGCAGATTGATCACATTCTGAGGCGGCACGGCTTCGGCAAAGACCGGGCTGGCATCCACTTCCGAGCCCAGGGCAAGGCTCAGGGCTGCTTCCTGGGGGGTGGCACAGCCGGCCGTGGCCAGGATGGTGTGAAAGAGGCGACGGGTCGAGACGACCTCGGAGCAGACGGTGGCGGGGGGGAAGGCTCCGGTGCGATCGCGCACGATCAGGGGCACTTGAGCCAATTCGTTGTAAATGGCATTGGTGTGGCCAAGCAAGCGTTTTTCGCCGAGGTGCTCCCCGTGATCGGCACAGACGATCAGCAGCGTCTGATCCAAGCGGCCACTCGCTCGCAGCCGGTCCAGCAAGAGCCCCACCTGTTCATCCTGGGCCGCCACTTCGGCATCATACATGCCATCCAGGGTGGCCTTGTGGCTGGCCTGGAGGGGATCAGCGAGGGGAGCCAGCCAGCCATAGACATCGGTGTTGAATTGGCGGAGGTAGCGCTGGGCTTGGCGATCGCGCAGCACCTGGGGCGCAAATTGCTCAATGAAGCGGCGCGGCGGATGGTAGGGCATATGAGCGCCCATGAGGTTGATGAAGCTGAAGATCGGCTGCTCTGGGTTAGCCTGACGGCGGTGAATGTGCAAGTCGGCCGCATCGGCCAGGGACTTAGCCGTACTGCCCTTGAAGCTAAGGGCCGTTTGCCAGAGGGGAACCAGGAGCGGCGTGAAGGAGAGGGCCAAGAGCGTATCACTGCGGGCGAACAGATCCTGAGTCTGTTCCAGCGCCCCGGCCAGTTGGCGCTTAAACCAAGAGCGATAGCGGTCGATCAGATTTGCGGGTACGCCGGCCTGGTTGGGGCGGGAGGTGAGCAGGCCACTGTAGTTGAGGAAGCTGTAAAAGCCGCGCCGGAAGCCATTGTTGATCACCCCCACGAGCGGATTGTTGCAAAAGGCGGCAGTGAAGTAGCCACCATCCCGCAGGCGCTCGGCCAGGGTGGGCAGCTCCGCCGGGAGCACGGAATAGGACTGCATCATCTGGTGGCAGGTCGGGTAGACGCCCGTGAACATGGAGGCATGGGAGGGAATCGTCCACTGGGCAGCGGCGATCGCCTGGCTGAAGCGAGTGGATTCGGCCGCGAGGCGATCGAGGGCTGGGGAGGTGGGCCGGTCATAGCCATAGCAGCCGAGCCGATCGGCGCGCTGAGTGTCGAGGACGAGCAAGATGATGTCAGGCGACGAGGTAGACATGGCGCGGGGTGCGATTGCGTTCAGAATCCTTATGGTAGCTCACGGCTGCTGAGACCCCCGGGGAGCCTCCCCGGGGGCAGCCCTCCCCCTCCATCACTCTCCTAACCTTGGGCGAGGGACTTCTAACTCCCCGGCTCCCAGCCTTAGGAGCAAGAGCCGGGGAATGTCGGCGCGCAGCGGGGGCCACAGCACCGCCCCAGCGGCAGGCCCCCGACCCCTGACCGGAGCCCTGAATCCCAAGGCCCCGAACCAGCGCTGCCCCAAATTCCGGCCCCAACCCCCCAGTTTCTCGAAGAAACGGGGGGTCTTGGGTGATGAGTGCGCTACTATGATGACGGTCTCCCTTGATTGCGTTAGAGATTGAGTGCTCAGCAGATGACCGTGACAGCAGCTTCCCAAGATGGCACAACGCTTCGCCAGCAGGTGCTGGGCTCGCGCCGTTTCAGCAACTTCTTTTGGGCCGTCGTGTGTACGATTGGCGGCGTTGGGTTTCTCCTGGCCGGCCTCTCCAGCTACTTCCAGACCAACCTCCTGCTGGTGAGCAATGCCGCTGACCTGATCTTTGTTCCCCAGGGTATCGCCCTACTCTTCTACGGCCTTGCGGGGTCCTTGGTCGCTCTTTACCAGTTCCTGGTCATTGCCTGGGATGTGGGCGGCGGTTACAACGAGTTTGATAAACAGGCGGGTAAAGTCACGGTCTTTCGCTGGGGCTTTCCGGGCCAGAATCGCCGCATCGAGCTCCAGTGCGCGATCGACGATGTGCAGGCGGTGCGGGCTGAGATTCGCGAAGGGTTCAACCCCAAGCGGGCGCTTTACTTGCGGATACGCAAGCAGCGGGATATTCCCCTCACGCGCGTTGGGGCTCCTCTGTCCCTGGCGGAACTGGAAGATCAGGGAGCCCAGCTTGCCAGCTTCTTGCAAGTTCCCTTGGAAGGCTTGTAGACTGGCGATCCAAGGTTTTTGCAGCGGTGTTTCAAGGATTTGTCATGGTCCAGCCATCTTCGTGTCGTTGGCTCTGGTGTTGGTTGCTAGCAGGCTTGTTGCTGGTGGGCTGTGGTAGTGAGGCCCCAACGGCGGCGGACGACACCCTCTCGACCCAAGCCACGATCTCGGCTCAAACCAGTCTCGCGGGTCAGGCTGAAGACCTCCCTCAGCTCACGGGCCCTGCTGTGGTGATCATGACCATTGAGGGGCAGCCGATCGAGATCGCCATTGACGGGGAGCACGCCCCAATCACGGCGGGTAATTTTATCGATCTCGTCGAACGGGGTGTGTATAACGGCCTGATTTTCCATCGCGTCGTCCGGGCCCCGGACTTTTCCATCGCTCAGGGCGGTGATCCTCAGGTGATTGACCCCAATGTGCCAAGGGAGCGCTGGGGAACGGGGAGCTTCGTTGATCCGGAGACGGGCAGGCCGCGTTTCATCCCTCTGGAAACGTCTCCGGAACTCACCCACAAGCGGGGGGCGATCGCCATGGCCCGCTCCTCCATGCCCAATTCGGCCTCCTCGCAGTTTTACTTCACCGCCAACGCCATCCCGGCCCTGGACGGTCAATATGCGGTCTTTGGCTACGTGACCGAGGGCCTGGAGGTGGTGGATGGAATTGAAGTGGGCGATCGCATTGACTCCGTGATCGTGGTCGAGGGCTTGGAAAACCTCCAGCAGCCCAACGAGTAATTTCTGCGGCTGGGGCCCGAAGCCGGCGTGGAGATTGTCGTCACTGGGATCGGGATGCAGACGGCCCTGGGCGATCGCGAGACCACCTGGCAGCGACTCCTGGCCGGAGACTCCGGGCTCACCCAGACCCAGCCCTTCCCCGAATTGCCCCCCTACCCCCTCGGCTGCTTAGGAGCCACGCCAACGACGCTGACGACCCTGACCGAGGCGGTTATCGTCGCGGCCCTCGCCGATGCAGGGCTCGAGCCGCCGCTGCCAGACTGCGGCCTCGTCATTGGCTCCAGTCGCGGTTGCCAGGGCGACTGGGAACACCAGCGCCGCCAGGGCTTCTGGACTCCCCACCAGTTTGCCCAGGTCTTGCCCCACCAGGCAGCGCGCCGCGCCGCTCAGCTCCTGGGCAGCACCGGGCCCGTCCTCGCCCCCATGGCAGCCTGTGCCACCGGCCTCTGGTGCGTGGCCCAGGCCCTCGAACTCCTCCGCACTGGTCGCTGCCAGCAGGTCCTCGCCGGCGCCATCGAAGCCCCGATCACGCCCCTCACCTTGGCGGGCTTTGCTCAGATGGGGGCCCTGGCCACCACGGGATGCTACCCCTTCGATCGCCACCGCCAGGGCCTCGCCCTCGCTGAAGCGGGGGCCGTGCTGGTGCTGGAAACGGCAGCCCAAGCCCAAGCGCGTCAGGCCCGCTGCTACGGACGACTGCTGAGCTTTGGTCTCACGGCCGATGGCCACCACGTCAGCGCCCCAGCCTTGGCGGGTCGCGATGCGCTCCGGGCGATCCAGCAGTGCTTAGACCGCAGTGGCCTCACCCCGACCGACATCGACTACATCCATGCCCACGGTACGGGCACGCGCCTGAACGATCGCCACGAAGCAGCCCTCGTGAGCCACCTATTTCCCGCTGGTGTCCCCCTCAGCTCTACCAAGGGAGCCACAGGTCACACCCTAGGCGCGTCTGGGGCCTTGGGTCTCGCCTTCTGCTTGTTAGCCCTGCGCGATCGCCACCTCCCCCCCACCGTCGGCCTTCAGGACCCTGAGTACCCCCAGCTCGATCTCCTCCAGAGAGCCCGACCCAGCCCAGTGCATCAGGCCCTCTGCCTGAGCTTCGGCTTCGGGGGCCAGAACGCGGCGATCGCCTGCCAGGGCCACCCCTGACTGACCCCCTCCCGCAGCCGCAGCCTCGGATGAGCTTATGATAATGAGGAATGCTAGCGACGGGGGAGCCTCCCGCTAGGGTCGCTCTCACCCTAGGGCCGCCTGCCAAAGAGGGCTTGATGTAAATCTGGGGTCTCCCAGGACTCACGCCACGGGCTGTTGTGGCAATTTCTGTAGGTCGCCTTCCTTACTCTCCATGCACATCCAATTTCGTGAAGTCAACCCCTTTGATCTCTGGCTGTGGTGGGAATTTGAGACAGTTCCCGCCCCCCTGGAGCGCCAGTATGTTGAAGAAATTTTTAACTCTTGGTACTACCTCGGCAAACTGGGGGGGTTCAATGCTGAGAATTTACAAGTGATGGAAGCGGGCGTCGAACTCAGCTACCTGGACTACGACGACGAGGCGGCCACCCAGGCGCTCATGGCCCCCATGCACAATATGAGCGACTTTGACTACCAGGGGACTTGGGGGCGCTGCTGGGTGGATCTGGGGACGAGCGATCCCCTGGCGCTGGATGTGTTGCTCAATGCCCTGCGTCAACTCAACCGCGAGTATGTTTCCCTGCGTCAATTCATCATCGGCGGTCAAAATGCGGACTGGCCGGCCGCAACATCTGGGTCAGCCCTGTTCACTGAGTAGCGGCTGGCTCGCGATCGCCAGATTTTGTTCCAACCAGAAGAAATTGATTAGTATAGAAAATATTCAAGGCCATACTAGGCTGTCGGGTGTTTGGGGTTAGACCTTAGGGCCGGGCAGTTCTGCCACATCTAGGCGGCCGTTCCGGGGACTGTACTCAGTACAGCCCGTTTTGTGTTTCATTTCAGGGCACGGCAGCCCGGCGTCCTGAGATAGCTTCCTCCCCACCGATACGCTCAGAGACTCATGGCACGACGAAAGAAGCTGTTTCCCTGCGGTCACAAAGGCTATGGACAATCCTGCCATCGCTGCGAGCAGAAAGAGGCGCTCCTAGCCGAACGGCAGGCCGAGCGCCACCACTGGCGCGCGACCTTTGATAGCGACCCGATCGATTTGCGAGCTTTGCCAAAACACGTTGTCCTAAAAACCCGCGAGATCATCCAAGCCCTAGAGGCGCGGCAAGATTACCGCCAGTTTGGGGGCAAGCGCCTGCGACATGACCGCACGGTGGTCAGCATCCCGGTCACTCGTAGCTACCGGCTCCTCTGTCGGGATCACGGCGATGCCCTCGTGCCCGAGGCCGCCCTCTCCCATGAGGACTACAATGTGGCGAAGCCGGGAGGCTAGGGATTGAGGATTGGGTGGACGAAAAAAAGCGCGGCTCCCCTGGATTTTGAGCGCTGGTTCCAGGAGCGGAGTGTAGCCCACTATCGCTCCGCGACGCTAGCGCGAACAGGGTTACGGGGCCCCCGCTGCGAGAAGCCGCTGCGCGTCTACATCCCCCGGCCCCGGCTCCCCAGTAGGGCCAAGGAGAGCCGCCAAAGTTGAGATGCACCCAGCGCGATCGCTCTAGCGTTGGCTAGCCCACCAATCAAGGACACTTCCTTAAATTAACCCTCATATTTATCGCCTGGGGCAGGTTTGACCTTAAAATTATTGGGTTAGTCCTTAACCAGCATACGGGCAAAGCATCATGAGTTCGCTTCTCCAATCCGCCGAGCAGGCTGTCCAGGTTCCCTCCACCTCCATGCTGCTACTACGCCACCGGCTTAAGCTGGTTGAGGACTTATGGGAATCCGTACTCCTCTCCGAGTGCGGTGAGGATATGGTGCATCTGCTGCGCCAACTGCGCTCCATGTGCTCCCCGGAGGGACAAACCACGGACCTGCCGGAAAAGGCCTTGCTGGAGCTGATCGAGCGCCTCGACCTCAACGAGGCCATTCGGGCGGCGCGGGGGTTTGCGCTCTACTTCCAATTGATCAACATCGTTGAGCAGCACTATGAGCAGCGGGAGCAGCAGTTGGCTCGGAGCGCTACCTATAAGCAGGGCTCCGACACGACCCGCCAGCCACCGCTTGCATTGGCAGAGTCTGAGGCACACTCGACCCAAGCTCTCGAGGACAATGGTAACGAGGGGCGCTCTTCCTATTCTCCCTTTGGTGTGCAGCAACTAGAACGCAGTTGGCAAGATAGCGATGCGCTCCAGCGCAAAGGGGGCAGTTTCCACTGGCTGTTCCCCCACTTGTTTCAGCAGAATATGCCGCCGCAGCAGATTCAGCGTCTGCTCAATAATCTGGATATTCGGCTTGTGTTCACGGCTCACCCGACGGAGATTGTCCGCCACACCATTCGCAAAAAGCAGCGCCGTATTGACCGCATTTTGCACCAACTGGATCGGGCTGAGGAGGCTTACTTGGGTCTCGGGCTGAGCTATTCTTGGGAGGCGGAGGAGGCGACGCGCCAGCTCAACGAAGAGATCCGCCTCTGGTGGCGCACGGATGAGCTGCACCAGTTTAAGCCGACAGTGCTGGATGAAGTGGACTATACGCTGCACTACTTTGAGGAAGTCCTCTTTGATGCGGTGCCGCAGCTCTCCCAGCGTCTGAAGCAGGCGCTCCAGGGCACTTTCCCTAGCCTCAAGCCGCCGCGCAATAATTTCTGTTACTTCGGCTCGTGGGTCGGCTCGGATCGGGACGGCAACCCATCGGTGACGCCAGAGGTGACGTGGCGCACGGCTTGTTATCAGCGGGACATTGTGCTGAAGAAGTACTTGGCGTCCTTGGAGAATCTCACGGGGCTCCTCAGTCTATCGCTACACTGGAGCAGTGTCTTGCCAGAGCTGCTGGATTCTCTGGAGCAGGATCGGGCCCATATGGGCGAAGTCTATGATCAGTTGGCGATCCGCTACCGCCAGGAGCCCTACCGGCTGAAGTTGGCCTATATCCAAAAGCGATTGGAAAATACGCGCGATCGCAATCGCCTCCTATCCAGTGCGGATGTCCAGCAGCAGCAGGCTCTAGAGGAGGTCAATCCCCGCACCATCTACCGCTCCGGTGATGAGTTTCTGGCCGAGCTGCGCTTGATTCAGCACAATCTTTCGGAAACGGGCTTGACCTGCCGTGACTTGAATACGCTGATCTGCCAAGTCGAGGTCTATGGCTTCCACCTTGCTCACCTGGATATTCGTCAGGAGTCCTCGCGCCACTCGGAGGCTCTGGATGAAATTGTGGGTTACTTGCAGATTTTGCCCAAATCCTACAATGACTTGAGTGAGGCCGAGCGCCAAGCCTGGCTGACGGCGGAACTGCCGACGCGCCGCCCCCTGATCCCGACAGAGATGCCGTTCTCGGAGCGCACGGTAGAGACGATCCGCACCTTCCGGATAGTGCGGCAACTGCAAAAAGAGTTTGGTCCGCAAATCTGCCAGACTTACGTGATCAGCATGAGCAACGATGTCAGCGATGTGCTGGAGGTGATGCTCTTGGCCCAGGAGGCGGGGCTCTATGATCCCGTGACGGGGGAATGCAGCTTGCGGATTGTGCCCCTGTTTGAAACGGTGGATGACTTGCAGCGGGCTCCGGCGGTGATGCGATCGCTCTTTGAGATGCCCCTCTATCGGGCGGCCTTGTCGGGGGGCTATGCCACCGCCACCATGATTGACGCGAATCAGGCTGGCAATCCTCCCCAGTCCTGGCTCCCCTATGAGCAGCCCTTGCAAGAAATCATGCTCGGCTACTCCGACAGCAACAAGGATTCGGGCTTTTTGAGCAGCAACTGGGAAATTCACAAGGCCCAAAAGGCCCTGCAAAAGTTGGCCCAAGCGCACGGCATTGCGCTGTGTATTTTCCACGGGCGCGGCGGGTCAGTCGGACGGGGCGGCGGCCCGGCCTATGAGGCGATCTTGGCCCAGCCGAATGCCACGATCAACGGCCGGATTAAAATCACGGAACAGGGGGAAGTGCTGGCCTCGAAGTACTCGCTGCCTGAGTTGGCCCTCTATCATCTGGAAACAGCTTCAACGGCAGTGATCCAGGCCAGCTTGCTGGGCAGTGGCTTTGATGATATCGAGCCCTGGAACGAGATCATGGAGGAGCTAGCGGCGCGATCGCGCCGGGCCTATCGGGCGCTGATCTATGAGCAGCCTGACTTCATCGATTTCTTCCTCTCCGTCACGCCGATCCAAGAGATCAGCCAGTTGCAAATCAGCTCCCGTCCGGCCCGCCGCAAGGGGGGCAAAAAGGACCTCAGCAGTCTGCGGGCAATTCCGTGGGTCTTCAGTTGGACCCAGAGCCGCTTCCTGTTGCCGGTTTGGTACGGGGTCGGCACGGCCCTGCACGATTTCCTCAGCCAGGAGCTGGAGGAAAATCTCAAGCTGCTACGCTATTTCTACTTCAAGTGGCCGTTTTTTAAGATGGCGATCTCGAAAGTGGAAATGACCCTAGCAAAGGTGGATTTACGCATGGCGTACCACTACGTCCGGGAGCTGTCGCTACCGGAGGATTTGGAGCGTTTTGAGCCCCTGTTTAGGCAGATCACCCATGAGTATGAGTTGACCCGGGATCTCATCCTGGCGATCTCGGGGCACAAAAACTTGCTCTCGGACAACCTAGAATTACAACGCTCTGTGCAACTCCGCAACGGCAACATTGTGCCGCTGGGATTTCTGCAAGTCTCGCTGCTGAAGCGTCTGCGTCAGTACAGCCGTCAGGCAGAGGCAGGGGCGATTCACTTCCGTTACAGCAAGGAAGAGTTGCTCCGGGGGGCGCTGCTGACGATTAATGGCATCGCGGCGGGGATGCGGAACACGGGCTGAGGTCTGCTGGGACCAGCGGCGCCGCCGCGCCCCTCACATCCTGGGGTGTTCCCCGCTCGCCCAGCACCCCGGCAGGATGAGCGCCCAATCTCCCTCCCCAGATACTTGTTTTCGGAGCCCCGGCTTGGCAGGCTGGCTCCTGAGAGATCGCCCAGGCCCTGAGGGAAGAACAACATCATGACCAACCGCCTTGCTCAGACCCAAAGCCTTTACCTCCGCAAGCACGCGGAGAATCCGATTGACTGGTGGCCCTGGTGTGAGGAAGCCCTGGCTACGGCCCAACAGCAAGACAAGCCGATTTTTCTCTCGATCGGTTACTCAAGCTGTCACTGGTGTACGGTGATGGAGGGAGAAGCCTTTTCTGATTTAGCGATCGCCGACTATCTCAACGCTCAATTTCTCCCGATCAAGGTCGATCGGGAAGAACGACCCGACCTCGACAGCATTTATATGCAGGCCCTGCAAATGATGACCGGGCAGGGGGGCTGGCCCCTCAACGTTTTCCTCACCCCCGATCGGCGCATTCCTTTCTATGGCGGCACCTATTTCCCGCTCCAGCCGCGCTTCAATCTCCCCGGCTTTCTCGATCTGCTGCGCGGAGTGCGAGGATTCTACGACCACGAAAAGGACAAGTTACAGGCGATCCAAGGAGAAATGCTGGGGGCCCTGGAGAGTTCCACGCTCTTGCCGGTTGGCGATCGCACGGTCCTCCATCGGGAGACCCGGGACCAGGGGCTGGCGATCGCCAGCCGCATCCTCCACCGCCGCGAACCCGGCCAGCCCAGCTTCCCGATGATCCCCTACGCCCAGCTCGTCCTCGCGGGCAGTCGTTGGCCAGCGGCAACCGAAGCGCGAGCGGTGGCCCAGCAGCGCGGCCATGATCTGGCCCTTGGGGGCATCTATGACCATGTAGCGGGGGGCTTCCATCGCTATACCGTCGATGCCACCTGGACCGTGCCGCATTTTGAAAAAATGCTCTACGACAATGGGCAGATCCTCGAATACCTCGCCGATCTCTGGAGCGCGGGCACCAAGGAACCCGCCTACGAGCGGGCGATGGTCGGCACGGTCTCCTGGCTCCAGCGGGAGATGACGGCCCCCGAGGGTTACTTCTATGCCGCCCAGGATGCAGACAGCTTCGCGACCCCCACAGAGTCTGAGCCCGAGGAGGGCGCGTTCTACGTTTGGACCTATGCGGAGCTCGAGCAAAGTCTCACCGCCGAGGAATTGCAAGCCCTCAAGGCCGATTTCACCGTCTCGCCCCTGGGCAACTTTGAGGGCAAAAACGTGTTGCAGCGGCAGCGAGGCGGGTCCCTGGGGGCCCTCACGGAGTCGGCCCTGGGCAAGCTGTTCAGCCAGCGGTACGGCGCGGCGGCAGCGGACCTGGCCACCTTCCCCCCGGCCCGGGACAACCAGGCGGCCAAGGCCTACCCCTGGCCGGGTCGCATTCCTGCCGTCACGGACACGAAGATGATCGTGGCCTGGAATAGCCTGATGATCTCGGGGCTGGCGCGGGTGGCGACGGTGTTGGCCCAACCCCCGGCCTGGCAGTTGGCCACCCAGGCAGCGCAATTCATCCTCGACCGGCAGCGGGTTCACGGGCGACTCCACCGCCTCAACTACGACGGGCAGGTATCGGTCTTGGCCCAGTCGGAAGACTATGCCCTGTTGATCAAGGCCCTGCTGGATTTGCACCAGGCGAGCTGGCGACACGCGACGACGACGGACTGGCTGGCGGCGGCGGTGCGCCTCCAGACCGAGTTTGATCAGTTCCTCTGGAGTGGGGAACTAGGGGGTTATTACAATGCGCCCCGGGATGCCAGCGAGGATCTGCTCGTGCGGGAGCGGACCTACGGGGACAATGCCACCCCGGCAGCCAACGGCGTGGCGGCGGCGAATTTGGTGCGCCTCACCTTGCTCACGGACAATCCGGACTACTTGGCCCAGGCGGAACAGGTTTTGCAGGCCTTCAGCGCCGTCCTGGAGCGATCGCCCCAGCTCTGCCCCAGCCTCATCGGAGCCCTGGACTGGTATCAGCAAGCAACCCTGGTCCGCACGACGGGCGATCGCCTCGTTCCGTTCTTGGACGAATACTGGCCCCGCACGATGTTCCGGCTCGAGCCCGCGCTCCCCGCCGGGGTTCCGGGCTTGGTCTGCCAGGGTCTCACCTGCCTCCCGCCAGAGCCCGATGCCACCGCCTTCCGTGCCCAACTGGCGCGCTGCCAAAACGAGCCGCGCTAGGGTCGGTTAAAGCCGGTCGGGCTGGACCCGGCGCGGCTCCAGCCCCGGGGGTCTACCGCACGGTGGCGGGCGGGGGGGCTTGCTGAGGCGTAGTGTGAAGTTGGGGCAGCTCAGCGATCGCATTGTAGAAGCGTTCGGCCAGGGCGGTATTGGCTGCTTCGGTGAGGTGAACGGGGTCTGTGAACGCTTCGGCCGAGAATTGGTTGAAGAGGGTGTAGTAGTTTAGAACCTTGACATTGGCGGCAAAAGCTTCGCCGATCCGGTCGTTGAGTTCCCCCAAGCGGGTGAAGCCGGCCTGGACCTGAGTGACATAGGCTGCATCCAACTGCTGGGCGATCGCCGCCTCCCCGGGCTGCAATACTTCAGGATCGAGGCCGGTAATCTCGGGTTGCAGAGCGACAATCATCGGGACGCCGGCCCCGGCGCTGAGGCGAACCATCTGCTTCACGGCCGCATCGTAGCGGGCCAGGCGCTGCTCCAGTTGAGCCTCGGTTTGTGGCAAGTAGTCTTCCAGGGGGTCGCGGCCGCTGTAGAGGGGCAGGGCCTGGTCTACCAAGCGGGGCTCGGGTTGCCAAATCCAGTGCCGAACTGCTCGGAAGATCATGGTGCCGCGAGCAAAGCGGGCCACGGGCTCACTGAGGGAGGCGACGACGTGGTAGAAGGGGCGACCAAGAAACTTATCGGTCTGGGGAATGATCGCCGCGTCGCGCTCGCCGGCCAGCATCAGGTCTTCGTAGCCGCTCAGGAGCACGATCACGTCGGGCTGGTAGGGCAGGATCTTCACGGCGAGCTGGGCCAGGTGGTTGGTGGCGATGTAGCCCGGAACAGCAGCATTGATCACCCGGTAGTCGGCCTCCCGGAGCCGGGGGGCTCGGCTGAGGGCTTGAGCGCGGGCGGCTCCGTTGGCGGGGAGGACGGTGGGGCGGTATTTCTCGGGCGATCGCGCCTGTTGCTCGAGCCGCTCCCGCAGTCGGGCCTCGATCTTGGCGGGCATGGTGGCATCGTTGCTGGGCAGCCAGTGGCCAAAAGCGGCGGAGCCGCCGAGGATGAAGATCCGCACTTCCCCCTCGGGTTTGGTGACGGGCAGGGGCTCGGCTCCCCGGAAGCCCTGTTCGCTAATGGTCCAAAAAGGACTGGTCTGATCCCGGACCAATTGGTAGCCGAGCAGAGCCCGCTGTTGGATCTGTAATTGGCCTTCCTGATCAAGGCCGGTTAGATTACGACCGCGCTCGTTGAAGAACTGAATCTTGTAAACCGTGGCGGGTTCACGGTCGCGGGCGTTGAGTTCGGCGCTGCGGCCGCTGAAGAGCACGATGGCGCGGGTGCCGAGTTCCAGCAGGACAAGACCTGCCAGGGTCATCAGGATGCTTTTCCAGGGGAAGGTGGCCCGCTGGCGGCGCCGACTATAAACGCTGGTGGTGTAGGGGCTGCGATACGACCTGAACATCAAGCGTTGTCCTCCGCCTCAAGGTTGCAATCAGAGTCTGACCCTTCTGAGATGATGGGGATGCTGGCACGAGCTACCAGCGCCGATGGACTCGACACTGCCTAGCAACTTAACACGAAACCAGAATAAAACTATGATGGGTTCGGATTGGGCAGGGCGATCGCCCCGCCGCCTCCCTCCTCACTAGCCGCTGCGGCGCTTTCAGCTCATGACCTATAAGCTTTTGTTTGTCTGCCTGGGCAATATCTGTCGCTCTCCCTCGGCGGAAAATATCATGAAGCATTTGCTCACGGAGGCGGGTCTGGGCGATCGCGTCTACTGTGACTCGGCCGGTACGTCCAGCTACCACATTGGGGCGCCGCCGGATCGGCGAATGCAGGCGGCAGCTCAGCAGCGGGGGTTGCGGCTGGAGGGGCGGGCGCGGCGCTTTGAGCCGACGGATTTTGAGGTCTTTGACCTGATCTTGGCAATGGATCGCGACAATTACCAGGACATCCTGAGCCAAGATCCCCCCGGGAAATACCGGGACAAGGTGAAGCTGATGTGTGACTATGCGCGGGAGCACGAGGAGCGCGAGGTCCCGGACCCCTACTATGGCGGCCCCGAGGGGTTCAATGGTGTGATCGATCTGCTCCTGGATGCCTGCGGCGGTCTTTTGGCGGAGCTGCAAGCGACGGGGAAGGTCTGAGGGCGGGTCTGCGAGGATACTGCTAGGCTTCCAGAGGGCTTGCTAGACTAGGGGCGATCTCCTTAGTTGCACCCCCTGATGTTTGGCAAGCTCTTTGGCAGGACGCAGCCCACCCCGGAACCGCTGCCCCCAGCAGCCCTCGAAGCGGCCTTTCGCGAGGCCCTGGCTTTGTACGAACAGAAGCAGCCGGAGCAGGCCCGGCAACGGCTGGCCCTGGGGCCGGGAGCGGACTGGGCGGCCTGGTGGCCGGAGTTTGCGGCGGGGCTGGCGGTGGCGCAGTGGGAAACGCTGGTGCGGTTCAGTGCGGCGCTGGGGGAGCATCCGCTGGCGGGGTTGCTCGCCGAGACGGGGCGGCTGTTGATGTTGGAGGAGGACCAGGATCGGGACATTGAGGTTGAGCCGCCGCTGGTATCGCCGCCACCGGAGCCGCCGCCGCCCCCTCCTCCGGAACCCGCTCCCCACCCTCCTGAAAATCCTGGAAACGACAGTGACCCCGTACCAGACACACAGGCCCCCTCTGAGGCTGAGCGCCATTTTCAGCAAGGCAAAAATTTCTACAACGCAGGCAAGTTCGCGGAAGCTGTCGCCAGCTACGAGCAAGCGATCGCCCTCCAGCCGGACTTCCACTATGCCTGGAACGGCCGGGGCGTTGCTCTGTTTAACTTAGGGAGGAATGAGGAGGCGATCGCCAGCTACGAGCAAGCGATCGCCCTCCAGCCGGACCTCCACCAAGCCTGGGGCAACCGGGGCATTGCTCTGTTTAACTTAGGGAGGTATGAGGAGGCGATCGCCAGCTACGAGCAAGCGATCGCCCTCCAGCCGGACTTCCACGAGGCCTGGAACAACCGGGGCGTTGCTCTGAGGAACTTAGGGAGGTATGAGGAGGCGATCGCCAGCTACGAGCAAGCGATCGCCCTCCAGCCGGACTTCCACTATGCCTGGTGCAACCGGGGCAATGCTCTGGATGACTTAGGGAGGTATGAGGAGGCGATCGCCAGCTTCGAGCAAGCGATCGCCCTCCAGCCGGACTTCCACGAGGCCTGGAGCAACCGGGGCCTTGCTCTGAGGAACTTAGGGAGGAATGAGGAGGCGCTCGCCAGCTTCGAGCAAGCGATCGCCCTCCAGCCGGACGACCACGAGGCCTGGAGCAACCGGGGCGGTGCTCTGTTTAACTTAGGGAGGTATGAGGAGGCGCTCGCCAGCTGCGAGCAAGCGATCGCCCTCCAGCCGGACTACCACTATGCCTGGAACGGCCGGGGCGTTGCTCTGGCTAACTTAGGGAGG
>CAYNIP010000001.1:75021-174243 GCA_964397305.1 uncultured bacterium
GGACTACCACTATGCCTGGAACGGCCGGGGCGTTGCTCTGGCTAACTTAGGGAGGAATGAGGAGGCGCTCGCCAGCTACGAGCAAGCGATCGCCCTCCAGCCGGACTACCACGAGGCCTGGAGCAACCGGGGCCTTGCTCTGAGGAACTTAGGGAGGAATGAGGAGGCGCTCGCCAGCTACGAGCAAGCGATCGCCCTCCAGCCGGACGACCACGATGCCTGGGGCAATCGCAGCTTTGCCGCTGCCAGCGTCGATCGCTACCCGCTCAGCCGCAGCCACAACTTCTTGCTGCACTGCCGCCGCAGCGTCCAGGACTCCCGCTTCCACCTCAGCCGCTCCCTCCAGCCGCCCAACTTTGCCGACTTCTGGCGGCCGTTCCAGCAGTCTTGGTCAGCGGGCCGCCCCCGCCTCCGCCAAGCTTTCGCTGAGCAAGCCCAGATCCTCGCCCGCCTCGAGGCCACCACCCTCGACCCCGCCCGCTTCCAGCTCCCCCCCCAGCAGTGGCAGCGCCTCCAGGCCCTTGCCTTCAGCCGCAGCTTCTCCCCCGCCGCCGAAGACAGGATCGAGGCAAGGGCCCAGCAGCATCCCGCCCTGAGCTTCCCCGCCCTCCAGCAAGGCGGCTACCCCGGCCGCATCGCCAGCCTCGAGACGCCCCTGCAAGCGGGTTGGATCGGCCCCGAGAGCCACCCCCTCGGCTGGGGCTTTCTCAACCACCGCCTCGGCCGCGCCCACGTCGAGGAGAGCCGCCAAAACCGCCCCGCCGTCGGGCGCGTCACCTGCTGGCAGCGCGCTCGCGCTGCTTTTGAGGACGCCCGCCGCACTTATACCCCCGCCGCCTTCCCCGACCAACACCTCGAACTCTGCCAAGAACTCTTCCCGATCCTCCGCGCCCTCGGCGACGACGCCGCCAGCCACCAACTGCTCCAGGAAGCCAGCGACGCCCTGCGCCGCCGCCTCAGCGCTCCCCAGCTCCCAGACGACCAGCGCCGCCGCCTAGCCGAGCGTTTCGCCGCCTTTGACCAGTACACCGTCGAGCTCGCCGCCGCTGCGGGCGACCTGCCCCGCGCCCTCGAGCTCGCCGAAACCAACAAAAACAACAGCCTGCGCTGGATCTGGGGCATCGAAGCCGCCCCCGAGATTCGCACCGACCAGATTCGCCAACTCCTCACCCCCGGCACAGCCCTGATCTACTGGCACCTCAGCCCCAGCGCCCTCAGCACCTTCCTGCTCCGCCCCGACCAGCCCGACATCATCCCGATCCCGCCGCCCCCCAGCGACGACCCCGCCGCCGCCCGCCTGCACCAAGTCCAGGCCCTCGAGCAGTGGCTCCAGGACTGGCAGCAAGACTACCGCCGCCGCCCCAAAACCAAGACCGCCAACGACCTCTGGCGGTTGGAGATGGAAAACCAGCTCGCTGACCTCCGCGACCTGCTCCACCTCGAGGCGCTCCGGCTCCAGCTCGCGGGCTGCACCCACCTGCTGCTCAGCCCCCACCGCGACCTCCACCGTCTGCCCCTGCACGCCCTCTTGCCGGAGTGGCCCTGCACCTACCTGCCCAGCGCCAACCTCGCCCTGCCCCAGCCGCCCCCCACCCTGCCGCTGCCCTCCCTGCTCCTCGTCGAGAAGCCCGACAGCCAACTGAGCCCCCAGGAAGCCAAACAGTCCAAGGGCTTCGCAGAACTGCCCTTCGCAGAAGCGGAAGCGGCCCTGCTCCGGCCGTTGCTCCCCAACGCGGACACCCTGAGCCAGCCGACCCGCGACAGCTTCCTCGCCCGCTGCCAGACCCCCCGCGCCGCCCTCCACTTCTGCGGCCACGCCGCCTATGATGCCGCCCAGCCGCTCCAGTCCTGCCTTTTTCTCCAGGGAACCGAGCGCCTAACTGCCCGCGACCTCCTCGACTGCGACCTCAGCGCCTACAGCCTGGTCAGCCTCGCCGCCTGCGAGACCGGGATCGCGGGCGAAGTCGCCCTCACGGCCGATTATGTCGGCCTGGTCAGCGCCTTTCTCCGGGCCGGCGCGGCCGCGGTCCTCAGCACCCTCTGGACGGTGGAATCGTTCGCCACAACGCTGCTGATCCTCGAGTTCTACCGCCGCCTCCAGACCGGCCAACCGGCCGCCGCCGCCCTCCACGCCGCCCAAACCTGGCTCCGTACCGCCACTGCCGCCGACCTCCACACCTGGACAACCGCCGCCCGCGACGACCTCGGCCTCCCGAAAGGGCGCAGCCTCGACAGCCGCGCCCGCGATTTCGCCAACCAACCGCCCGACTCCCGCCCCTACGAGCATCCCTACTTCTGGGCCGCCTTTACCCTGGCAGGCCACACCTTCATGCCGCAAGATCCGTAGGTTGGGTTGACAAAGGAAATCCAATGCAACCCTTGTCAATGAGAATATCCGTATCAACCACGATTGAACGCATTTCAACGCCGCCATTGCTGCTGTCGGATGGTTCTAACCCAAGCTGTACTGTCCCGCATTTCCGGGCGATCGCGCCACATCCCCACAAAGGCGAAATGGTCAAACTGCAACCCTTGAGGAGAGCGAACTTGCTGCTGCTGCTGCTTCAGCGCCGCCACCAAATCGAATACCTGCTGGCGGTCGGCAACGGAGAGCGCAACGAGATCGCGTTTTAGGGATTCAAAATCAGACATCGGTAGTGGGGTCAGCCTCTTGACAAGCCGGAGCAGTAGGCTAGCTCAATTGTACAAACCGACCCTCTATAATGGCGGCAAACCCCCCGCCCCACCGCCATGACCGACACCCAAGCCCTGCTCCTGCGCGCCTTCTTCGCGGCCCTCAGCCAAGCCCAGGAACTGCCCGCCCATGTCGCCGACCAACTGCGCGACCTTGCCCGCGACCTCGAGCGCAACCTCGACCAGCTCGACCAACTCGCCACCAACACGCCCAGCCTGCAACCCGCCTACCAACTCGCCTGCGATGCCCTCGCCAACGAAGCCGCCGAGCGCGGCATGGGGCTCGACTTCATCCCCGCTGAAGCTGACCCCAACGAGCGCTCCACAGCAATTGGCAACGAAATCCCTAGCGCCAACGCCGCCCCAGCGATGACCGAGGTGCTCGCCAAGCTCAAAGCCTGGGATAAAGCGCAACTCGAGGCGGCAGCCCCCAAGGTGTTCAATACCCTGGCACCGCGCCCGGAATTGTTATCCCTGCTTGGCTTCAGCTACCCCTAAGCTCATCCCCGTGCTATCTCAGCGAGTCCGCATCTTGAACCTCGAACTGCTCTATCCTACAGTTGACCTGTTTGTTTACGAACTGCGCGACGGCCTCGGCGACGACCCGACGCAGATCGGCTTGAACCGCCGCCGCTTTTGCCAGCGTTTTGGCGGCGATCCGGAGAAGATTAAACAACGCGAGACCCAGACCGCGCCGATCGTCGATTTGCTCAGCCCCAAAAACCAGCGCTACCAAGCGATTCCCGGCGACAACGGCTACGTTTACCCCGCCCTGCTCAACGACACCTACGCGCTGCAAATCGACCTTTCGCCCTATCCGCAGGGGAAAGGCGGGCAGGAGCCGGTGGTGATCGCCCAACTCCAGCCAACTCGCGCCCGCATCGAGCAGCAGCGCGGCCCCCAGCAGGGCAACACCCTCGGCCAGTCCTGGCTCGTCTGGGGCCAACTCGTCACCCCTGACCAGGACGCCAACCAGACGGCCCAGGAATGCGCCCGCCCCTTCTTTTCAGGCTCGCTGCCGGAAGCCAAACGCGGCCGCTTCGGGACAGCGGAACTGTGGGAGTTTGAGCGCTCCCCCGACCAAACCGGCTCCCTGGAAAGCAGCCAACATCTTCTCGTCCTCCTCTTCCCAGCCGACAGCCCGCTCGAAGCTTTGAAAACTGTCGAACGCCTCTACCGCGAACTGCTGCAACTCTGGCACTACCGCCACAAGCTCCAGTGGATCGCCTGGCAAGCCCGCGAGAAAAAAGGGGGTCTCAAACAAGCTGCGAGCGGGATTCAGCAGCGAGTGCAGCACTTGCCCGATCGGATCTTGAGCGCGATCGATCTAGACGAGTTACAGCGCGACTTGACGAAGACGCTCACCGAGTTCGCCGCCTATGCCGCCAACTTGAGCGCGTTGGCCGTTTACAAGTATGCGATCGCCACCAACCTCGACAATTACGACAAACGCCTCAAAACCATCGCAGAATTTTCTAAATCTATCGAGCCCGATCGCAATTGGTTCCAGCGCTTCCAACGTTTCCCCGAAGGCAGCGGCCTCGAGCCCCTCGCCGACTTCGGCCAATACGCCCGCGAGAAATACCAGCCCCAAGTGGAAGCTGATTACAACAGCGCCAGCGCCTCCCTGCGGTTGTTGGAAAACACGATCAAAACCATCGAAGGCATTATCCAACTCGAACAGGCGAAGCGCGATCGCCAGCTCGAGCAGCAAATCGCCTCGGTGGGCTCTGGCCTCGGGGCGGCAGCAGTGTTTGCCACGGCAGGAACGGGCAAATTTTCTGAGAGCAAATGGGTGGACTTCTGTGCTGTCTTTGCGCTCAGCATTTTGGTCGGGTTGGTTTTTGCTGGGACGATCCGCTACTTCCAGCGGCGGTGAGGGCGATCGCCCGCCCGCCAGACGACCACGATGCCTGGGATAGCCGGGGCGTTGCTGCTGCCAACGACGATCGCGACACCCGCCGCCGCCGTCCGGCCGCTACGATCGAGTATGCTAGTCCCTATTACTGGGCCGCATTCGCCCTCACGGGTGGAGAGTCGCCATGAAACTCGCTGAAGAGAAGACACTGAAAGCCTTTTGGCTTGCCCTCGCCGAGCTAGAGGAGCCCTGGCCGCCAGCCATCGAGGCCGCCCGACGCGCGATTGGCGACAGCCTCAAACACAACGATGAAGCGGCGGCGACTGAGCAGATTGAGGCAATTGTGGCGCAGTGCGATCGCCTCAACCAGCTCTACCACGAAGCTCGCGCCAGCCTGACCAGCAGCTACCACAGTCAAGAACGCGCCAAGTCAGGTAATGGCGCACCGGCCGTTGCCATCGAGCAGCCCTTGTTAAAAAAATTGGCGATCGCGCCCAATTTCCAAACGGCCGTTCAGGAAACCGTGCAACACGCTAAGCGCCAGTCCGATCCCTTCCTCGAAGCGTTAGCACTCAACCATTCACTCCGTCAAGGACGCGAACAGGTCAATCACACCGCGATTCTGGAAGCTCTGGAGTTCCGCCCGCTTGCGGTCGAGGAGCTGGCAAAGAAACTGGAATTGCCTTACGAGCAAACGGAAAAACTGGTGCGGCAACTTTGGCAGGCTGGCAAAGTTGAGAAGTTTACCAGCAGTCCGTTTTATAAAATTGTCCCCCTCTTTCGCAATCAGCGCCAATTCACCCCCTCCGCTCGTCTCACCCTGACCCTGCGGGGCTACTTCCACCTTCACCCAGTTATCTCCCTCGGCTGACGTGAATCCCTCGCTCGAACTGCTGGCTCGGCTCGGCATTGCCCTCATCCCCGGCATTGTCAACCTACTCGCAGCCTTTGACGAACTAGACAAGCAAGCCAAATTCTTGGTCTTCTTTCGACCGAGCCGCAGCCTCGGCTTTTGGCTGTGGTTGCTGGTGCAACTGTTGCTGCCAGGCGTCCTCTTTTGGTACTGGCTCGATCTGCCGAACAAGTCCATCGACGATTTTGACACCAAATTTATCATCGAGGAAGCTGTCGCCAAAGGCCTGATCTTCATCGCCGTCGTTAACTCAAGCGTCGAAATTGGCTCGCTGCCCATCAATATCAAAGCCTTCTACAATGCTGTGATTCAGCAGATTTTTCGCCTCATCGACCGCCGCCAAGCTGCCGTGACCAGCGAATTCTGGACTGAATTTGAAGAGGCACTCCTTGCCTCTAAACCAGAAGATTTACAACGCGGGCTGAAATATCTCGAAAACTATTTTACGCGCGGCCTGCGCTTGCCGCAGGAGAAAAAAGACTACCGGGAGAAGTTACAGAAAGTTCGAGACGAGAGCGACCAAGAGCGAAAAGTTTCAGCACTGATTGATGTCATGGACGTGCGCCGCCGGGATCTCACGCGAGCGTTAGGTTGGTTTAATTGTCAAGCTTTGAAGGATAAGTTCGATCGGGGCTGGCCCTCGTAGCACTTGACCTCGTAGCACTTGACTCAATGGACAACCTGAGTGCCTTTAACGCGCTAAACCTTGCCGCGACGCCGCTACAATCAGCCACAGTAGTCCCTATCACTGGGCCGCCTTTGTTTTGACCGGCGGGAACGACCGATGAACGCAGCCGATCGCGATACCTTACAAGCTTTTGTTGTGGCTCTGGCGACCCTAGAGCCCAAGGAGCGACGGGCCGTTCAAGAAAGTTTGCAGCCGCAACTCGCGCAGTCCGACGAAGCGCTGTGCGAGCAGCTCCGCGAATTCGCCCGCCAACACCCGCAACTCCAGCCCCACTACACCGATGCCTACCAGGAACCCGATCGCCAGTACCAAACCCAAGTCCGCGAGCAATTCATCTTCAAGGCCAACGGTGATGGTATGGCGAAGGGTATTTGATTACGATGTATCAAACGGATGCAATGAAAGCAGGAGAGCAGTTATGGCCCAGATAAAAGTTTCGTATGAACCAACTACAGAACTGCTCAGCATTTTCTGGCAGACACCCCGAAAAAATCAACTTGCTACCGAATTGGGCGATGATATTATTCTCTTCAAGGACTCGGAAACCGGCGAACCCATCGGTATGGAAATTCTCTCCTATCGTCCCGGGGACAATCGAATCGAAGGCATTAACTTCGATCTCGGTCAAGCTTCTTAGTGTGAGCGTTTCTCTTGCGGTCTCCCTTCCCAAGGGAGATTTAGAGGGATTCTTCGGATGACAAGTCTGGCAGCAATCGATCGATTGTTTGGTTGAGGTCTGCGAGATCGCCTGTGACTGTCCGCCAAAGCCGTTTTGCACTGATTTCATCGTAGCGATGGGCCAAAATATTCCGCAAGCCGATGATGTTGCGCCAGTCAATTTCTGGATGACTCTGTTGAAAGTCTGGCGAAATTCGCCGCGCCGCTTCACCCAGAATTTCTAATTGTCGCTCCACAGCATTTTACACCAAAAGACTATCGAGAAAATCAGCCTCACTCAGACCTTGGACGAACTCCTGAATTCGCTGGGTTGCCATCAGCATATCCCAGAGAGACTTGCGATCGCGCTGCGGGATGGACATAGATAACTTGATGGTGCTTGAGAACTTCGGCGCGCAGAAACGGATTATTGAGTTGTGTCTTTTCGAGCAGATCGACCGGGCGCTGAAGCAACTCTGCCAACTCGTGCTGCATCGTCACCCAATCCCACAAACTCCACGCTTCGCCCGGCAAAAATGTCACCAGCAGATCGACATCACTCTCGCTGTGAAAATCAGCGCGCAAAATGGAACCGAAGAGAGCCAACTCTGCAATCTGCCAGCGCTGGCAAAAGTCTTCGAGCTGGGCTGGCGCGATCGCCAGTCGGGACAGTAGCGATGAGTTTGCCATTGGAAGCATCACAGTGATCTGTCTCGCGCGCAAGGGCCATCTCAATTGTACAAACCGACCCTCTATAAATGGCGGCAAACCCCCCGCCCCACCGCCATGACCGACACCCAAGCCCTGCTCCTGCGCGCCTTCTTCGCGGCCCTCAGCCAAGCCCAGGAACTGCCCGCCCATGTCGCCGACCAACTGCGCGACCTTGCCCGCGACCTCGAGCGCAACCTCGACCAGCTCGACCAACTCGCCCAGCCTGCAACCCGCCTACCAACTCGCCTGCGATGCCCTCGCCAACGAAGCCGCCGAGCGCGGCATGGGGCTCGACTTCATCACCGCTGAAGCTGACCCCAACGAGCGCTCCACGGCAATTGGCAACGAATCTTGAGCGCAATCGATCTAGACAAGTTACAGCGCGACTTGACGAAGACGCTCACCGAGTTCGCCGCCTATGCCGCCAACTTGAGCGCGTTGGCCGTTTACAAGTATGCGATCGCCACCAACCTCGACAATTACGACAAACGCCTCAAAACCATCGCAGAATTTTCTAAATCTATCGAGCCCGATCGCAATTGGTTCCAGCGCTTCCAACGTTTCCCCGAAGGCAGCGGCCTCGAGCCCCTCGCCGACTTCGGCCAATACGCCCGCGAGAAATACCAGCCCCAAGTGGAAGCTGATTACAACAGCGCCAGCGCCTCCCTGCGGTTGTTGGAAAACACGATCAAAACCATCGAAGGCATTATCCAACTCGAACAGGCGAAGCGCGATCGCCAGCTCGAGCAGCAAATCGCCTCGGTGGGCTCTGGCCTCGGGGCGGCAGCAGTGTTTGCCACGGCAGGAACGGGCAAATTTTCTGAGAGCAAATGGGTGGACTTCTGTGCTGTCTTTGCGCTCAGCATTTTGGTCGGGTTGGTTTTTGCTGGGACGATCCGCTACTTCCAGCGGCGGTGAGGGCGATCGCCCCAGGAACCGACAGCTACACCAACCGGCCGCTTCAGGGATGAGTCTCCATGTAAGCCCCTACGCCTTGATTTTGACCAGCGGGAGCGACCGATGAACGCAGCCGACCGTAAACCTCGAGCCCCAGGAGCGGCGTGCTATTCAGCAAACGGTGCAGCAGCAACCCACGCAGTCCGACGAAGCGCTGTGCGAGCAGCTCCGCGAGTTCGCCCGCCAACACCCGCAACTCCAGCCCCACTACACCGATGCCTACCAGGCACTCGTTAGAGAGCCAACTCCGCGAATTTGCTGGGGCCGTGAACGCCAGAATTAGTATTACCCCCAGACACCCTCACGGCGGCTCCAGCACCGCTAAGACAGCCGCGGGTTGGAGCTTGTTCTTAAACCAGACGATGGAGGCTGGGATATCGGTCAGCGTGACCCCAGCCTTTTCCAAGTTCAGCCGCTCCGAGATCGCCAGAATCAGGTTATGCTCCTGAGCGCGGCGCACCTGGCTGAACTTGCGCTGGAGATACTCGGGCCGCCAATAGCCGACAATTTCCAGCAACGCCGTGCGCCCGTCGGGGTGAACCAGACGAAAATCGGGAATCATCACACTGCCCGGAATCGGGATCAAGTCTACCTCCCGCTCCAGTTGCCAGTCCGTCTTCGCCTTGGTCCACTGGGTCGCAAAGGATTCTTCAATCAAGCTATCGTAGGGTTTCCCTGGCGGGTAGTGGCTGACCAGGCCGCAGGTGTCATCAAGGCTGAAGCGGCCGCTGCGTTCCTGGCTGGAATAAGCATCGCGACTGTGGAGGGTAGCTGTCAGATTCCAGCGGGTCACGTGCAACAGAGCTGGCAGGAGCTTGGCGAAGGCGAGACCGTAGCGGGTGCTGGTTTTGAACAGGCTCGTCGGCCCATCGAGGGTAATCGTGAAGCCACAGTCGGCGTCCCCTTCGATGTAGAACATGACCTGAAAAAGCTTTAGGTAGCGAAAGAGGAGCTTGTACTCCCCCGGAACGTTGCGGTAGGCGTGGAGGGTGGCCTGGCTGGCGCGGTAGAAGAGGCCTTGGACCTGGGCCAAGTTGTAGCGATGGACCAGGGCCTCGGGCTCCGGGGGGTCAAACTCGGTCAGGATGCAGTTCTCGTTCAGATCGGCATAGAGGCCTCGCTCGACCTCAGCCGGGAGGATCTCTCGCCCTAGTTCCGCGCTCAACTGGTGGGCAACCTGCGCCAAAGTTTCTGCTCGGGTTGTGGGCAGGGGCAGCCCAGCGGCGGCGGCCGTGAAGACGCGATCGCGCAGGAGCGGCGGTTCCAGGGGGCTGACCACTTCAAAAGTGGCGCAGTGGTTGCGGAGCAGATGGGCGAGGCCCCGCCGCAGGCGGTAGTCGGGGCTGTCCCCTTCCCAGTCCTGCAAGTGGCGATCCAGGTCTCCCTGGGACTTCCCTTGATGGGCCGCGAAATGGGCGATCGCCTCGTGGGCGATCGCCAAATGCTTCGCATCCAGCGGCAATCGTTTTGGCACCACCGTTTCACCGCTATAACGGTGGCTGAGCAGCTCTGTGGGCAGCACGAGGGCCAGTTAGACGGGTTTTGTTCAACTTGCTGTCTAGCTTACTCCCCCGCCAGAGCCACCTCCCCACGCCGGTAGAGTTCCCGCGCGTAGTCCGTCCACGTCCCTTGGCCCCAGTAGCGAAAGCAGCTAGTCTGCACCAGCAGGTTATAGAGCAGCGCTTCGAGATAATCCTCCCGGCGCGTCACCGAGGGGTCCTGAGCCACCAAGGGATCAAACTTAGCGTGAAACTTAGCGCTCAGTTGATTCATCGGCTCCAGCACATTTTCATAGCCGCGCACCCAGCTCAGGTCATTGGTCCAGGAGGCCCCGTCCATGGAGAATTGGTGGTCATTAGCGTTCAAGTCCTGAATGACCGCCGCCACCGCCTCGGGGGTCGCCGCCTGGGGATCAACCCGCTGCCAGATCTTGTGCTGCTGCACCGCCTGGCACTCGGGGTAGCTATCCGGGCCCACCCCGGCGGCGGCGAGTAACTCAATGTACTCCGTACCATTGAGGCCGACGACGCCCTCCGTGCTGCGGCCATTGCCCTTCAGGCCCTCCCAGACTGGCTGGAAGCCCCGGGGAAACTCGTTCATCATCACACCGCCATTTTCCCCATCCGCGATCTGGCTGACACAGGACGGAACCTCGCGGCCGCCGAGGGGCTGCCGTCCCCGTCCCAGCGCTTCGTGGTAGGGCTGCATCTGGGCCACAAGCTTAGTATCCGAGCCCTGGGTTTTAATCAGCGCCGTGATGCTGATCATCTCGCTGCGCGAGTTGCGAGCCACGAGGCGATTGGGCACATACTTGTCCTGATGGTGCAGGCGGGAGCCCTCGAGGCGCTCCACCGAATCTTCCTGCACCAGCAACCAACGGTAGCCGCACTCTTTCAGAGCTTTGATGTACTCGTAGAGAGTATCGGGGTTATTGGGCAGGTGCATTTCCGGCGGCGAGAAGCCCTTAACGCGACGCAGGGCCTCGGGGCCAAAGGTGGCAGCGAAATGGTGCTGCCAAGCCTGCATATGCAGTTTAAGATCGGGGATTGGCGTCGAAGGAGCGACGGCGTGGCTCCACATGGTTCCCAGCCATTCAACATAGGGCTGGTATTGGGGCTCACAAAGGCGCTGAAGATTGCCCAGAATATCCTGGCGCTGCATTTGTTGAAAGCCCCAGAAAAGGTTGCCCGAATAGTCCAGCATGATGCGGGGATTGCAGCCAGCGGCTACCAGCTCTGGAATCCAGTCCCCCATGCGGCTGTAGCACCAGGCAAAGGTGCTGGCGTTGTGGTTGTCGCCCATGCCCGGATTCTCGAACATATGCTGCAAGTTCGAGATCGGCTCACCGTTGGGGCCAGCGGGAATCGTGGGCTGGTGCATATGGAGCGCGCACGCAAACCCGGCCGTAATCTTGTCGAGGCTGAGGTTGGTGTGAGGGAGAAAAATAGGCTCGTCGTGCTGGACAAGGGCGCTAATCTCGGCTTCCCAGCCGCAGATATTGGGCTTGCCAGCGCGGATCGGCTCTAAGCTGGCGAGGCTGGGAGTGGGAGCAGTCGCAATCATAAAATCAAACATTCCTTCGCGAGCTGGTTAGGGGTAGGGAAATGCCTCCCAACACGCTAACCGGATTCACCGTTGATACTAGCGTAGAAATTGGGGCTGGTAGCACAATAATCAAACTCTTAAGCTTTGCCCCCGCCGCTCGATCTCTACCCATCGGAAGTGACTGCTTGCTCAGGGGAGCAATGGTGATCTTATGTAACGTTTCACAACGAAAAGTTACAAGCATAACCCTGGAGTCGGATCGGTTGCTAAGCGTAATCCGGGAGTGCATCCCACGGCGGCGCGACGGTTGCCCGGAGGGCGAGCGGTTTGGGGTAAGGGCAAACGGTTGCTGTAAATCGGAGCATTGGGATAAACCTTGGCGGTGTGGCATTGAAATCCCGGTACAATGGGCTACCGGAACCCCGATTGAGAGGCGAGCCTGATGAGTTTTTCCCGTGCCAGCGGTCTGTTGTTACACCCCACTAGTCTGCCCAGCCGCTTTGGTATTGGCGATCTGGGCCAGGCCGCCTACGAGTTCGTGGATTTTCTCGGGGCGAGTGGGCAAAAACTCTGGCAGATTCTGCCCCTGGGGCCCACGGGTTATGACCACTCGCCCTACACGATGAACTTCAGCGCCTTTGCCGGTAATCCGCTGCTGATCAGTTTGGAGCAGTTGGCCGCAGCGGGGCTCTTGGAGGCTGAGGAGTTGCAACCCTTAACTGGTCCGGACCTGGAGCCCGATCGTGTTTCTTTTGAGCGGGTCATTCCCCACAAGACCGCCTATTTGCAGCAGGCTTGCGATCGCTTCCGGGCCGCTCCGAGCCCAGAATTCACCACCTTCTGCCAAGATCAGGCCTGGTGGCTCGAGGATTATGTGCTGTTCATGGCCCTGCTGGAGGCTAACCAGGGTCGGCCCTGGCAGGAGTGGGAGCGGGCCCTGGCGCGGCGGCAACCGGAAGCCCTAGCGGCGCAACGGGAGGAGCTGCGCGATCGCCTTTTCTACCACCAGTTCGTGCAATTCGCTTTCTTTCAGCAATGGCAGCAACTGCGGGCCTACGCTAACGAGCGGGGGATTCAAATCATTGGCGATGTCTCGATCTATGTCTGTGAAAACAGCGCCGATGTCTGGGCTCATCCTGAGGCCTTCAAGCTCGACCCCGAGACCCTAAAACCGACCTACATTGCGGGGGTTCCCCCGGACTACTTCAGCGCCACCGGCCAGCTCTGGGGCAATCCCGTTTACGATTGGGACGCTTTGCAAGCAACGGAGTTTGCTTGGTGGGTGGATCGCTTCCGGGCGACGTTGCTCTATGTCGATCTGGTGCGGATCGATCACTTCCGGGGCTTCGAGGCTTACTGGCAAGTGCCCGCCGGGGAAACGGTGGCGACCAACGGGGAGTGGGTTCCGGCTCCCGGCGAGGCCTTCTTCAGCACGGTGCGGGAGACGTTGGGGAGCTTGCCGGTCTTGGCCGAAGACCTAGGGATTATCACCCCGGCTGTGGAGGAGTTGCGCGATCGCTTTGACTTTCCCGGCATGAAGATCCTGCTCTTCGCCTTTGGCGGTGGCCCCGACCACCCCTACTTGCCCCACAACTACCCGCGCAACTGCCTGGTCTACACCGGAACCCACGACAACGACACCACCCTGGGTTGGTGGGCCCAGGCCTCGGAGCCCGAGCGGCAGGCCGTGGCTCGGTATCTGGGCTACGACACCCCGGACGCAATACCGGCGGTGAACTGGGGTTTGATTCGCCTCGCCCTCAGTTCCGTGGCCAATCAAGCGATCATTCCCCTGCAAGACCTCCTGGACCTGGACAACCGCGCCCGCATGAATGATCCCAGTGTGAGGGCCGGCAATTGGCGCTGGCGCTACGAGAGTTCGGCGCAACTGACGACGGCCTTGGGCGATCGCCTCCGGGCCTTGACGGAGCTTTACAACCGCTAAGTTATAGAAAGCGGTGGTAGCGGGGATCGGCCTGGAGCTGCTGGAGCAGGGCTTTAATATCCTGAGTGCGATCCTTGCGGGCCACCAACGTGACTTGGCCAGCCCGGACAATCACCACATCCTCGAGACCTAGGGTTGCCACCAGCTCCTCCCCATCACTGGCGTAGACGATCGCGCCCTGGGTGTCGAGCCCCACATGGTTGGCCAACTCCAGATTGTCAGCCTCGCCTTGGCGCAACCGCGCTAGGGAATTCCAGTCCCCCAAGTCATCCCAGCCGAAACTGGCCGGCAACACATAGGCCAGTTGGGTCGGCTCCATCACGGCGTAATCAATGCTTTTTTTGGGCAGTTGGCCGTAGGCTGCGACCCCTTGAGCCTCTAGAGGCTCGATAATCTGCGGCGCATGGGCTCGCAACTCGGCCAGCATCGTGCGGGCTTGAAACACAAACATCCCGCTGTTCCAGCTAAAGCGGCCGGTGGCGATGAACTGGGCCGCCGTCTCGCGATCGGGTTTCTCAGTAAACCGCTGCACCTTAAAACCGGGCAGGCCGGCAAACTCCCCCTGGGGCTCTCCCTGTTCAATGTAGCCATAGCCCGTTGCGGCATAGGTCGGTGTGATGCCCAAGGTGACGATGGCCGCCGTCTGGCTCGCCAAAGTCCCGGCGGCCTGGAGCGTCTGAGCAAATCGCGCCTGATCGTCAATCCAGTGATCAGCCGGGAAGAACCCGGCGATCGCCCCATCCCCGTAGCGCTTGGCCAACTCCAAACTCCCCCAAGCGACGGCCGCCGCTGTATCCCGTCCCTCCGGCTCCACCCACAAGTTGGCCGCTGGCAACTCCGGCAACTGTTCCCGGATACCCGTTGCCAATTGGGCAGAGGCAATCACCCAGAGGTGTTCCCAGCCGCCTCCGAGGGGCAAAAGGCGGGCTGCTGTCGCCTGGAGCAGACTGTGGCCGCTGCCATCCAGACTTAAAAACTGCTTGGGTCGCTGACGACGGCTCAAGGGCCAGAAGCGCTCACCCTTACCACCGGCCAAAATGACGGGAATCAGAGCATGGTTCATGAAGGTTCCTGCGGGACCGGCGCTGGCGTCTCCGGGGCCCCCTCCTAACTATACACGCGAGCCTCCCCAGCTCCCCTGGCTGGGCTAGCCTTGGGAGCTTAGACAGTACGATTGCCATCAAAATTTGTGAGCCTTTTTTCTGCCAGGGTCAGAAAATTATCGTGCTGCCCAGGCGCTGCAACCGTGGCCGTCAGTCACCAATTCACTGGGTCTGAAACCAATCTTTACTAGCGCACAATGGCGGATTATTGACCGCCAGATAGAGCATTCTTGGTAAACGTCCGGGGGCCCATCCCCTTGGTATGAAGAAATAAGCTTAAGGCTCTCCCAGATCGGCGGTGAGAAGGGCGGATCGAAACGCTAGGGACTTGCTCCCCAGGCCCAAAATGACTGAAGCTTGGCCCCTGAACTCCTGAAGTATCCCGGTCGGCTGGCTGACGAAAATCACAGTGAATTCTGGAGAGCCGAGTATGATAGGCAACTGTTGGCAACGTTGGAACGTCTTGCTGTTTAAGCGCCGCTCCTATCTCACCCTGAAGGAGTTTTGAAATCGGGGCTGGGGGTATTGGGTACTAGGGGTTTGTCTACTCCAGGACATCACCCCTAGGGCTGACGGATAGTGTCTTTCTTGGTAGTAAGTTTTATGGCTCTTGTCGCATTTCGCGCGCGGGTGAATTGGCCGACCCTTGCCCTAACCCCCTCCCTAAGCGGGCCTCTGTTTAGGTCCATCTCGGCCCTCACCCCCTCAGTCCCCCGCTCCCAGAAATGGGTGAGGGGGAGGCTAGACCAAGTTTGCCCCCTCTGCGAGAAGCCGCTGCACGTCTACATTCCCTAGCCTCTGCTCCCAAGTAGGGCGAAGAGGAGTCGCCAACGTGAGATGCACCCGGTTTCAGGACTTATGGGTCAGGAGCCCTCAGCGGGAGAGGAGCTTAACGACGTATCGCACACGCTTGAAGTTTGTTGTAAGCCGCTCATTTTTTTCATCAGGGTTTGACATGAAACTGCACTTGCCTACTTTTTTCAAAGCTTGCAATCCCAGTAAGACTTTGGACTCTGCAAATCCCCAAGATCGGCGCTACTACATCGACTTTTCTGAGGTGCGCGGTGGGCGGGTTGTGGAGGCCTTGGAGCGGGCGATTGTGCGCTTGTCTCCAGATGAACCGACTTGTCAACTGTTTACGGGTCATATCGGTTGCGGCAAGTCTACGGAACTGTTTCGGCTCAAGGCTCGCCTCGAGGAACAGGGGTTCCATGTGGTCTATTTTGAATCGAGCCGTGATCTCGACATGGCCGATGTGAGCACGAGCGATATTTTGTTGGCGATCGCCCGCTCCGTCAGTGAGAGTGTGGAGCAACTGGGCATTCCCCTGAAACCCGGTTACTTTAACAACCTGTTTGAAGAAGTCAAGGGCTTTTTGCAAACGCCGCTCGAGCTCGACGCCCAGGCCGAAATCTCCCTGGGGATTGCCCGCTTGACGGCCAAAACCAAGGAGAACCCGAAGTTGCGGGAGCAGTTGCGCCAATCCCTGGAGCCACGGACAGAAAATATTTTGCGGGCGATTAACGAGGAAATCTTGGCCCGGGCCAATCAAGAACTCAAGCTGCGGGGCCAGCAGGGCCTTGTGGCTATTGTCGATAACCTCGACCGGGTGGCGGCACGGCCCATGACCCTCAAGCGCTCCTTGACGGAGTACCTGTTCATTGATCGCGGCCCGCAACTGCGGCGCTTGCGCTGCCATGTGGTCTATACCTTGCCCCTGAGCTTGGTGTTTTCCAACGAGTACCAGGCCCTGAAGAATCGGCTGGGGGGTGGGGTCGCGCCGACGATTTTGCCGATGATCCCGGTGTGCGATCGCCAAGGCCGCCAAGACGAACGTGGCCTCGCCCTGCTGCGGCAACTCGTCCTGGCTCGAGCCTTTCCCGAGGCCGATCCTGAGACCCGCCTGACCCTGATTGACCAAGTGTTTGACAGTCCAGCGACGCTGGATCGGCTCTGTCGGATCAGCGGCGGCCATGTCCGCAACTTGCTGGGCCTGCTCTACGCTTGCCTGCGCCAAGTCGATCCGCCGATCTCGCGGGCAACCCTGGAGGCGGCGATTCAAAACTACCGCGATGACATTCTGCTGGCGGTCGAGCCGGAAGAATGGGAGGCGATCGCCCAGGTGGTGACGCGCCAGAGCCTCAGCGGTGAAAATCAGTATCAAACTCTGCTGAACAGTATGTTTGTATATGAATACCAGGATGAGGCCGGGCGCTGGTTTGGGGTCAATCCGGCCCTGGCTGAAACCCAACAATTCAAAACCTGGGTCGCGAGCGTTGGCGGCGTTGAACGCGGTTTAATAGAGGGCGAGTAGTTCTACGTTCTCCCACCGAACGGTCGGCTGCGCCTGTCGCCCCCCTGACAAACCTCACTATGAGTATTATTGCCCTCGGCAGCATCAATATGGATCTCGTCGTGCGCGTGCCCCGCTTACCGGGAGCTGGCGAAACACTGGTCGGTCACGAGTTCTTCTCCGCTTTTGGTGGTAAGGGGGCGAACCAAGCCGTCGCTGCGACCAAGCTTGGGACAACCGCTACCTTTATCGGCCGGGTCGGCGGCGATGATTTTGGCCAGACCTTACGCATTGCCCTCGCGGCGGCGGGGGTTAATATTACGGCCCTCGCGGTTGATGAAACGATTCACTCCGGTGTTGCCTCCATTGTCGTCAGCGAGCGGGGCGAAAACACGATCGCCTGTGCCGCAGGCGCGAATGGGAATGTGGGTCACGCTGAAGTGGAGCGCTTGCAGGCCCTGCTGCCCCAAACCAAGCTCGTGCTCCTGGAACTCGGGGTTCCGATTGCAGCGGTGCTAGCCGCCGCCCAGGCGGCCCAGGCCGCCGGGGTTCCGGTGCTGCTCGATCCGGCCCCCGCCCTCGCCCCCGATGCCGTGCCAGCGGAGCTTTATCCCCTCCTCGACTTCATGACCCCCAATGAAGTGGAGGCAGGTCAGTTGGTGGGGTTCCCCGTGGTTGATCAGGCCTCAGCGGAGCGGGCGGCCCTGATTTTGCGCGATCGCGGCGTGAAAACCGTGCTGATCACCCTCGGCGAGCAGGGCGTTCTCTGTATGAGTCAGTTAGAATCCTTCGCGTTCCCCAGCATTCCCACCCCCGTAGTCGATACGGTGGCGGCTGGGGATGCCTTTAATGGCGCCCTAGCGGTGGCCTTGACCCAGGGCCGGCCTCTGCGAGAGGCGGTGCATTGGGGCAATGTCGCGGGAGCCCTGGCCGTCAGCAAGGCGGGAGCCCAGGCGTCCTTGCCGGATCGCGCCGCCTTTGAGGCCCTGCTCGAACAGCAGCCGCTCGCTTAAGCTCAAACCCTCACCCCAAACCCCCCTCCCAGAGGGCGAGGGGCTTTGAGCCGCTGCTCCCCAGGGAGACGGGGCCGGGGAACGAGGGCGGGGCGGCAGGCTACACGTTCCTCTCCTCAGGGTTTGCCAACCATGAATGGGTCTTCTTCGCTAGCGGGTGATAATGCGGTTGCCCTCGAAACCTTAGCGCGGACGCTCCGCCTCGGGGCCGGAAATTTTGCCCTCGTGCTCGTTCACTGCAACTACACCCGCTTGCAAACCG
This sequence comes from uncultured bacterium, assembly GCA_964397305.1. Lineage (GTDB taxonomy): Bacteria > Cyanobacteriota > Cyanobacteriia > Cyanobacteriales > Spirulinaceae > JAAUTY01. The sequence continues at coordinate 93,161 of CAYNIP010000001.1, forward strand.
AAGTCTGGCAGGCGTTGCAGGCTCAACCCGAGCTGCCACCTCTGCGGGCCGTGGTTTTGGATACCCGGGCTTCGTCTCTGATCGAGCCCCTGCTGGCCGTAGCGGCGGGCGACCTAGTGGCGCTGGCGGTCTTCGATCTCGACCACAGCCGCGATCTGGACGGCCTGCTGCGGGCGACGAATCAGGTGCGGGATGAGTTTCGCAAGCATCTGCGAATGCCCTTGCTGCTCTGGGTCACGGATGATGTGCTCCAGACGATGAATCGCTGCGCGCCGGACTTCAAGAGCTGGGCGGCGACGCCGATTCGGTTTGAGCTGCCCCTGGCGGCGGCCATTGATCTCTGGTGGCAAACCACGGACCAATTGTTTGCCGATTTACTCACGGCCGGCTGCGATCGCTTTCTCTCCAATCAGCAGCTCGGCTTAGCCCCCGGCAGTCGTCGCCGCCGGGAGCTGGAGCTAGCCCGGGCTGACCTGAATGGCAACGATGCGACCCTCTTGCCCCTGAGCGAGGCCACCTGGCAATTTATCCTCGGGCGGGATGACTTTGCGGCGCAGCAGTTTGAGCAGGCGATCGCCCACTACCAAGTCAGCCTGCGCTTCTGGAGTCATGGCAGCCAGGGAGCTACCCAGAGGGAAGTGGGGAGCTGGGAGCTGGCAGAAGAAGCGCCCCGTAACCTTTCCCCTCCGGCCTCTCAGGGCCTGTACTGGGATACGGATTTGGTGGTCTTAGCCCACCGGACCGAGAATTCTAGCCGGACTCAATATACAAACCCCTTTCTGCACCAAAAGGCCCTCGTGCTGGTTCACCTCGGCCTGGCCTACCGCAGCCAAGCCCATCGCCAGGCCGAGGCGCGGCCGCTCTGGGAGGCGGCCCGGAGTTGCTGGGGAGCGAGCTTAGAAATCTTCACGGTCAAGGACCAGGTTGAAAATGCCGCCCAAGTGATCCGTTTGCTCTGCACGGCGCTGACGGCCCTGGCCGCTTGGGATGACCTAGATGATTTGGCCTGCTATGCCTTGGAGCAGCCAGCGATCGGCACGGCTTGCGATCGCCTCGCCAGCATTTACGCGGCCTTTGCCCAAGTCAGCCTAGCCCGGGACGATGGCATGGCGGCCGAATATTGGAGTCAATTGGCCCTGGACATTGGCCCCCTGGGCGAGGTGGGAGCAACGACCTACGCCCAGCACCTGCTGCTGCTGGCCCAAGCACAGCAGCAATTGGGGGTGGCCCCCACCGCGATTCAAACCCTGGAGCAGGCGCGCTCGCTTCTCGGGGCGGCCCGCCTGACTCCACCGGAGCAAGACGGGGACCCCCGGGACCGGGAGGTGCTGTACGGCCAGGTCTTGGCCCACCTGCACGCCCGCTATCGGGACCAGGGACAGTACCAGCGGGCCTTTCGCCTCAAGCAGGAACAGCATTGGCTCGAGCAGCAGTGTGGTCTGCGGGCCTTTCAAGGGCTCTACCCCTTGCGGGCCGAGGGAGGCACGGCCTCCCAGGCCGCTCTCCTCGCTGCTTCGGGCCGCCAGCAGGATGTGGAGCACCTCCTCGAGCGCCTGACCCGGAGCGATCGCAAGCTCCTGGTGCTTCACGGGGCCTCGGGCACGGGCAAAACAACCCTGCTTCTGGCCGGTCTGTTGCCAGCCCTTCAGGGCTACATCTTGGCGGCTCGGGAGGTGCTGGCGGTGTTCCAGCACCAATACGCGGATTGGGAGACGGAACTCTGCCGGGTTTTTGCCGAAGCCCTGCGGCAACAGCGCTCTCAGAATCGGACGGCGAATGCGATTCCGCCCTGGCTGCCGGAGCGGGTCGGGGCGGGGAATGTGCTGGAACATCTCCGGCGAACGGCGGGGGAGCGCTTCTTTACCGTCCTGGTCTTCGACCAGTTGGAAGACTTCTTTCGCCATCACCCCCAACCTGAGGCGCGGCAAGCCTTTGGTCGCTTCTTGCACGCCGCCCTCCGTTTGCCCTTTGTCAAGGTCGTGCTCTGCCTGCGGGAGGATTGCCTGTATGAACTCTTGGCCTTGGAAGCTGCCGATCCGACGATGCTGGACGATACTTGGCTGGCCCGGGACAATCGCTACCTGCTGGGAGATCTGAGCCGCGAGGCGGCGATCGCCGCCATCCGCCACCTGACGGAGCGGGTGCAATTTCCCCTCGAAGCGGAGTTGATCACAGCGGTGGTCAAGGACTTGGCTGGCCCGGATCAGTGCGTGCGGCCCTTGGAATTGCACCTGATCGGGGCCCAGTTGCAAAACGATGGCATCACCACCTGGGCCGCCTATCAGCGTTTGGGGCCGCAGCCCCGCGCCGTGCTGCTGGCCCGCAGCCTGGAGGCCAGTGTGGCCGACTGTGGCCTGGAACATGAGGCGATCGCCTGGCAGGTGCTCGCCGCCCTGACCGATGTGCGGGGGGGACGGCCCCGGCGATCGCGGGGAGCCCTGCAACAACTGCTCGGAGTCGCCGCGACGCCGGCCCTCGATCTCGTGCTCGACATTCTCTCTGGCTCTGGCCTGATCGATGACGCCGCTCAGGATGACAGCTACCAGCTAACCCGTGATTACCTGGTGGAACCGATCCGCCAGCACGTCCGCCACCGCACCGAGCAGGCCTACTCGCGACGGTTGCAGGCCAGCCAGGAAGAACTCGACCGCGCCCGCCGCCAGCGCTGGCGCGCCGCCCGCCTCGGGGGGGTAATGGCAACCCTGGCGATCGCCGCCGGCCTCTTCGCCCTCCAGGCCCACTATCAGCGCCAACGGGCCCAACAGGCCGCGGCCGATGCCCAGATCGCCGCCCTCAGCGCCAGCTCCGAGGCCCTGTTCCACGCCGGCAAGCACTTCGATGCCCTGCTCGAAGCCCTCCGCGGCACGACACGCCTGGCTAGCCTCATGCCCACCGCCCCCCAAGGGGGCCGATTTCCCCAAACCACCCAGCCCGAGATCAGCACCGCGACCCAGTTACGAGCCCTAGCCGCCCTCGAGCAAGCCCTAGCCGAGGTCCGCGAGCGCCAGCGCCTGCAAGGGCACCAGGATATTGTGTGGCACCTCGCCTATGCCCCCGACGGCCGCTCCCTGGCCACGGCCAGCAGTGATGGCTATGTGAAGCTCTGGCATCCAGACGGCTACCCCCTCGCCACCTTAGGGGAGGGCGGGGAGAGTATCACCAGCGTTGCCTACGCCCCCGACGGCCGCCATCTCCTCGCCAGCAGTTTCGATGGGCAACTACGGCTCTGGGCCTTGGGAGAGCGGAGCCCACACCTGATCTGGCAAATTCCCGCCCACACGGGCCCCATCTATAGCGCTCAATTCAGCCCCGAGGGCCGGCAACTGGTCACAGCGGGGGAGGATGGCACGCTCAAGCGCTGGAACTTAGCCGGGGAGTTGCTGGCAACGCTGCGGGGTCATGAGGAGGGGGTCCGCTGGGCCAGCTTTAGCCCGGAGGGGACGCAATTGGCCTCCGCTGGCAAAGATGGCACGGTGCGCCTCTGGAGCCTCACGGGGGAGGTCCAGGCGATTCTGCGCGGCCACGAGGACAAGGTTGCTCAGGTCAATTTCAGCCCCGACGGTCGCTGGTTGGTCAGTGCCGCCGATGACGGCCTGGTGCTGATCTGGGAGCGGGATGGTCGCCTGCGGCGACGGTTGGCGGCTCACGACGGCTGGGCCCTGTCGGTGCAGCCGAGCCCCGATGGTCGCCAGTTTTTGACCACGGGTCAAGATGATTTGATTAAACTCTGGAGTGCTGAGGGAGAACTGCTGGCCACCCTGCGGGGTCACAGTGATACCGTCACGAGTGCTCAGTTTCAGCCCCCGAGGGCCGTGGGAGCCTCGGGACGCAGCCGGATCATCGCCTCGACGAGTTATGACAAGACGGTGCGATTCTGGCAATTGCCCGCGCCGGAGGCCCCGAGCCGGCTCCAGCTCCAGGGTCCGGGGGAACGGTTGCTCGACATTGAGTTTGCCCCCGATAGCCAGCGGCTGGCTACGGCGAGCTTGGATGGTACGGTGCAACTCTGGGATCGGCAGGGCCGGGCTGTGGCCACCTGGCGCGGTCATCGGGCGGCCGCGGTCGCGGTGGCCTTTGCCCCCGCGGGGGAGTGGCTGGCGTCGGCGGGGCGCGATCGCCTTGTGAAGCTCTGGGATCGCCAAGGTCGTTGGCAACGGACCCTGCGGGGAGCCCGGGGCGAGTTGCTGGCCTTGGCCTGGCATCCGGCTGGAGAACTCCTCGCAGCGGGGGGACGGGCGGGGGTGATCTGGCTCTGGCAGGTGGATGGGTCGCGCCGAGAGCAGTTGCATCTGGGCGAGCGGGTGAATGCGATCGCCTTCAGTCCCGAGGGTCGCTACCTGGCCGCCGCGAGCGATGATCAGCAGGTCTGGCTTTGGCAAGCCGATGCGGACGGGCGCTTTGACACCCAACCGCCCCGCCGGTTCCAGGGTCATCAAGGCTGGGTGCTGGATGTAGCCTTTGTGCCCCCGAGTTTGGCCGCCCAATTCCCGACGCCACCACTGTTGGCCTCCGCCAGCTATGACAACACGATTCGCTTTTGGAGTGCGACCGGGGAAACGGTGCGGGAGCTGATTGGGCATACAGACAGTGTGGCCCGGTTGCAGTTCGGGCCGACCGGGGACGTGATGGCAACAGCAACTTGGAATAATGTACTTCAGGTATGGACGGCCGATGATACGCTCCTAAAAACCTGGGAAGGCCATCAGGAACGCATCATGAGCTTGAGCTGGAGTCCTGACGGTAGCGCGATCGCCACCGCGAGCAACGATGGCACAGCCCTGATCTGGGAACTCGACTGGGTGCGACTGCACCAAGCGAGCTGTGCCTGGTTGCAGGATTACTTGACTGACATGGCGCGGGTGCCGGTGCGCGATCGCCATCTCTGCCAACTCGTGCCTGGAGGCCAAGATCATGACAGAACGGCCCACTACCGTTGACTATGGCTTCTGGCTCGCCTGGGTGGTGGCAACACTTCTGGGTTTTGGCATTAGTCTATTCATCGTAGAAATTGGCGAGCAACCCCAATCGGGCCCGGTGCAAGGATTCCTCGGAGGGGTCTGTGTCGGGGCCGCCCAAGCTCTCGTACTGCGCGATCGCCTCTACGGCGCGCAACGCTGGCTCTGGGGCTGTGCCCTAGTCTGGAGCCTGCTGGGGCTCACCAGCATCGGCGCCATCGGTTGGTTTGCGCCCCGCAGCTCGTTCCTCGCCGTGCGCCTCGTCTTTGGGCTACTCTTCGGGGCTAGCGGCGGGGTACTCTTGGGGGTCGTGCAGTGGGTGGTGCTGCGCGGTCAAGTGCGACTGGCGCGACTCTGGCTCGCGCTGAGTCCCCTCACCTGGTCCGTCAGTCTCGCCCTAGGCTGGACCCTGGGAGGCTGGCTACGGCAGCAAAGCAATTTGTTTCTCAGTGAGGCGATCGGGCTGGGGCTGACTTGGCTCTTGGTCGCCGCGATCACGGGCTGGGCTCTGATGGAAATGTTGGCGGAGCTGTAGCTCCAAGATCCATAAACCTAACATCTCTGCCCCTCGCAAAATCCTTATTCTCTGAATTTATAGTTGTTTCAAGCAATTTTGCGACCCTCTGACATGGCTGCAATTCTTGCTTGGCAAGGATTTCGTGGCTGGCCCGTCTCCTCCTTAACGGAAACAACGATAACCGTAGTTGCGCTTCAGCGCTCCGATAAGCGGGCTGATGAGGGGCTAAAGCCCAACTACGTCGAATACTTTTTATCATTGTCTCAAACAACTTTGAGACCCTCTGAAATGGCTGCAATTCTTCCTCGGCAAGGATTTCGTGGTTGACCCGTCTCATCCTTAACTAAAACGATGATATTCTCTGTTCATTGAGGTTCTCAGGGATGAAAATGCGGTAGCAGCTTAAGCGTCTTGTCGGAAAATTCTATGCGTTAAGAATTAGTATCAGGCTAGCCAACAGGCGACGGCGAAGAGCAGGTAATCCAGGAAAAAGAGTTTCCAGATGAACTGATAGAAGCGCGCAATATCCCGCTGCTGGCCCAGATCCACCCTCCGGCTGCGCCACCAGAACCATCCCAGCAACAGCCCGTGGCCGCCACCAAAAATCCCTGGTTGCACGCCGGGTAGGCCGAGGAGCGTCGCGGCGATCGCCCCCAGGTAACACACGGTCAAGATACCCCGGGCGAGGTTAAACACGGCGCTCTGGCCTAGCAGCAGCGTGAAGGTCGTGATCTGGTAGCGGCGATCGCCCTCGAGGTCGGGGATGTCCTTGAAAATGGCGATCGCGATCGAGAACAGCAGGATGAAGACAACCAGGGCTCCCAGCACCGGCGGCAGTTGCGGAACCCCTCCGAGTTGCTGGTTGAAGTGGAGGAAGAGCCCCAGATTCACGATCGCCCCCCGCACCGCAAAGATACAGAGGGCGGCCCAGAGGGGAAAGCGCTTGAGGCGGAGGGGGGGCAGGGAATAGGCGGTCCCAATCGCCAAGCTACTGCCGACGGTGGCCAAGAGCCAGCCGCCTAGGCTCGCCGCCAGCCCGAGGGCGGCCAGGCCCGTGATCGCCACCAGCCAGCGGCCCTGGGCAAGGGAAAATTCCCCGGCGGCCAGGGGCAAGTGAGGCTTGTTGATGCGGTCGATGGCGACATCTTCCAGTTGATTTAGCCCGACGATGTAGACATTGCCACAGAGGCAGGCCAGCCAAGCCCCGAGCAGAACCGGGAGCTGGCGACCGAGTTGCGCGGGTTCGGTCAGGGCACAGGCGATCGCATAGAGGGCGATCGCGCTCAAGCTCGTGCCCACAATCGTGTGGGGCCGCGAGAATTTCCAAAAACTGTAGAGCCAGAGGGCCGGTTCGCGCCAGAAACGGCGGGGTTGGGAAGGCGAACGGGGAGTCATGCTGCATTGGTAAACCTACGCTTCAGAGTACGAGCCGGAGGGCCTGTTGGCAAAGCGCTGCGGCCGTAGGCGCAGCGCACCAGACGCGGGGTGAAGCGCAAGCGCGTTCTGGTGCGCTGAATTTGAGCGACAATGGGCCTGACCGCGTTTCTCCAAAAGGCGAGCTACCCAGGGTGCATCTCCGTTAGGCCAGTTTGCCCTCATCCCCCGGCCCCTGCTCCCAAGGAGGGCGAAGGGGAGTCTCCCAAGGGAGATGCCCCTGCTATCCAACCCTCTCTCCGAGCCGAGGGCTTTGAAGTTGTATTGCCCTTAGATTGAAATCCGCTGTCATTTGTTGTGATTGTGAAGTGATTTTTCCGATGCGTGCGCCCCTGTTTCACTTAGCTATCCCGATCAACCATCTGGACCAGGCCAAAGCCTTCTACCTGGACGGCCTTGGCTGCGGCCTCGGTCGCGAGTCCGCCCAAGCGATGATCCTCGATTTTCACGGTCATCAAGTCGTCGCCCACATGACCCAAGAGCCGCTCCAGCCCCAGCGGGGCATTTACCCGCGCCATTTTGGGCTGATTTTTCCCGAGGAGGCGGACTGGGAGGCGCTGTTACAGCGGGCTCAACGGCAAGCGCTGAAATTCTACCAGCAACCCAAGCACCGTTTTCCCCAGGAGCTGACCGAGCATCGCACCTTTTTTCTCGAAGATCCCTTCTATAACCTGCTGGAGTTCAAGTTCTACCGCCACGCTGACGCGATCTTTGGGGGTCGGGAACTGGCAGCGGTGGGCGATCGCTAGGCTGTGAAGATCCTGTTCTACTCGCCGCTGTTCTCTCCCAGTGTTGGGGGCGTGGAAACGGTGACGGAGCTGCTCGCCCGGGAGCTGGCGCACCAGGGGCATGAGGTGCAGGTGGTCTGCCAGACACCGGCCGGGGAGCCGCGCCCCTTCCCCTTTCCGGTGATTCGCCGCCCGTCCCCGTGGCGTTTGTTCCAGTTGGTTCGTCGCTGTGATGTCTGCGTGCCCATCTGCATCAGCCTCAAGGGGGTCTGGATAGCTCTCCTCGCCCGTCGGCCCCTCGTTTTTGTGCATCAGACCTGGTATAGCCGCCCCGATGGGCGCTTGGCCCTGCCGGATCGGCTCAAGCTGGCCTTGACCCGCTGGGGGGCGAATATTGCCGTGAGCCCGGCGATCGCCGCTCGGCTGCCCCCTCGAGCCAAGAAAATAGTAATTCCCAACCCTTACGATGCCAGCATTTTTCGCATCACTCAGCCCAATCCTCGCCCCCTGAACCTGATCTTTGTCGGTCGTCTGGTCTCGGACAAGGGAGTTGATTTACTCCTAGCGGCCCTGGCCCGTTTGGGTCAACAGGGCCTGCGACCGCGCCTCACGATCGTGGGCGCGGGGCCGGAGGCGGCGGCCTTGGAGCGGGCTGTGGCAGACTTGGGGTTGAGCGAGCAAGTGACCTTTGCGGGTCTCCAGCCCCCGGCGGCGATCGCCGCCTTGCTCAATCAACATGCGATCGCCGTTGTGCCTTCCCGCTGGCAAGAGCCCTTTGGCATCGTGGCGCTGGAGGCGATCGCCTGTGGCTGCGTTGTGGTCGGGTCCGAGGGGGGAGGTTTGGCCACTGCCCTTGGGGACTGTGGACTGACGTTTGCCAATGGTGATCTCGAGGGACTCACGGCGGCGCTCTCCCTGCTGCTCACGCAGCCGCACCGCTTGGCTCCCTATCGGGCGGCGGCGGCAGCTCACCTGCAAGCTCACCACCCAGCGGCGATCGCCCACCGTTACCTCACCGTTTTTGCAGGGGTCTACTCGTGAGACTAGGGCTGGGTCTACTGATGACGATGGTTGCGACCTATTTGGTCCTGCAAAGTAGCGAACGCAGCGTCTACGTGACTGACTTACTGCTGCTGGATGACGGAGGTTTGTCCTTGCTCAAGTTATTGTTAGGATTCTCGGTTTTAATCAGCGTTGTCTATATCTCCTTTCTCGATTGGCGACGCGCTCTCAAGTCTGTGTTTTTGATCTTGGTCTTTGATGGTGCGGTCCGCAAATGGCTCTTACCCCAGGCCAGTGATCTGATTTACTTTTTCAAAGACTTTGTTCTCCTCGGAGCCTACCTCCGCTACTTCTTTTTCAGTGAACCCGGGGAGCGCTTACCGCTCAGGAATAATATCCTCAATATCCTCATCTTAATCGCTGGCAGTTGGTGTATTTTTCAGGCCTTTAACCCGCGCCTAGGCTCACCGGTTGTCGGTCTTTTGGGCTTGAAGGCCTATCTATTCTACTTGCCCACGATCTGGATGATCCCGCGCCTCTTTCGCTCCCAGACCGAATTGTATGTATTTATTCGCAATCACTTGCTGTTGCTGATTCCGATTGGCCTGCTCGGTGTTGTGCAATTTTTCAGCCCCCCCGATCACCTCATCAACCAGTATATTCCCGGTCGGGATGAACCTATTGCTACCTTCGGCTTTGCGGGCTCGCGCAATGTGCGTGTTACCAGCACCTTTTCCTACCTCAACAGCTACCAGGGCTATCTCTCCGCCTGCTTTGGTCTGTTGATCCCCTTGTTGAATTACCCCCAGTCGCGCCTGTGGCGCAATCTAACCTTTTGTGAATTGGTGCTCGCGGTTGTCAATATGCTGATGACGGGCTCCCGAACGCCTGTGATTGTGGCAGCCGGCTTCACCCTCGGCTACTTTGGCCTGCGCTTGCTCCATCAGCCCCAGCGCGCCCTAACCTTGCTCAGTCGCTTGATCCTGTACGGCGCGATCGCCCTGAGTGTGATCGCGGTGGTTTTCCGGCCCGTGATTACCGTCTTCTGGAAACGACTGTCGGCGGGAACCGATCTCGCGGAGCGCATCGCCAGCAACTTCAGCGGCCCCTTCCAATTCAGTGCCTATACCCACATGGACGGCTTCGGGATCGGGGCAACCCATCCGGGGGCGATGCCCCTGCGCTACCTTTTGGGCCTACCCTTCGGTGAACCGCTGCCAGTTGAATTAGAAATCGAAATGGATCGGGTGGCCTTGGAGCTAGGGCCGATTGGCTTTATTTTTTGGTATGGTTTGCGGCTGTACTTAATTCTGGTTTTGTGGTTGACCTATCTAAAATTGAAACAACCATTTCTGCGAGATCTGGCCCTAGCCGGGTTTTTAATGCACGCCATGACTCTGAGCAATCACATGGTATTTCACCATACCTTCTCCACCTACTATTGGTTTTATGCCAGCTTTGTCTACCTGCTGCCCTGGCTAGAGCAGGTAGCAACCTGGCAGCGCGAGCAGCAATGGTTGCAGTACTATGCCAGCCTTCCCCCGTCTCTCCCTGATGCACCCCACGGGTAATCCCTTTGCTCGCCAAGCGGCGATCGCCTTGGCTGAGGCGGGATACTTGCAGGCGATCATCACGGCGATCGCCTACCAACCCCAAGGCTGGCTGCCCCAAGTTCTACGGGCCTGGCCCCGGACCCGCCGCCTCGAGGGAGAACTCCAGCGCCGCACCTGGGTTGCCCCGCCAGGAATTCGCCAGTACACCTACCCCCGCCGGGAGCTGTTGCGCCTCGCCTTACTCAAATCCGGCCTCGCCCAGCGGCTGGGCCTCCAGCCCCAAGGCCTGGCCGATTGGGTCTATGCTGGCCTCGACCGTCAGGTTGCTCGCCACCACCTCAAGGGGATCACCGCCGTCTACGCCTACGAGGACGCCGCCGCCACGACCTTTGCCGCCGCTAAGGAACGGGGTATTACCTGCATTTATGACCTGCCGATTGCCCACTACCGCCACGGCCAGCAGGTGCAAGCGGCCGAGGCCGCTCAGTTCCCGGATCTCGCCCCGGCCCTCCAGACCCTGCGGGAGCCGGCCTGGAAGCTGGCCCGCAAGGATCAGGAACTACGCCTTGCGGATCGGATCATCGTGCCCTCGAGCCAGGTGCAGCAGTCCTTGGTGGCGGCGGGAATTGCCCCGGCCAAGGTCGCGGTTGTGCCCTTCGGGGCTCCGTGCGATCGCTTTCAGCCAGGGGTGAAGGGCGATCGCACCTTTCGCGCCCTCTTCGTGGGCCGGGTTGGTCCCCGCAAGGGGGTTCACCACCTCCTCGCGGCTTGGCAGCAGGCCCGCCTTCCCGACGCAGAACTCTGGCTGGTGGGGGTGAATGAATTTCCGACCGGCTGGCTGGCCCCCTATGAGTCCCTGATCCGCTACATCCCCAGCGTGCCCCACGCAACCCTGCCTCAGTACTACCAGCAGGCCAGTGTTTTCGTGTTCCCCTCCTTGCTCGAGGGGTTGGCCTTGGTGTTGTTGGAGGCGATGGCCTGCGGCCTGCCCGTGCTGGCGACGGCCGCCTCGGGGGCAGCGGATGTGATGACAGACGGGGTGGAGGGCTGGCTACTGCCGCGAGGCGATCGCCAGGCCTTGATGGAAAAACTGATCTGGTGCTACGAGCATCCCGAAGCCCTCGCTGCGATGGGCCGCGCCGCCCGCCGCCAGGCGGAGCGATGCCATTGGGGCCGCTACCGACAAGGCCTGGTAGCGGCCGTAGAGCCCCTCGTGCTTTGACTTGCACCCCTATTTCTCTGTCCGTCCAGGCGTTAGCCGCCCGCCGCCAGAAACCTCTACGGCTGCATCTGACTGAGCAGCCAATTCGCCATCGTCGCCCGGCGAGTTTGTCGGGGGCCAAATTCGCCGATTTTGTAGCCTTTGAAGCCCAACACTTCTTTCAGTAACTGCTTGTTCTCCTTGGGGATCGAGCGGGTTAGCTGCACGGCAGGCGGCCGCGCGGCGATGAAGTCAGGGGGCTCTGGGTAGGGGTCCCGCCATTCCGGCGCGACGGCCTGGTTATCCCAGTGCTGCGTCTCAGGATCGTAGCGGTAGCCTAGTTGTTGCCAAACCAACTGATTGACAAGAGAGTCTTCTAGTTCGTCCTTCAAGATCGCCCAGATCGTGTCTGGGGTCAGGGGTGGCAGGGGGGACATGGCCGAAGTTCTAACAAGACAAGGACAATATTCAGACAATATTCAGGTAGTGCCCCCATTTGGCACTGATGCTGGGTGCATCTCACTTTGGCGACTCCCCTTCGCCCTCCTTGGGAGAAGGAGCCGGGGGATGTAGACGCGCAGCGGCTTCTCGCAGAGGGGGCCAACTTGCCTAACTGAGATGCACCCCTGATGCTTGAGGGAACCCTTCCGAGCCTCCAGCTTTCGATCGCGTCGGTCATGACGCCTGAAGCACTACCCCAGCTTGACAATCCTACCACGGTAGTTTGAGCTTCTAGACTGGCTCGGACTGAGACAACCCGGAAGATGGCGATCGCGCTAGCGGGGAGGGCCCGGCTATTCCGTTGCCAGCGCTACCGAGCTGGGGGCGATCGCCTGGGCCTGATTCCAGGCGGTAGCAGCATCTGTCACAGCCTGTTCGACGGACTTTTCGCCCAGCATGGCCGCTTGCAAATTTTCGTAAATCGCTTTTTGCAACTGGTTCACATTGTCCATCGCCGGGATCAGGACCTCCGCATCGGCGAGTTGCTCGGCTCCCACTTGGCTCGCTTTGTCTAGGGGCTGGACCTCGGTTTTGCCGCGCAGGTCTTCTAGGTAGGCCTCCACAGCGGCTTGGGTCGAGGGCAACACTTTGGCTGCCTGAGCAAAGGCGAGCTGGTTCTCGGTGTTGGTGACAAAGAGAGCGAACTTGACGGCCGCTTCGGGGAGATCGCTATCCTGAGGCACGACCAGATTCATCACCGCCACATTTTTCTTGCCGGTTTCCCCCGTGATCACTGGGGCAACATCGGAGACGGCGGCGATCGCTGGGGCGTTGTTGGCCACCGTCTGTAAGAACTGGGCCCCCGAAGACAGCAGCGCCACCTCCCCGGATTGGTAGAGATCAATGGCGTAGCGGTGGCCCTGGGTCAACACCTCGGGGGGCAGTAGACCTTGCTGATAGAGATCTACCCAGTAACGAAAGGCGGCAATTCCTGCTGGGGTGTCAAAGGCAGCTCGGCCTTGGTCATCCGTGAGCGTGACCCCCATCTTGACCAAGGATTCCAAGACCTCTCCAGAATCCTCCGGTACGAAGGTGACGAACAGGGCATATTTACCGGTAGCGTCCTTGACTTGCTGGGCCACTGGCGCGAGTTCCGCAAAGGTGGCCGGGGGAGTCTCAACCCCAGCCGCCGTCAGCAGGTCGCGGTTGTAGATCGTGACTTGGGTGGTCAAGTACCAGGGAATTCCGAAGCTCTGACCCTGGAGGGTGCTCGCTTGCCAGATTTTCGGCAGGTAGGTAGCGCGATCGCTCTCCGACACCACATCATCCAAGTTCAGCCACGCATCCCGGGCCGCCAATTGGGCTGCAAACTTGGGATTGAGGTTGACCACATCCGGAGCCGTTCGCGCCGAAACCGCCGTGAGGATTTTGCTCTCCATCGCCGTCCAGGGGACATCGACCCAGCGCACCTTGAGACCGGGGTTTTTGGCCTCAAAGTCGGCGATCAACTCGTTGAAATAGCCGGTAAATTCGGGCTGAAGCTGCATCGTCCAGAACTCGATCTCCGGCGTGGTCGGGGCGGAGCTCGAGCCGCAACTGACAAGCCAGCTTAGGGCGAAGCTGAGCAGGACTAAGCAGCCGAAGCGCAGGGATTTCCTCAGGGTGTTCATGGGCAAGGAGGAGCATTTCAAGCCTTTCAGTATGACAGGGGGCGCGGGGCGATCGCAAGGGATCAGGGCGTCGGGGGGGTGGACGAAAAAAAGCGCGGCTCCCCTGAATTTTGAGCGCTGGTTCCAGGAGCAGAGGGTCGCCCGCTACGCGACGCTAGCGCGAACAGGGTTACGGGGCCCCCCCTGCGCCAAGCCGCTGCGCGTTGACCTCCCCCGGCTCCTGCTCAGGCTGGGAGCAGGGGAGCTAGAAGCCCCTCGCCCAACTTGGGCGAGGGGTTGGGGTGAGGGCTGAGCGCAGGAGTCCCAACATCCCGCGCAAAATTTTGTTCACCCCTTGGGGTCGCAAAAACTAGCCCCAGACTCCATAATGGAAGCCTAACCGCTTCCTTCTGCGACCCATTTTGAAATTCCAGCGCCAGACCAGCGGCTCTATCGCCTGCCCGACCTGTCGGCAGCTTGTTGCTATCCAAGCGCCTCGTTGCCCCCACTGCGGGCGTCGTAACCCCGGCTTGTGGGGCTATGCTCGCACGGTGCAGAGCTTAGGGACGGATCTGGGCTTTCTCAACTTCGTGACCTGGGGTTGCCTGGGGCTCTACGGCCTCAGCCTCTTGGCAAATCCGGCTGGCGTTCAGCCGATCGGTGGCCTGGATATCCTGTCCCCTAGTGGCAGTAGCTTATTCTTGTTCGGCGCGACGGGAGCTATACCAGTCTTTGCGCTGGGGCGGTGGTGGACGCTGCTGAGTTCTGCGTGGCTCCACGGCGGCCTGCTCCATGTGGGGTTTAATCTCGCCTGGATTCGCTACCTTGCCCCGGCGGTGGCTCGCTTCTATGGTGGCAGTCGGCTCTATTTCATCTACACTCTCTCGGCGATCGCCAGTGCCAGCCTCACCAGCTTGGCGGCCCTGCTCCTGCCTTCGATCCCCGGCTTGAACCTACTCGGCCTAGTTCTGGGCCAAGGGGCAGCCTTTTCCATTGGGGCTTCGGGCGGCCTCTTCGGACTCTTTGGCGCGATCATCACCTACGGCCAGCGCACCCGCGATCCCTCCCTCACCCAGACGGTCTTGATCTGGGCTGTCCTCGGTTTTGTCCTCGGGCTGCTCTTTCCGGGGGTGGACAACTGGGGACACTTGGGGGGCTTCTTGGGGGGCTTCTGGGTCACAAAACTGCCCTGGTTTGATCCCCAGCGCCGGCCGGGGCATAAGGATTTTTTGATCGCGATCGCCTGTGCCCTCGCCAGTCTCCTCAGCGTGCTGGTCTCGGTGGTTCATGGCCTCTTGTTCTAGACATTCAGCCCGAGACATCATGGTTTCGGCCACTCAAGACCTGCTCACCTACCTGCGATCGCCCCAAGCCATCCGAGCCCGCTGCCACCGCCTGCTCGAGCTAGCCGACCAAGACCGGCTGCCCCACTTTCGCTGCCACCTCGAGCGCTTACCGGCCGTCGCCCGCTATGTGCTGGACGTGACCCGCGCCAACTACCCGACTCTGGACATCCCCTTTCACAGTCGCTGGCGTCACTTTGAGGTCGGCGGTGAGCCACGGCTGGCCGAGCTCACCGCTGGGATGGCTGCCTGGGAGGCTCGCGATCGCGCTCGGGCCCAGTTTGACCTCGCGATCACCAGTGTGCTTCTGGATGCCGGCGCTGGTCCCCAGTGGCAGTATCAGGAAGCCGCAACCGGGAAAACCTACCGCCGCTCCGAAGGGCTCGCCGTCGCCAGCTTTCGCGCCTTTGCCGCTGGCCTCTTTTCCAGTCAGCCGGATCAGCCCTGGCGGGCCGATGCCGCCGGCCTCCAGGCCCTCACCGTTGACCGCTTGGCGACGGCCTTTCAGGTCAGCGGGACCAATCCCTTAGTCGGCCTCGAGGGCCGGGTGCAACTCTTGCGGCGCTTGGGGCAAGCGGTGCAAGGTCCCTCGCCCCTCTTTCCCGGCGAGCGACCCGGGGGCCTCGTGGATTTCCTCGCGGCCCGGGGGCAAGGGGGAGCCCTCAGCGCGGTGGCGGTGCTAGAGGCGGTCCTAACCGGTTTTGGGGACATCTGGCCGGGGCGCTTGGCGATCGCGGGCGTCAACCTCGGGGATGTCTGGTTCCATTCAACCTTGGCGCAAATTCCCGACTGCACGGATGGCTACGTGCCCCTGCACAAGCTCTCCCAGTGGCTCACCTATTCGCTCCTGGAGCCCTTGCAAAACCTGGGCTGGGCGATCGCCGACCTCGACCACCTGACCGGCTTGGCCGAGTATCGTAACGGCGGGCTCTGCCTGGATCTCGGCCTGCTGACCCTCAAAGACCCTGAGCAGGCCCACCCAACCCATGCCCCCAGTTCAGAGTTAATCGTCGAGTGGCGGGCCCTCACCGTCGCTCTCCTCGACCACGTGGCCGACTCCCTGCGCCAGACCCTAGGCCTGACCCCGGCCGCCTTGCCGCTGGTGAAAATTCTTCAGGGCGGCACTTGGGCGGCCGGTCGCCGCTTGGCCGCTGAGCGCCGCCCGGAGGGTCGGCCACCCTTGGCGATCGCCAGCGACGGCACAGTATTCTAGAGAACCCAGCTCGAATCTGTCTGACGAAATCCTCGCACCGCCGGGAGAGGGATTGAGGGGGAAGGCTGCCCAACGGAGAGCATGTTTGAGAAGTTTCCCAGAATCGAGAGCTGATAGAGTTTCAGCCCTCGGTTCGCAATTCTCTGAAAGCCAACCCTCCCAAGGGCTTCAGCCGACTTTTCCAACATACGCTGAGATGCTCCTGCCACCCTCTTGCCCCTAACCCCGCAAATACACCACCGTTACCCCGGCGCCACCTTCGTTTTGGGGAGCGAGTTCAAAGCGAGCCACCTGGGGATGCGTGGTGAGAAACTCGTGAATGCCCTGACGGAGGCGGCCAGTGCCCTTGCCGTGGATGATCCAGAGGACCCCGGCCTCCGTCGCAGCATTGATCGCCTGCTCCAGATCCGCTTCTGCTTCCATCACCCGCGCTCCCCGGACATCGATGGTGTTGCGCTCGGTGCGGATCGCGGGGGGCTCTGCCGTCGTTTTGGGTTCCGAGGTGCGGGGAGGGCTCGTTTTGGCTTTCGGGGCCGCTTCGACCTTTTTCCCGTCCAGGGATTCGATGTCGGTCAAGGGCAGCGTCGTTTTCATCAGCCCAAAGCGCACTACGACTTCCTCGCTGCCTTCGGGCAAGGCGATCACTTCCGCCGTCTGGCCTAGACGCGGCAACCTGACCCGCTCGCCGATCTGGGGTTGGTAGCCGGGTTTGGGGGGGGGAGGCTGGCGGGGGGGCTGATAGCGATCGCCCAGCTCAGCCAAGGCCGCCGTCGCCTGCTGAGCCCGCTGGGCCTGCTTTGGCCCCTGTTGTAGCTCCCGGATCACTTGAGCGATCTCGCGCTTGGCCTCGGCGATCGCCGCTGCCACAGCCTGTTCCTGTTCCTGATGCAGTTCTCGTTCCCGGGCCTGCAAGTGAGCAGCCCGCGCGGCCACTTCCTGGTAGAACTGCTCCGCCTGGGCCAGCAGGGCGGCGGCTTCTTGGGCCTTGGCTTCTTGGGCCTGGCGCTGGGCCTCAAGGCCGGCGATCGCCGCGTTGACATCCGCCGATGTATCCCCCAGTTGCTGAGCAGCCGCCTCAATAATTGCCGCCGGCAGCCCCAAGCGCTGGGCGATCGCTAAGGCGTTGGAGCGGCCAGGAATCCCCCAGAGCAGCCGGTAGGTAGGCCCTAGGGACTGGTCATCAAACTCCACGGAGGCATTCTCAAAGCGCTCATCCTGGTACTTCAGGGCCTTGAGCTCGCCGTAGTGAGTCGTGGCCACCGTCAAGCGGGCCGCAGCCGCCAAGTGCTGCAACAGGGCCGTCGCCAGGGCACTGCCTTCGCTGGGGTCCGTTCCCGCGCCGACCTCATCCAGGAGCACGAGCGCATTGGCCGGGGAGGTGGCAGCGGCCAAGTTTGGCAACGTATCCAGAATGCGACTGATGCGGCGGATGTGACCGGAGAAGGTAGAGAGGCTCTGCTGCAAGGATTGTTCATCGCCAATATCGGCCAGAACCGCTGCAAACCAGGGCAGCTCCACCGGTTCTCGCGCGGGCACAAAGAGACCGGCCCGAGCCATCAGGGCCGCCAGTCCCAGGGTCTTCAAGGCCACGGTCTTGCCGCCGGTATTGGGTCCCGTGATCGCGATCACTCGCAAAGGGGGCGCGATTTGCACATCAATCGGCACGACGGCAGCCCCTTGTTCGTGTTGGTGTTGCCAAACCAGCAGCGGGTGGCGAAGTTGCCGCAGGACAATCGTTTCCGTCGCCGCAATGAAGCGGGGGGGATTAGCCGCCAGCCAGAGGCCATAGCGGGCCCGAGCCGTGGCCAAGTCCAGGGTTGTCGCCGCCGCTAGCAGGTGCTCGAGGTCGCTCTGCACCTCGGCGACACGCTCGCTCAGGGCCCGCAAGACTTGCTCGATCAGGCGTTGCTCTTGGCGCTGGAGTTGCCGCAACTGGTTGCCGCGATTGACAATGATCTGGGGCTCGATGTACAGGGTCGCGCCAGTGCTGGAGCTGTCATGAACCAGGCCGGGGATCGCGTCCTTGCGGGCGGCTTTCACGGCGAGGACAAAGCGATCGCCGCGCTGGCCGATGGTCGGTTGCTGAATGGCATTGCTCTGGCGCTGGATCAAGTCTTGGAGGGTTTTCACGATCTGATCCCGCACCTGCTTCAGGTGGCGGCGCAGGTCGGCCAGCTCGACACTGGCGCGATCGCTCACGTCGCCTCGCTCATCGATGCAGCGATGGATCTCCTGCTCCAGTTCCGGATAGGTGCGAAGCGTGGCCACGATCGCGGCGAGGGCCGGCACCTCTTCCTCCCGTTCGTCGATGCTGCGACGGAGGCGGCGCATTCCCGCGAGGGTGGTGGCGATCGCCAACAACTCCCCCCCCGAAAGCATCCCCCCCAAACCAGCCCGCTCAAGGGCCTCGCCAATGTCCTGGATACCCTCAAAAACCAGGCCCTGGTTCAGGCTGCTCTCGAGTAAGTAGGCATCCTGGGTCTGGGCCAGGAGTTGCTCGCTGGTGGGGCGATCGCCGGCGGGCTGGAGCTGGCGGGCGGCGATCGCCCCCAGCTTCGTGGCCGCAAAGGTGGCGAGGTGCTGGCAGAGGCGCGACCATTCCAAGAGGTCGAGGGTTTCGGCGTGGATCAAAATGCGTGCGGCTGGTGTGGGTTCCCTGCTTTCCCATTATTGAACATCGCCGCCGAATTGGTAGGGGCGAGAAGCGTTCGAGGACTGAGACGAAATCCTCGAACCAAACCCCTGCGAGGGAAAGCTCCCCTCTCCAGCTCCCCATCACCGGATGAGAGCCAATGTAGTTGGGCTTTGGCCCCGCTGGGGCCGGTGGGCGGGAGCGCTGAAGCGCAACTACGGGGCTCCCCAGGGGGCGCGCCTAGGAGTCGATGGCGTTGGGCTGGAGTCAAAATCCGGTTTTCAACCACCCCCTGAGCTTGAGGATTCCCTAGGGCTCAGGCCGGACTCGGGCGCCGAAGCGCTCCAGGAGCAGTTGCTTCAGGGTTGCCGGGAGGTCATCACAGACCAACCCCTTCTCCTGGCAGGTTCCTAACTGGGCTTCCTTGCCCACTTTGCCCCCTAGATAAAGATCAACCCCCTCCACGGTCTTGCCGTCACGGCGCACCTTCGTTCCCATCAGGCCGATGTCCGCTACTTGGGGCTGGCCACAGGAATTGGGGCAGCCCGTCCAGTGAATCCGCACCCGCTCCGGAACCTCCAGTTCCGCGTCCAGTTGGCGGGCGATCGCCAGGGCCCGCTCCTTGGTCTCCACCAGGGCGAAGTTACAAAACTTAGACCCGGTGCAGGAAACGAGCGATCGCACCAAAGGCGACGGGTTCACACTGAACTCTTGCAACAACGGCTCCGCCAGCAAGAGGTCCAGATTCGCAGCCGCCACATGGGGGATCAAGACATTCTGCTCCACCGTCAGGCGCAACTCACCGCCACCATAAACCTCAGCGAGCCGCGCCAACTCCAGCATGGCATCCCCCGACAGGCGACCCACCGGCACATGGAGACCAACCAAGTGATAGCCCGCCTGCTGCTGCGGGTGTATCCCCAGCCAATCCCGTTTCTCCCAGTCGATCTCATCCTTGGGCGCGGCCGACGCTAGGGGCCGACCGTAGACCCGCTCCACCTCCTGGCGAAAGCGCTCCAGTCCCCATTCATCGATCAGCCACATCAGGCGCGACTTCTGGCGATTGACCCGGGAACCATGGTCCCGGAACACCGTGAGAATCGCGCAAGCCAGTTCAACCACCGCCGCATCCGGCGTTACCCAAGCATTGAGAGACACGGCGGCTTCGCAGCGCTTGGCAGAGAAGAAGCCCCCCACTAACACATTGAAGCCCAGCACTCCCTCACGATAGGCAGGGACAAAGGCAATGTCGTTGATTTCAGCATGAACGGCATTATCGCGTCCCCCTTCGACCGCGATATTGAACTTACGGGGCAAGTTGGTAAAGGCCGGATTGCCCTGACCCGAGTGGGTGATTGCGTCTTGCAGTTGCTGCACCAAGGGGCGCGTGTCGATCAGCTCATCGGCGTCCAGGCCAGCCACGGGCGACCCGGTGATATTTCGCACATTGTCCATGCCCGACTGGATGGAAGTGAGGCCGACGCTGTGGAGCTGATGGAAAATATCGGGAATGTCTTCGAGCCGCACGCCGCGCAATTGCAAATTCTGGCGGGTGGTGATGTCGGCACTGCCATCATCGCCGTAGCGCTGCACGATCTCCCCCAGGACGCGCATTTGGGCGCCGGTGAGGAGGCCGTTGGGGGTGCGGAGCCGCAGCATGAACTTCCCCGGCGTGACCGGGCGGTAGAAAATGCCCAGCCACTTGAGGCGTTGTTCGAGATCCGTCTTGTCCACGGCTTCCCAGCCGATGCGTGCAAAATGTTCGAGTTCATCCTTAACCGCAAGGCCGTCCTTTGCGGCTTTGAATTGTTCAAACTTGTTCAGTTTGACCGAAGGAGCTGTACCAACCATAGATTTTAAGCATGAGGGTGTCTGTAGAAGAGGCCGGGGGAGGAGCGAGGGGAACCTTGGACTCCCAACCCACTCACGCTCGGCTCCCAACTTTGAGCCAGGGGGGGCTGCCGTGGCGCTGCGTGGTCTCAGCCTAGGCGATGGGTCCAGCAAGGATTAGTAGCTTTAGTAACATTCCTGTCGCTGTTATGCAGAAAGCGGTTTTTTAATACTTGCCTTTTGCATAATCTCGTTCCCCCACGGGAGCCCCCACCACTCCCCGGCCCGGTGTAAGGTGACAGTACGGCGATTGCAGTGGGAGTCAGGATGGAGCGCGGTTTACTGTGGCTACCCTTGTTGGGAGTCTTCTTCGGGTTGGCATGGGCCGGGTGGCGGGAGTACCAAAAGGTCGCCGCCTATGAGACCTGGGCCCAGGACTTCGAGCGCGCCAAGTATGACATCTATGCGGTCCTTGGCCAGCGGGGGGCTGAACTCACTTGGGGCCGGCCCGCTTTGGGGCAGCCGGTGGCCTTGCAGAGCTTTTCGCTGCTGGTGGTGGCGGAGATTCGGCTGTTGGTCAATGGTCAGCCGGTCACGCCGGAAGCGTTGCCGACCCAGGGCAAGAGTGCCCTGGAGTTTGCCTTCAATGATGGGCGATCGCCCGTTCAAGTCCCGTTTACAGATCCCCAGTTGGCCGCCCAGTGGGCGATCGCCCTCACGACTCTACGGCAGGCTTACCAACATAACCACTAAAACCAAACCCCAGCTCCTGGGAGAAACTGGGGTTTGGGGCGATTCACTTCAGCTTCGCCTTTGCGCTGGGCTGAGGACCGGTCCTGGGCTAATCCTCGAGGATGTAGGTGTCCATTTCGCAGAGATCCACACCCCGGGCATCGCTCTCGGTGCCATCGTTAAACACCGCCAGGATGTCGTAGCTACAGGTCGCGAGGCCGTCAGCAATGATCACGTCCGTCGCGTAACCAGGGAGCAGTACTTCACTCAGAATATCCTCCTCCCAGTCGCCGGAGGTTGTCGGAGCCACGTAGAGTTCCACCAACGACGTACTGGCATTGTTCACTAGCGTGAAGATCAGGTCTTCAGCCCAGGCACGGCCAGCGGTGAGGCCGGCTAGGGGCAGGGCGATCAGAGTCGAGACCAAAACACGATGCCAACGAGCATACTGCATCGCTGTTGAGCGCTCCTTTGGGGCGCGAGAGAGGGGATAACGACCTAGCTTAACGAGGGCGATCGCCAGCGTCAATATTTCTCTCGCTGGGGTTTGAATCAGGGATGCTGGCGGCGCTGGCCCTCGAGATGCATCCCTGCCAGCTCGGATTCAGTGAGCCGCAACCTGGTTCGCGCAAGGGCGATCGCCGCCAAAATCGCTGAGGTTACGAATGGTCGTCGTGGCGATCGCCTCCAAGGCATTACGGGTAAAAAAGGCCTGGTGGGCCGTGATCACCACATTGGGAAATGATTGCAACAGTTGGAAGGTCTCGTCGTGAATGATCGTATCCGACCAATCCTCAAAAAAGAGGTCTTCTTCTTCCTCATAAACATCCGTACCAAAGTAGCCCACTTGACCAGATTTCAGCGCATCAATCACCGCCCGGGTGTCGATCAGACCGCCGCGACTGGTGTTGATAAGCATCGCCCCCGGCTTCAACTGCGCCAGGGTATCCGGATTGATCAAGTGGTGGGTCGCTGGCAACAGGGGACAGTGGAGCGAGACAATATCGGACTGTCCCAAGAGTTCCGGCAGAGCAACATAGCGGGCTCCTAGCTCAAGACAGGTAGGATTCTCGCGCACGTCGTAGGCAAGAATCTGGCAGCCAAACCCGCGCATAATCTGCATGAAGCATTCACCGATCTTGCCAGTTCCCACCACACCAACCGTACTCCCGTGGAGGTCGAAGCCGAGAAGACCGTTGAGGGCAAAGTTATCATCGCGGACACGATTGTAGGCACGATAGAGTTTGCGGTTGAGCATCAGGATCAAGCCCACGGCGTGCTCGGCCACGGCATAGGGAGAGTAGGCGGGCACGCGAGCGATGGTGAGTCCTAGGTCCGCCGCCGCCGTCAAATCAACGTGGTTGAACCCGGCTGAGCGCAGGGCGATGTAGCGGGTTCCTTGGTGGGCGATCGCCACCAATGTCTCCCGATCCAGGCGGTCATTGATAAACGCACACACGGCGGGGAAGCCCGCCGCCAGCGTTGCCGTCACGGCGGTCAAGCGCGGCTCAAAAAAGACCAGTTCATGGGGCTCGCCAACCGCTTGATTGGCCGCTAGGAGAAACTGACGATCGTAGGGTTTCGTGCTGAAAATCGCGACTTTCATAGGATTCGCCGGTTGCCGTTGGGTGAGCAGAGGCCAACCAAACTATAGCGAATCGGGGAATCGCGGGGCGGGGTGATGGAAAAGCCAATACCGTTTCACGGCGGCGGGGGCCCGCCAGTTTAGAGAATCTGAAGCTTCCTACTGCGCCAAAATACCGTATGCTACCAGTATAATTACGCATTCTCCGAGCAGCGCTGATCGTCCTTGCCGCTCTTGGGCTGCCAATTGTAGATTCATGTCAGAGACTGTTGGGGCCTCGGAACTCGGCCTTCAGATCGTTGAAGTCGCGCGCTTGAAAAAGGGCTGGACACGCACCAGCACCCCCGTATGGTGGAAAACAGCTCGCACGTCCCGGGCGACCCTGCGCCGCTTCTGGCGCGGCATCGCGATTCGGCGCGAAACGTTCCAGGATATTTGCCGCGTCGTTGGTCTCTCGGATTGGCACTTTCTCACCAGGGAGTGGGCCCTGCCGGAAGCCTTTGCCCGCAATCTGGAAGCCCTGTATTGGTGGGCCGTGGGGCAGTCCGACACAGCCGAGCGGTTGGCTCCCGGCCTCAGTGCTCAGTTATCTCAACCGAGGCCGGCTCCGCTCACCCCCGCCGCTCTCCATTTTGCCATTCTGTACTGCGTGGAGGCCGAGAGCGAAACCCGGGCTCGCCAGTTGCAACTGGGCCTGGCCCAGGCTGGCTATACCGTCGTCTTAGTGGGCGATCGCCAGCAACAGGGCCTCACCTGGGTGCAGCGCTTGCAGCAAGAACTGGCCCGCAGCGATGGTCTGCTCGTTCTCCTCTCCCGCACCGCCGCTCGCAGTGAGTGGCTGACAGAGACCGTGCGCCAAGCTCGGGAGCAGCAGGTAGAGCGCCAGGGAAAACCGGTGCTCTTGCCGGTTCAGATCGGTGCCGGCTTGAGGGCCCTGAACTATGACTTACAGGGCTATCTTCAAGATTTGCCCCTCTGGGTGTGGCACAACGACGCCGATCTGCTGACCTTGATCCGGGCCGCCGGTCGCCAGGTGCAGCAGCCCCCCGCCGTGATCCCGGAGCCTCCCGCTGTCGTTGCCGACGTGACCCCCCTGCCCGATAGCCAGCCCCTCCCCAGTGCCGCCCCCGAAACCCTGCTGGAGCACCCCAGCGGTCAAGTGGAGTTGGCCTCCCGCTTCTACGTTCCCCGACCTCCCCAGGAGGAGGAGGCGATCGCCGCCGTGCTTCAGCCCGGAGCCCTGATCCGGATCAAAGCACCGCGCCAGATGGGCAAGACTTCCCTCATGTCGCGACTCTTGCAGCGGGGCCGCCAGGTTAACTACACCTCGGTTCCGTTGAGCTTTCAGTTGGCCGATAGCTCGGTGTTTCGCGAACTGGATCGGCTGCTCTACTGGTTTTGTGCCAATGTGGGCCGACGGCTGCGCCTCGAGCAGTCTCCCCGCAGCCTCTGGGATGCGACCTACAGCAGTACGGACAACTGCACCATCTACTTCGAGGACGCGGTGCTGCCTCATCTGACCCAGCCGCTGCTGCTGGGCCTGGATGAGGTGGATCGGGTGTTTGCCTACCCGGCGATCGCCGACGATTTTTTTGGCCTCCTGCGGGCCTGGCACGAGGCCGGCAAGGAAAGCCCCCGCTGGCAACTATTGCGCCTGGTGATCGTCCACTCGACGGAGGTTTATGTGCCCCTCGATCTCAACCGCTCGCCCTTCAATGTCGGGGTGGCGGTGGAGTTGCCCGAGTTCACCAGCGAGCAAGTCCAGTCCTTGGCCCAGCTCCACGGCCTGGACTGGAGCCTCGAGGAGGTCAAACTCCTGATCGCGATGGTCGGTGGCCATCCCTACTTGGTGCGGCTGGCCCTCTACCATGTGGCCCGGGGCTACCTCAGCTTGCCGGAGCTTCTGGCGATCGCCCCCACCGAGGCCGGCCTCTACAGCGACCACCTGCGCCGCCACCTCTGGCAGTTGGAGCAGTACCCGAAGCTGGAAGGGGCGATGGAGGATGTGGTGTTGTCGGAAACTCCAGTGCGCCTGCCGGTCGCCTTGGCCTTCAAGCTGCACAGCATGGGGCTGGTGCATTGGGTGGGCAGCGATGTGATGCCTCGTTGTGACTTGTATCGGCGCTATTTTCGCGATCGCTTCGGTGTCTTCTAGCTCCTCCAGCCTCGGTCCCGCCCGGATCGGGTCAAGATTGCTTAGAATTTAACCGGACAGCCTGGGATCACGGCCAGGGCTGAGTTATGAGAGGAGAGAACTCTGTGAACCACAAACCGCGCCGCCCGCGTCGCTATCCGAACTTGCAACGGCGATCGCCCCTGATCTTGATGGTGATCCTGCTGCTCTTTCTCAGCGTCGTTCTGGGCACGACGGCTTCCTTCGCCCTGGCCCCCACTCCCCTGGCCCAGCGCGCCGCCCTAAAATCCATCGACCCCGTGCCCCCAGATCGCCAGTTGGCGGCTGAGGTGTACCGCGATCAGTGCGGTTCCTGTCACTTGGCCCTGCCGCCGGAGGTGTTGCCCACGGAGAGCTGGCGACAAATCCTCATGAGTCCCCGCAACCACTACGGAGTCTCCCTGAATTTAATTCGCGCGGAAATTATCTTGATCTGGTCCTACCTGCGGGACTTCTCCCGGGTAACGGTTCAGGGAGAAGCAGAACCCTACCGAGTCGTTGATTCCCGCTTCTTCAAAGCCTTGCATCCCCGCGTCACCTTTGCAGAGCCCCCCAGCCCCAAAAACTGCGCCACCTGCCACAACCGCGCCCAGGAGTTTGATTTCCGCAGCCTGACCCCCGAGTGGCTGGATGCGCCTTAGGCTGGTGCTGACGCTCTAGGGGTTGCCCAGGGGACGTAGGGCGATCGCGGCTCCGGGGGTTCTGGAAATTGCTCCCAGGTGCGGCCATCCAGTTCCCGCCCCTGCCGCTTTTTCTGGACACCGCCCCATTGCTTAAAAAAGAAGGGCACTTGCTGGGCTTGGCATTGATCTCGCAGCGATCGCACCCAGTCGCCATGCATGGGACGCGCACCAACGCCCGACTCGCCGCCAGCGATCAGCCAGTGGAGTTGATCGAGCGGCAGCTCGAGGGGTCCCAGCAGGGGCTCGCAGGACACAAACCGGATGGGGGCGGGGATGCGCTTCAACGGCTCGAGGCGCCAGGCCCAGGCTTGGGACTCCACGCTCACCCCGGCCCAGGCGTTGGGCGGCCATGCTCCCAGTTGTTCGGCGATCGCCAGCATTTGCTGCGGCCGCTTGGTCAGGAGTTGAAATTGATGCCAGTCGGCCTGGGCCATCACCCGGAAAACGTCAGCGATGAAGGACAAAGGAATCTCGTCCTGAAAGAGATCGCTCATGGAGTTGACAAAAATTCGCCGCGGCTTTTTCCATTGCAAAGGATACTCCAGGCGATGGGGCCAGAGGCGCAAATCGAAGCCCTGTTCGTAGGGATGGTCCGGAACTCCCCGCCAGCGTTCCGCAAAGCGTTCGGCATAGCAGTTTGTACAACCGGGACTCACTTTTGTACATCCGGTTGTCGGGTTCCAGGTAGCGTCTGTCCATTCAATTGTGGATTGCAAGCTCATGGCTCAACTTTGGCGCAAAATAGAGCTAGTAGCGGGAGTATCTATGTATTGTGATCAGGGGGGCGATGCTAGAAGTATATGCTACAGTTGAAATTTCTTAAGACCGATGCCACAGCCCGCGATCGCCAGCCGCCAGAATCCCTTAGTGAAGCAACTGTGCAAGCTGCACAGCGCTAAGCAGCGCCACCAGCAGCAGTTGTTCCTGCTCGAGGGCAGCCACTTGCTCGAGGCGGCCTGTGAGGCGGGGTACACCCTGGCGGTGCTCTGTGGGACCAGCGCCTGGCAGGAGCATTCCCCCCAGCTCTGGCAGCAGGCCTGTGAGCGGGCTCAGCGGGTGGAAACGGTGACGCCGGAGGTGTTGGCGGCGATCGCCACCACGGTGCAGCCGGAGGGCGTCGTGGCCGCGATCGCCCGTCCCCAGCCTAGCTCGCTGCCCACCGCGCCCCCCCGCCGTCTCGGTCTCGCCCTGGAACGACTGCAAGACCCCGGCAACCTGGGAACCCTGATTCGTACCGCCGTCGCTACGGGGGTGGAGCAGGTCTGGCTGAGTGCCGATAGCGTTGATCCTGACCATCCCAAGGTCCTCCGGGCCTCCGCCGGGGCCTGGTTTCGCCTGCCCCTCACGGTCAGCCCTGATCTGGGTGTAACCCTGAAGCAAGCCCGGGAGCAAGGCCTGCGCGTCATTGCCACGGTTCCGCGAGGAGGCCAAGACTTCTGGAGCCTGGACTGGCGACCCCCCAGCATCCTCCTGCTGGGCAACGAGGGGGCTGGCCTCTCCGGCGACTTGCTGGCCCTAGCCGATGACCAAGTGAGTATTCCCCTAGAGCCAGGGGTTGAGTCCTTGAACGTGGCGATCGCCGCGGCCCTGCTCCTTTACGAAGTCCGCCGCCAGCAGCGGGATTGAAGGACTCGCTCAGCCCTCGACTCCCCCATCAACGGGCCTGATTTCCCTTGGTGATCTTCACCGCGCCCCAAAACATCAGCGCCGTAGCCGGAATGCTCAAGGCGAGAATAGCCGCCGTGATCGGCGTGCCATAGGTAGGGTGGCCGTAGGCCAGCTCAAACACCGAGCCGACGGCGGCGATCGCCGACACGCAGCACCCGGCGAGGAGCAGGCCGCTCAAGGGCGTCATTTGCACCATGCTGAACCTTCCTGTAAAAATTTGTGTGCGAATTCTGTACTAATTGTGTGTTCAAAAAACAGCCACCCCCCTCAGCCTCAAGCCATGGGGCGCACGGCTTGCAGGGAGAAATTATGCTTCTTCAATTCCTCCGCCAAGACTAAACCATTCTGCACCCGATCCACAAACAGCACCCCGTGGAGGTGATCGAGTTCATGCTGAATGACCCGCGCCAACAGGCCATCCGCTCGCAGGCGCTGGGGGCGGCCTGTTTCGTCCTTGAAGACCACCTCAATGGCGCGCGGGCGGACCACATCCAGGTAGACCTCCGGAATGCTCAGGCAGCCTTCCTGAGCCGTGCAGACTTCGCGGCTGAAGGCTTTGATCTCGGGATTGATCAGAACCAGGGGCGGATTCGTGGGCTCATCGGGCTCGCAGTCCAGCACCAAGATCTGCTTGTGAATCCCCACTTGGGGAGCCGCCAAGCCAATGCCATCGGAGCTGTACATGGTTTGCAGCAGCTCGCGGGCGAGGGTGCGCGTGCTGGCATCGACTTTGGCGATGCGCTTGGCGGCGTTGCGAAGGACGCGATCGCCCAAGTAGTGCAGCTTGAGGGGCGGCTTCTCTAACTTGGCTTTGTCGAACGATGTGGAGACAGGCATAGCGCAAATTTTGCAGCAGTCGTGACAGGGAGGTTAAAAATTGTTGAAGTTTAATATTAACACTGACCCTAAGCTGACTTCCAGACTATCCCAACCGCTCGGGTGAACGAAATTTTACGCGGGATGTTGGTACTCCTTCGCTCAGCCCTCACCCCAACCCCTCTCCCAACTTGGGAGAGGGGCTTCTAGCTCCCCTTTTCCCAGCTTTGGGAGCAGGGGCCGGGGGAGGTCAACGCGCAGCGGCTGCTCGCAGAGGGGGCCCGGTAACGCTGTTCGCGCTAGCGTCGCGTCGCGCTAGAGGGCGACCAGCCGCGCTTTTTTTTCGTCCACCCCAACCTCTCCCCGGAGGGCTAGGGCGACACCCCCCGTAGTTGCGCTGCGGGAATTTCACAAATTAAGTACCCAATAAGCCAACGTAGTGTAGAAGATCCCTAAAGCCATGGGTTCTCCAGGATCTAGGGTGGAAATGACGGGGCGATCGCCTCGAGGCCGGATCTCCAATCCCGAAGCTGCTGAGGCTTTGGAGACCAAACCCCGACCGAGGCAAGGGTTGCTGTGCTACCCAAAATCACCGTGAATCCTGGAGAGCCGAGCCATTTCGGAACTGATTGAAGAAGTCATCAACACGTTGTTTGAGCGTCGCCCAGTCGTCACTGAGCACCCACTGATAGGCCGTCCGCGGTGTTCGGGGTCTGAGCAAGCCTTGGAGCGCTCCTGGCAATCCCGATTCACCGCCAGCGTTCAGCAAGGCAGCCGCTCGCTCTCGCGTGTACGGACGCTTGCCCCGCGTCCGGAGCGCGTCTAGTTCTTCTTTTTCTGAGGCGCTCAGATTCAGTTCAATGGGTCGGCGACTCATCAAACTACCCTCTTCTCTGTCTCTCTCCTCAACTATGCACTTATTTTCTGCAATTCCCTCAGCGCGACTACGGTGCTTCCTGCGATGAGGCTAGGTGGTTGGTCAGGGCCTGGGCCCAAGGCTGGCGTAACTCCTGGAGGCTAGCGACCAGGATAGCAGTGCCGTCTAGGGCAGTCAGGTGAAGCGCCTCGCCGTCGCCGGTGACGTTGCCGAGGCGGCCCCAGAAGAAGCCGAGGTGCTGGCGCAGATGGTCTTCCCAGGAGTCCCAATGGGCGGCGGGAGCCGAGACGAGAATGCAGCCCGCGACCTCCCCGAAGAGGGCTTCGTCCCAGCGGCCGGTGAAGGGGGGCAGGCGAATCGCCGCGCCGCGATCGCCACTCAGGCAGCATTCCGCCAGGGCCACGGCCAGGCCCCCGTCTGCCAAGTCATGGGCCGAGTGGAGCCAGCCCTGCTGAATCCCGTAGCGGCAGGCTCCCTGAGCTGAACGCTCGAGGTCAAAATCGACGCGCGGCGGCCGGCCGGCCACAGTTTGGTGCAGGACAGCTAGGTACTCAGAGCCGCCTAGGGTTTGGGGGTAGGGGCCGAGCCAATAGATGCGATCGCCCGCCGCCCGCCAGCCCGGCCCGATCACCTGAGTCACATCCGCCACCCGGCCCACCATCCCCACCACAGGCGTGGGGTAAATGGCCCGGGGCTGGCCCTCCCCATCAAGAGTCTCGTTGTAGAGGGAGACATTGCCCCCCGTCACCGGAGTCGCCAGCTCGCGACAGGCTTCCGCCAAGCCCCGGCAGGCCTCGGCCAATTGCCAATAGCCCACGGGATGCTCCGGGCTGCCAAAGTTGAGGTTATCCGTCACGGCCAGGGGCTCTGCGCCGACACAACTGAGGTTGCGAGCCGCTTCAGCAACGGCGGCCTTGGCCCCTTCGTAGGGATCGAGGTAGACATAGCGGGCGTTGCAGTCGGTGGTGGCCGCAACCCCGATCCGGGTCGGGGAGCCCCCAGCCTGTTGGGGTCGCAGCCGGATCACAGCCGCATCGGCGGCCCCGGGGAGCACGACGGTATTGTTTTGCACCTGCTGATCGTATTGTTCGTAGACCCAGCGCTTGGAGGCCAAGCTGGGCTGAGCAAGCAGGTGGAGCAGCACCTCCGTCCAGGTCCAGGGGCGATCGCCAATCATGATCCCCGCCGTATCACAGTCCGGCAGACTCGCCACGGTCCAGGCCCAAGCCTGCTGCACATACTCCGGGGGCTCCGTCAGCACCTCCCGGGGATAGAGGGGGGTATCCTCCGCCAGGGCCCGGGCCGGAATCTCCGCCGCCAGCTCCCCCTGGTGGCGAATCCGGACCACCGGCTCCGCAATGACGCGGCCGGCCACCACGGCGTGCAGACCCCAGCGCTGAAAGATCGCGATCACCTCCGCCTCACGCCCCTGCTCCACCACAAAGAGCATCCGCTCCTGGGATTCTGAGAGCAGGTACTCGTAGGGAACCATGCCCGTTTCCCGGGCCGGAATCTGGTCAAGATCGAGGTCAATGCCCAAGTGGCCCTTAGCCGCCATTTCCGCCGTCGAACAGGTCAAGCCGGCGGCCCCCATGTCCTGGGCCGCCACCACCGCCCCGGTTTGGAAGGCCTCGAGGCAGGCTTCGATCAGGGACTTTTCCAGAAACGGATCACCGACCTGCACGGCTGGGCGATCATCAGCCGACGCATCACTGAGTTCGGCACTAGCAAAGCTCGCGCCGCCCATGCCATCGCGGCCGGTGGTGGAGCCGACGTAGAGCACGGGATTGCCCACCCCCGCTGCCCCCGCCTTGACGATCTCAGCCGTTTCCATGAGCCCCAAGGCCATGACATTCACGAGGGGATTGTCCCCATAGGCCGGATCGAAGTAGACCTCACCGCCGACCGTGGGCACGCCGACACAGTTGCCGTAGTGGGCAATGCCAGCGACGACGCCACTAAACAGCCGCCGGGTGCGGGCCTCCGCCAGGGAACCAAAGCGCAGGGAGTTGAGCAGGGCGATGGGCCGCGCCCCCATGGTGAAGATGTCGCGGAGAATGCCACCGACCCCCGTGGCGGCTCCCTGAAAGGGCTCGATCGCCGACGGGTGGTTGTGGGATTCAATCTTGAAGGCGAGGTGCAGGCCGTCGCCCAGATCAACGACGCCAGCATTCTCGCCGGGGCCGACGAGGATGCGATCGCCGGTTGTGGGAAATTGCTTCAGCAGCGGCCGGGAGTTCTTATAACAACAGTGCTCGCTCCACATGACGCCAAACATCCCCAACTCAGCACGGTTGGGATGCCGGCCCAGGCGCTGGACAATTTCGGCATACTCGTCGGGTTTCAGACCTTCAGCAGCGATCTCGGCGGCGGAAAAAGGAGCGGACATGGCTCAGCAGGGCGGGATTACTTCTCGATCCTAGGGCATCCTGTGGGCAGATCGCGACCGGAATCGCTGCCAGGCCCAGGGTGGGATCTAGAGGGCCCTGGGCCTACTACCGGGGGTGTTGGTGTAGCTTGCTGCTCCGCAGGAACGTATCACCGTCAACAGGAGCCCAGAGTCCCGGGTGAACGAAATTTTGCGCGGGATGTTGGTACTCCTTCGCTCAGCCCTCCCCCTAAATCCCACTCCTCAACTTAAGGGACTTCTAGCTCCCCTTCTCCCAGCTTTGGGAGAAGGGGCCGGGGGATGAGGGCCCGGTAACGCTTCTCCCAACTTTGGGAGCAGGGGCCGGGGGATGAGGGCCCGGTAACGCTTCTCCCAGCCTTGGGAGAAGGCCCTGTAAAAAGCCTTGTAGATAGCAAAACAGTACTGGCTTCTAGCTCCCCTTCTCCCAGCCTTGGGAGAAGGGGCCGGGGGATGAGGGCCCGGTAACGCTGAAGAGGGCGACCCTCTGCTCCTGGAACCAGTGCTCAAAATTCAGGGAAGCCGCGCTTTTTTTCGTCCACCCCCAGAGTCCCAAGCCGCAACTCTCAGCGATCGCCCGCTCGCGCCCCCCAGGATGGCGATCGCCAATCCTAGGGACAGGACGCCGTACTCACGAGCCCTCCCGTGGTCACAGGAAAGAAAGGTACTGCGCCGCCGAGCGCCGTGAGGGTGTTGGTAGCCTGGGTGGTCGGGAACGTGGGCCCCGTATCCACAATCCGCAGCGTACTGCCATTAGCCTCGTTAAAACGCAGCGGGTTAGCCGTAGCATCACGGGTGATCAAGGTGTTGCCAGACACCGTAGCGCAGAGGTTAGCCGGTAGATCGGTGAACAGGTACAGCCCATGCGCATTTCCCCCAGTCGTCGAGACTGTGTTCCCGGAGATCACCGCATTCGAGACCGTCGTGTTCCCAGAGGCCGAGAGCGTGATCCCCCCACCATCGCTGTTGATCTGGTTGTTAGCGATCGTCACACTTGTAAGACGGCTCGTGCCCTGCATGAAGATCCGTAAGCCTTCCGCAAACAAGCCCCTGGTAGTCACAGTATTACCCGAGAGCGTGGCATTCCCCAAGGTTCCCCCATTGATTTGAGCATAGAAACCGTGGGCATTCGCGCCCGTGGTCGTTATCTGATTGCCCGAAACCGTCGCATTGCTTAGCGTACTATTACCAAGGACCGAGACTCGGATACCATCAGAAGTATTTCCGGTAGTCGAGATCGCGTTGCCCGAAACCGTCGCATTGCCTAAACTAGCCTTGTTGCTGGCGCGAATGCTAATACCAAGTGCATTGTTGCCCGTCGTAGTAACGCGATTGTCGCGGATCGTGAAATTAGAAACATTATCGGCTGCAATACCCGCAACATTATTGCCCGTAGCGCGCACATCAAAGCCGGAGAGCAGGGCATTATTGCCCATCACCACCAGGGTCTGGACGCCCCCGGGTGTTGTCGTGACCGGCGCGCCGTTGACCAGAGGGAACTGACCGCTGCCAGACAGTGGGAGCTGTTGTCGGCCAAACTCGCGCGTGTCGAGAAACTGGAGTGGTCCCGTCGAGAGCACCTGCACATTGTTGGGAACCAGGAAACCAGGCAAGCCAGGATTCGTGCCCGCTTGGACGTAGACGATGCCATTACTATCTGTC
Organism: uncultured bacterium; assembly: GCA_964397305.1. Taxonomy (GTDB): domain Bacteria; phylum Cyanobacteriota; class Cyanobacteriia; order Cyanobacteriales; family Spirulinaceae; genus JAAUTY01. The sequence continues at coordinate 126,262 of CAYNIP010000001.1, forward strand.
GGGACGCTGTTTAGCGCTGCTTGCAACGTGTTGAAGGGTGAGGCAAAACTGCCATCGGCACCGCCGCCGCCGAGGAGAACGTGGCTAAAGAACCAGGGCTGACCCGTGGCGGGGTTCGTGGCAATCACATCTCGGCGCTCCTGAGATACAACGATCGTCGGAGCCCGCTCTACCAAATCCCCAAACCGGGCCAAATTCGTCGGCGGCTGGGGACGGTCGTACTGCCGACCCCAGCTTGCCCCGACACTGAGGAGGAAATTGGTTCCAAATCGGTCATCGTGCTGCACCCCCAGGTTCAGGATCACGGCGCGGCTGGGGCGCACCTCCAGCCTCACTTTGCCACCCAGGGTTCCAGCCGTATCGGGCCCATCGTAGTAGTAGCCCCCCAGGTAAGCGCGCACTTGGCCTTCCTGGAGGAAGTCGAGAATTTTTGTCCCGCCCTCAAAATCGAAGCCCCCGAGGGAGGTATCGCGGCCTGTGGGCAACAGCAGGCGGTTGCCGGCGAAGCGGGGAGTACCGACAAGCTGAAGGCTGCCTTGACGCTTGCCCGTCGGGAGATAGGCATTGAGCCGGAAATCCCAAGGGCCTAGGGTCTCAAATCCTAAGCCAACCTGGTGGAACATCACGGGATCGAGGTCCGTGTCCCGGAGGTCGTAGCTGAGGTAGCCACCAAAGCTGCGATCCAGGTCGGCGCGATAGCGGCGATAGCCCAGCAGCACTGTGCCGCCCACAAGACCGCCATTGTCCAGGTTGAAGCGCCCTTGGTTAAAGATCAGGTGCTGCTCCGGGACTTGCCAGAAGGGGGCCAGCCAATTGAGGTTGCCGAGACCGTCGTAACCGCCGCCGGAGCTTTGGTAGCCAGCGCCAAAGCGGGCTGTAACCTCGTAGGGAGTCTCGGCTTGGGCTGCCGGGGCCGGGGCTTGGGCTTGGAGCGTGAGCAAGGGCGATCGCGTTGGATAGAGAGGCTCCAACAGCCAGCCCGCTTCGGCTAGCGTGCGGGCGATCGCCCCGGAGGGCTCCTCAGCGCTAGCCGGCAAGGCCCCGCGCGTGAGCGAGCCGCAGACCACCAAGGCACTACAAACAATGCTCCACCAGACTAGTTTCGACATCCCCCGGTCTCCTTCCCTTGAGAGACGAATGTTTGGTCAGCAAGGCAGCTCAAGCGAACCTAGATAGCCTTGCCGTGGGGAAAGCCGCTAGAACGCTCAAGTATGCGGTGATTTCGATGGATTCAAGCGCCAACCAGGCAACAATACGGGAAACTGCCACGGGGGCCGCTGCCATTGAGGTTATCGATGAATTAGACCCTAGTTTTGCCAGGTCGAAACCACTTATTAGCGATTTCTATCAAAGCTACCGCCACCAGACTCTATCGGCCGTGACTTGTATCCCTTGCTAGTACTAACCTCTAGGCGCGGAGGCAAGAAGGTTAGTGGCGCTAGATCCTGGCTCTTCATGAAGGCCGTGCCCTAAGTAGGATGTCCGTGCTGCTAGATCGCTGGAGCCAGGCCGAGATTAACACCGCCTAGCTCTAGGGATTGCAGCGAGGGCAGTAGGTCGGGTCCGCCGTTGTCCGACCCTCAGGATGAAGCTGGGGCTGTTGGTAGTGGCAGCGCCAGCAACCCCAGATCACCTCTCGGGTCAAGCTCGTGGGGGTTCCACACCAGGCACAGGGCAGCCCGGGCTGGCGATCGCGGCGGTCAAACCCAGGGCTGTCGCACTGGGGACAGGGGCGGCGGAGTTTGGCCACGAGGTCAGCTGTGGCTCGGGCGATCGCCTGCATCCGAGTGGGGTTGCAGTGGGCGCGCATATCCGTCTCGAGCCAGAGAGTGCCGGTACGGGGGCTCAGGGCTTGAACCAAGGTGGTCAACGTCTGGCGGTCCTGGATACCTTTGTAGATTTCCCCGCCAGCCTCGGGGTCGGCCTGGGGCTTGAGGACCAGCCCGTGGTCAGGAAACCCCACTCGTTCGGCAAAGGCTAGAGCTTCGTCCACATTGGCGATCGCCTGCTGGGCGTAGTTCGTCGCCGTCGTCAGCTCCAAGCCCCAGGCCTCAAATTGGTGGGCCGGGTCCAGCCAGAGCACCAATTCTTGATCCGAGGGCAGGAACGGATTGAGGGGATGGGGCCCAAAACTCCCCTCGCTGGCGATCGCCAAATCCGCCCCCGTGAGCGCCAGGGCGGCCTCCGCCTTGGTCCGGGCCGCCTCCCGTTGCGTGCCGGCCCGGGGGATCTCCCGCGTGAAGGTGCCGAAGCGATCGCTATCAAACTCCGGCGGCACCAGGACCTGAACCCCCAGGTCCGCGAGCAGCGGGGCAATCACCGTTTCTTTGCCGTGTTTAGTAGCGAGGACCGCCGTGCGTCCAGTAAACCAGGGATGCGACATGGCTCATCAAGGCTTGAGGGAGGGACTGGATTAGGGGGCGATTCCCCTTACAGAGTCTGATTCTCCAAGGTCAACCGGCCTAGAGCAAGACTCCACCCCTAGGGGGCTGACCCCGAGGCTAGGGCCAGGGCGGCTCCAGTATGAACTTTTATTATGAACTTTTGTAAAGATCGACGCGGGCGCAATCTGAAGAATCTCTGAAACTCACGCGGGAGACCAAACAACCTCGTTACAGTGTTAAACAATTCTCTGCCTCGGTTCCTAACCGTAGCTGGGCTTGGCTTCTAGCCTGCCCTGGGTGCATCTCAAAGTCAGGCAAGTTTGCCCGCATCCTCCGGCCTCTGCTCCCAGGGAGGGCGAAGGGGAGTCTCCCAAGGGAGATGCACCCCCTGCCCTGGGTCGTGAGTGTTGACTAAACAAAAGTTTTAGATTGATAGCCCCCATGACCGATTCTGTCTTACCCCGTCCCGCTGACGCCGACCTGTCCCCCCAGGCCCAGGCGGTTCGGCCAGCGCGCCTGCGGGGGTTGGTTTGGAAGCTGGCGATCGCCACCTTCCTCCTCATGGCCGTTGGCAGCGCCACCCGCGTCATGAATGCCGGCCTCGCCTGCCCTGACTGGCCCCTCTGCTACGGCCAACTGGTTCCCACTCAGCAGATGAACCTGCAAGTTTTCTTGGAGTGGTTCCACCGCCTGGATGCCATGCTGATCGGCCTCACCACCCTGGCCCTGGTGGGGCTGGCCTGGGGCTGGCGGCGATCACTCCCCGGCTGGCTGCCCTGGGCTACCCTCCTGGCCCTCGCCCTGGTGCTCCTCCAGGGCCTCCTCGGCGGCCTCACCGTCACGGAAATGCTGCGCTTCGACCTCGTAACCGCCCACTTGGGCACGGCTCTCCTGTTCTTCTGCACGCTGCTCGTCATCGGCGTTGGCCTCAGCCCCTACCAAGGCATGGGCAGCGTCGGTAAGCTACCCTGGCTGGGGGGCAGTGCCGTCCTGGCGATCTACGGCCAGAGCTTGCTCGGAGCCCTCGTCGGTTCTCGCTGGGCCTTGCACCAGTGCCTGAACGCGGCTCAACTCTGCGCTGTGATGAATAGCCACCTCCTGGGAATCATCCCCGCAACCCTCCTGACCCTGGCCGTGCCCCTGCTGGCCTGGCGCACTCCCGCCCTGCATCCGGCCCTTCGCACCTTGGCCAACTGGGCTGCCGCCTTGGTGGCCTTGCAACTGCTGCTGGGCTTTGCCACATTCCGCTTCCACCTGCAAGTCGAGCCGCTCACCGTCAGCCATCAGGCGATCGGTGCGGCGCTGTTGGGAGTGTTGACAGTATTCACCGCCTTGGCCTGGCGCGATCATCGCTCCGGGACGCTTCGCGATCGCGCCCTCCCTTTGCTCCCTTGAACAGGATTTTCCCCATGATCGACAGCAGTATCTCGCCGCGCCACACGACGTTCCTGGCCGTCGCCAGGAGTTATTACCAACTCACGAAGCCACGCATTATCCCGCTGCTGCTGATTACCACCGCCGCCGCCATGTGGCTGGCCGGCGAGGGCCGGGTTGACCCGCTTCAGCTCTGCATCGTTCTCCTCGGCGGTACCCTAGCGGCTGCCTCGGCCCAGACCCTGAACTGCATCTACGACCAAGACATTGACTACGAAATGGTGCGGACGCGCCAGCGGCCTATTCCCTCCGGGCGGGTGCAGCCCCGCCATGCCCTGGTGTTTGCGCTCGTCCTCGCCACGCTCTCCTGCCTGCTATTCGTCCTCTTTGTGAACTGGTTGAGCGCCCTGCTGGCCCTCTCGGGCCTTGCCTTCTACATGGTGATCTACACTCACCTGCTCAAGCGCCACAGTAGCCAAAACATCGTCATCGGCGGGGCAGCCGGGGCGATTCCCCCCCTGGTGGGCTGGGCGGCCATGACGGGAGAACTCAGTTGGGCCGCCTGGCTGCTGTTTGCGATCATCTTTCTCTGGACACCGCCCCACTTCTGGGCCCTGGCGCTGATGATTCGCGATGACTATGCCCAGGTGAATGTGCCCATGCTGCCGGTGGTGGCGGGAGAAGCGGTGACGGGTCAGCAAATCCTGATCTATACCCTGATCGTGGTTCCCTGCACCTTCCTGCTGATCTATCCCCTGGGGGTCTCGGGGCTGGTCTATGGGGCGATCGCCGCGTTGCTGGGGGGCCTCTTCATCCAGAAGGCTTGGCAACTCTGCCAAAACCCCAGCGACAAGACCCTCGCCAAATCCACCTTCAAGTTCTCGATCCTTTATATGATGCTCCTCTGCGCCGGCATTGTGATCGACAGCCTACCCCTGACCCGCCAGCTTGTCGCCAGCCTGGGAGCTGGTCTGCCCTTTGGGGGCTAGCCCTTGACCCCGGCAAGCCGGCCGTGAAGCAAGGCAGAGAGGCGATCGCCTCTCTGCCTTTTGGGGGGCTCCCTAAGCCTTCAGGCCTATCGCCTTTGCTGTAAGCACTTTAGTAGTGCCCCAACCGTAATGACTGACGCGACCGCAAGCAGCCGCTGTTTTTGGCCTTAACCCTCTATCGAGTTGTCTCAAAATCTCTTGAAACAACTCTATCAGTACAGCCGTTTTTAGCCTAGTGCAATACAGCTAAAGCCCCTCGCCCTCTGGGAGAAGGGTTCGGGGTGAGGGCTACGTACTTTACTAGCAAGAAAAATGCTGCACTAGGCTAGTCCGAGCGTTTCTTGCGCCTCAACCAGGGCATCGCGAAGAGCGTAGGCGGCGCGGCTGATTTCCCCACGAGCGACAACATCGACCTGGCTGTAAGGCGTCGTGGCTGCTCGGCCCGCTTGGCGATAGGGAGCAACGGTAGCCAGGCAATCTTCATAGGCCTTATCGACAGCGTTGGCGATTTCCTCCGGCAGGTGCTGGGCAAAGGGTTGGTACTGGCTATAAATGCCCTGCCAGTTGGCGGCAAAGATCAAAATACTTTGATCAGACCAGGTTTCTTCTTCACTCGATATTTTCTTAGCCGGTATTTCAGTGGCGAGGGTAATCATGCCATCCCAGTGCGAGGCAGCCGAGAAGTTGCTCGGATCAGCTAATTTGGCGCCGAGAGATTCTATGCTGGCTTTGAGGTCGGGAACATAGCTGCGGGCGGTAGCCAGATCGCGATCACGAAAGATCAGCGCTTCAATGCGATGAAAACTCTTGAACTCAGGATCAGCCTCACCAGCTTCAAACGCATAAGGGCGAGCATCAATGTTAGTGTCTTCCTCTTCAAAATCAGCAGCCAACACCTCGATTTCCTCGTAGGGCGGGCGAGCGTTGATATAGGCAGCCTCAGCTTGGGCCTGATTGCCACTAGCCAAGGCGGCATCCAAGCTGTCAGTAAGGGCGATTTGCTGACTTGCTAGCTCACGAAAATATTGCAAGCCAGTCTCAAGTTCAGCCTGGTAGTCAGGCGATGAAGCTGGACTTTGGAGAGCACCAAGGTTTAGGCAGAGTGCCAGAGTAACGATACCAAAGCCGAAGCTTGCTAACCAGCGGAGCGTTCTCTTCATGGAAGCCTTCTAAGGAATTATTCTCAACTAATTCAAGATAACATCATTTCCCCAGCTCCGCGCGTGGATACAGAATTACCGAAGCGCGGTGGTTTGCTGCCGCCGTCTCTGGTTACGTAAACTATTGCCTCAGAGCGGTCTTGTATTTTGATGATGCTCCTCTGCACCGGTATCGTGATCGGCAGCCTACCCCTGAACCGCCAGCTTGTCGCCAGCCTGGGAGCTGGCCTACCCTTCGGGGGCTAAGGTGCGGCTGCCCTTGACCCCGGCAAGCCGGCCATGAGGCAAGGCAGAGACGCGATCGCCTCGCCTCTCTGCCTCGGGGGGGCTCCCCGCCCCAATTTTCTTGGGGCCGAGCCTGCGCCGGGGGCAAAATTGCGCTAGGGTTGCCGGTAGGGCGACTCTAGGGCGCAGATCGTCGTGGCAGCGTCCCGAAAATCTCCGATAATGGTCGCAAGCGCCTTCTTCACCTCCCTGATGCCATGAAGCAACTGTACTGGCTCGAAATCATCCAATACTTGTTTGTGGTAGCCTCGGCGGCGGGGACGATCGCGGCGGCCCTGACGCGCCAAGTACTCTACGCGGCGGCTCCTCTGACCATTGCCCTGGCCCTGACCGCCGACAACTCCCGGCGTCGGACGGCTCAGTTGGAGGAACAGCAGCGCCTACTGGGAATCACTCAGACCCATCAGTTGGTCGATCCCTTAGAGGAGCAGATCGTGCAGCTTGAGGCCGGGGTCCAGACGATGGAGGCTCGCCTAGAGGCGGAAACGGCGGCGGTGCAGACGGCGATCGCCCAACTTCAGAAATTAGTCAATCCCCTCAGTGGGCAAGTCGAGCAGCTCAAGGCCGAGACGGCGGAGGTCGATGTCCGCACCCAGCAGCAACTGCGGAGCTTGAAGGAAACCCAGCAGCAAGCCTCAGAAGCCCTCTTCGCCCACGTCGAACAGTACTTTGCCCGCATCAAAGAACACTTAGCCCAGCTCGAGCAGCTCGCCAATCGCGCCAGCCCGGAAACCGAACAGCAGATTACGGAGCTGCGCCAGACCCTCGGCCAGCTTCGGGAAGTGGTGGCGGTCCCGACGGCGACGAGCCCGGCCCCGGCGGCCTCCCTGGAAGGGGCGATCCGGGAACACCTACAAGCGGCGATCGCCCCCCTGCAAACGCAACTGGAGCAGTTGCAGGTGATCGCCCAGCAGCGACCCACGGAGACCGAGGCCCAGCTGCGAGAACTGCGTGAAACCCTCAGCCGCTTGCAAAATGGCAGCCCGCCGCCGGCCGTCGCTCCGGTGGCCCCGGCGGAACGCCGGCCAAGGCCAGCCTCCCACCCGGCTGTCCCCTCTAGGACGAAGGTGGCCCCCGCCGCTCCCCCGGCCGAGCCCGGCTGGCGCTGCACGCGCACCCTCTACGGCCACCGGGGCGGTGTCAATGCGATCGCCCTGCAAGCCTACGGCCAACTGCTAGCCAGCGGCAGTGATGACCAAACCATCAAACTCTGGCAATTGTCGAGCGGTCAAACGGTTCGCAGCCTCGGCGATCCCCAACAGCCCGGCGCAACCCGCATCGAGGCCCTGGCCATCAGTCCCGACGGGAAGCTCTTGGCTAGCGGCAGCGGCCAGACAATCCAGCTCTGGCAGCTCACCACCGGGCTCCCCGTAGCAACCCTGACGGGTCACAACGGCAATATCAAAACCCTCGCCTTTAGCCCTGATGGCCAGCTCCTGGCCAGCGGCAGCGCGGATAAAAGCGTGCGCCTCTGGCAGGTCCGCGATCGCCACCTGTTGCACACCCTCAGTGGTCATTCCCACTGGTTCACGGGGATCACGGCGATCGCCTTCAGCCCCGACGGCCAGCTCCTAGCCAGCGCCAGCGATGATAAAACGATCAAACTCTGGGAGGTGGCGAGTGGGCGCAATCTCACGACGCTCACCGGGCATCTGGGAGCCGTGAACGCGATCGCCTTCGCCAGCGGTCAAACCCTGATCAGCGGCAGCGAGGACAACACAATCAAGCGGTGGCGTCTCGATACCGGGCGAGTCGCAGCCACGCTCCACGGCCATGGCAGCGCTATCTGCTCCCTGGCCATCAGCCCCAATGGCAACCTCTTAGCCAGCGGCAGTTGGGATAGCACCATTAAGCTCTGGGAACTCGAATCCGGCTACGACCTCGTGGTCCTCAGCGGCCACTCCGCCGCCGTCGTCGCCCTCGCCTTTGCCCAAGAGCCCTACCGTAACGGAGCCGGGGACTTCACCCTGGTCAGCGGGAGTAGCGACAACACCCTCAAGGTCTGGCAGCTTGAGCCCGAACAACGGGCCTAACCGAACGACGCTTTCACGATGGCCCTCATCAATACCCTCGCTTTTTTCGCTCGCCACCCCCTGACGCGCCGACACAAGCTCCAGGCCTTGCGCCGGTTTTTAGCCTGGCAGCTGGGCAGCCGCCTCGTTCCCGGAGCGGTCGTCGTGAACTGGGTCCAGGGGGCCAAGTTTCTGGCGCGGCCTGGGGACGCGGGCCTAACGGGCAACATCTATGCCGGTCTCCACGAGTTTGCCGAGATGGCCTACGTGCTCCATGTCCTGCGCTCGGAGGATCTGTTCATCGATGTGGGGGCCAACTTGGGCTCCTACACGCTCCTGGCCTGTGCTGCCCTGGGTGCGCGGGGCTATGCCTTTGAGCCTGTCCCCAGCAACTACCAGGGCCTGTTGGCGAATCTTCGCCTCAACGCCCTAGAGAACCGGGTGTGCTGTCGGAACCAAGCTCTGGGAGCTGAGCCCGGTCAAGTGCTGTTTACGGATTACGGCAGCACCATGGATCGGGTGCTGGCGGCTGGGGAGACTACGGCGCGAACGCGCTCGGTAGAAATGACCACCCTCGATCAGGCCCTCCAGGGAGAAGCCCCCACTCTGATCAAAATTGACGTGGAGGGCTACGAAACAGCCGTCCTCGCCGGAGCTCGGGCCACCCTCACCCAGCCCAGCCTGCATACTGTGATCCTGGAACTTAGCGGCAATGACCGCTACTACAGCGTTGATGAGTCCCAGCTCCGGGAGTCGCTGCTGAAGCTCGGCTTCCAGGCCTATGCCTACGACCCCTTCACCCGCACCCTGACGAGCTTGGCCCAGCAACCACTCCCCCCGGGCAATACTCTCTTCATTCGCGCAGAGGCCCTGGTGCGCGATCGCCTCCGCCAGGCCCCTAAATTCACCATTCACGGCCAAGACATCTAACGTTCCCGCTCACCGAACGCAGACAACCTATGCCCCAGAAATGTTGAATGACGGGATATTTCTCCCAAAAAAGACACCCAAATCGGTAAACTGGGAGCCAGAGAATCAGTATTTATAATCAGGATCTATGATATTTAACTTCCCAAACATCGTCAAGCGCCATCTTAGCCACCTGCCGAAAGACGACTATCCCGTACTCAACACCTTTCTCTTCGTCTCAACGTGGCTGCACTTCGTGCTGGATCAAGGTGAGACGAGTATGAGAAGCGTATTCAGGCGACTGAATGTTCGAGGTATTAACGTGAACATATCAACCTTCTCGAAAGCCAGCAAGAAGCGAGATCCGCAGGTTTTCTACCAATTATTCTTACAGCTAAAAGATCAGCTAAGAAAGCAAAGTAAAGATTTAAAGGGATTGAAGATGTTTCCCCTTGACTCAACGATTGTTACGCTGACCAGCAAACTACTATGGCATCAAGGTTTCCACCAAGTGAAGCTCTTCAGCGGCTTGAATCTCTCCATCGGAGAACCGGATGGCATCTTAATTCACTTTGGACAAGGACACGATAATAAATAGGGCGATGAAACCATTGATGCCAATCCTGAAAACAGGCTCAGCATCATGGATAGAGGCTTTTGCCAGCTCAAGAGAATTGTAGCGTTAATGGCGAAAAAGGGTCGTTTTTTCCTATTGCGAATCAACAACATCACGTTAGAGATGTTGCCAGACGGTCAATTTTTGATTGAGAAAGGCAAAGATCAAGTCAACGCCAGATTGGTTAACTTTTGCGATCTAGAGACCCAGTGCGAATTCCGGCTAGTCACGAACTTGACCGGACCTGACGAAGAGGGTTTTAGCAATGAAGAGGTTGGTGATTTTTACCGCCAACGCTGGCAAATTGAGTTACTTTGGAAGTTTCTCAAGATGCATCTTAAGCTAGACAGATTAATCACAAAAAACACGAACGGAATCGAGATTCAGATCTACGCCTGTTTGATCGGATATGTCTTGCTGCAATTGGTTGAGATTCCGAAAGAGTTTGGCTCTAAGTTGTTAGATAGACTGCGATATATGCAGGCTTTCATGTGTGAGAATATCAGCTACGTGCATTGATTTAAGAGGGTAGTTCTAAGTTGTTGAATGAGGCTACTGATAGGATTAATATACCTTTTTTTTGAGTAGTTCAAACGTACCGTTCAACATTTCTGCATCAGAACCACCCAAAGATTTTGGGATGACATGATCAACGGTAAATCGATTGGCACTCAGTTGCTCCGGTGAATGACAATACTCACAGATGTATGTAGCCCGTGCTCGAATTGCTTGCTTAAGGTCATCACTGATTGACATTTTGAGCAGCAAGCATTGCATTAATATGGGTAAAAATTCGATCTAACTCCCCAATGGCATCCAACTCAGCAATTTCATCAGGAGTAATTTGGTCAGTTTTTTTCTTTTCCAGCAAGCTTTCCATTCGGAGTTGAAGGGGTTCACTGAATTTAAATAAGTTCCAGTTACCCACGCTTTCAAGCTGGATTTCATGAATTAGATAAGATGGCTTATCGAGAGTTGTAACCACTTGACCTCTATCGTGCTTTGTATAAAGAGCATAATCCTTCATGACTGATCCATAGTATAACGCTCTCTAGTCAAGGCGGGATAAGGGTTTACAGCTCTTCTATTTGATATCCTTGGCTCTTGGCAATTTCAAGGATTGGACTAATGTTGCCAATTCCCCACTGGTTGCAAATGGCAATGGTTTCGCCCTCTCCAGTTTTGAGTAGTTGTCCCTCATTTAAGAAGTAGCGTTTTGCACCCCCCTTGGACTCTGCTTTTTCTAGCAAAGCTACAACACCATAACTGCTATGAACCGCATCAGGAAAAACTTGACGTAATTGTTCAAAGGTTGTGTTTGGGTGAGTCTGGAAATAATGAGTAACGATAGCCAGGACAAGTTGGCGCTTATTATAAATTTTCCCAAGAAACTGATATTGTGTCTTGTCTTTGCTAGAACTGGCAGCAGCCCGTTGAGCCGATGCTTGCTCTCGTACTTTCACCTGATATTCCTCCGCTTCTGGCAAGGGGATTATCTGCTCAATATCGAGCAGAAGCTCTTCACCAAGTTTATAAGGCTGTAGACGCACGCAACGAATATCCAAATCGCGTTCATTGAGCCACATTACAGATGTAGTCAGTTCTTTAGAAAAATTGGCAGCGGCGAGGACGATTCTGACATCTTTGGGAAATTGTTCTTCTAAGGAATCACTCCAACCCAAGAAATTGAGAATTTCTTCTTCAGCGCTTTTATCAATGCAGCGTTTGTCTAGATATTGCTGGTGGATTTCAACAGCCCTTTTGAAGGTTAGCGTAGAAACCATAGCAGCGTAACGCAGCGCTTGTAATTCCATATGAGCGCCTGTTTCGTCTCTTTTAAGCTCAACAATTACCAAATTTGCTTGCTTGTCAATGCCGAGCAGGTCAATCCTTCTAGCACCCTCAGTCCACTCTGAGAACTCCTCAGCAATAACCAATGTATCTGGAGAGATAACCGTGATTTTATCCCTCAATGCGACTTGAAGATCAGTACGCTCTTGAATTCCTTCTGCTTCAAACTGAGTGCTCTTGACCTCAGTGAGTTGCTTGCTCTTAAAAGTATAGATGGGCATAGGCTTTACTAAAAATGAAAAAGTGCTATCCCTCTTAGGTCAGATCGGGGTGAAACGCTGATTTTTCGTCGGCTGTAATGGCGGAGGTTCGTGAGAATTTCTCGGAATAACACAAGAGAGATAAGAGGATGTATAGTAAATGTCTTGTGTGAAAAAAGGAAATTTTAATAGATGAGTTTTCGCTAACTATGTATTAAACCGCAAGCGCAGTACAACCAGGTGCATCTCACTTTGGCAACCCTAATCTCAGATCGCTCTCCCAGAGTCTGAGGGCTGAGAGGATGCCCTCGCGTAACTGAGATGCGCCCAGTATAACCTCCCTGTAGAGGGTGTTGTCAAGCACTTAAAGATTGCCATGCTTCCACTCAAAATGTGGCTCTCAGCGCTCGCCTTTTTCTTTGCCGCCAAGTTCTGTGCCTCGACCGGCTAGGCCTTGAGGGGATTGAGCGATCGCAGTCCCCCAGATGCTTGCCGACTGTTTATTCGCGCGCGTCGGCGAGGCGATCGGCCTAGGCGGGGGCGATCGCGACTCCATAAAAGTAATGAGCTTCCCGGCATCGTCAGTATCCTATTAATCGCTAGTGCGTTTGGATACCAGGTTGGGTGCATCTCAGTTAGGCGAATTTGCCCCCTCTGGGAGCAACCGCTGCGCGTCTACATCCCCCGCCCGACCCCTTCTCCCAAGGCTGGGAGAAGGGGAGCTAGAAGTCCCGCTCCTAAGTTGGGAGAGGGTTGGGGTGAGGGCTGAGCGAAGGAGTACAAAAATCCCGCGTAAAATTTCGTTCACCCGATCCAGTCTTCCGAACTGCGAGTTGAGGGCGGCCTATCAGCCCAGCAACCTCCCCGATTCGACCCTCGATCTTGCACAATAGAGACCAAGGTTTCGCCCCCGTTGTCCCTATGCTTCGCCCGCTGCTGATCGTTTTGCTACTCGCCAGCCTCAGCGCCGCAGCTCCCGTGCGCGCCGAGAACCTCGCCCAGGTCCGCCAATTGCTGGCGACACGGCAATGTGCTCGTTGTGACTTGTCCCATGCTGGCCTGGTGATGGCCAACCTGCGGAATGCGGACCTGCGGGGAGCAGATCTGCGGCGAGCGAACTTGAGCCAAGCGGATCTTTCCGGGGCGGATCTGCGGGGGGCGAATCTGGCGGGGGCCTCCCTCCACAGCGCGAATTTGAGTGGCGCGAACCTGATGGGGGCGAATTTGGTCGCGGCCGACCTCCGCAAGGCCTATTTGCTCGAGGCCTACCTCTGGGGGGCTCAGCTTGACCATGCCCTGCTTCAGGGGGCGGTGGGCTTTGCCAATCCCAGTGCGACGCCGGAACACTTCTTTGCCCTGGGAATGCAGGAGGCTCAGTATAACAACTATGTGGGCGCGATCGCCCACTACAACCAAGCCCTACAACTGAATCCCCAGTTTGCTGCGGCCTATCTGGGGCGGGGGATCATGCGCCATTACCTCACGGATTGGTCGGGGGCGGTGCAGGATACCCGCATTGCCCGGGCGATCTTTGAGCAGCAGGGCGATGCGGCAGGAGTCAAAGCGTCCGATGATTTTATCGCCTGGATCGACCAACTGCAAAACCCCGGCCAGGGCGGCAACGGCCTCGGGATTCCCCTGCTGCAAATTTTGGGGAGTGTTGGCTCGATGGTGCTAGGGCTGCCCTTCTTTTAGCTTAGTCAGCGGGAGCGCTGAGGTCGGCGAACGGGGACAGCCTGCCTCGGGTAAGATAAGCGTGATGTCTGCGATCGCTAGCTATGAACCTACGCACTGTCTCCACTCAGCCCTTCAGCGACCAGAAGCCCGGCACCTCCGGCCTCCGGAAAAGTGTCACCACCTTCCAGCAACCCCACTACCTGGAAAACTTCATCCAGTCCATCTTTGACAGTCTCTCAGACCGCGAGGGGAAAACCCTAGTGCTCGGCGGTGACGGTCGTTTTTACAACCGCACGGCGATTCAGATCATTTTGAAAATGGCGGCGGCCAATGGTTTTGGGCGGGTCCTCGTGGGTCAGGGGGGCATCCTTTCCACCCCGGCCGCCTCTTGCCTGATTCGGAAGTACCAGGCCTTTGGGGGGATCATCCTCTCGGCCAGCCACAACCCCGGCGGCCCGGACGGGGACTTTGGGGTGAAGTACAACACCAGTAACGGCGGGCCGGCCCCGGAGAAAGTGACGAGCGCCATCTTTGAGCGCAGCCGACTGATTGACCAATATCGCATTTTAGACGCTGGCGATGTCAACCTCGACCGAGTGGGTTCCTTCACCCTCGGCACAATGACCGTAGAGGTGATCGACTCGGTAGTGGACTACAGCGAGCTGATGGAGTCCCTGTTTGACTTTGACGCAATCCAGACCTTGATTGCCAAGGGCTCCTTCCGGCTCTGCATGGATGCCCTACACGCGGTCACGGGTCCCTACGCCCGGGCGATTCTGGAAACGCGCCTCGGGGCCCCGGCTGGGACGGTGCAAAACGGCGTGCCTCTGGAAGACTTCGGCGGTGGCCACCCCGATCCCAATCTGGTCTATGCCAAGGATCTGGTAGCGGTGCTGTTTGGCGACGAGGCCCCGGATTTTGGTGCGGCCTCGGATGGCGATGGCGATCGCAATATGATCCTCGGTCGCCACTTCTTCGTGACCCCCAGCGACAGCTTGGCCGTGCTGACCGCCAATGCCACCCTGGTTCCCGGCTACAAGGACGGCCTCGCAGGGGTTGCCCGCTCCATGCCCACCAGCGGCGCTGTGGATCGCGTGGCGACCCAGCTCGGCATCGACTGCTACGAGACGCCCACGGGCTGGAAGTTCTTCGGCAATCTCCTCGATGCTAATAAAGCGACCCTCTGCGGTGAGGAAAGCTTCGGCACGGGGTCGAATCACGTCCGCGAGAAGGACGGCCTCTGGGCGGTGCTGTTCTGGCTCAACATCCTCGCAGTACGTGAGGAGTCGGTGGAGCAGATCGTCCGTGAGCACTGGCGCACCTACGGGCGCAATATTTACTCTCGCCACGACTATGAAGAAGTGGCAGCGGAACCGGCCCAGGAACTGATGGCAACCCTGCGGGGGACCTTGGGGGACCTGAAGGGTCGGCAGTATGGGCGCTATACAGTGGCCTATGCCGATGACTTTAGCTACACAGACCCGGTGGATGGCAGCGTCAGCGAGCGCCAGGGACTGCGGCTGGGCTTTGAGGATGGCTCGCGCATCGTCTTCCGCCTCTCGGGCACGGGCACGAAAGGGGCAACACTGCGGCTTTACCTCGAACGCTACGAAGCGGAGCCCAGCCAGCAGGACCGCGAGGCCCAAGCGGCCCTGAGCGACCTGATCGAGCTGGCGGAGGAGATTGCCCAGATTCGCCACTTCACGGGGCGCGATCGCCCCACGGTGATCACCTAGCCCCGGGGGCAACGGCCGCAACCAAGTCAAGGTCGTGGGAAGCCTGTTTGTAGCACTGACATCTACAAGGATTGTAACAACAGGTTAAGCTGGAGGCAGCCAGCGGGTTGCCGTTACCCCCCGCACTGACCACCATGAACGAACTAAACGGGCGTGACTGGCTGCTGGCGAGTGTCCTCGCCTTCGGCCTCAGTTGCGGTCTGAGTGTGGCTGCGGGGCGATCGCTCCGGGACTCCCTCGCGACCGGGGCGATCGCTCTGCCGGCCAGTTGGCCCGCGACCTGGATCGCTAGCCAAGCCCGGGGGCGATCGCGCCACCTCCCCAAAGCATCCCAAGCCCGAACTCACAACCAGAGCGAAACCGCCATCTTCTGGGACTATGAAAATGTCAAGGACTCAGCCCGCCACATGACCGGCACCAAGGCCCCCCTGGCGGAATCGATCGTGGAATACTCTCGCTCCCAAGGCCACCTACGGGTGAAAACAGTCTACGCCAACTGGCGACGGGAAAACGAGGTTGTCGCCCAAACCCTCTACAGCATGGGCTTTGAGCCGATCCATGTTTCCCTAAAAAAGACGAATAGCGTCGATGTCAAGCTCACAGTAGACTGCCTCAACACGGCCTACCGGTACCCAGAGATCGAGCACTTCCTGATCGTCACGGCTGACAAGGATTTCATCCCCCTAGTGAATGCCTTGCGGGCCCTGGAGAAGCGCGTGACCCTGATTGGCCGTGCTGAAACCGCGAGCGACCAACTGATCCTCAGCGCCGATGCTTTCATCTCCCTGGAAGAACTTCTCGCCAGCAAGTTCGCCCCCCAACCCGCCACCGCACCCCAGGACCCCACCATCAGCTACGGCACAGCCCTCGCCTGTCTCGTCACCGCCATCGATGCCGCCCAAAACCAGGGCCGCAGCACGCGCTTCCCAGCCATCGATGTGCTGATGCGGGCCCAGGCAGACTACCACTACCAGGGAGCAACTTCCATCCAAAAACCGGACGGTTCGGGAACCTTCAGCAGCTTTTCCGCGTTTGTCACGGCCGCCGCCCAGGAGAGCAAGGTCTTGATCAAGGAAGTAGAAGGGTTTAAGGAACTCTTTCTCCCTGGCGATGAAGCGACGCCCCTGGAGTCGGAGGCGGAACCGGAAGCGAGCGGCAATATCGGCCGCGAGGAATGGCTGATCATCGTTGAGCGGATTCAGAAGGCCTTTGCGGAGGGTCACCCGGGGCCCACCTATGGCCGCTTCAAGATCCTCCTCGGCTACCTCCGGCAGGCGGGCAAGGAAGGACTCCTTCCCAATAATTACGGCCTCCTCCGGGAGGCTCTCAGCCAACTGGCCGGAGCTGGAATATTGCTCCGCCAGGAGGATGGCAGCTACCGCCTCACGGACGACTGGGAGGATCGGCAGGAGGAGTATTTGGAGGTGTTGACTTGACATCTTCTCCACCCAACCCAGGGTTACGGCCTGGCGCAAGGCACGCTGGGCAACATTAGGAGCGAGACTTCTAACTCCCCTTCTCCCAGCCTTGGGAGAAGGGGCCGGGGGATGAGGGCTCCGTTTTGAGGCACTTCAGAACAGCATTAAGGAAAAGAACCTCAACCCATTGTAGCCCTCACCCTCAGAGTGTGTTTGAAAAGATATAGAGGTAGAGTTGAGAGGTAAGAAGAGAGTCTCTCAACATAGAACACCAAAGACAAGCCGGTAGAGCCAAAGAGGTAATGATGCGTTGTAGTGATGGATGAAATACCAAATAGCACCAAACGGCGGATACTGAAACCGACCTACTCCAACGCCTTGACGAACGCCAACTGCGCCGCTTCACGACTACCATCGAACGCATTGGCGATCTGCGCCCTATTGCTGAACTTGTGCAACTGAGCGAGAGCGATCGCCTCGAATTCAAAAGCACTCTGCAATGGGACGTGCGCCAAGGTACAGTGAACAAAAAACTGCACCAGAGCACCCTCAAAACCATTGCCGCCTTCCTGAACTCCGACGGCGGCACGCTGATTATTGGCGTCGAAGACGATGGCAAGACCTACGGTTTAGAAAAAGACTTGCAAAGCATGAATCAAGGCAACCGTGATAAATTCGAGCGCCATTTGAGTCAATTGATTGCCGATCGCTTGGGTACGCGATTCCTTCCCTACCTGCGAATTCGCTTTGCAACTCTTGATGCTAAGCTAGTTTGCGCTGTCTACGTTCGCTCCGCTGCCCCCCAACGCGCCTTCCTAAAATCTGATAGCGGCCTCGAACTCTACATCCGAACCGGCAATTCAACGCGATCGCTCAGCGTGCCTGACATCTACGACTATTTTTAGCAACGCCCCTATGAGACTCTTCCAACGCCCCCTGATCCCCTTCCCTCGGGTGGAAGTGTTGCCCAAGGCTTTAGCCATCATCGGGGGATTGTTGATCCTCTACAAAATGGCGCTCATTCTCCAGACTCAACTCGCCAAGACTGGTCTATCTGGACAGTGGCTATTCGGGATCTATGGCGCGCTTGGTCTGGCGGTGCTCATCGGACTACGCTGGGGAATGCGCCAACCCTCCCCCTGGTTTCGCTCCTTGGTTCGTGTTGGCCGCGGCTCGGCGACCCTCGACCAGCAATTTTCTGCCTGGGCCCGCCGTCATGTCTTGCTAGCTGGACTGGCGATCGCCCTCTTCAGTCTGTTGCTCGCGATCTACCTAGTCGCTTCCCTCCTTCGAGCTGAGTTTTGGGTGCTAGACAACTACATCATCACGGAGCGCCTAGCCGACGGCGGCCTTGCCCCCCAAGACATTCTGCATACTTGGTGGCAGGAGGAAATTGCCAGAGCTGGGAACTCTTGGATCAATCGCCCGCTCTATTGGCTACTTCGGTTAGCTGAAATTGGGCTGTGGGGTTCCCGAGCCTGGCTCTACTACTTAGATCGTTTGGTCTGCCTGGCGATCGCGATTTTTGCCCTCACCTGGGCCAGCATCTCAGCCCTTGGCCTCAGCTTTGGCCTCTTGCTAGCCTTGAGAACCATGCAGCTTCATTTCTGGAACGATATCTGGACTTGGATCGGCCCCAGTGAGGCTTTTTGTGCAGTGGGGCTGGCGGGAATCATCCTAGGTTTGGGAACTGCCCTCCAGCGATACTTAAAAGCGAAAAACTTAGCCGAAATAAGCTTAGATCTGCCGATCAGTCTCGTGGCCGTCGGAACCATCATTGCGGCTGGATGCAAGGAAAACTTTGTCTTCTCCGGCCTACCCCTAGCAGTCCTGACAGCATTGGGCCTGAGCCGATCGAAACGGGTTGGTCTAGGGCCGCGCTTGCTCAGCGCCTTAGGCCTCTTGACCTGCCTCCTCGTCAGTGGACTCGTCCTAAGTTATCTCAGCCAGGGAAATGAGCCCACAGAAGTCTATGGGCGCTCGATTGACCTGATTTCTAGCTTGATGAATCAGGTTCATTTCTTCACGCGCCGCCAACACCTCCGGTTGTCGGCGGCAATTTTTGTCGCCATTGCCCTCCTCCTTTACAACCTCCTCCCACACCGCCAGGCTAGCCCTGAATCACGGCAGCAGCGACTGGCCTTAGGAGGAGTACTAGCCCTAGGACTCCTGTGGTCTAGTTGGGAAATCCTATTCTACGGTGAGTTTGCCGTCGATCATCGCTATCGGTTTCCCATCGCGTTACTCCAGATCCTTGTCCTAGCCGTTGCGGGAATAAACTTGGCCGCAATCCTCACCCGCCTTGCCAACTATCGCCAACAGGTCATTCTCCGTGCTGTAGGGGTTGTTTTGGGTAGTCTCATCCTCATCAATCAGGGCTTCCCACTCCGAGCCGCTGCCATTGGTTTTACCCAAGACACCCAACAATTTATGACTGATCTCAGGACCCTCGCAGCAACTGTGAAAGAAAATCCCGACTTTCCCATTTATGTGGAGAGTGGCGCTACGGGTCATGACTATGAACAACCCATTGCATACTATGAGCCCGTGGCCTCACTCATGATTTGGTTTCGTTGGCAAGGTATTGAAAATCCAGTCTTCCTACGAGTCGCGGCTAATCCAGATTTAGCGAGTTTGCCAGCATTTGACCGCAGCTTACTAGCCGATGTACAGCGTTGGTCTGTGCAAGGTGATCAGGGCTATCAGCCCATGGCCAATCTAGATCCAGCTCAGGAATTGCAAGGACAATGTTACAGCCTGAGCTACCTAGCACCGGCTAGCACTCAGTGCGAGGGGCTGCGTCTGCGATGGCGCTATTAATACGGTTGAAGAGCCACCCACGCAAACAAACGAATTCCTTTCGGCCCTACACCTTGGCCTGGGCTACCTGGCTCCTTGCCCGGTTGGGCGGCTGGTCGGGCTAGGCCAGTCAGCGCCCACCAGGCATCGTGATCTTATTCAGAGGTCTCCAGCGCTTCGATACTCTCTTTGAAGGCTGGGCAATGGCTCATCTCTAAGATGTGTATAAGCGGTAGCTCAACTTGGGAGAGGGATTTAGGGTGAGGGCTTCTAAAGTCAGGAGTCCTCGACCCTGGATCGAGCTGCTGGAATCAGGATTTTTTACGAGCCACCATCCAGTTTTCAGCCCCTACTGTGGCTTGAGGTCATAACTGCAATCTTCGGCAGTTTTGATGGCTCCTCTGGCTAGAGGGTTCTCGAGGATCTACCCCCCCCCACTACCCACGGGGTGCATCTCAGTTAGGCAAGTTTGCCCCCTCTGCGAGAAGTCGCTGCGCGTCTACATCCCCCTCGGCCCCTTCTCCTAAGTAGGGCAAAGGGGAGTCGCCAAAGTGAAATGCACCCTGCCCAATGCCCTCCCTAGCAATACTCACCTTTAGCCGCCCCTGTTAGCCTTAGGAGCGGCGACTGGGGGGCTGCCTTAACACAGATTGTTAGGGTAGAGGCAAGATTCTGAAGAGAGACAAGCCCATGAACTTTGATGACCTGATCGCCAGCTTTTGGCATGACTGGATTTATTCGGCCCTATTTATCGTGGTTGCCTTGGGCATTATTGCTTATACCAACTGGGAAAAGCGCCAGGCTGCCCTCGAGGAGACAGAGGAGGAGGAGGGTGAAGATTAAGCCCAGAAAATCGCCGGGTGTCCCGAAGCCACGGGCGATCGCAAAGGCTCCCGGAGACTATCGCCGCTCGCCCCCCCAGAGTGGTCTGGCCAACATCCCCTACAATGAAAAGGCGGGAGCCGCAGGGCCGGCTCTGGGTCGAGCGATGGAGCCGGTCCAGTGCTTCGTGAATTGCGCCTGTCCCCCTCAGGGTAACAGCCTGAGGGTTGGCGATTCGTTAATTTGGTTAAGCCGATGACCACCACCCAAACCCCCACCCCCTCCACGACCACGGAACTGGCGCCTAGCTATGTCTTACCCTTGGCTCTGTTGGCGATCGCCATCCCCCTAGCCTTGATCCAGCGCCTTGCCGGAGCAGGGGTCGGCCTGTTCGCCCTCTTCCTGCTGGTGCAAGCGGGAACCCTGCGCCTCGTCTTCACGGCCACCGCCCTAGAGGTCTACCGCGGCCAGGCTCAGATTCGCCACTTCCCCTACAGTGAGTGGCAAAACTGGCGGGTTTTTTGGCCCGCTGTGCCTATTCTGTTTTACTTTCGGGAAGTCAACAGCATCCACTTTTTACCGGTGCTGTTTGACCCGCAACAGCTCCAGGCCTGCCTCGCCCCGCTCCCGCGCCGCGATTGAGGGTAAGTCTTGCTCGGACGCTGTGCTGCTGTTTGCTAAATCGCTCGCATGAATTCTGACGAAGCCCCGATCTCGAATCACGACAACGACCGCGATCCCGATACCCTGCCGCCCCTGCCCAACCTGGGGGAGCCGGAGCCCGTTGAGACGCGGCCCAGGCTGAACCTGAGGGGCGCAGAACCTCCAACACCGCCGCCAACGGAACCCCCAGAACCCGCCGTGGCGGTCCTGGAGCAACGCAAGGCCGAGCTTCAGGCAGAAATCGCTGACCTCACGGCCCAGCGCGATCGCCTCCTGGCCGATGTCAGCGGCGATGTTCCTGCCCTCCTCCAACGGTTGGTCGCTGAAGGCAGCCTCGAGCTGGAGCAGCGCCGCCAGACCCTGCAAGCGGCGGTGGAGCAGTTGGAGCGGCGGCGCGATCGCGTGCGGGAGGAAATCCGCAGCAGCTTCGCCGGCCAGTCTCAAGAGATCGCGATTCGCGTCCAGGGCTTCAAGGACTACCTCGTAGGCAGCCTCCAGGACCTGGCCGCGACCGCGGAGCAGCTCCAACTGCCGGAACCCTCGGCGGCGGCTCCGGCCCGTAGCTCCGGCCGTCCCCCCCGGCCGGAGGAAGAGGAGGCGGTTCCAACTCCCAACTTTGCCAAGCAGAGCTTCCAAGATCAGCGTCGCCAGATCGTCAGCCTGCTGGATCAGTACCGCAGCAAACCGGACTACTACGGTCCCCCCTGGCAACTGCGCCGCACCTTTGAGCCGGTTCATGCAGAGCGAGTGCAGGATTGGTTTTTCAACCAAGGGGGTCGGGGGGCCCTCCGCTCCCTCGGCAGCCGCCTGCAAAATATTCTGGTCGCCTCGGCGGCGATCTCGGTGTTGAATGCCTTGTATGGCGATCGCCTCCGGGTCCTCGTTCTCGCCAACACCCCCGAGCGCTTGGGGGAATGGCGGCGAGGCTTACAAGACTGTTTGGGGATCTCCCGGGGGGATTTCGGCCCCACACGCGGCGTCGGCCTGTTTGAATCCCCCGCCGCTTTGGTCCAAAAGGCGGAACGGCTGCTGGACAGCAAGCTGCTCCCCTTCATCGCCATCGATGAGGCGGAAGATACGATCAACCTCTCCCTGCTCCAGTTTCCGATCTGGCTGGCCTTTGCCCCCGATCCAAGTCAGGTGTCGAACTACCCCTACTGAAGCCGGGGTTTCTCCAAGCTGCCAGGGAGTCCCATCCCTTGGGGAACCCCAGGAGCTTACCGCCTCTCCGGCCCCCAGCCCCCTAGGACGCCACCAACGGATGCGAGGCCTTGAGGGCTAGACCTCCGAGCACTGGGAGCAACTGCTACCTTAAGCCCAAGACTTCCTCGCATCCCTCCCCCAGACTACCCCCGTGCTCTCCTCTCCCCCCTCCGGTTGGTTCAGCGGCGATGCGGCGGATCTAGCGCGACAAGGGCTCGCCTATCAGCAGCAGTTGGTCGGTCGGCCGCGCCCCATCTTGCTCCTAGAGCGGCAGCCCGAAGCCTGGCTGGCTGGCTTTTTGGCGGCTGTCCAGGCTGGCTGGCCCCTGTTCTTGGGGAACCCGGCTTGGGGAGCGCGGGAGGGTCGCCAGGCGATCGCCCTCAGCCAGCCCGCGCTGATCTGGGGGGAGCTTCCCGCAGCTTGGGGACGGATTGGGACCCCGGAGCCAGGACCGCCTCCCCCCGCTGACCCCATCATCGCCATCCCCACGGGCGGCAGCTCCGGGCAAGTACGGTTTGCCACTCACACCTGGGCCACCCTCACCGCTGCGGCCCAGGGTTTCCAGGCTCGCTTCGGCCCCGAGCCCATCGCGGTGCTAAATGTCTTGCCCCTTTACCATGTCAGCGGCCTGATGCCCGTGGTGCGCTCTCTAATCAGTGGGGGCTGCTATGAGAGCTTCCCCTATGCAGAGCTGAAGGCCGGTCGTCGTCCTCGCCTGGACCCAGCCCGTAGTGTCCTCTCCCTCGTCCCCACCCAGCTCCAGGATTTGCTGGCCCTCGACCCGCGAGGGCTGGCCTCTTGGCGGCGGCTGCTGGTGGGAGGTGGACCGATCTGGCCCACCTTGCTCGCGGCCGCGCGACGGGCCGATCTCTCCCTGGTCTTGAGCTATGGCATGACGGAGACGGCAGCCCTAGTGGCGGCCCTAGAGCCCGCCGAATTCCGCCAGGGTCGGGCCGATTGTGGACGGGCCTTGCCCCATGTGGAACTCCAGATTTTGGACGCGGCGGGGCAGCCCCTGCCCGCCGGAGCCGTGGGGGCGATCGCCCTGCGGAGTCCAGCCCTCTTTCAGGGCTACTACCCGGAGTTGCGGCCGTCGGAACCCTGGTGGCCGACGGCGGACGCAGGCTATCTCGATGCTGACGGACATCTCACCGTGCTCGGCCGCCAACAGGAGGTCATCATCACGGGCGGGGAAAAGGTATTTCCGGGCGAGGTGGAGGCGGCGATTCGGGGGACGGGCATGGTAGCGGATGTCGGGGTGATTGGCTGGCCTGATGAGCGCTGGGGGCAGCGGGTGGTAGCCCTATATGTCCCAGCAGGATTGCCAGCAACACCAGCGGCCTTGACAGCGGCTCTGCGATCGCAACTAGCCCCTTACAAGCAGCCAAAGCACTGGTGCGCGGTTCCAGCCCTGCCGCGCAATGCCCAAGGGAAGCTCAATCGCAGCCTTGTAACCACCATGGTGCAGCAAGCTTTGGGCTGACGGCCTGACCCAGCTTAAGAGTGCTCCAGGAAGTCAATCATCCAGCCCGTCTTTTGTTGGATTGCTCTAGGGGAGCGCTGAAGCGCCACAACGGCAATTGCCCCTGAGCGTTGTTGGGCTTATGGAATTTCACAAATTAAATGCACCATTGTAGGGTTTGGGTCTCCCAACCCCCAAACCCTTATCAGAACAGCGATTGACTGGGTTGAAGGCGCGGCCACCGTGCCCCTACCGAATTGGGTCGTTATTTCGTGAAAGTTCATTAGCCCTCCCAGAGAATATTGGAAAAGTCAGCTCGAACCCTTGATGTATCTGGGTTCGAGCGATTTTCCTGCTTCTTCCTGAAACCCTTGCTTTGCAAGGGCTTCAGCGTAGTTTTCCACTACCCTCTGAGGAGGATGGGCAGGTCAAGCCATCCCCAGCCCAAACGTTTCGGGGAACTCGTAACTCGTGCCAAGGAAGGCCGACGCGGGGGCAGAGCTGCTAGTATAATAAATCGGCGATTTCCAGGGTTGGCCGAGCGGTTGAGGCAGCGAACTCATAATTCGCCTTAGGCAGGTTCAACTCCTGCACCCTGGATGCCCACTCCCAGCACGGGCGCTTTAGAAGGGCTGAGTCTCGAAGAAGAACTCACCACCAGGAACCGTTTGTCCCGAGCGGAGGTAGCCTGGGTTACTGATAATCGAGGAGTTGAAGGGGTTGGGTAAGTCGGGTGTGCGAATGAAGGGGCCGTTGTTGAATTGCTGTGTGAGCACATCCTGGTAAATCGAGTGGGCGAAGGAACCATCGCGATTGACCTCCATTTCCGGAAAGCCGCCAATCCCGAAGAGAAAATCCACTTGCCGCCCCAGGGTGAACACGGTTGAGAAGGCGTCCTGGGAGGTAGCCGTGAAGGCCTGCTGCATCGCTTCCGGCAGAGTTTGCAGGTTAGTCGGCGAGCCATTGGTAAAGACGGGCGCTTGCTGGGCGATCGCCTTCCCGGAGCTCCAAGCAAGCCCGGCGGCTACTAGCACGGAAATGACAGTCCAGCGGCGACCCCTGTGCAATACCATGACGCTTTCCTCAGGCTAAATATCGCTCCCATTCTAACGGAATCTTGGCTGGTACACTGCTGGCTAGAGAAAACTAGACCCCGGCGGGTACTGTTGTCAGATGCTTGACTCAACCTCGGCGATCGCCTCCCTCCACCAACACCTCCTCGATCTGCTGGTTCAAGAAGCCTATCGGGAAGGAGACTTCGTGCTCTCCTCCGGCCAGCGCAGCTCCTACTACATCAACGGCAAGCTCGTCACCCTGCGGCCCGACGGAGCTTTAGCTATCGGTCACTTGCTGCTGGCGCGGCTGCCAGCGGACACCGAGGCCGTAGCGGGGTTGACCCTAGGGGCCGACCCGATCGTGACCGCCGTGAGCGTAGTCTCAGCCCTGGGCGATCGCCCCCTCCCAGCCTTGATCGTTCGGAAGGAAGCCAAGGGCCACGGCACGCGAGCCTACATCGAAGGGCCGGTTCTCCCCGCCGGAGCCCAGATCGTGGTCCTCGAAGACGTTGTGACTACCGGGCAGTCGGCCCTACAAGCAGTTGAGCGCCTACAAGCAGCTGGCTATCGCGTGGAGCGGATTATTGCCTTAGTCGATCGCCAGCAAGGGGGTCGAGAACTGTATCACGAGCGGGGTTTAGCGTTTGAAGCCCTATACGAAATTGGCGAACTCCAAGCCCGAGCCCGCCAACTCGCCGCCATGGATTAGAAACCGGAAGAACTCAGGATTCGATGGCAGCGACCAACGTGCTAGCCTGAGGGCAACGGAGCCCCTAGGAATGTATCGCTCTCTACCAAGATGAAGGGCCGCGCTCTTCAGCGATCAGCTTCTGGCAACGACCCTGAGCGAGTCTCCTATCCCCCCATTGCTGTAAACCCGTATCCAAGCTCTATCTAACTAAACTGTGCCATGCGCTGGAAACGATTCATTTCCCTAGTTGTCGCCGGGCTGCTGTCAGCCCTCTGCCTTGCCTGCACAGAGACGGCCCTGCGATCGCCCACCGAGGCTCCTGAGCGCGAGCCCGCGGCCATGACCATCACCAAACCCGACTCTCCCGCAGCCCCCGAGCAGCCCGCAGCACTGCCCCCAAAGACTCAGGAACTCATCACCAGCATCGGTCCCGAAGGCCTCTACAACCCGCCTCGGGGCAGTGTCCGCCTCGCCGTGATTAGTGACCTCAATGCAGCCTACGGTTCCACTCACTATGATCCCGAAGTGGATGCGGGCCTTTCGCTGCTCCCTTTCTGGCAGCCGGACATCGTTATCTGTAGCGGTGACATGGTGGCTGGACAAGACCTGAGCCTGAGTACAGAGCAAATCAAAGCCATGTGGGCCGCCTTTGATGAGCACATCGCCACACGCCTGCGCCAAGCGAAGCTCCCCTTCGGCTTTACCATCGGCAACCATGATGCTTCGAGCGCCCTCGGCATCAACAACAAACATTTGTTCAAGCAAGAGCGAGATCTGGCCTCCGCTTACTGGAATGAGCCTGATCACGATCCGGGGGTAGAATTCATTGACCGCTTTGAATTCCCCTTCTACTACAGCTTCAAATATGGAGACATCTTCTTTCTAGCCTGGGATGGTTCCTCCAGTCACATCCCAGCCGAAAAGCTGACTTGGGTCGAAAAGGCCCTAGGTAGTGAAGCCGCTCAGCAGGCGAAATTACGAATTCTAGTAGGGCATTTACCCCTGTACTCGGTCGCCATCGGTCGCGATCAGCCCGGGGATGTTATGGATGATGCCGACAAGTTACGCGACTTACTAGAACGCTATGACGTGCATACTTACATCAGCGGTCATCACCACGCCTATTATCCCGCTAAGAAGGGTAAGCTTGAGTTGCTGCACATGGGCATTCTTGGTTCAGGGCCGCGCCCGCTAGTCGATAGCAAATTGCCGCCCTGGAAGGCCATGACAATTTTGGATATTGACTTTGACCAAGCCGTAAAAACCCGTTACACCACCTACGATATACGAGAGCTGGGGCGGTTGATTGAGTATGAAGACTTGCCCCGCTTCTTGCTCGGCCACAATGGCCTTTTAGTGCGGCGAGATATTGATCCGAAAACCCTGAGTCCCGAGGAGAAAGCCCTCTGCGAACAACGCTTAGGGGCTGCCAAGTGTCTTTCTTAGCCCCTCTCTAGGGTTGCGGCCTCAGCAAGGTTCAGCTTATTCGGGGGTGCATCCCGCTTTGGCACTGCGCTTGCCCACGCTGCGAGCAGCCGCTGCGCGTCTGCATCCCCCCGCTCCTCCTCCCAAGGCTGGCTACTAATCTCAGCCCTCACCCCCGCAATCTCCCGCTCCCAAAGGGTGAGGGAGATACAGAAACAGCCTGAACTGTAAGGGTTTCGGGACTTATGGGTATCCAGGAGACCAAGGCGGGGAGAGCTGTAGGGATTATCCCCCTAAATCCCCCTTGGAAAGGGGGACTTAAAATCGAGGAACCCAGGTTAAGCGGCGCTCTCTCAATGAAGGGCTGGGAGCCTCCTAGACTTGGGCTGATGCTAGCCCTCAACCGGCGTAAATACCTTCTTGCGCGGTGAGTACTTCCAGGCGATCCCCTCCGGATCGCGGCTCTGGGTCCACTGGGAAAAGTCGGGATCACCCTTGCGCTTGGTCAAGGTTCCGGAATGCACGGCTAGCCGCTTGGCCAACTCCGCCTGGATCAGGGCTTGGGGCTTGCCGGTTGCCTTGGCGGTTGCAGGGGGCGGGGCAACGGTAACGTCCGCGGTTGGGGGTGCGTCGGCCGTTGGGGCGGCGGCTGGCTGGGCTTCAGTCACCGCCGGGGGGGTCGGGGTAGCCGGGGTTGGTGTCGCGATGGGCTCTGGAGCTGGAGGCGGAATCAGGTCAGCGATCTCGTCAAAGCTGAGGGCTTCACTGTCGCGATCGCCCAGGGGCTCACTTTCCTTAAACATCGTACCCAAGGCGCTGGCGGTGAGGAAGTAATAGACCCGACCGCCTTCCTTATAGTCCTTGCACTGAGCGCCATACTCAGCCGCCTTGTGGTCGAGGAAGCGTTGGGCGGCGGCGGCCGTCAAGTCCGCCCGCATGGCGAGGTCAAAGGGGGTCAGGCAACCCTGATTCTCCGAGACCAACTGATTGAAGTAGGGGGTAACTTGCTGGCTCCACTGTTGCCAGCGGTATTTTTGCCAGATGCGGAGGGCAAGGCCGAGGACAACCAGCAGCAACAACAGCGGCCAAATCGAGTACAGCAACACCAGCACAAAAGCCAGGGGGATTAACAGGACCAAGATGCTAGCGGCGCTTCGTTCCAGGACATGTCCAGTCATAGGGCAACACAGCAGTGGCGATCACGGGCAAGACCCTGGGGAGCGGCGTTGCCCTTACCTCAAAGTGTACGCGCTCTCGGCTAAATTGGCCAAGTTGAGACGCTGAAACATAGCCTGCCGGCCTTGCCGTGCCCAAGCATCATCCAAGGGAGCCAAGGTCACGGGTTGCCCGTACTTTTGCTCCAGGGCTGTCTGAAGCAACCAGTCGGCAATAAAAGGGTTTTTCGGCAACAGGGGCCCGTGGGCATAGGTGGCGATCGCGTTGCGGTAAAAGGCTCCTTCCCAGCCGTCTGTCCCATTGTTGCCATAACCAGCCAACACCCGACCGAGGGGCGCAACCTCTCCCAGATAAGTGCGACCGCCATGATTCTCAAAGCCAATCACGATGGGAGCTTCCCGCCAAAGTTGCCGCAACTCGGTTGCCAGAGGTTCCGCCACGATCTCAAACACAACGTTGCCAATACAGCGTTTGGCTTCGATCCCCGGATGCCGCGTCGTCAGGTCCAGGAGCCCCAGGCCCTCAATCCGTTGCCCCAGGGCTGGCTCATAGTAGTGGCCGAGCAACTGCGGGGAGCCACAGGTAAAAACGCCCGGAATTCCCGCCGCCAATTGGGCTCGCAGGGCCTCAGCCTTGGCCCCCTGCAAGTCCCGCATCACCAGTTCTTGTTGCCGATCCTGAGCGCCGCCCCCGACGATGAGATCCACACTAGTCAAGCGCTCTGGGGGGGCATCCCGATCCAGGGGGATGATCTCCACGGCCAAGCCGCGCCACTGGCAGCGCCGTTGTAGGCAGATGACGTTGCCGCGATCGCCATAGGTGCTCATGAGCGTCGGATAGAGCCAGCCAAGCTTCAGTTCCATCGGGGGTTAGGGTAGAGGGGACTACTACAAAATCTTGCGGCCGGTCAACAATTGCCGCACGTCGAGCATGGCGGAATAGGTGGGCAAAATGTGCAGGGTCTCGGTTGCCGGGGTCTGGTCGAGGGCCGTTTGCAGAGCATCGTGCAGATCCGGCTGCACGATCAACTGCAAGGCCCCCGGCTCGAGCTGCTCGCAACTGTACTGGAGGCGCAGGGCCATGTCATAGACGCGATCGCCGCTCACCACCAGCGTTCCCCCCAGGGCCGCTAGGTTCTCCGTATCCACGTCCCAGATCCAGGATACGTCCGTACCGTCAGGGGTGCGATCATTGAGCACCACCAGCGTCACCGAGGCTTGTCCCTGGGCCTTGAGGTCTTTCACAGCTCGAATGGTCTCATTCATGCCCACGGGATTTTTCGACAACAAGATCCGCACCTGCTTGCCCTGCACCGTCAGTTCCTCCGCCCGACCAAAAGCCGCCCGGAAGTTCTGGATGACGGTATCAATCGCGGGCCGCTCCAGACCCAGATCCTGAGCAATCAGGCCCGCCGCTAAGGTGTTGTATTTGTTGTAAACGCCGATCAGGATCTGACCCCATTCCGAGCTTTTGAGGGAGGGGGGACTTTTGTGAAAGCCGCACTGGGGACAGTCGTAGTCGCCCAAGTGGGAGAGGTAAACGCCGCGATAGTGCAGGCGATGGCCGCAGCTTGGGCAGTCGGTGGCATCGACTGCGTGGGGAATCGCCTCTAGGTACAAGGCCGGCTCGTTCAGGCCGAAGTACAACACCCGTTGCGGCAACTGTTGCCCCAAAAAGGAGAGGGTCGGGTCGTCGGCGTTGAGCACGACCGTAGTGGTCGCGGGCAAGGGGGCGATCGCCTGTCGCCAGCGGTAAGCAATCGTATCCACTTCCCCGTAGCGATCCAACTGGTCGCGAAACAGGTTCAGGGCCAGGATGTAACGGGGTTGGCAATCTCGCAAGACGAGGGGCAAGACGTTCTCATCGACTTCGAGAATGGCGTAATCAGTTTTCAGGGTTCCCCACCCGCTCGTATCGGCCAGCAACGCGGTGATCAGGCCGTTGATCAGGTTAGCCCCGGTGGCGTTGTGGGTGACACGCCAGCCTTGCTCGGCCAGGAGGGTTCGCAGCAGTAGCGAGGTGGTGGTTTTGCCATTGGTTCCAGCGATCAGGATCGCCCCCTGCCGCACTTGGCCGAAGAGGAGGGGCAGGATGCGGGGATGCAGGCGACGGGCGATCGCCCCCGGCAATACACTCCCAGCTCCCCGCTTCAATACCTTGACGATGGCCGTCACGGCCTTCGCCAACCCTACCGCCAACCCCAGGCGGACCCGGTCAATAAGTTGCATGGTTTTCCCCCTCGCCCCCTAAGTTGTGCATCATACCCGAACTTAGCGGCCCTGCACCAGGTTAGACCTCAGAGCATCAGGCTTTTGTAATACTTTGTCAAAGCACTGATGGCTGATAAAGCATGAGGGTTTACAATGAAGTTGTACTAATGTGAAGCACTCATCCAGAATGCTTATGACCATCCAATTTCGGTTTCATCCAGAGAAAGCTGTTGAAGCCGCAGCGGTGCTTTTAAAACTGCATGGTAAACCCATGAAATATTTGGGCTTGCTGAAGATGCTTTACATAGCTGACCGTATCGCACTAAAGCGGATGGAGCAACCTATTACTGGTGATCAGTATGTATCTATGGACTATGGTCCTGTCCTCAGTGGCGTCTATGACTTAATCAAGGGGAGACCCATTGATAATGCTTTACCTCTCTGGTCTCAGTTCATTTCTCCTCGCAATGAGCATCTTGTTTCCCTGTTGAAAGATCCAGGAAATGGGAATCTTTGTGAAGAGGAAGAGAGAATCATCCAGCAGGTTTATCAAAACTTCGGACATCTTAACCCTTTTCTAATTGCTGAGTGGACTCATGACCTCCCAGAATGGCAAAATCCTCATGGTTCAGCTATTCCAATTGCAGTAGAGGATATCCTAAGAAATGTGGGTAAGAGCGACGAGGAGATAGATGAAATTCAGCAAGAGGCTGTCCGGGAGGCTTATCTAGATGGGGTTTTGAATGGCTAGCATCACCATCAATCTGGGAGATACATTTTTGCTGGATACTCCTCCCAATAGTGAACATCTGTATATTGCCATTGCACAAACTTCTGAGAGCACCTACCTCTTCGTTAATGTCACGACCCGCAGACCTAATTCTGAAGCAACCTGCGTCCTCATGCCAGGTTCGGGCGTGCCGAACTTTGTAGTCCATGAGTCTGTGATCGCTTACCAATGGGCCCGCGAAATGAATGCGACTCAACTAGCTGGATTGATTACGGCTGGTAGTCCGATTCCAAAAGGATCTTGTTCGGCGGCTGTTCTGGCTCAGATTCAGCAAGGGGGTCTAGTCTCCAGCCGCTTGAAGAATAAGTATAAAACCGCCCTCAAAGCTTTCTTGGGAAGACCGTAAGGTTATGTTGAGCCTTGAGTTTCGAAAAACTGGAGTCTAACAACCGCACTGCACCGGAACGGCTGGTATAGTCGGCTGAATTGCCCAGGTTGTCTGTGTCCGGTGTGTGCGACCGATGGAACGCCGGCCTTGACAATCTTAGCTGGCTTGTTGGAGGCACCCTAGCCGAGGCGGCGGAGGAGGTCTAGCAGGCGATCGCGCTCCGTGACATAGACCCCACGTAGTTTTTCCGCCTCGACCCGCACTTGCGCTCGAGAGAACACGATGAGCGGCGTTACCGAGTCGGCCTGCCGTAGCCGCTGAACCTGCCCAGCCTGCTGCAAGGCCTGGGCCAGGAGATCCGTCTCGAAGGGGTAGCGCTGGCGACCGTATTGGCGATAGAGGCGATCGCCATGACTCACCACCGTGCAGTTGTGGGACTTGACATCAAGGGTCAACAGGCGGCCCTGGGGAGAGGTGCAGAGGATGTCAACATCGCCCCCAGCCCGGATGGGGACATCGTACTCCAATTGCCAGCCCTCCGGCGCAAGCGGTTCCAGAGTTTGGGCGACCTCAGCCTCACCCACCGCCCCCTGGCTAGCCAGATCAGCCAACTTCCAGCAGCGCCAGCCTTGACCTAGAGACACCAGCCCGAACAACCAAAAGGGGCTATAGAGGCAGAGGAGCCAAAGGTCCGGGATAGAGTCTTCAGGTTCTCGGTCAAGGAGCTTGGTAATTAGCGATTCGAGGCCGAAGGGGAGGAGGAAACTGGCGATCGCCCTCAGCCAACACTTCACAGCTCGCCAGCGACGCTGCCAGGCCAGACGGCGCGGGTTTCGCCCCGTCAGCCTCATTCCGGCGTTCCAAATCATCGGGGGCCTCGGGACGCAATCGAATCACTTCACCCAGCAGGTTTACCCTAGCACAAATCCCGCCTCCGGGCCAAAGTCTGGAAGATCGGGTCACAAGCTAGACTTGCCTCCCAGGAACCGCCAGCAGGGCTATCCCCCCAAGAGTGAACGGAGGTTACAAGGCTTGAGCATTGACCGGGAACAATCCTAGGCTCAAGCCGCCCACTTGGCATCCACCTCCATCGCCGCCTGTTCCTTAGGGGAGAGGGTTTCGGGCAGGCCGAGCAGGCGCTTGTAGAGCTGGATGTAGGTCGCTGCCGACTTGTACCAGCTAAAGTTCTGGGACATAGCCCGCTGCTGGAGCGCGCGCCACTGGTCCGGGTAGTTCACGTAGCCTTCCCAGGCCCGCACCATCGCGGTGAAGAGATCGAGCGGTTCATACCGATCGAAACAGTAGCCCGTACCCTCCCCGAGAACTGGCGCATGGTGTTTGACGGTATCCACCAGGCCGCCGGTGCGGCGGACGATGGGGATGCAGCCGTAGCGCATGGCCAGGAGTTGGGCAAGGCCACAGGGCTCAAAGCGGGACGGCATCAAGAAAGCATCCGCGCCGCTGTAGATGCGGCGGGCGAGGCCGTCGTTGTGGAGTAACTGCACGGAAACGCGACCGGGGAAGCGAGCGGACATCTCCCACATCTGGCTTTCGTAGTAGCGATCGCCGGTTCCCAGCAACACAAACTGGGCATCCGTATAGGACAGGAAACGATCCATGATCTGGAGAATCAGATCCACCCCTTTCTGCTCCACTAGGCGCGTCACCGAGCTGACCAGAAAGGCCGAGGCACTGCTCGCTAATCCCAGTTCTTCCTGCAAGGCTAGCTTGTTCACTTGGCGCTGCCCAATCGAGTCTTTGCCAAAGTTTTCCGTGATGTAGAGATCCATTTCTGGGTTGTAGGTCTCAACATCAATGCCGTTGAGGATACCCGTCAGCTTGCCGCTAATGAAGGAGAGCAAACCATCCAGGGTTTCCCCATAGGCTGGCGTCTGGATCTGCTGGGCATAGGTCGGAGAAACCGTCGTCACCCAGTCAGCAAACTGCACCGCCGCCGCCAAGGTGTTGTGCCCCTCCATGTACCAGGGACACCAGGTAATCTCATTCAGTCGCCAGCGCCAGGGCCCTTGATAGGCGAGATTGTGGATGGTAAAGACGGTCTTGATCGTTTCGGTCTCGTGCAGCCACACCGGGATCATGCCCGCGTGCCAGTCGTGGCAGTGAACAATGTCAGGGGACCAGTACTTCCAGACAAACTCAGTCGCGCCGCTGGCGAAGAAGGTGAAGCGCCAGTCTTCGTCATCGCCATAGTAGATATTGTTGCGATCGCTAAACACCGGATGCCCAAACAGATAGAGCGGCACATCGGTTCCCGGAAACAGGGTTTCAAAGATGGCAAACTCCTGGAACATGGTATCGCCCTTCCAGATCGGCTTTTCCGGCACCTCCAGCTTGCCCGGGAGAAAGCCGTAGTAGGGCATCAGCACCCGCACGTCATGGCCCATCTTACGGAGGACCGCCGGCAGCGACCCAACAACATCGCCCATCCCGCCCACTTTGGCGAGGGGGGCAGCTTCAGCGGCAACGAATAGAATTTTCATGGGGTCTTGGCAGGGACTCGGGCTAGCGTCATCGTGTCATCATTGCCCATTGTTCCCGCTTGCTGGCCAATTGTCTATCGCTTTATAGAGTTGGGAAACGAGACTAGCGATCGCGCCCCCGACTGCTCTCATGCCACCCCCCCAACAGGGCCTCCGTGAGCCAAGTCAAGGCCCCAAACAGGGCCACTCCCGTCCCCGCTGTCAGCAGCAGGGCCGCGAACATTCGGGGTATTTGCAAGTTGTAGCTGGCCATGAGGATCTGGTAGGCGATGCCCGCCCGTTGGCCCCCGGTTCCAGCCACAAACTCAGCGACCACAGCCCCGATCAGGGCTAAACCACCGCTGATCTTCAGGCCGCCCAGAAAGTAGGGCAGGGCACTGGGAAGTCGCAAATACCAAAAAGTCTGCCAGGGAGAGGCATCGTAAAGCTGGAACAGGTCACGCAGCTTAGGGTCAACACTCCGCAGGCCGAGGGTCGTATTCGCCAAGATGGGAAAAAAGGCGACAATCCAAGCACAAATCACCAAGGCCACAAAAGTACTATTCGCGCCCGGCAGGAGGCGGCGGGTCCAAATGATAATCAGGGGAGCGATCGCCACAATCGGCGTCGTCTGCAAGATCACCGCGTAGGGGAACAGGCTCAGCTCCAGCCACCGACTCTGGGCAAAAATAATCGCCAAGAGCAGGCCCGAGGCGGCGGCCGCCACGAAGGCGAGGAGGGTAATTTGCAGCGTCACCCCCAAGGCTGGTAGGAGCATCCCCCAGTCCTGGGCCAAGGTTTGCAGCACCAACAGGGGGCCCGGCAGTAGGTAGGGGGGCATCCCCGTCGCGCGTACTCCCAGCTCCCAGGCCAACAGCACCAATAAGC
This sequence comes from uncultured bacterium, assembly GCA_964397305.1. Taxonomy (GTDB): domain Bacteria; phylum Cyanobacteriota; class Cyanobacteriia; order Cyanobacteriales; family Spirulinaceae; genus JAAUTY01. The sequence goes on from CAYNIP010000001.1 coordinate 160,865, forward strand.
CCACCAGCAGAGGCGCGAGCACCTCCGCCTTCAGCAGGCGACGCCAGCTAGGGGGCGAGGGAGGGCTAGGGGCCTGGGCCGTAGGCTGGGTCAGGGAGTCGAGGCGGGGACGAGCCATCGCGCGGCGTAACCAGCAATCATCGACTCTAGGTTAGATCAATTCTCGGATTCCCAACAACCGTTTGCCCTCATCCCCAACTGCTCTCCCTGAGGAGCCACGCAGCACAGCCAGCTCGGCCCTCCATCCCACAGTCGAGCGGGAAGGGAAAGCCTCTAGCAGGAGCTTGAGCCTGTTGGGCCTAGCCTGGTCCGCAGGAGCGCAGGGCTACGGAAGCGGGATGCTCTGCATTGGCAAACCAAGGGGCAACCCCTGCGCGTGGCCTGAGACCGTCGTGGTCAGAAGCTCAGGATTCTGCGAGCACGTTCTGCCCATAGGTACGCACGGGCTGGCCTTCGTAGTCGTAGACAAAACTCGCGGCTTCAAAAAATGTGAAGGGCACGCGCGCCTTGACGGCTTTCAGGCGGCGGAAGTTAATCGCGATGTCGGGGGGGGTCACGAGGCCCACGGGCAATTCCCCGGGCTCCGCCTCGCCCGCCAGGATGCGAATCGCGTAGAGGGCCGTGAGATAGGACGTGTTGCGGAAGTGGCCGCCAATGGAGATCGTGGCGCTGTCATTCCCAGCCGCTACGACATCGGGGAGCGTGGCGATGACCGGCACTTGGCGGGCGTAGCGATTGATCGTGGCGATCTCCCGATACACGGTGACACTGCCGGTCAGGAAAAAGATGCTGTTTTCCAGGTTACGATCGCGCACCCGCATCTCCGCCACCGCTCGGGGAATGAGCCGTGTGAGTTCGGCCCGAGCTTGGCGGCCGTCCTGCACCCCGTAGCGTTGCGCCCGGATTCCCAGCTCTCGAGCTAGGGCCAGCATGGGCTCCACCTGGGTCTCCACCGCGCTCTTGTTCTGCTCATCGTAAAGGATGGCAATATTCTTCAGCGTCGGTTTCAGTTGTAGCAGGTAGGTCTGGAGGGTTTTGAAGGGGACGCTAAAAGTGGTGTAGGCAATGTTGCTGCCGCTCCCTTGGTCATAGTCCGCCACCTGACCAAGGATCACGGGGTCTTTGGCGTTGCCAACGACGGGGATGGTTTCGCCTTGGAAGTGCTCGTAGGCGAGATCCGTGGCCTGGGAGCCCGTCGCCAGAATCAGGTCAATGCGATCGCGCTTAGCCTGCTCGAGCAGGGCGAGGCCGTAGGCTTCAATCGCGCCATAGTTGGCGATGGTCAAGGTGGCGGCAATGTCTTTCTCGCGAAACAGGCTGAGGTTGGCGGAGACGGCAATGCCATAGACCTCGGACTTGATCGGGATCAGTACCAGGATCTCGGGGTCGTCGGCCCGAGGCGATCGCCACTTCGGCCTAGCGATCAACGTAGCGGGGTTTTCCGGAACCAGGGTCACGTCCCAGTCCGCGAATACCTCAGGGTCTAGCTCCAGCCAGTCGAGCGTTGGCAACTCCGCCTCTGGCTCAGCAAAGTCAGCCGGCCGCAAGGTCGCCAGACTCGCCGGAGCCTCCGGGACGGGGGCAGAGATCTCAGTCGGGTCAGACGTCAGGTCGGGGGCGGTGGGAGCCGTCGCGGGAGACGGCTCTGGAGTGATCGCCGTGATCGTAACGAGGAGGGCGACAACCGCCGCTAAGAACACGAGGAGTCGCCACCAGCGACGCCAGGGGAGCAAGGGCAGCGGGGACATAGGGAATCAAACTGGCGAAGGTTGCAGCGCCTTGATTCTAACAAGATTGCCCCCAATCGCCCCCTAGGACCGCCAGTCTTTGGACTAACTTAACTGGGGCTGTCGTCCCAGCAGGCCGGTCATCAGACGCAAGGCCCAGCGCCGCAGGGGGGCAACCCGCCGCAGGCCCCAGAGGCTCCAGCGCCGCACCATGACTAGAGGCGGCCAGGCATTGGAAAAGAGGCGGTCGAGCACATCGGTGAAGCCAAGCATGACCCAATTTTCTCGCCATCGCCAGCGCTCATACGGCCGCAGGGTGGCCAAATCGCCGAGGTCCTGGCCCGCCGCCGCCGCTGTCTTGAGCACCTGAGCGAGGGCGGCGGCGTCGCGAATCCCCAAGTTCAAGCCCTGACCGCCGACGGGGTGGCAGCAGTGGGCGGCGTCGCCAATCAGAGCTAGGCGCGGCTGCACATAGCGATCGCTCTGGAGCAACTGCACTGGAAAAACACGGCGATCGCTCACCAACTCCACCGGCCCCAGCATCGGCCCAAACCGCTGGGCCAAGGTGGCTTGAAACTCCGCCTGGGGTAGCTCGCTCAGGGCTTGGGCTTCGGCGTGGGGAGCGCTCCAGACCACTTGGCAGCGATCGCCCGGTAGCGGCAGCACCCCCATCGGCCCGCTCGGCCAGAAGCACTCAAACGCAACATCATTGCGAGGCTGCTGGTGGCGCAGCACAAACGTGACACAGGACTGCCAGTAGCGCCAGCCCTGCGTGCCGATCTGGGCTAACTGGCGCACCCGCGATCGCGGTCCATCGGCCCCCACGAGGAGGCGGGTATACAGCCGCTGTTCTCCCGTGGTCGTTTGCAACCGCAGGTGCAGGCCAGCTGCGTCTCGTTCAAAGTCCAGCACCTCCGCCGGGCAATACCAGGCCACCTGAGGGCAAGTCGCGAGAAAGTCGTAGAGGGCGCGCAAAATCACGCCATGCTCCCCCACATAGCCCAAGTCTGCGGTGTCCAGATCCGAGGGCAGAAACTGGACAAGGCCCGGATCATCACCGTCAGAAAGGCGAATCTGGCGAAAGGCAGCGATCTGGGGCCGCAGGGTGTCCCAGATCCCCAAGGCGCTGAAAATCCGGCTGGAGAGCACCGAGAGGGCGTAGGCCCGGGAGCGGGCGATCACTTCAGCTTGGGGCCTCGCTTCGAGGACCGCTACCCGTAGACCCGATCGACCCAGGGCGGCAGCCAGGGTCGCGCCAACGATGCCACCACCAACAATCGCCAAATCGCAGTCGGGAGGGGGGGAAAGGGCCATACTTAAAAAAGGTTTGTAAAACGCTATCAATCTTCATTGTAAAGCGCCTACCCTTAGCCCGGAGCCCCGCCGTCACTGTCTCCCTGGGATGTCAGCCCACCCGGCCTTCAACCCCCTCCACCAGCCAGTCCATCATCTCCAGCTCCACCGCCTTTTGCTCGAAGGATTTGCCCGCTTCGATCTTGACATTACCCTGATTATCGCGGATCTCGCCCTCATAAATGACGAGACTCCCCTCCACCAGCTTCGCCTTCGCCGCCTCCGCTGCCTGCTTGGCCTCCGCGCTAACGGCAGGGCCAAAAGGCGAGAGCTTCCAAAAACCCGACTCAAGACCGCCGCGCACGATATGAGGAATGCCACCATTCATCAAGGTTTTGCCATCCTTGATCCAAGTAGCATACTGGGTGTAAATACTTGTCCAGTCCCATTCCGCGCCGGTTAAGTACCCCTTGGGGGCTAGTTCTGACTGGTTGGCGTGGTAGCCAGAGGTGTAGAGGCCGCGACGCTCCGCCGTTTCCATGACCACTTTCGGGCTATCCACATGGCAGGTGATCACATCCACCCCCTGATCAGCCATGCTATTGACGGCCTCCGCTTCCTTGACCGGCTCAGCCCATTCTCCAGTAAAGATGATCTGGGTGGTGATTTTGGGGTCAATGCTGCGGGCCCCGAGGGTGAAGCTGTTGACATTGCGGAGCAACTGGGGAATGGGTTTGGCGGCGACGAAGCCGAGCTTCTTGGTCTTGCTGGTGTAGCCCGCAACGATGCCCGCAATGTACTGGGCTTCGTCAATGTAGCCGAAGTAACTGCCAATATTCTCGGGCATTCCCTCCTGGCGGAGGCCGCCCGCATGGAAGAATTGCACTTCGGGGTAGAGTTCAGCAAGTTGGAGGATGTGGGGATCGAAGTAGCCAAAGGAGGTGGGAAAGAGGGCGATCGCGCCGTCAATGTCGATCATTTCCCGCATCGCCTCTTGCACTTCGTTGGTCTCAGGGACACTGGCCTGTTCCACAATGTTCACGCCCGGCCGTTGGGCAACCGCCGCCGCCCCTTCGGCATGGGCCTGGTTGTAGCCGAAGTCATCTTTGGGGCCGACGTAGATAAAGCCCATCACCAAGTCTTCATCCCCAGTTCCACTAGCAGCGCCGCTTTCCGAGGCCGGGGTGCAGCCCGTACCGAGCTTAATCACTGCACCACAGGCTGTGACGGCGAGTAAACCACGCAGAACATGACGACGAGAGAGGGCGGTTCGGGAGGGAGGTCGCATGGGTCAGGAATTCCTCTAGGAGTGACAAGTCAGCAACAGTGGCTGGGGCAGCGGGTAGGCTCCTGGGTTCGTCAGCGCCAACTCGTGCTGAAGAGAAGCGAGCAGCAACGGCGACTCTGAGCAGCGGCGCACCCAGCCGCTTGGTCAACCCCTGTTATTAATGAAGTGAAACAGCCCGGGAGACTGTACCCAAAGTTACCAACCCGCTGATTTTGTCGGCCTCAGGGAGAAGCAAGCGCCCTAAGATCCTGAACAATAGAAGCGTAGGGGAATCATTTCCTTCCTATGCAGCTTGAATCGCTCCAGGCCTCGCCCTTGGGCTGGAGTGGATTCAGAGGTGCTAGGGCAGGACGGCAGCCCTAAGCCCACCGTTCAGACCGGCTGAAATACCTTGAGAGTCAAGCTTGCTGAATTCTGCCTTTTGACTTCTGCGTAGCAGCGCTAGGCAGTTCCATGCCCCTCCATGAGCTTTGCAGCTGGCAGGCTGGCCTCCAGCTTGAGGCAATTCTGCCCGTCGATCTGGAGCTTGTACTCGACTCGATCCATCAGGCGGTTCATGATCAACCAGCCATAACCCCCTTCTTGCTTTTCGTCGGGCTTGGGGGGCTGGTAGGTGTCGAGGTCGTAGCCATTGCCGCGATCCCAAATTTCCAAGGCGAGGGCGCGATCGCGCAGTTCGAGTCGCAGCAACACCGGGATATGGGATTGTTCCTTGTGGGCGTGGCGCACTACATTGGAATAAGCCTCAACCAGAGCCAAGCGCAAGCGGCTCGACTGACGGGACCAGTCCACCGTGTCACCCAGCTCAAGCTGCAAGGAATCTAGGAGCCAGCGCTCAACAACGGTGAGAAACTTTAAGTCGCTGGGGATGTGCAGTTCCGTTTGCATTAGCTACAGAACCTCCAGAACAAGCATCGTTTGATCGTCTTCCTGAACATGGTTGGTCGAGTTGCGAAACTGCTCAAGGAGTGTATCGAGATCGAAGGTGACTTCACCCTGCAAAATGAGCTGCCACAGACCCTCCTGATTCAACATAGGGTGGTCTTGGCTACTCACCGTGCCGTCCGGCGGACGCAGCGTTGCTTCCGTAATGCCATCGCTCGTAAGCAAGAAGACATCCCCCGGCCGAACCGTCGCTTCCCCTGACTTCCCCTTCCAGACAGGCAAAATGCCAATGGGCACTCCCCGTTCCTTGAGGTAGGCCGGCTCCGGGCGATCGCCCTGACGCGCCGCCTCCCAGCTAGTGGGTTGATGCCAGAGCATTGGGTAGATGTGGCCGGCATTGGCGTAGGCCAAGCTCTGGCTACTCGGGCTGTAACGGGCGATCGCCATAGTGATGAAACAGTTCGTACTGAATAAGTCTTCATTCAGAGTCTGGTTCAGGTTTTTAATCACCGCCGCCGGATCGGGAGCGGTTTCCTGGGAGAGTTCCCGACGCAAAATCGACAGGGCACTCGCCATGAACAGGGCCGCCGGAACCCCCTTACCTGAAACATCCCCCACAGCCAGCCAGATGTCCCCTTGGGGGTGGACGTAGACCTCAAAGAAGTCGCCGCCAACCTCCCGCGCCGGAAAACACTTCGCTTGCACCCGAGCCGAGCCAGTATCACCCCAGCTTTGGCGCAGCAGGTTGCGTTGGATCTGCCGGGCCACCTCGAGCTCAGCCCGCATTTTTTCTGCCTGTTGCTGGGTGCGCTGGTAGAGCTTCGCCTGAGACATGGCCAGGGCCGCCTGCTCTGCCACCGACTCCAGCAGGACGATATCATCAGGATTCCAAGCCGCCGCCTCGCTGGTTTGGGAGAGATACAGCACCGCCAGCAGCTCTTGCTGAGCTGTCAGCGGCAAGGCTAAGCAGGCTTCACCCGTCGCCTTGGTCTGGAGCTGGGTACAGCGGTTTTCGATCACCTGTTGCGCGAGCGCTTGGCTATCCGCCGCCGCCACCTCGCCATAGGTATAGGTCTCCGCCAGCAACTGCTCTCCTTCAGCCAGCCAGAGGAGGCCCTGAGCGGCCTCAAAGTTTTCACCAATGGACTGCACAATGCGTTGCAGCATCATCTGATAATCCAAGGACTCACGGATGGCGCTGGTGACGACATTGAGCACTTCTTCCCGGCGCAGGGAGCGGCGCAGTTCATTGGTGCGCTGCTTGACGACGCGGTAGGTGTCAGAAGCCTGCTGGACAACGGCCTTGAGTTTGTCGGGGTTCCAGGGTTTGGTGATGTACTTGAAGACCTTGCCGGAGTTGATCGCATCCACCAAGTCTTCAACATCCGTATAGCCCGTGAGCAAGATCCGGATCGTTTCGGGGAAACGTTCTACGGTTTTACTCAAAAACTCCGTGCCGTTCATGACTGGCATCCGCTGGTCGGAGATGATGACAGCCATCTCGCCCTCGCGCTCCAGGATATCCAAGGCGCTGAGAGCCCCATCGGCTTTGAAGACTTTGAAATCGCGGCGGAAGGTACGGAAGAGCAAATCCAAGTTATCGGGCTCGTCGTCCACCACCATCAACTTCAGTTTTGGGGGGCTTGCCTGACTCATGAACTAGCTCCAGCGTGGCAATGGGCCGGCGAGATAACGAAGTGGAGAGCCGCCAGCAAGAGGCAGAAGGATTGGCGCGGCTCGTTCGCGTAGCGTCCCGGAGGGAATCGTCTCTGAAAAATACACTGCACAGTGGGCGCGACCTGGGAAATTAGGGCTTAATAGCGCATTCTGTTCAAACGCTGTAGCAGCACACATAATCGACCCTGGGAAGCTGACCCTAGGGCTCAACATCCTTTAGCAATATAGCATCAGATGGCGCCTCCGCTGGTATCCGCCCTAACGCTCAGCCAACCAGCCCGGAGCGGAGGGCCCGCACGGCCGCTTGGGTGCGGTCATCCGCGCAGAGCTTGTTGAGGATATTCCGTACATGGGTCTTGACCGTACCGACCGTGATGTAGAGCTGTTGGGCAATTTCGGCATTGCTACAGCCGTCAACGATCAGTTGCAGCACCTCCAGCTCTCGCTCCGTGAGGGAGTAGGTTTCGTTCGGGGAAGTTGCGGTGCTCGGCTTGACTTGGGCGAGCACAATCTGGGCGATCGCCGGGTCGATCCAGGCATGACCAACCTGGGTGGCTGCGATCGCTTCCAGGAGCAGCTCGAGCTTGCTGTCTTTCATGCAGTAGGAATCTGCCCCCGCTGCAAAGGCCGCCATGACTGCGGCTTCACTGTCATTGAGCGTGAGGATGAGAATCTTGGTAGTCGCGTCCGCCCCATGAGCACGGAAGCGACGGGTCAGCTCAATGCCATCCAGGCCGGGCAAATCGATGTCCACGATCGCCACGTCGGGGCGCTGCGCGTTGATTAAGCGCAGGCCAGCGATCCCATCGGCCGCATCACCTTGGTAGTCGAGGCGATCGCTCTGCTGAAAGGCGGTTCGGAGGCTGAGGCGGGTGAGTTCGTCGTCTTCAACGAGGACGACCTTGGTTGGCAACATAGGGTAGCCCGGTAGGTTAGCGGGACAGGGATTCAATTCCTAATCCCCATTGTATAGATGCTAGACTGAACCGCAGTCAATCTTGCCCACCTCGACCGCCACCCACGCTCGCGATCGCCTATGGATACGCCCACGCTGCCCCGCGTTCCCGCAACGGCCCCGACTCCTCAATCCGTACGCACCGCAGCCCCTAATCCTAATCACTGGTATACCATCGCCCGCAGTGGCGAGGTTGGCGATCGCCACCCCCACAGTGTCACCTTCTGGCAGCAGGCGATTGTCCTCTATCGCGATCGCCAGGGAACCGTTCAGGCCCTTGAAGACCGCTGCCCCCACCGCCACGTGAAGCTGAGCGACGGGCAAGTGGTGGGGGATAACCTCGAATGCGCCTACCACGGTTGGCAGTTCAACGCCGCCGGTCACTGCGCCGCCGTCCCCTACCTGACGGAGCGCCAAAAATTGCCCACCTGCCGTCTGCATCGTTATCCCGTGCGGGAGCAGGACGGCTTCATCTGGCTGTTTCCCGGCTCCACCGACCAAGCCGCCCAGCACGAACCCCTAGGGCTGCCGGAGTGGGAACACCTCAACTACATTGCCACTGTCTCCGTGATCGACTGCCCGGGGCACTTCTCCTTCTTGATTGAAAACTTGATGGATATGTACCACGGCCACCTCCACGACAATTACCAGGCTTGGGCCTCGGCCAAGCTCGAACACCTCGAGGCCAGCGACACCCGCGTGGAGGCCCTCTACGAAGCCCAGAGTTACTATCGCATCGATAAAATTTGGTCCATCTCTCAGCTCTTTTTTCCGGCCCTGCGCCGTCTCCACCCGGAGCCCCTCTGGGTACGCTACCTCTACCCCCACTGGGTTTCCACCTTAGGCGAGGATTTCAAAATCTGCTGCCTCTTCTGCCCCGTGGATGCCACCCACACTCGCGCTTATCTAATTCACTTCACCTCCCTACAAGCCTTCTGGCGCTTGCACAAGCTGCCGGTTCCCTTCCGTCGCTGGCTAAAAAACAGCCTCTTTGGCTCCGCCCAAGGGCTGCTGGACGGCCTAGTGCGCCAGGATGTGGCGATGATTGCCCAAGAGCAGCAGTCTTTTCTGGATCACCCGGAGCGCCGTAGCTATGAACTGAACCGGGCGATCGCCAGTGTCCAGCGCCTCATCTGCCAGCAAGCAGGCAGCGCTGGGACCAACCCGTAACTCTAGGGCTCTAGTTGAGGGAAAACAATGCAGTAGGCCGAGTTGAGCCTAAGGAAACCCCAACAACAAGAATCGCTTTGGGTTTTTTCCCTCAACCCGACCTAGAGCTGATGCTAGGCCGTTGCCACCGCCGGCAAGCATACCGAAGTCCCACCGAGGCCACAGTAGCCTCCCGGATTCTTCGCCAGGTATTGCTGATGGTACTCTTCAGCGTAGTAGAACTCCGGAGCCGCCACGATTTCGGTGGTGATGTCACCATAGCCCGCCGCCTTCAAGGCCTGCTGGTAAGCGTCCCGGGTTTGCTCCGCTAGCTGCTTTTGAGCTTCCGAGTAAGTGTAAATGCCCGAGCGATACTGGGTGCCGACATCATTCCCTTGGCGCATTCCCTGGGTTGGATTGTGGCTTTCCCAGAAAACCTTGAGCAGCGTCTCGTAGCTGACCCCTTGAGGATCAAACACCACCCGCACGACTTCGTTGTGGCCCGTCATGCCAGTACACACCTCCCGGTAGGTCGGGTTCGGAGTATGGCCGCCTGCATAGCCCACGGCCGTGCTGAACACACCATCCTGCTCCCAGAACTTACGCTCTGCTCCCCAGAAGCAGCCCAAGCCAAAGAGCGCCAACTCCAGGCCCTCCGGATAGGGTGGCTTCAACGGATGGCCATTGACAAAGTGCGCGGCCGGCACTGGCATCGCTTGGTCACGGCCGGGCAGCGCTTCCGATGACCCTGGAATCGTCAACTTTTTGCCAAATCCAAATAGACCCACAATCAAACTCCCGCATATGCTGCAATGATGACAGGGCAAGGAACCTAAGACAGGATTGAACTTGCACCATTCAACATTATGAAGGCTAGAACCCAGGGGCGTCAGGTCGAGATTGCCGCCTGTCCGGCCTCACAAAGGGTCAGGTAAGGGCAGGAGCGGCACTGAGCCGGCCCCGGCTGCGGGGGGTAGGGGCCTTGGCGGAGCGATCGCACCAGGGCCTCTACAGCGGGTGTCATGGCCGCCAAGTCGGCGGAGGTAAACGTGTGGAGCTGGGCCGGGGGCCGCAGGTAGGCTAGGTGAGCCGTGGATACCTCCAGGGCCCGGGCATAGGCCCAGAGCTGCCAGCGGTAGGCTTGGGGATCGGGAGTCCGGTCGGTCTTGTAGTCCAGCACCCAGTCCGGACCGACTCGATCCGCCTGCCCGATCAAGGTCACACCGGCCACCACCAGCGACAGCCACTGCTCGCGCGCTACCCCCTCACCCCGGAACGGCGCGAACTGGGGCTCTTGGCGAAAGGTCTGGGCTAGGTCCCAGGCCTGGGCCACGCAGTCTGAGGCCGCGTGTTGGCGCGCCAGGGCCTCGGCTTGCGCCAGGGTGGAGAGGTCGGCGGCCAAAATTTCATGGGTCAAGCTGCCCAAGGCCAAGGCCCGACTGGTTCCGGTTACACCCTCTCCCTCCCTGGGCTCCGGCCCGAGGCCGGGATGCCCGTCCAGGATCTCGTACTGAAAGCGCCGGGGACAGCGAGCGTAGGTATTCAAGGCTGTAACCGGCAGCTCACTCAAGCCTGAACCAACTGCTGCGAGTAGGAGCGGCGGCAGGGAGTCAGGAGGGATGGGGGGGGGCGGCTCTGGTACCAGCGACTGCTGGGGCTGGTAGGGGATCGGTTCCACCACCACGCCAGCGGCTTCCAGACCAGGGGTGAGTTGCGACCACTGGTGCTTGGCCTCGGGGGCTGAAAGCAAGAGATAGTCCTGAGCCCGGGTCAGGGCTACATAGAGCAGCCGCCGTCGCTCTTCCTGCTCCCGGGCGGCGGCCTGCTGCTTGAGGTGGCGGTAACGGAAGGGCTCTAGGATCTCGCCGGCTTGCTGAATCTGAAAGGCAACGCCAGCGGTGCGATCGCTATACACCGGGGGCGAGGCCGAGGGGGGCTGCCGGGCCAAGTCCACCACCGCTACGAGGGGCCATTCCAGCCCCTTCGCGCCGTGGATCGTGGTTAGGGTAATCGCATTCCCGGCGGCTAGGGGGGGCCGGGGCAGTTCTTGGCCGCTGGCAAAGAGCCGTTGCAACTGCCGGAGAACGCTGAAGAGATCGCCAGCCTGGGTCTCGAGGCGCTGCACGAGGTCGCGAAATCCTTGCCAGTCTGCGAGGCGGCGATCGCCCCCAGGTAGGTTCGCAACCACGGCTGTGTAACCCGTAAGTCGGTCGGCCTGCTGCAAGAGACGACTGGGCCTGTCTTGAGTACTGTGATCTTGGAGGGTTTGGAGAACCGCGATCGCTGACTGAATATCCTGGCGATCACTAGCCTGTAACCGTGACCACCAGCCGGCTGGACCGGGATCAAGCTTGGGGGCCAGGGGCCAAAGACTGCGATCGCTGACGGTAAAGAAACTACTCCGTAGAGTAGCAATTAAAGCTAAATCATCCTCGGGGTCAGCGATCGCACGCAGCAGGGCCCAGCCATCCTTAGCCTCCCGTGTGGCCAGCAAATTGCTCCCCCCAGCCAGGGCCACGGGCAGCCCGGCGGCGGCCAGAACTGTAGCGTGCAATTCCAGCGACTCCCAAGTGCGGCTCAAGACGGCAATATCCCCCGGTTGTAAGGGTTGCCCCGTTCCCACCGGCCAGCCCGCCGCTAGGGCCGCGCGCAAACGGTCGGCAACGGCACGCGCTTCTACAACCCGTCGGGCTCCCACTCCCAGTTTTGGCCCATCAGCCGTCACCACGAGGGCCTGCACGGGGTGAATCAAATCCTGCCAGTCTGTCCGGGTTGCTAGTAGGGGCTGGTGGCTGGGGCCCAGCAGGGGCCCACTGAGGCTATTGAGCAGGGTATTGAGGCGCGGACGGGCCCGAAAGCTCTCTCTCAGGGTGACTTCTGTGCCCCCGGCCGTCACGATTTGGTGGCGGAATTGATCGAACACCCTCACGTCGGCCTGACGGAAACCGTAGATCGCTTGCTGGCGATCGCCCACAATTGTCAGGGTCGCCCCGGCCGTCAGTCGGTCGATTAACTCAGCCTGGGTGGGGTTGGTGTCTTGGAACTCATCAATCAGAAAGGCCCGCCAGCGCTGGTGATAGTAGTCCCGCACCTCGGGCTGCTCCAAGGCCCGCAGGGCCCCCCCCTCACTCTCGGCAAAGCTGAGCTGGCGGGCCTGCCGTTGCCGCTGGCGTAACTCATCGCGGACGCGCTCGTAGGCCTCCCGGAGGAGGGGCCGGTAAGCCATCAGGAGATGGTCGGCCTCGCCCAGCTCCCGCCCAAATGCTCCCGCCTGCTGGGCCTGCTTGACTCGTTCCCGTAGCACTTTGAGGGCCTCCCGAATGGTCTGCAATGCGCCGTCGGGCCAGTTTTTGGAGCTGCCACTGTTCGGTTTAATGGCGGCCAGCGTTGCGGCGGCCGCCGCCGCTAGCTCCTGCCCCTGCTGGATTTGGTCCACGGCTGCTAAGGCGGTTTGGCGTGAGGCTTCGAGTTTGTCTTGGGGGGAGCCGCTGTAGTGTTGGAGGGTGGCGATCGCCTCGGTCCAGGCCGGGTCCCTCAAGAGCTGCTCGTGGGCCTGGATCTGCATCTGAGCGACTAGGGCTTCGTCATCCGGCGATTGCTCAAAGGCGCGATCGCTAATCCAAGGTTCCTTCAGAAGCTGCGCCAAGCTGTCCCGCAGGGGCGAGTAAGGGATCGCGGTGAAGAGGGCTGGGGGCAAGGAGTCCAAGGCTAAGGGCAGGTGCTCCGCGAGCCAGAGTTGGCTGCTGAGGCCGTCCTGAATCTCGAAATCAGGAGGTACGCCAGCGGCTTCTGGGTGCTCACGGCAAATGTCCGCTGCGAGGGCGTGGAGGGTGCTGATGGGAGCTGCTTCGAGTTCGGCGAGGGTATTGAAGTGGTTGGGGGTCTCGTGGAGTTCAGCCTTGAGACGGCGGCGGATGCGCGATCGCAGTTGGTCAGCGGCCTTGTCGGTGAAGGTGACAGCCACAACGTTCAGGGGAGACAGGCCCTGCTGGCACACATGGAAGTGGTAGCGCTCGGCAAGCATATGGGTCTTGCCGGTTCCAGCTCCCGCGATCACAACAACATTGCCGGGAGCCTCGGCAGCTTGTGCTTGGTCGGGGGTCAAGGATTGGTGAGAGGGCACAGTCTCAACCTCCAGGTTGCTAGAATCCCTCTCTAGCATAACCCGTTGGCTCTCACCCCAAAGTGCCAGGGGCCGCAACTGGCTAGATTCATTCTAGTTTTGGGACTCAGGTTAGAAGGGGCCTTGGCCCTGCTAACCTGAGGAGAGAATTTCCGAATTACCCCGGCTGGGGAAAGCGGCCCGGCGGGCGGCGTGGATGCAGTCAGCTTGCAAGCAGTAGAATGACACAAAGCCTGTGAGTTCAAGCACCCCATGTCTGCCCCCACCCCCACCACCGAGCCG
>CAYNIP010000001.1:174343-275029 GCA_964397305.1 uncultured bacterium
CAGCCCTAGCCACCGTGGCGGTGGAACGCCAGCGAGCAGCGGTGGAACGCCAGCGCCGCGAGCAACTCGAGGCAAAATTGCGGGAACTCGGCATCGAGCTTCCCCCGGATGCTTAGCCGCGTTGGCTCAGCAAAGCTCGATTCAGTCAATCCACCCCTGAATCCCTTCCCGGCGGGGGAGGGCTGCCCTTCGGGCGGTGTGGGTTCGCGCATTACCTCGCGGGAGGATGCCGAATGACTCACGAAACCCTGGCTAGCCACAGCACAAAGCAGCCGCACCTAATAAGACCGCTGGCGGGAGTTCCCACCCCACTGATCCCATTGCGCGCGGCTGCTGAAGGCCTTAGCGACGGCTAGGCCTTAGCGGCGCGGCACTGACGCACCGATGTTGATGCTCATCGCCGAAACCTTGGGTGGAACGACGCCTTTGGCGCTGCTCAGGCCGCGAGCCATCGCCAGGAAGTTGACAGGGCTGCCAGCGGCTGGCTTTTGCTCTTGGGGAGTGAAGCGGCGCACCGCATTCTGCCACACCATCTGCGGGAAGCCGAGCTGTGAGCGGTGGTAGGGGCCGTAGCGAGGCGTTTTTAGGTTGAAGGGCGTTTCACCCAGGGCTTTTTGGGGCAAGACGCGGCGCTTCTGGTAAGGAACGGTATCCCAGCCGAAGCTCTCCATGTATTCATCGGTGTCTAGCAGGGCATCGACAAACCCTTGCAGACCTTTTGTGGCGAGGACAATGGACCAAGCGATTTTCTCCCGCTCGTTGTAGACATCGCGGCCGAGAACGCGCTGCACACAGAGTTCAACGAAGCGGTAGTTATCGTTGGGCTCGTAGTTCCACAGCCGGAAAGACTCAGAGACCAGCAAGCCGCGAATAAAGTCCCGCACGCGAATCTGACCGAAGCGTAGCTGAGACTCGAGGATGGTTTGGCGGTTGGACTTGAGAAGCTGGTGCTCACTGAAGATTTGCCGATAGGCAGCCCAGATGAGACCTGCCATGTCGTCGCCCGTGGGGAGGCTGACGGTGGAGTAGACCTTAGGTTGCTCGTCGTTGAGTACCTCGTAGCCAGCGACCCGTTGGTTCTGGCTGGTGGGTGCATATTCCAGTAAAGGAAGGGGCACGTTTGAACCTCCAGTTATCTTAGGAATTTTTACAAAGATTAACCCTAATCATAGGGGAACGGGGGACAAGCGCTGCCACGCTCTTAGCAATTGTTACATTCTGTGTGGAAAGGGCTGGGCAAGGTCGTTAGGGTCAAGCGGAGCGTCAAACCTTAAGGTGTTTTATTTCGTAATAAAAATTCATATTTTGTCACAGATTAAGTGAGGGGCATCTCACCAACTCTTGGGGTGATCTAGGGCGATCTAGGGGATGTATCTCAGGTAGGTTAAGTTCGCCCACTCTGCGAGAATGCTGCGCGTCTACATCCCCCGGCCCCTAGGGCGAAGGGGAGTCTCCAACGTGAGATGCACCCGACTGTTGCTGTAAATCGGAGAATTGCTATGAAGTCGCGCTGCTCGCTTGATCTGGGCAGAGAAGGCCGCGCTTTTCTGCCCCTAGCCCTGGGAGCCAGGGGCTGGGGGCAACTGGGATGCCTCCGCTGGTCTGAAGAGGAGGTCAAGTCTCCCGCGCTTGGAATTGCTGACAGCGATCGCGAAACCGCCGTACTAACCCAGGCTTGTCCCCAAAATGGAGGTGAAGGTAGGAAGCATGGACGGCTCCCCGCTGCCAGCCTTCCTCGGAGCAGCGCTGCCCATCGTAGTTGTGCAGGGTGAATAGGGGGGACTCGGGGGAGGTGGTCAGATAGGAGCGGTGGAATTCATGGCCCCAGAGCTTTTCGCCGGCGGGCAGGAGTGGGGTTGGCTGCTGGGCGATCGCCTGGCGGTAGCCGATGACGAGGCGCTGCCCCATGCGGGCTGTGGCCGGTAAGCAGCCAACCATGGCATGGGATTTTTCTTCAAAATCCAACAACTGCTCGCACAGGTACATCAGGCCCCCACATTCGGCGTAGGTGGGCATTCCGGCGGCGATCGCTGCTCCCACGGCCTGGCGGGCCGCCTGATTTTCACTGAGGGTCGCGGCAAAGATTTCCGGAAAGCCGCCGCCGCAGTAGAGGCCGCAGCTCGCGGCCGGTAGGGCCTGGTCCTGTAGGGGACTCCAGGCCGCCAGCTCAAATCCAGCGGCTTGGAAGCTGTCCAAATTATCGGCGTAGTAGAAACTGAAGGCTGGATCTTGGGCGATCGCCAAGCGCAGGGGTTGGTCTGGCCTCTCGAGGGGCTCCGCCGCTTCCCCAGCTCTCCCGAACGTTGCCGCTCCCCTCCCGGCCAGCGGCCGTGTTGTCAGCAGCGGCTCGAGGATTGACCAGTCAAAACAGGTCTCTCCCAGGTGGGCGAGGCGGTCGAGGAGGGAGCGCAGGGCCGGCAGCTCAGCGGTGGGGACGAGGCCGAGATGACGATCCGGGATGGTGATGTCATCCTGACGGCGCAGAACGCCCACGATCGGGATCTGGCAGGGCGCGAGGGCGGCGGTGAGCAGCTCGAGGTGGCGATCGCTGGCGACCCGATTGAGCACCAGGCCGGCCAGGGTCAAGCGGGGATCAAAGGTGCGGTAGCCCTGCACAATAGCGGCCACCGACCGCGCGATGCTGCTGCAATTCACCACCAGAACAATCGGCACGGCCAACAGGCGGGCGATATGGGCCGTGCTCGCCCAGTCATCTTGCCCCGTCGCGCCGTCAAAGAGTCCCATAACCCCCTCCACTAGGGCATAGCCAGCGGTTTGGCTGTGGTGCTGAAAGCAGTGCTGCACATAGGCCTCCGAGGTCAGCACTGGGTCAAGATTGCGGCCGGGGCGGCCCGTGACCGCCTGGTGAAACATCGGGTCGATATAGTCGGGGCCGACTTTGAAGGATTGCACCCGTTGGGGATAGCGGCGGGCTAGGGCAGCCAGGAGCGCGAGGGTCACGGTGGTTTTGCCCACGCCGCTGCGTTCGCCAGCAATGATCAGACTCATAGCAACTCTCGGATTGACGGCAAGGGTTTGCCCGCATCTCCCAGGTTCTGCCCTCGGGAGGACCAGGGGAGCGAGAAGTCTTGCGCTCCCTGGGAGCAGGGTTTAGGGTGTGGGTGTAGCCTGTTCCGCAGAAATGCGGGATGGCTCAGGCGAGATGGGCCCGCTTCCGACTTCTTGGCCTGGGTAAAACCGAGGCGTATAGAGCCAGTCCCGACCGTCGGGGCCCTGGAAGCGGCGGGTTTGGCTGGAGCCGATCAGCAAAATGGTCCGCATATCGGCCTCGGTGCTGGCCAAGTCAGCCAGGGCGATGATCCGCACGGTTTGCCCGGAGCGTCCTAGGTTGCGGGCGATGACGACGGGGGTTTCGGGCGATCGCCACTGGCGGAGGATCGCTTTTGCTTGCTCCAGTTGCCAGGTGCGTTGCGGCGAGACGGGATTGTAGAGGGCGATCACAAAATCTGCTGCTGCTGCTGCTTGGAGGCGCTGGGCGATCGCCGCCCAAGGCTTGAGCAGGTTGGACAGGGAGATCACGCAAAAGTCATGGCCCAGGGGTGCCCCTACCTGGGCGGCGGCCGCCTGCATGGCGGAAATGCCCGGGCAGATTTGGATCGCCACGGTTTGCCAGGCTGGCTTTGCCTCCCCCTCCAGTACTTCCAGCACGGCGGCGGCCATCGCATAGATTCCCGGATCGCCGGAGGAAACCAGAGCAACTCGTCGCCCCTGGGCCGCTAAATCGAGGGCAAAGCAGGCTCGCTCGCGCTCGACGCGATTGTCTGAATCATGGCGCTGTGTGGTGGGGGGGCGGAGCGGTTCCACGAGGTCGAGATAGGTGCGATAGCCGACCCAATCGGTGGCCGCTTGCAGGTAGGCGGTTGCTTCGGGCGATCGCCAAAGGTCGCCCCCCGGCCCAGTGCCCAGGATAGCCAGGTGCCCAGCCGTGTTGGGTGGTGGCGCTAAGTTTAGATGCGTACTCAAAGGTGGTTGCCTCTCCCGGCCCAGACTTGATCCCATTTTCCCTCAGGCCGACCCGGTTGCTGAGCCTCAGGCGGGGGATTCCCGGCGCGACCCCCTCGCGAAGGGTGACACGGATTGGGAGCCTGGCCCAGGCTACTCGCCCGTCACCGAGAGGTTATCGACCCAGATCCGGGGACAGAGACCGGAGGAGGTCAGCTCTGGTTCAGACTCCACATAGACAATGGACCGCAGCAGCTCGCGGAAGTCCCCGGCAATGGTGGCAGCCTCAATGCTGCGGCGATCGCCCCGATTCACCAGCCAGCCATCAAAGGGCAGTGAGAAGGAGCCCTGAAGTGCATTGACCCCTGCATGGAGGGCCTTCAGGTCATCAATCCAGATCACATTCTCGGCCTCCGCTAGACTCAAGGCCTCGGCCGCCAGTTCTCCCGGCTGGACGTGGAAGAAATGCGGGCTGACCGTCACTTTTGCACCCAGATTGGCGTGGCCCGTTGGCGCGGCCCCCAGGCGCTTCGCCGTTCCGCTGCTGTGGAGAAAGCTGTGGAGGACACCGCGCTCAATCAGTGGCGTGCGGCGAGTTGGCGTCCCTTCGCCATCAAAGGTTTCTGCCCCCACATTTTCGGGGTGAAGTGCATCGTCAAAGACGGAGAGCAGGGGACTGGCGATCGCCAGTCCCAAGGATTCCGGCGTTGATAGGCTTTGGTGATCTAGTATAGCCTGGGCATTGAAGAGATTCGAGAAAGCCGCCAACAAGCCCAAAAAGGCCTCCGCCGAAAAGACCACCCGATATTTCCCCGAAGGAATGGTCTGGTAGTCCAAGTGGCTAATCGTTTTCTCCTTGGCCTCGGCTAGGCAGCCCGCAATATCCAGGTTCTCCAGACTGGAGCTGATGCGAAAACTGCCAGCACTCCGGCTTTTTTTGCCCGCCTGCTCGGTTTTGCTGTAGAGGTAGAGGGTGGTAAAAGTGCGGGCTTCGGCGCGCAGGGCCCCAGCACTGTTGAGATAGAAGCGCTCGCTGGCCTGCTGAGAAAGGCCGTTGTAGGGCACGCTGGCGATCGCGGGGTGAGCAGCGAGCAATTCCTTTTCCGCGACTAACAAGGTGTCAATCAGGGTTGCCGCCTCGGCCTGAATCCCCTGCTCTCGCTGAATCGTCGCCAAGGCCGCCGTGGCCTCGGGGCTGAAGTCAGGTGTGTGCTCCTTGACCCCAAAGGCACTGGCCTCGGCCGCCGTCTGGAGGGCCAGCTCCAGACCTCGAGGATCGAGGTCCGTCGTCACGGTCACTCCCATTTGTCCATCAGCGTTCCAGACCCGCACAATCACGCTAGAGCGCTGGGACGCTTTCACTTGCTTGGGTTCCCCCCGATCAACCTGCACGCTCACGCTGTCAGCGGAGGAGCCGTAGAGGTCATATTTTTGGATACCCAGTTTTTGAGCCAAGTCTTGAGTGTGGCGGGCGAGGTCAGGCGTTTGGAGCATGGGGCTTAGGTTCAGATTGAAGCAATTGCAGTCTTTAACTTTAACGAATGTATCGCAACGATGCGGTCGCTGTCGCGGCGATCGGAGCAGACTCAGCAAACTCAAGACCCCTGCAACAAGCTTGAAACCCCTGATAAAGCAATTTCAATCAAGAATGAGACAGTTGGTCAGCAACCCCCAGCCCCCAGCCCCTTCTCCCAACTTGGGAGAAGGGGAGCCGGAAGTCCCTCTCCCAACTTGGGAGAGGGATTTAGGGTGAGGGCGCAACGGGTCAAGATCCCCTCCCTTCACGCCCTTCTGGAGTGTCTCAAAACTATTGGAAACAACCATAATAGATAAATTGGGCTCACACAGAGACACGTCTGGTGAAACCCAATCTACCCATTGGTGAGGCGAAGCCTAACCTCCCGTCAAGGGGTCGCTAAGATTCAGGTTTAGCGCTGAGGGCAGGTGCGGGCCCCGCCGTCGGGATTGTTGCTCTGATGCCATTGCCAGCACTGAATCGCGCTATCCGACGGAACCAGCAGAATCTGCATCAATTGTTGATTATTGCTCTCAGCCAGAGTGGCGAGGATTGCTTCCAGGGGCACGACTTCAATCTGTATTGTTGAGGCCATTTCCGGTTGCTGCTCCCGGAAGCGCTGGACCAGGACCTCCAGTTGCTCCCGCTCAAAGAAGAAGGGAATGCGTTGTTGGTTGTCCTGCTGCAAGGTGATGTAGCCCTGCTCGTTGCCGCCCCGGGCGACAAACAGCGGCACCCCTTGGAATTCAGCCTGTTGGGTTGCTTGCTGGGCGTTCTGCACCTGAGCCCGCATGGGCACGTAGGCAAAGTTCAACCCATCAGCCTGGTTGCTGCTAGCGGTATCTAAACGAAAAATTTCGCCCAGCGAGACGGGGATCACCCGCACTTGGCTCGCCAGTTCCTGATTGTTCTCCCGCAGGCGGGCAATGAAGGCATAGGCATCATCGGGGTGAATGAAGACCCCTGCCATATTGCCAGATACGAGGGGAGCACCTTGGGGATCGGTGATGGTGAAAACGGGGACTTCTTGCAGGCGTTCCACAACCTGTTGCGCTGGCAGGGCAAAAGCGGGTGTCATTCGACCGAGGCCGCTGACCCAGAAGGTTGCTCCAGCCAAGCCCAGCGTCGTACACCAGCGAATGAGCGATGAAATCATAAACGTCTACCCTCTACGTCTCGTCAGTTGAGTGAGTGATTGTATCGATGGCATCGTTCCCGCCTGGGGCTGGCCCAGGGGGGTTGCCCGAGGACTAAGATACATCCCTGGGCATCCAGCTAGCTATCGTTGGGAGATGCTTGGGAAAATACTACTTCAGTACGGTTCGCTATTGCGATCGCGACCAGCGCAAAGCCAGAGGCTGTCGCCCGCCCATACCGGTTAGTATATAACGATTTGTGAATCTCCATGACCCCTGGGGCCCCCGATAGGTTCCCTAGCGTTCCAGGGTGCTAGCTCCCTAGGGGTGGATCGTCCCATCTGGCATGATCGCATTCTTCAGCGTCGCGGCTTCGAGAGCGGCTGGCTCAACTTTGAGCGCTGACAAGTTGGCATCGGTCAAATCCGTTCCCGTCAGGTCAGCCCCCATCAGGTTAGCATCGCGCAGGAACGCACCAACAAGCTTTGCTTGACTCAGATCGGCGTTGCTCAAGTCCGCACTGGTCATCGCGGCTTGCGAGAGGTTGGCGCCCCTGAGGCTGGCTCCCTGGAAGCTGGCCTGGTCGAGAAAGGCTCCCTGGAGGTTCGCGCCGCTCAGGTTGGCGCGGTTCAAGTTGGCCTGATTGAGCTTCATCCCCGCCAAATCTTGATTGCTCAGATCCACCCCTTGCAGGTTGCAACCGAGGCATTCGCCCGTTTCCCGCAGGCGCGCTAGGGGATCGCCCTGGGGGCCGCGGTCCCCGCAAGCGACTAAGCCGCCCAGAAGGGGCAGCAGCAATAACCAACGCCATTGTTTCATCAGCACCAAGGTTTCGTTCTCTCCTATCTATTTCAAAGATTGTCGAGGCTCTGCACGGGTTCCTCCGCAATAAAGTAGACCACGGAGTCTCCCCCTTCGGGAGTCCAGGGCTCCTGAAAGATGCTCAGGTAAAGAGTCTCGCTGGCTTGACCGGGACAGGTCAGCTCATAGACTCTGGAACCGGCATCGCCAGCCAGGTCCTGGCGCTCTCGAGGTTCACAGTTTTGCAGGGAGGCCTCGAGTTCTTGCCGCACTGTCCGCGAGTTGGCATTCCTAACACGACGGCAATTGTCCCCCCGGTTGAAGCATCCCGCTTGGGCGTTGGCAAGGTGGGGGAAGCCAGGAATGAGGTCCCCGGCTGGGGTCTCGGGGGAAGGGTCTGGCGCGGGTGGTATAGGGCTAGGGGGGGCAGCAGGGCTGGGGGAGGCTGCGGTGGTGTCAGGGGGAGATGGTTCGGCCGGCTTCGGGGACTCGGTTGGCTCTGAGGTGGTTCTGGGGGTGAGGGCGATCGCCTCGGGCGGGGGTGGTGCCAGGTTGGGTTCTGGAGCGGTGGGAGCAGCTGGACTGGGGGCTGGACTAGGAGCCTCGGGGGGTAACGTGACCGGCGCTGGGGGCTCGGGCGGAGGACTAATCACGGACCGTAGGGGAATCGTCTCTGATTCAGCGACGGGCTCGGGCTCGGGCTCCGGGGGCAGGGGTATGAAGAGCAAGGCCCCATGCAGCAGTACTGACGCGGCTAGGGCCGGTGTCAGCAGCCAGCGGTAGACGCGATAGGGGTTTTCGGGGGTGGGGGGAGGCGGGGATGAGGGCAGGGGGGCGGGCACAGGGAGCGATGCAGTAGAAGCCGAAGGAGGAGTCAGGAGACCGAGGGCCATACTAGTACAGCGTCGAGGCTAAAAATTAGGGCTGTTGATCCCTAGAAAGCTGAGATACAGCGATTTTTAGCCTAGTGCCATACAGCTAAAGCCCCTCGCCCTCTAGGAGAGGGGTTTGGGGTGAGGGCTCCGTACTTTACTGGCAAGAAAAATGCTGTATTAACCGTTTCCCAAAGGAGTTACCCGAAAATCAAGTGCTGACGCTGCCCTAGGGCAGCCGCAGGGGCAGGAGAATCGCCAGGGGCAGCCGCTCCGAGGGGGGAGAAGCGGCTGCCACGCGACGACACGCAGGCAGAATCTGGGCTGAGTTGGGTTCCTGGGGTTATCGCCAGCCCGCGCGATCCATGAGCCGAATTGCTTCTGCTTGGTTCTTGCCGTAGTCGGCAACATTCACCGTCGTATCTTCACGGAACTCACCAAAGCTGGCGACGACGGGATCAACGGGTGCCCCCGGTACAACTGGGTACTCATTGTTTCCAGCCGCGAAGTATCCCTGAGACTCTGACGAGGCGAGGTGCTCCATAAAGGCGATCGCCGCCTCGCGGTTGGGGGCATTGCGTAAGAGGCCGGCACCGCTGATGTTGACGTGGGTCCCGCGATCGCGCTGGTTCGGGAAGAAGAGGCCCACCTTTTCCACCACTTCGCGATCGGCCGGGTCTTCCGACTTGGCGAGCCGCGCGTAGTAGTAGGTGTTGGCGATCGCGATGTTCCCCAAGCCCGCTGCACAGGCCCGGAGCTGAGCCGTATCATTGCCTTCCGGCTGCCGCGCAAAGTTGGCCACAAAGCCCCGTATCCACTGCTCTGTCGCGGCTGCCCCCAGGGACGAGATCATGGCGGCGACCAAGGACAAGTTGTAGATATTGCTAGAGGTACGGACGAGGATCTGGCCGCGCCACTTGGGAGTGGCGAGGTCTTCGTAGGTAGAAAGCTGAGCTGGGTTGACCTGCTCACGGTTGTAGTAGATCACGCGCGCCCGCTTCGAGAACCCATACCAAAGACCATCCGGGTGGCGCAAGTGCGCGGGAATGCGCTCCTTCAGCACGGCTGAGTCCACCGGGGCAAACAGGCCTTCTCGCTCCGCATCCCAGAGGCGACCCCCATCCACCGTCATCAGTAGATCGGCCGGGCTATTAGCCCCTTCGCTCTTGATGCGCTCAATCAGCTCTGAAGCATCGGCCTCGATCAGGTTGATGCGTCCACTGCTAAAAGCCTCATAGAGTTGGTCATCGGTGTCGTAGTGACGGGAGGTGTACAGATTCACCGTGCCAGCTTGGGCCCAACTACGGCGGGGCTGGCTGAGGTCCCCCAGCACCATCGCGGTGACAGCCGCGCCGCCAGCCAGAAAGATTCGTCGGCTAATTTTCATGACCATTCCAGGAATTATCGCTTGGGTAGCGGCTCATGTACGTCGCACTATCGCACATAATTGCCTAGAAGGATTTTATCACTATTGCAACTCTTTAGCAGTTAACTGGATTGTTTTTCATAATTATTCTTAATGATTCCAACGATCAATCGCTCAACCCCAACTAGGACGGGCTGTTTCGGGGATCACCGCTGGGACTGAATCAGTAATAGTGATAATAGAAATCAGATAAATCTTTCCTTGTCAAGGGACTACCAGAGGCTGACCGACTTTCCCATCTGCAAACTATTTGCAGCCAAGGTCCTCGGGTCAAGCCAGCGAGGGGCGGCTGCGGGCAGGCCAAGCCCCCAGCGCTCCAGCCAGGATTTATAGCAATTTCAATCAAGAATGATACAGCCGGCCCGCGGCCCTCATCCCCCAGCTCCTTCTCCCAGGATGGGGAGAAGGGGAGCCGGAAGTCCCTCTTCCAACTTGGGAGAGGGATTTAGGGTGAGGGCGGCAACGGGTCAAGATTCCCTCCCTTCACGCCCTGCTGAAGGGTCTCAAAATTATTGGAAACAACCATAGGCTGATTGGCCGCTAGGCAGCCAGGGCAAAGCTCGGGGCTGAAGGGTCTAAACCCGACGGTTGCTCTGGGTTGGACCCTTCAGCCCTTACTGGCTTGGCCGACCCTGCTCCCCCGCACGCCGGGAGAGCCGCGACTGGCCTCAGGTAGCTCTGACGGCCTTGATCGCGGTCAGCACCTGCTCAATTTCCAGGTCTGTCAGCCCTGGGAACATCGGCAGCGAGAGAATCTGGGCACAGAGAGTTTCCGCGTTGGGGAAGTCCCCCTCGTTGTAGCCGAGGTCGGCGTAGGCGGGCTGTCGGTGGCAGGCAATGGGGTAGTGGATGCCGGTTTGGATGCCGTGCTCGTTGAGGGCGGCTTGGAGGCGATCGCGATCCCAGCCCGACTCTGGCCGCACTCGCACCACGTAGAGGTGGTAGATATGCCCCAAGCCGCTGTCGTTGCGAAGGGGGGTAATCCCCAGGGTCGGCTGCGCCGCGAAGCCTTGGTCGTACTGAGCTGCTGCACGATTACGGGCTGCGTTCCAGTCCTTGAGGTGGGGCAGCTTGGCGCTGAGGACGGCGGCTTGTAGGCTGTCGAGGCGACTATTCGTTCCCAGTTCGGTGTGAACGTATTTCTTCGCTGCGCCGTAGTTGCGATAGGTGCGGACTTTCTGGGCCAAGTCGGCGTCCGAGGTGACAAAAATGCCGCCGTCGCCAAAACAGCCGAGATTTTTGCTGGGGTAGAAGCTGTAGGCAGCGGCTCGGCCGAGGCTGCCCGCGATCCGGCCCTCCCGCTGGGCCGAGTGGGCCTGGGCCGCATCTTCTAGCACCATGACTTGGTGAGCCTCCGCAAAGGCCGCGAGGGCCTGGGGCGAGACCATTTGGCCGTAGAGATGAACCGGGATGATCGCTTTGGTCTGGGGTGTCACCGCCCGGCTGGCGGCCTCTAGGTCGATCAGCGCTGTCTCGAGGTCGCAGTCCACCAAAACGGGGCGGGCCCCGGCGCGGCGGATGCCGATGATCGTAGCGATGAAGGTATTGGCAGGGGCGATCACCTCGTCCCCGGGGCCGACTCCGCAGGCCTGGAGGCCGAGGGTGATCGCATCGGTTCCTGAAGCCACCCCGACCGCAAACTCAACCCCACAGGCGGCGGCAAAGGCCTGCTCAAACTCAGTTAGGGTGCGGCTGAGGATAAAATCGCCCCGGTCAATCACCCCCAGGACCGCTTGCTGAAGCTCGGCTTGGAGGGGTTGGTGCTGGCGGGTGAGATCAACGAAAGGGACATGGACGGGCTGAGGACTCATAGGCGAAGGGCGGGTTGAAACGTTCAGGCCAGGGCCGGCGGCCTCCAGTTTAACCGATGGATTGGGAGCTAGGGCCGGGAGTCAAGGTTGGGTGCATCTCAGTTAGGCAAGTTTGCCCCCTCGGCGAGAAGCCGGTGCGCGCCTACATCCCCCGGCCCCTTCTCCCCAGTAGGGCTACCACACATACACAAGTCATGTTTGGCGTCGTTTCTCTCTCTTTTGCTCCCTAGATCCCCCAATTCTGGGAGACTTTGAATGCCGATCCCCCCCGATTTCGGGGGGTTAGGGGGTCTAAAAATGGTAGGTTGGGGCTGTGACGAGATGTGTGTACTTAGTAGCTCCAGTAGGGCGAAGGGGCGTCTCCAAAGTGAGATGCACCCAGCTAACTAGCCTGCCAGTGCTCGTACCAGAGCTGAAATACTAGCAGTGTCCAGAGCAACTTACGGTGGTCGGCCCGGCCCTTGAGGTGGTCTCCCAGCAACTTTTGCACATAGACCGGCTCAAACAACCCTTGGCGCTGCAAGCGGTCGGCCGCGAGGAGGTCTTGCAGCAAGGGGCGCAAGTCTCCGGCCAGCCATTTCGCCACTGGCATATTGAAGCCCTTTTTTCCACGACGGAGAATCTCCTCCGGCAGGAGGCCGCGGAGGGCTCGTCGCAGGATGTACTTGGTCGTCAGGCCGCGCAGCTTCAGGGCGTGGGGCATCTGGGCCGCATATTCCACCAGAGTATGGTTCAAAAATGGCACCCGCACTTCCAGGGAGGTCGCCATACTCGCCCGATCGACCTTGGGGAGAATGTCCCCTTCTAGGTACAGTTTCAAGTCACAGTAGAGCAGTTGGTTGAGGGCTTCGTGGGCCTGGGAGTGGTTCTGGTGGGCGAAGGCGATCGCATAAGTATCCCGCTCTGCCAACTGGGCCCAGGGCTGCAACAGCCGCCGCTTCTGGGCCGGGGTAAAGGAGCCGAGCCACTGGTGATGGCGCATGACCACGGGGATGCCGCGACCCGCAATGAAGCGCCGTAGCTTGAAATCAAAGCTGATATTCTCAAACGACACCGGCAAGCGATCCACCAGCCAGGGTACGAGGCGATGGCGGACAAATCCCGGCAGGAGGCGCTCGTAATACTCCACCAAGCGGTGGGCCTGGAGGGTGGAGTAGCCGGCAAAGACCTCATCGCCGCCGTCGCCCCCGAGCACGACCTTGACCTGCTGGCGGGCAAACTGGGACACCAGGTAGGTAGGCACAAAGGACGAATCCCCCAGGGGCTCATCCAGCAGAGCCCCCAACTGGGGTACGAGGCCGCAGGCGGTGGCAGACGTCAGGATCAGTTCATGGTGCTCTGTGCCCAAGTGCTGGGCCACCAAGCGAGCGTAGCGGGATTCATCAAAGGAGGGCTCCTCAAAGCCGATGGAGAAGCTGGCGATGGGCTGGGCGGTGTGGGCCACCATCATGGCGGCCACGGCGCTGGAGTCCAGGCCGCCGCTGAGGAGTACCCCTAGGGGAACATCGCCGGTCATTTCCCGTTGCACCGCTGTAGCCAGCACCTCCCGCAGTTCTCGGGCATACTCCCGCCGACTGCGGGGCCGGATGCGCTCGCTGCGGGCCAGGTTCACGTCCCAGTATTGCCAGAGTTGCACGCGGCCGGCCTCGTAGCTGAGGGCGTGGCCGGGGGGGAGCTTGCTCACGCCCTGCCAGATGGAGCGGGGCGTCGGCACATACTCAAAGCTGAGGTATTCGTTCAGGGCTGTGAGATCGAGGCGGCGCGGTAAGGTGGGGTAGGCCAGGAGGGTCTTCAGCTCGGAGCCAAACAGCAGGCCGCCGTCGTGCTGGGTGTAGTAGAGGGGCTTGATGCCGAGGCGATCGCGCCCGAGCAGGAGGCGCTGGCGATCGCCATCCCAGAGGGCAAAGGCGAACATTCCATTCAGGTACTCGAGAAATTCATCGCCAAATTCCTCATAGGCGTGAACCAAGACCTCGGTATCGGTCTGGGTGCGAAATTGATGCCCGCGCCGTTGCAGGGCCGTGGTGAGTTCACGGTAGTTGTAGAGTTCGCCATTGAAAACGACGATAATCCGGCCCGTCTCGTTGGTCACGGGCTGGCGACCACCTTCGAGATCGACAATGGCCAGCCGCCGCACCCCTAGGCCCACGGGCCCCTGCACGTAGAAGCCATCGCTGTCGGGGCCGCGATGGACGATGCGCTGGGTCATGGCCTCGATCAATGGGCCCGCGACCGGCCGCTGGCGATCGCCATACACCACCCCACAAATTCCGCACATGGTTTAATCGGGCTCGAAGCAAGTG
Organism: uncultured bacterium; assembly: GCA_964397305.1. GTDB lineage: Bacteria > Cyanobacteriota > Cyanobacteriia > Cyanobacteriales > Spirulinaceae > JAAUTY01. The sequence goes on from CAYNIP010000001.1 coordinate 188,172, forward strand.
GTTAACAGATTGTTCATCAGGATACCAGGGTTGGCCGGCGGCCCTCCCGACCCCTCCAAGGCCTGGCCGAGCTGAGCAGCCTCCCTCCCAATCTCCCGGGGGAAGCGAGACTTCAAGAATCACCCCCTTACCAAGAGGGCCGCGGTATAAAGAATCACCCCCTTACCAAGGGGGCTGGGAGATGTCGTAACCTCAACCCCCAGAGCCGCGTCAACACCAAGCGCTTGGGTTCCCCACAAAATAGGGCTTTGACCCAAGATCAAGATCGGGGAGAGAGACCGAGGGGCTAGAGAGCCTAGGCAGCAATACGGTAGAGGCGTCGTCCAAAAACATCTTGGAGTTCTTGACCGGTCGTCGTTTCAATAAAGTCCCTGAACGCTTCATCGGGGAAGTAGATGAAGACATCACTGTAGGTCCGCAAGGCTGCCTCGAGATCGATGGCTTCGTCCCAGGCTTCTGGGGGCAGGTTTTGCACGAGCTGGAAGCTGACCTCAGGACGCACCTCATAGCTCAGGGCAAGCAGGAAGCTGTGAGTCGCCGCGCTCAGCACGAGGGGGTTATCGGCCTCATTGATAAAAGGGGCTAGCTCCACATTCACGACGCTGGCTGTGCGGCCCTGCTCCAGATAGTCCACGCCGGGAGACCGGGTGACTACGGCACTGGAAACACCACTCACCAGCAGGATCAAGGTCAGCACCCCCGCCCCAAACCAGCGTTCCCAGGTGTGCTTCGAGCGCTGGAGCGTGTTAGCGAGGAAGAAGGCAACCCCAAAAGTAATCGGCAACATCGCCGGGACGAGGTAGCGAGATTGCAAGGAGCGGCCGCCCCCTTGCAGGATATCAGACGTGATCACGACCCCGAAACTGACGACGACCGGCAGTAGCAGCAGGGCCCAGAGGTGGGGGGGATTCCAGCGGATCAGGCAGTAGCAGGCGATCGCCACCATGGCCAAAATCAGCAGATCCAGGAGGCGCTCCCACCGGACAGTATTGCCGAAGTTGCAGAACAGGTTGCTAATGTTATTCAGCGTGCCACGAATCATCGTGTTCAGGGTGGCATTGCGGCTGCGTACCCACTGGGTATTGTCGTCAATCGTATCGAGACTGGTCAGCACGACCCAGATCCAGGGACCAAAGAGGGCTAGGCTGCCCGTAGCCGCCGCGATCGCTGGCCAGAACTGGGAAGGCCCTCGCTCCGAGCGCGCCTGAACGGGCCAGAAGGGCCCCGCAACGATCAACACATAGAGACCATGGGCCAGAAACTGGAGGGCAAAAAAGAGGTGGGAGTAAAAGCCCACGGCCGCTGTTACCGCATAAGCAATCCAGGTACGGCGTTCCCCCAGCCGCAGGGCGCGATGGAGGAGGGTGCTGGAGACGATCAGCGGCAGGGTCCAGAGCGAATATTCCCGAGCCCCCTGGGAGAGCAAGACGTGGTAGGGGGACAGGCCCAGTAGGGCGACCGATAGCCAGCCGGCCGCCGGGGAGCGGAAGACCTCCACACAGAACCAGTAAGCGCAGGGTAGGTAAGCCAAGCCCAGCAACACCGAGAGCAGGCGCGCCAGGATCGGGGCCTGGCCGAGCTGCACCGCGAAGCGGGCTAGGACATAGTAGAGGGGCGGGTGTTCGGGATACTGGGCTAGGGAGGCGAGGGCAGCCCCCAGGCCCTTCTCAGGGTCAGGAACCTGATAGCGCTGGAGGTCGGCGGCGGTCAGGGTCTGACCCGAAAAGACCTCCTCGAAGACCTCGGCCCGCTGATAGCCCGAGAGGCGATAGAGCCCCCGCACTTCGTCGGCATTGTAGGGAGTGGCGTTGAGGTAGCTGAGGGAGATCACGAGGCGCGTCACCACGAGGGCGATCGCCGCCACCTTGAGCCCCGTTGGCACGGACCGCACCAGCGTCTCCGGGAGAGCCTGCACCTCGGCCTTGAGGAAACTCAAGCGCTGGCGGTCATTGAGCCACTTCAGGGCTCCGAAGGCTGCACTCACCGCCACCAACAAGAAGACCAGCTTCACCAAGCGCGACTGCTGAAGTTCGAGCCGGATCTGGGCCCTGGCCAAGAAGCCGGGATCGGGGGTGACGTAGCGCGGGATCGCCAACACCTCCCAGTTCACGCCCCCATCGGTCGAGCGGTACACCGCCGCATCCGCCGCCCCAAAGCCAAAGAGAGTGCGATCCGTGGCGTAGTCCGGCGAAAATTGCAGCGGCTTGCCCGAGGACGGCACGTTATCCATGAGCCCGATTGCGGGAGCGGTCTCGCTGAGCAGGGTGAAGGTCTCGCCGCCATCCTGGCTTTTGAATAGACCTTTGCCGCGTACACTCAGGAGCACCTCGCGGTCGCTCGCAAAATTGGGCGACAGGGCCACCGCCTGGACCCAGGGTTCATCGCCATAGGCGGCGGGGGCGATCGCCTCCCAGGTCCTGCCCGCATCTTGGCTGCGGTAGAGTCCCTGGTTATTGCTCGCCACAAAAAGGGTTTGATCGGTGGCAAAGTTGGGGGAAATCGCCAATTGCAGCCCCCGAGCGGTCGCCAAGGGCGTCAAGGTCGTCAGTTCCTGCCAAGACGTTCCCCCATTGGTGCTGCGGTACACGCCCCGCTCCCCCGTCTCAAACAAGGTCTGGTCCTGGGCAAAGTCCGGGGAAAGCGCGAGGGCGGGGGAATCATTGCCCGGTTGGCCGGGCAGCGTCACCAGTTCGGTATAGGTCTTGCCGCCATCTCGGGAGCGGTAGATTCTGCCGGCCTGGTTGCTGCTGAAGACGGTGCGATCGCGCTTGAAATTTGGCGATACCGCCACACTCACCCCCCGTACCGAGCGGCTCAGGTTGCGAATCGCCCAGGTTTGCCCCCCATTCCCTGACTGAAGAATCTGGGTGTAGAGCAGGGTTGAAAAGAGGCTTTCATCCTGGACATAGTTGCTAGAGAAGGCAATATCAAAGAAGCGGCGGGGATCTTGAGCCTGCCCAAGGGGTTGAAAATTGCGGGTAAAGCGCGGCAAATAGGTGGTCTTGTTCATCGCCTCCCAGGTGTCGCCGCGATCATGACTGATATACAGTTCCCCCACATAGGTGGCCACAGCCAGGGTCTGGTCGTCCGCAAAGGTGGGGGAGATCGAGAGGGCCATAATGGTGCCCTGCGAGAGTGTTTCGAGCTGTTCCCAAGTCTGACCCCGATCCTGGCTGCGGAAGAGGCCATCAAAGCCGCCCAGAAACAGCGTTTCTTCAGTTGGGTAAGGGTTGGCCAGGGCCAATTGGTAGAAGTGCGCTACTTTGAACTCGTCGGCTTGGCGATCGCGCGTCAGCCCTTGGCCCAAGGGTTGCCAGGCCGCAGCCGCAGCCTGCCATTGCCACGCCCCCTCCTGCCAAGTACTCGCGAGCAGGTCCCCATTGGGAGCGACAACAACATCTTCAATGCGGAGATCCTCGAGCCCTTGATTAAAATCGCTAAACGTTTCACCCCCATCCGTAGAGCGGTAGAGACCATGTTCTGCGGTGCCCAGGTAGAGGGTGCGGTCCGTGGCGAACTCCGGAGACAGGGCCAGGGCGACAACTCCAGAGTCCGCCGGTAAGGAACCGAGCGCGCTCCAGGTTATCCCCTGGTCCGTTGACGTGAAAAGCTCTCCCTCCCCGCTGCTGAGAAACCAGGGAGCTGCCGTCCCAGACGCGAAGCCGATCGCCGTAGCCCCTACATCCGTCAGCACGGCTGTCCAGGTTTGGCCCCCCGTCTCCGAGCGATACAGGGACCCCGCCTCGGTCTCCGCCAGCACCAGGTTGGGATCGTCCGGAGCCACAGCGACCCAAGTAATCTCCAGGGTGCTCAAGCCCTCGTTCCGCGCTTCCCAGGTATCGCCCCCGTCTTGGGAGGCGTAGACACCATCGCCGGGGACGCCGAGGTAGAGGACGTTGGCGGCGCTCGGGGCAATCACCAAGGAATCGGGCGGGCTGTGATTGTCCAAGCCCCGGTGCAGGCGCAGCCATTCCTCCCCCTGATTTTGGGAGCGGAAGACATTCCCTCGGACGATGATGTAAACAGTCCTGTCCTGGCTGTAGTTGGGCGAAACCTGCACATAGGGGACGACATCATGGGGGCGGTGGGCCTGGGCGGCTGGGGCTCCCCAGCCCCAGAGGCCGAGGCTCAGGAGCAGCAGGACGACTGACGGGATAAGGCGGGTGAGGAAGCGAGTAATCCAGTAAACCATCGTCTATGGAAAGTAAAGAGAGTTGCTGAGCTGAGCAGTCCTGAGCCAAGGCGGGGAACCGCGATGCTACGTGACTCGGCAGGCCCCATCACTGTAACAAGCTTCTAGCCGGCCTCCTTCAGAAATTCCGGCGGCTCCATCTCCGGGGTAGAACGGGACCCCCCGATGTTGCCGACAATCCTAGCAAAACCCGATTTGCCTCGCTAGGGAGTCGGGTGGGCGGGGTGAACGCAATTTGCTGCGGGATGTTGGGACTCCTTAGCTCAGCCCTCACCCCAACTCCCCCAACTTGGGAGAGGGACTTCTAGCTCCCCGGCTCCCAGTCTTGGGAGCCGGGGCCGGGGGATGGGGGATGGGGGCAACCCCAACAATCTCCGATACAATCCGATCCGTGAACACCCATCAGCATTCGCCCCCGGTCGAAAACGCCATGACGGTTGAAATTGGCACGGCTGTCAAGTATTCCCTGATCATTCCTATCTACAACGAAGCCGCCACGATCCAGGCGCTCTATCAGCGGGTGAGTCAGGTGATGGCTCAGCTCGATGGGGTCGCGGAAATCGTCCTGATTAATGACGGCAGCCACGACCACTCTCTGGAGATCATTCGGGAGCTGCGCCGGCACGATCCCCGGGTTTGCTACCTCAGCCTAGCGCGCAACTTTGGCCACCAGATCGCGGTTACAGCTGGGATGAGCTTTGCCCGGGGCCAGGCGATCGCCATTCTCGATGCTGACCTCCAAGACCCTCCCGAACTGATCCTGGAGATGGCAACGCTGTGGCAGCAGGGCTATCAAGTGATCTACGCCCAACGGGTTCAGCGCCGCCAGGAAAGCTGGCTCAAGCGCCTGCTCGCCTACGGCTTCTATCGGGTGCTTTCCCAACTCTCGGATATTGAAATTCCCACCGATGCCGGTGACTTTTGCCTGCTGGATCGGCGCGTGGTCGAGGCGCTCAACACCATGCCAGAGCGCCACCGTTACCTCCGGGGCCTGCGGTCTTGGGTGGGCTTCCGCCAGATCGCGATTCCCTTTGCCCGAGACCCTCGGTTCGCGGGGGACCGGAAATATACGTTTCGCAAATCCTTGCACCTGGCTCTTGATGGCCTGGTCTCCTTCTCGATCAAGCCCCTGCGCCTCTCGACCTACTTGGGTCTCCTGTCGGCTCTGCTCGCCGTGGTGATGATGATCTTGGTGCTCTACTGGCGCTTAACGGCTCCCCAGTCGCCCCTGACCGGGATCGCTACGATCATTCTGGCCGTGCTCTTTCTGGGCGCTGTGCAGTTGATTAGCATTGGCATTTTGGGGGAGTATATCGGCCGCATTTACGAAGAAGTGAAGGGACGCCCCCTCTACACCCTGGCAGAAGTGGATGGCTTTTGAGGGCCGCGCGGCGGCTTGAGAGCCCTGTGCTAATCTTGGGGAAATCTAGCTGCCTTGGGCCGGTCTCTCACAGTTATCTACTCTGAATCCCAGGAATATGCCAGCTCATTACCCCACTCCCCGCCCGCTGGATGTGTCCGTGGTCGTGCCCATCTATAACGAAGTCGAGAGCCTGCCGCGTCTGGTGCCGGCGATCGCCACAGCCCTCCAAGACACCGGCCTGACCTATGAAGTCATCTGCGTCGATGACGGCTCTCAGGATGGCTCCACCGAGCTGCTGAAGCAACTGGCCCAGGAGTATTCGCAACTGCGGGCGGTGCTTCTGCGCCGCAACTACGGCCAGACACCCGCGATGGCAGCGGGGTTTGACCAGGCTCGCGGTCGCGTGATCGTCACGCTCGATGGCGATCTCCAGAATGACCCGGCGGATATTCCGCTGCTGCTCGATAAGCTCAAGGAGGGCTACGACCTCGTGAGCGGTTGGCGCAAAAATCGCCAGGACAATGCGATCATCCGCTTGCTGCCCTCGAAGATTGCCAACTGGCTGATTCGTCAGGTGACAGAGGTGCGGGTCAGTGATTATGGCTGCTCGCTCAAGGCCTATCGGGCTGAATTGGTCGCGGACATGAACCTCTATGGAGAGTTGCACCGCTTTTTGCCAGCCTTGGCGGCGATCGAAGGGGCGCGGATTACGGAGCTACCGGTACGCCACCACGCCCGTCAGTTTGGCAAGAGCAAATATGGGATTGATCGCACCTTTCGGGTGGTGATGGATTTGCTCACCATCTTTTTTCTCAAGAAGTTTCTCACGCGACCGATGCACGTTTTCGGGCTCTTGGGGTTGGTGTCGCTACTGGTGGGAGTTGGGCTGGGGACCTATCTGAGCTATCTCAAGCTGTTTCTGGGTGCGAGTATTGGCGATCGCCCCCTGCTGATCCTCGCCGTCGTCCTCATCCTTGCCGGCGTGCAGCTCTTCTGCTTCGGCCTCTTGGCTGAGTTGCTCATGCGAACCTACCACGAATCCCAGGGACGCCCCATCTACCGAGTCCGGGAAATTGTCGGCGGCGAGGCTGAGGGCTCCTAGGGCCTTGTTGCTACAAATCCCGAAGGACGGTTGCACCGATGGATGTTTACACCTTGGGACTGCTAATTGGGGTGCTCATTGCCCCATTCCTCCTGGCTGGGAGTCTGGCTTGGGCGGCGATCCCGTCTCTGAAGTCGCTGCTGATGGTGTTGCTGGGGAGTCTGGGCGGGGGGGTTCTCTTCCCGCTGGCGGGTACGGCGCTGTTCATCCTGATCTACAGCACCGCCGCAGAGGGCAGCCAAGCCCTCGGGCTTGTCTTCTTACCGCTGCTCGCGGTTTGGCTGGTCTTTAGCGTCTATACGGGGGCGATCGCGGGCGGGGGGGTGATTGCCTTTGGCTACCGGCAGCAACGCCGTGGCCGACCGGGAACCTCAACTCAATGGCTGGTAGCGGCTGTCCTAGCCCTGGTCCTGATGCACATTATTCCGCTCGCCCTCCTCGCCGTGGGCACGCTCCTCTACGGCGTGGTGGTGTTGGCCCTCACGGGCGGCGATATCACCGCTGCGCCACCGCAACAGCTTGATGAAGGGGTGATCCTGTTGCTGATCCTCGTCTGTAGTGTTAGCGGTTTCTTGAGTGCCTATGGGAGCGTTGCGCTGGCTTGGTTGGGGGTGAGATCGCCGCGCTAGGATGCGGTCACACTGACAACCCGACTCCAGGCCTAGGCTGAGGGCCGGCCGGCGGGCGACGCTCAGGTGAGTTGGCTGGGGTCGCGAGGGGCGATCGCTGCTACGGATGTGACGCTGGATTCCATCCTCATGACTGAGGCGGCAACACTTCATCGGAAGGGATGGTTTCGCCAGCAGCGATTTCCTGGCGTGCCATCGCAGCGAGCCGATCCCGCTGGGGCGCATCTCAGTTAGGCAAGTGTGCCCACGCTGCAAGAAGCCGCTGCGCGTCTACATCCCTCGGCCGCTTCTCCCAAGTAGGGCGAAGGGGAGTCTCTAACGCGAGATGTACCCCAGAGAAGGTCTTTTCTACACTGGCTGCATCCGGAGTCGTTGCCGTGGCATCGGCAGCCCTGGCAGATTACGAGCTAACGTTGAAGTTAGCTGGCTGATCTCACAGATAGCCTTCAAGTACGATTAGAGGATTCAAGGCTGAAAGCGGAGATTTTGGAGAGATCGCACTTGAGCAATCGTCTCGAAGTCACGGTCATTATGAATCAAAAGCAAATTGTTTTCCAGTGCTGCTTGAGCAATACAGCAGTCGATTGGGCTACGAACGGTAAGTCCTTGGCGGCGCAACTCGTAGTAGATGCGTGCAGCCTCTTGCCATGAAGAAGGCGTGAGTTCAACGTAGTCCTGTGTTTCAAGATAAGTAGAAAGGAGAGTCCACTCTTGCTCGTTTATGCTACCTTGCAGCAACTCAAGCTGAGTAAAGCGGGTGAGTAAAACTTCCCGGTTAGCAGTCAGAGTCTCAAGTTGTTGGCGAGCTTGACCACTACGATCTCGAAAAACGCTGATCCAAACAGACGTATCAATCAGCAACATGACGAGTTTCGCGTAAGGCTTTGTGGTCAAAATTTGGGGCAAACTGAATTTGCCCTGCTAGGTCGAGAAGGTTTTTCTTACGACGCGCTCTTACAAGCTCTCTTAGGGCTAAATTCAGTAACTCCTCCTGAGTAGTCAGCTTTGTTAGCTGGAGAGCTTCATTAACAAGGGCTTCATCAAGGTTAAGGGTAACTTGCATAGGGTTTACCTGTAGATGGAAAATCGTCGAGCCTATACCCCTCAAATTCTAACCTGTACCTAAACTTCTCTTGCTCATCTACCGCCAGCAAGTTGTAGGTACTTGGCTTTGAATGCCTCTGCAACTTCTTCAGATGTGGGTGGCTCACCATTGTTTTGAACAAATAACATATCTAATGCAGCGATATATGCTTCACCAAAAGCAGTGGTAAGTGTTGCTGCTGTAGTTGCCGCAATTATTCCACCAACAACAGAACCTGCACCGGGAATCATTTTGAGCAGACTGGATACAATGGAGCGCCCTGCAAGCGTTCCGCCTGCTCCGGCAATAATACTTCCAACTATGGTACTGAGAAAGCTTTTATCAATCGACAAACCAAATGTTGCTGAAATGCCAGCCAGCATACCAACTTGAATTGGTACAATACCGACTGCATCAGAAAATGGAATGGGTACGGCTGCAATTCCTGCTGCACTAGCCGCCGCCACCGCCACAATTGCGTGGGATTGTGTTTTTTTTAGCTCAATATCTACTTTTTGGGCTGCCGTAAAAGCCCTTTTCAATCCTTCTGGTACAACCTGCATGGTCAAATCTACGAGATCCTTTAAGCCCATAGCAGGAAGAACAATGCCTTCATCTAGTTCTTCCTCAATTGCACGAACTCGAACAGCATTGCTTACCAGTGGCAGTATTTGTAAAACCTCAGTACGAAACCCTTGATCAGATCTCGCTTTCGTAATTACAGCAATAACAGGTATATTACGGTCTGCCAGCATTTTTACAAGTTTTCGGCTCTCCAGGATCTATGGTGATAAGCTAAGGCTTTCAGAGTTGAAACCCTTACGTGGCAAGGGCTCGACAAGTCCACCTTAAGAGATTTTGTATCTCTCTTATACTTCCTCCACCACAATTCCTGGAGAGCCAAGTTTTCTTCGGCTGGCTCAACACGCCGAGAATCTTCAGCTATACAAATCCAGGCAACGTGAATGTGTTGATTAGAGTCCGTATTTCTTGAACGCTGATTAATCAGAGATTTTAGGGCATCTAACGTCTCAGAAAAGTCTGCCATTTCAAGACCGCGGGTATCGAAAATAGAAAGAGGAATACCCTCCTTCTTGATTTCTCTGGTATTTTGTGTGACAGGGCGACCTTGACCAGTAGTTGCAAAATTTCCCTGAAAAACTGAATTGATTAGGGTACTCTTTCCTACCCCAGTACGCCCAGCAATTAGGACATTGACATGTCCACGTTCCCGCAAAGCCTCCTGTAGAGCGTCCTTAACCGCAGTCTCAAAATTGAAGTCTTCTGTAACGGTCATTACTCACCTCTAGCAGTCTCTCTAATTATTTAAAGCAGATCATGTCTCGTTATAGATTTCCCCACATCAAGCTGAAATTCACAAACCTCCAGCCATCACACAGAAACTTCAACTACCGTCCCAACCAAGTTTACGAAGCCAGCTAACTATATATTAGACCGCAAGCGCGGGATAACACTCTACTGAGAGGAGTTATCCTGCACTTGCGGTCTAACTCCGGGATCGCGGGTGTTATCCCGCCGTTGCCGGATAGCACCCTGATGTGGGGACTTTGACCGCAGCATAGACTAATCCTCTCCCAACACATCCCCAAGATAGCGCGTCACGAACGCTTCCGCTGCCTCTGGGTTGATCGCTGGCAAGGCTGGCGCTATCTCCCGCACCGTGTCAGCTAGCGGGTCGCGCTCCTGGCGTACCCAGGGCGGGATGTTGTTGTGCTCGAGTGGCCTTGCCTGCGGGGGCTGCTCTTGGCGGGGGTGGTGGGTCTCAGGGCCGGAGGCGGAAGCGGCGGATCAGGATGCTGATGGATTCGCTGGGGCGGCTGGTGGGTTGGGGGTGGAGTTGGTTTTGCATGATGGCGATGCTGTGCAGGAAGCTAAGCAGGTTCAGGCGAACAGTATTGCTGGACGGAGAAGACTGCGATCGCAACAACGAAAAGTCTGGGTGATTTTAAAGCGATGGCTGGCGAGTTGGTGTTGGTGGAGTTGCTCAAGGCTCTGTCTTCTAGGGGGCGGTCTCTGCGTCAGTTGGCGGTGACGATCGCCCGGTTAAGGTAGTTTGCCAAAGGCTAAGGTTGTGGGCAGCGGTGGTGGAGTTTTACGGGCAGCGGTTGGAGCATTGTGCGTTGATGCTGGTGATGGGCGATCGCGGCCTTCAGGGGGTTTTGAGTAGCGATCGCCATTTCGAGCAGGAAGGATTTGTGGCGCTGTTGCGGGTGGCGGGGCGCTAGCCAGCGAGCAGGTCTCAGGCACGGATGCCAAGGCGGCGGATCAAAACGCTGATGTATTCGCCAGGGCGGCCGGTGGGTTGGGGGCGGCTCCATGTGTTGACTTCGGTGAAGCCGCAGAGGTGGAGTTGGTTCTGAATGATGGCGATGCCGCGCTGGGAGCCGATCAGGTGGAGGAGGACGGTCTCTTGAGGGTGGGGCTGGGGAGGTTGCTAGGATGGGCGGAGCGGTGCGTGCGGGAGGGGCGATCGTTGCTACGGAGTGAGGTCAGGCAGTTTGAAATCTTAGGCTATTATGCCAAGAAGTTCCAGCGCTTGCGGGTGGATCGGGCGCATGGTCTCGCGCCTCACAAGCCGATTTTGCTGCTGGCGGTCATTGAGTTGATTGCTCAGGGAAAAATTCAGGAGAATCGTATCGATTTATCGGCTCGGCTCAATCGCACGTTTCTGAAATACTGGAGCTATCTGGGCTCGGCCGATCATAATCCAGATATTTCGCAGCCGTTTTATTACCTGAAGAGCGGTAAGTTTTGGCATCTGGTGGCGAATCGGGGTCAGGAGTGGGTTATCACGGAAAAGCTCAAGCTCAAGACGTTGGGAGAGGTGCGGCGAGTGGTGAATTATGCATATCTTGACGAAGACTTGTTTGATTTTTTGCGGGAGCCGAAGTTTTGCGATAGTTTGCTAGATTCGCTGGCGCTGCGGTGGTTTCCGGCCCATTTGGACGCGATCCGAGAGATTGCGAAAACCGATCAGTTCTGCGATCCGCCTGCCTATCGACGCGATGCTTATGAGCGGTTTTATTTGCGTGTTGATTTGTCATAACCTTACCAATATTCTGGAGTGGTTATGAAGAAAGATTTTGCCTACTATGCCAACAAGTTTCGGAAGCTGAATGTCGATCGGGCGCACGGGACTGCGCCTTATCAGCCGTTGCTGTTGTTGGCGCTGATTGAGTTGATCGAGCAGGGAATTGTTCGGGAGAATCGCTTTCTGGTCTCGCCGGAGTTGATCTCGATTTTCATTCAGTATCGCGACCAGCTCAGTCTGGCAAAGTTTCGCGCTGACCCGGCGCAACCGTTCTACCACTTGAGCCGACCGCGCGGGGCGTTTTGGCATCTGATGGCGCGGCCGGGGCATGAGGTGGTTTTGGCGTCGAAGGCGAAGTTAAATACGTTGGGAAAGTTGCGGGATAACGTACAGTATGGCTATTTCGATCGCGAGTTGTTCGAGTTGTTGCAAAATAAAATTACTCGCAATACGTTGATCAGTTTGATTCTGAATGAGTGGTTCCCGGACAAGATTCAGCAGATCCAAAATCTATTTCAGGTGAATTCGTTTGAGCGGTTGCAGTTGGCGTTGCGAGAGAGTGGCGGGGCGGTCTATTCGGTGGAGGAGATTAAGCGTAGCGATGAGGCGGATCTGATTGTGCGGGATGCGGCGTTTCGGCGGAATTTGGTGTCGTTTTATGACCGGCATTGTGCGTTTTGTCGGCTGCGGATTGTCAGCGATAACAATGAGAACATCATTGATGGGGCGCACATTAAGCCATTCTCAGAGTTTCGCGATGACCGTTACACGAATGGTTTGGCACTCTGCAAGAATCACCATTGGGCGTTCGATCGGGGCTGGTTCAGTATTGATGACAATTACCGGATCGTGGTGGCGGCGGATCGCTTCAAGGAAGATCCGCCGGTTGCTTCGCGGGCGATGCGGGAGTTTCATGGCGAGGAGATTTACTTACCGGATGATGAGGGTTTTTATCCTAGTCCGGAGTCGTTGCAGTGGCATCGGCAGCACTGGAAGATTGCGGGCTAACGTTGAGCTCAGGGGCGGGCGTTTTCGCCCGTCCCCTGCAGCGACTGGTTAGCGGGCTCTTTCAGCCTCTTAACATAGAACAGCTCGGGATCTCCCTCATCAAGATTATATACTGTGCCGCTCGGCTCGTAAGACATCCTCTGCATTAGCTTTTGCATTGGCTTGTTAGATTCATTGGTGGAGGTGAACAGCTTGTCGGTCTTGCACATCTTTTCAAGATGTTTGACCAGTGCCGTACCTACACCTTTCCGCCTGCTGGTCGTGTCCACGATCAGCATTGAGATGAAACCGTTAAAGAAGAAGGTGTATTCGAGTGCTGCATAGCCAACCACAACTTCGTCAATGAGAGCTACAATCGCTCGCCTTGAGCCAACCCAGTTGCGGATGTGTTGCCTGCGGCTGCCTTCCTCGGCGGCCGCACAGTCAACCGCAAACATCGCCGCCACATCGGATTCTGTTGCGTTTCGTATTTTCATGTCAATCCCGCTAACGGTGAAGTTGTGCGGCGGCAGATAACCCTAAACTCTAACCGATAACCTCTGTTTCGTCCGCACCAACGCAGTGTTAGGTGTCTATCGAGCTTGATAGTGTGATGCTTGTTCTGCTAATCCCAACTCTAGCTGTCCGCTAGAATTAACTCGCACAACTTCAGCTAGTTCCATGTACTTCTCTAAGAACCCTATTTCTTTAGCAACAGCTTTTAGGGAGAGTCTTCTTAGAATTTCTATAGTTATTGGTCTTTTTTCATCCCAAAAAATCATAGATTCAAGAAGTTCGAGGGATGGCTTGGAATTAAGAAGACTCAGGATGAAATTAGCTTCTTCTTCTGTATCAAAGGACAAAAAATTAATAGTGTCATCTAGCATAACTGGTTTATCATTAATGGGCTTGATAAGCCAGAATTTCAACCTCTTATAAAGCCCAGATATAGCAATCTTCCACTTCTTAAACGAATATTCTCCCACGCCAAATATAGAGTATGGCGGCTTGTTTTTATATATTGAACTTTTTCTGCTGCTCAGTAGAACGTCATGTTCAAGTAGATACTTCCAAGTATTAAGAGCTTTCTCCTTAATAGTACCTGTATCGTCGCCAATTGATTTTTGTGTAACTAAGACAAGCTTTCGGCAGGAAGTAACTCTACCATTGCCAATATCAGAACTTTTCAACAGAGGATATAGATACTCCGCCTCAAGTGAATATTGTTGATGCATCCCATTTTGAAATAACCCATCTTCAACTTGCTCAAGCTCCATTACTTTAGAGCAATCATGTTTAATCCCAGAACGCCAAGTATATCTTAGGTCTTGACCTAATAAATGTTTCCATTTTTCGTATTTTGCTGTGTCCTTGAGGATAAAGCCATCCCTTTCACCAATTAGGTGTTGTATTTGATCAGATGCCAGATCTTTATAAACAACGCAATCAGAATTAGTATGAGGATTAGTAGATAAGATAAAGAAGCAAGCTTCTACTGAAGCTCCAAAGAAAACTTTTGCATCAACCAGATAAATAGAAGCAGAGAACCTATCACCTAATTTTTTCCTTATTTGCCTAAAGACTTTACGAGCTACTGAATACTTGCACAAGAGAGCGATAGTTCCCTCTCTTTTTGTGAGCCATTCAGCATGTTTCAGGAGCATCCATTCTGAAATATCAAAATTACCTGAACCCGTTATAGCCTCAATGCCTCGGCGATTCTGAAAATTTGACTTTGAAGGCAAATTTTTGCTATTGAGAATGCTTAGTTCGCTGCTTGTAACCCAGGGAGGATTCCCAATGACTAGGATATGCCCTGGAAAATTAGCAAGAAAGGACTCCCAATCCATGCTGAAAAAATCTTCTGTGAAAACAGTTGCATTTTCTGAGTTTGGATATTTTTCTAAAGTTTCTTTCGCTTCCTCGACATATTTCTTATTAATGTCAAAGCCTACAATTCTCGAGTACTCAAACTCGCTTAGGGATGCTCTAATAAAAGCTCCTTTCCCACAAGTTGGCTCTATTACTAGATCAGGAGTGATGTTATGTTTTTGTCTAAGGAGTTTAGTCGCACATTCTGCAAGCTCATTAGGTGTCTGGAAATCACCGAACTGCCATTTATCTGATGACTTAACCATTTTTGATTATCGAACTCTAAGTATTCCTGAGACATTACCTGCCTGTTGAATAACACGTCCGTATTGTAATCTCCACTGAAGAGCATTAGATATCGTTAGATAACCTTGATTCGGAGGTGATTCTAAGATCCTATCAGCCAATTGGTTTGCTCCTATCTCATCAACTGGTAAGTTCCTGTCTTCCAAAAAGGCAAGAATATCATCTTTGTTCCCATCGCGATTTAAAATATCCAAGATGCCTTTAGTTGTTTGAAAATCGGCTGTTCTACTCTTGTTTATAAAGACAGTGTGCTGCATGTCCAATCTTCCAGTTCTGTTAGCAGGATCATCGTATTTGTCATAGACAAAAACCAAAAGATGATATCCCAGACCAAAGACTTTTTGTGTGGCAGATCTGAAAGGGCATGAAGATTGAGGCTGCTTAATGCTGGTCACTTTTATATCGACTTCAAGATCAGGAAGATCAATACCTGAAGCTGAATTTCCCGGCTGGCAGTTATAGTGTTCAGCCAAGTACGCTGTGAACTTATGTTCAAGATAGGTTCCGACAGCCTTTCCGTCAGTTACTCCATAAAGCGTGGGTTCATCGTATATGGACTCTATCTCAGCAAACTGCGCTGCTTCAGCACACAGTTGTTCGATGTTCAGTGTTGGTTTCATCCTTTTTGTTAAGAGAAGACCTCATCAATAGTACATCGGTTCAGCAACAATAGGAGAAATAGCATCCTACGGAAATGCCCCCCTTCAGAGAGGGTGCGTGTTTAATGTGGACACCTAACTATATATTAGACCGCAAGCGCGGGATAACACTCTACTGAGGGGAGTTATCCCGCACTTGCGGTCTAACTCCGGGATCGCGGGTGTTATCCCGCCGTTGCCGGATAACGCCCCGATTTGGGGACTTTGACCGCAGCATAGACTAATCCTCTCCCAACACATCCCCAAGATAGCGCGTCACGAAGGCTTCCGCTGCTTCTGGGTCGATCGTCTTCAATGCTAGCGCAATCTCCCGCACCGTGTCACCTAGCGGGTCGCGCTCCTCGCGTACCCAGCGCGAGACATTGTTACGCTCAATCTGCATCACCTGCGCCAATCGATACTGGCTGATCTTGTACTGCTCCAGCACCTCCCGGAGCGCCTGCCCTGCCTTGCCCATGCCCCAATCGTGACAGAAGACCCGCCGCCGCGAAACGTCGCCGAGTGGTTGACGGTCAACCAAACGGGATCTAGACTGAAAGTGTCAACCCAATGGGATCTGTCGTCTACTTCCCTTAATGCCATGACCGCCAACCACCCCCAACCCCAAAACTTCCTCGCCACCAGCACCGAAGCGCCCCCTCACAACGCCGTCACCCCCTTCCAGCCGCGCCATCAAGAAACCGTCCGCCTGCACCTGATCGGCTCCCAACGCGGCATCGCCATCATTCAGAACCAACTGCATATTTGCGGCTTCACCGAAGTCAACACCTGGAGCCGCCCCCAGCCCACCGGCCGCCCCGGTGAATACATCAGCGTCTTGATCCGCCGCCTTGGCATCCGCAGCTAAAGCCCAAGGTCGTAATGGATGCCCTCACCACCGAAATCCAAGCACTCTACCAACTCGACGCCGTACCCTGGATCATCGGTTACAGCGGCGGCAAAGACAGCACCGCTGTCCTGCAACTGATCTGGAACGCGATCGCCGCCCTCCCCCCCGGCGATCGCCAAAAACCAATCCACATCATCTCCACCGATACCCTCGTCGAAAACCCCATCATCTCCACCTGGGTCCGCCAATCCCTGCACCGCATCAACACCACCGCCGACCAACAAGCACTACCCTTCCAAGCCCACCCCCTCACCCCCCAACTCGAAGACACCTTCTGGGTCAACCTGATCGGCAAAGGCTACCCCGCCCCCCGCCAAAAATTTCGCTGGTGTACCGAGCGCCTGAAAATCCACCCCGCCAACCGCTTCATCCGCAACATCGTCCGCGAACACGGCGACACCATCCTCGTCCTCGGCACTCGCAAAGCCGAAAGCACCAAACGCGCCGCCACCATGGCCAAACACGCCCGCAAACGCCTGCGCGACCGGCTCAGCCCCAACGCCAGCCTGCCCAACTCCCTCATCTACACCCCCATCGAAGACTGGTCCAACGATCAAGTGTGGCTCTACCTCATGCAGTGGGCCAACCCCTGGGGCCACCCCAACCAAGACCTCTTCCAGATCTATCGCGGCGCCACCGCCGACAACGAATGCCCCCTCGTCGTCGATACCAGCACCCCCAGTTGCGGCAGCTCCCGCTTTGGCTGCTGGGTCTGCACCCTCGTCGATCGCGACAAATCCATGGAAGCCATGATCCTCAACGACGACAGCAAAAACTGGCTCCAACCCCTCCTCGACTTTCGCGACGAACTCGACTTTCGGAGCGACGAGAAACGCGATCGCGAACGCGCCAACCGCGACTTCCGCCGCATCAGCGGCCGCGTCCACCTCTTCGAGCGCACCAACCGCGACACCAACACCCAAGAAGTCGCCAACGTCCCCGGCCCCTACCTCAAACCCCACCGCGAATACCTCCTCCGTCGCCTCCTCGAAACCCAACAAGCCGTCCGCCACCAAGCCCCCCCCAACCTGCAAGACATCGAACTGATCAGCCCAGCCGAACTGAGCGAAATTCGCCGCATTTGGCTCGAAGACAAAAACGAATTTGACGACGCCCTCCCCCGCATCTACACCGAAGCCACCGGCCAGCCCTTCCACGACCCCCGCCCCAACGCCGGCAACAGCTACCTCGGCCCCGAAGAATGGGAGATCCTCCAAGCCACCTGCGGCGACGACCCGATGAAATTTGAGCTAATCGCCAAACTGCTCGACACCGAACGCCAATTCCAAACCATGACCCGCCGCATCGGCATCATCGACGCCCTCGATGCCTGCTTCCGCAGCAGCGCCCGCCCCCAGGAGGAGGCGATCGCCAACGCCAAAGCCGAGCACCAACTGAAACGCGCCGTCGCCGACCTTCACCAGACCGACGACCTCGACAAACCCTCACCGACTGGGCCACCCTCAAATTCGGCCAGTGACCTTAGCACAAGGCCAGCATGATCTTCCAAGAACTCATCCTCCGCAACTTCGGCCCCTACCAAGGCCGCCAAATCATCAACCTAACCCCCAGCTCCGAGCAACCCATTATCCTCTGCGGCGGCCTCAACGGCGGCGGCAAAACCACCCTCATGGACGCCATCCGCCTCGCCCTCTACGGCCAGCGCGCCCAATGCTCCACACGCGGCAACCTGCCCTACCACGAATTTCTCAATCAATGCGTCAATCGCCATAGCAACGGGCCGTCAACCCGCCTAGAACTCAGCTTTCAACACACCCTCAATAACGCCCCCCAACCCACCGAATTCCGCGTTCGCCGCACCTGGAAGCGCCTCGGGAAAAACGGCCGCGACACCCTGACCGTCTTGCAAAACGGCCTCGTTGATGATGCCTTGACCCAAGCCTGGGACGAGCACATTGAAACCCTCTTTCCTCTGGGAATCTCCAACCTCTTTCTCTTTGACGGCGAGCAAGTCAAAGAACTGGCCGAAGACTTAACCTTTCCCCCCAGCGTGGTCAGGGCCATTCGCAGCCTCCTGGGCTTGGAACTGCCCGACCGCCTCGCCGCCGATCTCGACGTTTTAGCAACCCGCAAACAGAAAAAACTAGCCAGTCCCGAACAGCGCCAAAAACTCCTCGAGATTGAACAAGCTCTGGAAACTCAGATCGAAGCGCGCCAACTCGCTTACAACGGGCTCGCCGCCCTGCGACCGCGCCGCGAACGCGCTGAAGAAACCCTCCGGTTAGCTGAAGAAAAATTCATCGTTGAAGGGGGGCGCATCGCCGCCGAAAAGGCCCGCAGCGAGCAACAGTTAACCGCCGCTCATGCGGAGAGCGATCGCCAAGCCGCCGCCCTCCGCGACCTTGCCGCCACCGAACTGCCCCTCGCCCTCATCCTCCCGCTCCTCCACCAAGCTCGCACCCAAGCTCAACGCGAGCTGGCCCAACAAAAACAACAGGTCGCCCAGGACGTTGTGGCGGAGCGCGATCGCGCCTTACTCGACTTTCTCCAGCAGGAACAATTTCCCCCCAACCAAATCGAAAAAATCCAGCATTTTCTCCAGCGTTCCCAACCGCATCAGCCGCCAGCTCCAGACCTCCGATTCGGTATAACGCCCGCCGTCCTCTACCGTCTGAGCGATGTTTGCGATCGCCTCATTCCCCAGCGCCAACAAGCTGCCCAACAGCACCAACAAGCTCTCGCCACCACCACCCTCGAAATTGAAAACCGCGAGCGCTATCTAGCCACCGCCGCCGCCCCAGAAGCCTATGAACAATTGACTGCTGAAGTCCGCACCGCTCAAGCTGAAGCCATCCGCCTGCAAGCCGAATTTGAACAAGCCGATCGTCATCACGAACGCGCCAAACAAGCCTTGGAACGGACCAAGAAAGAACTGGCTACCTACAGTCAACTGGCCATTGAGGTTAAAAATGCTGAACATACGCTCCACGCGATTGCTGAAGTTCAGCAAATCCTGAAAATCTACCAACGTCAACTGAAACTCCAGAAGCTCAACCGCCTCGAAACCTTAGTCACCGAATGCTTCCTTTACCTGTTGCACAAGTCCGATCTCGTGCATCGCATCCAGATCGACACCGAGACCCTCGGCCTCCTGCTCTATGACCACGAGGGCGAACCCGTCCCCCAACACCGCCTCTCGGCGGGTGAGAAACAACTGCTGGCGATCGCCCTGCTCTGGGGCCTTGCCCGCGCCTCCGGCCGCCAACTCCCCATCGCCATCGACACCCCCCTTGGCCGCCTCGACTCTGCCCACCGCCACAACCTGATCGAGCGCTACTTCCCTCACGCCAGCCACCAGGTCATCCTGCTCTCCACCGATACCGAGATCCGCCAGCCCGAGCGCCAGCGCTTGCACGCTCTGGGGGCGATCGCCCGCGAATACCTCCTCGCCTACGATCCCGACCAGCGCCAAACCACCGTTCAACCGGGCTACTTCTGGCCCCATGACCCTCTCAGCGATCCCTCTTCTAACTGAGGGTTCCGATGGGGTTTTCCCCCTCGCCCGGAGTCTTTGCCCTAGCATGGGCAGCCCTGGTAGATGGGTACATCTCAGTTAGGCCGGTTGGCCCCCTCTGCGAGAAGCCGCTGTGCGTCTACAGTCCCCAGCCCCTTCTCCCAAGGAGGGCAAAGTGGGGTCTTCAAAGGGAGATGCATCCGATGTAGATAGCTTTGAATACTCAACCAACCCACTTGCAGCGTTCCGGTGCAGCGACTTGTTAGCTTGCGTTGCTACAGATGCAAGATTGTTCGGAGTCCATCATCTACCTCTGCCTGCAAGTGGTTTGGTAGGAAACCAATACATTCAACCAGGAATGTTTTATTAACTGTGAGAATTTGAGAGACATTAGCGACTGAATTCTTAGACAAACCTGTTGCTCCTTTCGGTCAGAATACATTGCCTGGGGCTGCCGCCAACTGAATATTTGAAGTGATAATAACAACGATGACGGTACTGATACGGCTTTGAGTAAAGGTATCATCTTGAACGACCAAAACGGGACGACGATATCCAGGCTCTGAGCTTACTGGATCAGGTAAATTCGCCCACTAAATTTCTCCCCGATACATTACCAATCATCACGGGGGAGAGACATGAATTGCATCTTAGCCATCATAGGATCGAGATCAGAAGACTCTTGGGAGTAAACTTGGTTCAGCTTGTGCAAGATTTGATTACGATTGTGCTTTTTTAAATACGCTTGCAACGCTTTTGTATAAAGCTCGCTGCGGGACAAGCCCAGCTGCTGAGCTAGTGCTTCCGCCTCATCAAAAACTGAATCTGGAAGGGAAATGGTCGTTTTCATAATGAACTCGACTGTAAATTCCGGTTCTTCAGTCATACCTTGGTTATACCAGGATGGCATGAACCAGCGAAGGCAAATACCAGCAGGTAGCCTTTCTGTACGTCCTGACCCAGGACAAATCAAGCCTTAGTCCTGGCGGTTGCTCTGGTAGACCTGAGCGTAGAGGTCGAGGACTGTAGCGATCTCTTGGGTGCGGCGCATTTGGTCGCCGTAGACGCATTCCCATTCCGTCACGGGACGCTGTTCGCGGGCACAGATGCCTAGGAGGCCCGAGGCGCGGTTGCGGCCGCTGTAGAGGTCGAGTTCGCCACGTTCATTGAGATAGAAGGAGGCTGTGCGGGCCCAGGCGATCGCCGCCAGCCCCTGCAAGCCCCCCCGGCGAGCGATCGCCAGGGCTTCGGGAAAGCGCCGCGAATGAATCGGGCTAGCCTGGTTGTAGAGGTCAGCCGTGTTGAGGAGAGCTTCGAGATCGTGGTCTGGGTGAATTCCGGCGGCGTGAAGATCGGCGATGTTAGTAGGCAGGCGTTCGAGGGCTCGCTGGCTGCAAATCTTTTCCGCGAGGGCGATATTGCCACCACTGCGGCCTTGGTCACTACAGGGGCCGTAGTTGGTGACACGCTGTCCCCAGGAGAGATTCCCCGGATCGGTATGACCGAAGTAGAGGGTCGTTTGCTGGACGTACAGCTTATTCCCGTCTGCGAAGACGCGATAGTTACCCTCCGCCGCACCGATGGCGAGCATTCCCAGGGAAGTGGCCGTCTCAAAGAGGCGCTGATGGCGAATGATGCTCTGGTGAAAGCTGAACGTGGGCTGGGGCTGGGGGGTGGGCTGGGTGGTCTGGTAGTCGGGTTGGGAGGTAGCTGGGGGTGGAGCGGCCGCGGCGGCGGGCTCCGGGGTGGCGGCGGGCTCGTCGGCGCGGCTGCCCTGGGGCTGGGCTGTCCTGTCTTGGTTGTACTCCTCGACATAGGCGTCATAGTCCCGCAGGGAGTCGAGGCGGCTGGAGGGGGTGGCAGCCTCGGGACCGAGGGTTGGCTGATAGCCAGTGGCCTGGGAGCGATCCGAAGGGAGGCTGTACTCGGGGTCAAGGCTGATGACGGCGGCGGCCGTCGGGAGGGACGCCGGGGCCTCGGGCTGGGAACGTAAGGTATAGCCGAGGGCGGCGGAGCCGACCAGCCCGAACACCGCCATTCTCATTAACCAAAGCCAATAGGACATAAACGCTTCACCGTGACCGTTGGGAGGAGCCGAGGGCAATCTGACTTGCCATTCTACCCCCTAGTGGCTGCGAGTGCGGGGGCAAAACTCCCTAAAATAGCAGCAGGGCTGGGGGTTGCTGCACCTTGGCGATCGCCCGTCCTGACTCCCTGTATAGGATTCTGAATGCCTGACGAACTGCTCCGGCAGGAGTTGCCGGTGATTGGCTGGCGCGAACGGGTCTCGTTGCCAGACCTCGGCCTCGCCGGCCTCAAAGCCAAGATTGACACCGGGGCCCGCTCCTCGGTGCTCCACGCGATCGCCATCGAAACCTGCGAGCAGGGAAGCCTCACCCTAGTGCGCTTCCAAGTCCAGCCCCAACAGCATCACCCCGCGCCCGTGGTAGCCACGAGCGCGCCGCTGTTAGACTGGCGCGAAGTGCGTAGCTCCAACGGCCTGAGCCAGCAGCGACCGACCATCCGCACCATTGTAAAATTAGGCGATTGGCAGTGGCCGATTGAACTGACATTGACAAACCGGGATAGCATGAGCTTCCGCTTGCTGCTGGGGCGTGAGGCCATTCGCCAGCGGTTTTGCGTCGATGCCGGTCGTTCCTACCTCCAGAGCGATCCCCTTTCCGCCGCTGATACCCTATGAAGATTGCCATTCTCTCCCAAGATGCCGAGCTTTACTCAACCCGTCGCCTGTGCGAGGCAGGGGGGTCTCAGGGGCACGATATGCGGGTGATCAACTATCTGCGCTGCTACATGAACATCACCTCCCATAAGCCAACGGTTATCTACAACGGCAAACCCCTGGAGGATTTTGATGCGGTGATTCCTCGGATTGGAGCTTCGCGCACCTTTTATGGCACGGCGGTGGTGCGTCAGTTCGAGGTCATGGGCGTCTTTAGCGCCAACGAGTCCCAGGCCATCTCCCGCTCACGGGACAAGCTGCGCTGTCTGCAAATCCTCGCCCGCGAAGGCATTGGGCTGCCGGTGACGGGCTTTGCCCACGACACCCAGGACATTGATGGCTTGATCGAGAGTGTTGGCGGGGCTCCCCTGGTCATCAAGTTGCTGGAGGGAACCCAGGGAATTGGGGTCGTGCTCGCCGAAACGCAGCAGGCCGCCAAGTCCGTGATCGAAGCCTTTCGCGGCTTGGATGTGAATATCCTGGTGCAGGAATTTATCCAAGAAGCCCAGGGGGCTGATCTGCGCTGCCTCGTGGTCGGCGGCAAGGTGATCGCCGCCATGAAGCGGCAGGGAGCACCGGGGGAGTTTCGCTCCAATCTCCATCGAGGCGGCCAGGCCAGCGCCATCAAGCTCACGCCCGAAGAACGTAGTA
Organism: uncultured bacterium; assembly: GCA_964397305.1. Classification (GTDB taxonomy): domain Bacteria; phylum Cyanobacteriota; class Cyanobacteriia; order Cyanobacteriales; family Spirulinaceae; genus JAAUTY01. The sequence goes on from CAYNIP010000001.1 coordinate 211,173, forward strand.
CGGCCGTGCGGTCGGCTAAGGCCACGGGCCTGCGGGTGGCTGGGGTCGATTTGCTCCGCTCCAACCACGGTCCCGTGGTGATGGAGGTCAACTCTTCCCCCGGCCTAGAGGGCATTGAAAAGGCCTCGGGGATCGATGTCGCGGGCAAGATCGTTGAGTTTGTGGTTAAGAATGCGGAGTCCGGGAAGGGGCGCGATCGCATTCAATACTAGAGCCTAGCGTCAGCCAATGCCAGAACCGGGTGGACGAAAAAAAGTGCGGCTCCCCTGAATTTTGAGCGATGGTTCCAGGGGCGGAGAGTAGCCCTCTGCGAGAAGTTGCTGTGCGTCTACATCCCCCGGCCCCTTCTCCCAAGCTGGGAGAAGAGAAACTAGAAGCCCCTCTCCCAAGTTGGGAGGGCCGGGTGGTTTCATTTAGCCAGAGAAAAACCCTGGGTTAAGATAGTCCAGATCAGATCCACCTGATTGGCTAAACGCCTCAGTCCTTCGGGAACCGTTCGACAGCCCAACGGCCGCACCAAGTCGAGCAGCCAACAATTCAAAATTGCCCAATTGATGATCGGCGCGTTGCCCACCGCCTGAACGGTCAGAGCCTATCTCGAGGCTTCCCCCGCTACCCTCAAGGGCAGTGCTGGTCTCAGCGTTTCTTCGTGCTCACTCCAGTGGGGCTCGCGGGAAGCTGACGGGGGCAAGGGCTGTCACTGAAGTGCTGACCCTAGGGCTGCCCATCGGGAGGGTTCCCCAGGCCCTAGGCGTCCCCCTCAACCGGACTCCTCCGCCTCGCTCCGGGTCCATTGGCGACGTGCTTCCTTGTCCATGGCCTGGGCCAAGACCCCTTGCAGTAGCGGTGAGAGATTCTGATCCAGCCGACCGGCACGAATGTATTCTGCATAGGTATCGGCTTCGATGTCTAGCAGTTGTTCCCGGAGCTGCTCAAGATCCAAGGTTCGTAGGGCCGGATTCTGGCGTTGTAGGTCCGTCAAGGTGGTCTCGATCCCGTCCAGCTCCTGCTGTACGAGCCATTGCTGATAGCGATAAAACTCTGGATCAAACTCGGGGGAAGGTTCCATCGTATGTAGGTATTTGAGCACCCGGTTGAGGGCTTCGCGGCGGGCCAGCGTTTCGGCATAGTCTTGGCGCTGGGGCTGGTCGCCGATGAGGTCGAGTTTTTCCAAAACGAATTGGGTCGTGAGGCCCTGGACTAGCAGCGTGAACAACACGACCCCAAACACGGCATCGATGATTTCTTGGCGGCCGCTGAGGGCCTCGGGCACACTTAGGGACAGGGCGATCGCCACGCCCCCCCGCAGGCCCCCCCACCAGAGCAGGGTCAATTCCCGCCAGTTCAGGTCTTGATCCCCCAGCCAGTTGCTGAGCCTGCCGAGTCCAAAGATGACGAGCCCTCGCGTGATCAAGACAGCGGCGATCGCCGTGCTGATCAGGCTGAAATTCCCCCCCAGGCTGGCGAAGTTGATCTGGTCGCCGATCAGCAAAAACACGATGGAATTGACAAAAAAAGCCAGGAACTCCCAAAACTCAGTGACAATCAGGCGCGTGCGCGGGTTCATGCCAATGCGGGAGCCAAAGTTCCCCAGCACCAGGCCCACCGTCACCACCCCGATCACCCCTGAGCCTCCCAACTCTTCGACCACGAGGTAGGTTCCATAGGCCGAGACTAGCGTGAGGGACTGCTCCACTAGGGGGTAGTCAAAGCGCTGGGTGAGGTAAGAAATGCCAAAGCCGATCAAGCAGCCCACCCCGACCCCGAGCCCCACAAAGGTCGCAAAGCGGGCCACGGTGGTGGGCAACGAAAACTCCTCGAGGCCCAGGGGTAGGCCGACCAAGAGCACAAAGGCTACTACTGCCACGCCGTCGTTGAACAGGCTCTCGCCTTCCATCACGACGGTCAGGCGCTTGCTGGCCCCCAGCTCACGGAACAGGGCGACGACCGAGACCGGATCGGTTGCTGACAGGCTCGCGCCCAGCAGCAGAGCCAGGGGAAGGGCCAGGTCCCCCACCTGACTGACGGGTAGAGCGATCCCCAGGACCGAAATCACGACCCCGATGGTGGCAAACAGGCTAACGGGGAGCCAATTGTCCCGCAAGCTCCGCCAGCGCAGATTCCAGGCCGCTTCAAAGAGCAGGGGCGGCAGAAAAATTTCGAGAATGAGGGCCGGCGAGAGGTTCACCAAGCGCACATTGACAAAGGCGAGGCCAAGGCCGACGATCACCAGCAAGAGGGTGTAGGGGATGCGCCGCAGCCAGCTCACGAGGCGCGAGAGGGTGGCGACGCCCAGGGAAACTGAGAGAACGATGAGGAACTGCTCCAGGTTCTGCTGAATCGCGGCTTCAGCGACCTCGGGAGCGGCGATCGCGATGAAACTCATGCTTAAAGCTCTCAGGGTGACAACAGTTTAAGGGTGGCGGGGGAAGCGGGCCGGGAGCCCCACAGCGGCTTCCCAGCGGCGGCGGCCTTAATAGTACACCGATGACTCGCCAGCCAGCCGCTCCGGTCGCGGTGATCTTGGCAACGGCCCCACCAGCCTCTGTCATTACGGCGAGGAAATGTCAAGATTGTGGGTGAGTCGCGGCAGCTAGGATCAGGACGGCCAGGGGGAAGGAAATCCATGCCAAAGCAGACGACGCTAACGACGGAGACCGTGATCGCCGCCATTGTCTTTACCGATGTCGAAGCTTTCACCCCCAAGATGGCCGCCGATGAACGCCACACCCTGGTGCTGCTCGAGCGGGACTTTCAGCTCATGCGCGCCCTCTGCGCCAAGAGCGGTGGGCGCGTCCTCAAGACCCTCGGGGATGGGCTGCTCCTCTACTTCCGCCGTGCTGAGCAGGCCGTGCTCTGGGCGATCGCCTGCCAAAAGGCCCTCGCCCGGGCGGCGGCCCAGGACCCAGCCCAGAACAGCCTCAGTCACCGGATCGGGATTCACTTTGGTGAAGTCTTCTTCAACGGCCGCGATGTCATGGGGGCCGGGGTCAATCTGGCGGCCCGCCTGCAAACCCTGGCGGCTCCTGGCGGTATTTGCCTCTCCCAGGCTGCCTACGAGGCGGTGCGACAGCGGCTGGCCCTGACCGTGACTCATCTGGCTTCCCGCTCCCTCAAAGGCTTAGGGGAACCGATCACCGCCTACGCGATCGCCCCGCCCGCTCAGGCCGCCAGGCCGCCGGGGGTTTTCATCGCCTATCGGGCTACAGAGCCGGATTACAGCCTGGCCCAGCAGTTCTACCGCGCCCTAGAGCAGGCCGGCTACCGCGCTTTCCTGGCCGGCGAAAATCTGCGCCTAGGGCAGGACTGGGTGCAGCGGATTGAGCAGGAGTTGCAATGCTGCGACTACCTGCTGGTGCTGCTCTCGGAGCTGGCTCTGCACAGTGAAATGGTGGCTGAGGAGGTGCAACGGGCGCGGGAACTGAGCCGCCAACACCCGGCTGGGAAGCCGATCCTGTTGCCGATCCGGGTGGCGCTGCCCCTCGCGGCCCCCCTGGGCTACCCCCTGCAAGACTACCTCGACCGCATTCAGCAGCGCTGTTGGCGATCGCCCGCCGATACCGCCCCCCTGATCACCGAAGTGTTGGAGATCCTGGCCACCGGCCGCGAGCCCGAGCCCACCCCCCTGCCAGCCGCCGAGCTGCCGATAACCGCCCCGTCGATCGCGCGCCCGGCCCCCGCCGCTGCTCCCGAGCTGCCCGAGGGCCAAGTTGAAGTGACCTCCGCCTTTTACCTGGAGCGCCCGCCCCTGGAAGACCGGGCTCGGGAAACGATCCTGCAACCCGGAGCCCTGCTCTGCATCAAGGCCCCCCGCCAGATGGGGAAAACCTCGCTCCTCGCCCAAATCCTGCACTACGCCCGCCGCCAAGGCTATGGCAGCCTCTCCCTCAGCTTCCAACTGGCGGAGCGGCGGCTGCTTGAGGATCTAGACCGTTTCTTGCAGTGGTTCTGCGTCAGCATCAGCCGCCGCCTGCGCTTGCCCAATCGGCTCGCGGACTATTGGGATGAGATTTTTGGCAGCAAGGATAATTGCACTGCCTATTTTGAGGAGCATTTGTTAGCTAGCTTGGATCAGCCCTTGGTGCTGGGGTTGGATGAAGTGGACTGCATTTTTCAGTACCCGGAACTGGCGGCTGACTTCCTCGGCCTGCTGCGGGCCTGGCATGAGGAGGCCAAAAATCGCGCGATTTGGAAAAATCTCCGCCTTGCGATCGTCCATTCCACAGAAGTCTACGTGCCCATGGATGTGAACCAGTCGCCGTTCAATGTGGGCCTGTCGTTAGAATTGCCGGAGTTTAACCGCGAGCAGGTTGGGGAGTTGGCGCGCCGCCACGGGCTGGCCTGGCAGGAGGAGGTGGATCAGCTCATGCAGATGGTCGGGGGCCATCCCTACCTGACGCGCTTGGCGCTCTATGCGATCGCCCGCCAGGACTTGACGCTGACCGAGCTGTTGATCCAGGCCCCCACAGAAGCAGGCCTCTACAGCGACCACCTCCGCCGTCACCTCTGGCAGTTGCGCCAACGGCCGGCCCTAGCGGCCGCCATGCAGGCCGTCGCTCACAGTGCGACGCCGATTCGCCTCGCGCCGGAACTGTCCTTTAAGCTCCACAGCATGGGCCTGATCGCCCACCAAGGCAAGGCCGTGCAGCCCCGCTGTGAACTGTACCGGCGCTATTTTAGCGATCGCCTCGAGCCCCCAGGGCCGTAGGGCGATCGCCCCTGCCCCTCCTGAGAGCTGCCAAAAGGGTGTGTCACCATCCCCAGAACAACCGCGTATTGAAAACACTCGCATCATGACCGGTCAAGCATTTGCAACCCTCCCACTCACCCAACAGTGTGTGGTCATCTGTGACCTTTCCCAGGCCCCAACAGCCACCTCGCCCACCTGGGAGCTACTGCGGGGCTCCCAAGCGGAGATCGGGCAGCAGCTCGCCGCCCGACTCGAGGCCCTGGGCCTTGAGCGCTTGGATGACTTTGGCGGTGTCTGTCAAACATTCCTCTGTTGTGGCGATGCCTACCTCGAAACACCGCCCCGCATCCGTCCTAGATCCTGGAAAACCATCCAGTAACCCTACACTCAAGGCAAACGATCAAAATTGAGAACATTTGTTCTACGGAGGCCGGCCAATTTCCGGTTATTTGCGAACTTTGGTTAAATTTTGGCCGTATTCCCCGTAAAATCCCCAGTCCGTCTAACACTGGAAGGTTATGATCCAGGCAGATTGGACAACCTCCATCTACCCCCCTTTCCGAGGAGTAAGGATATGGAAGCACTTGGCTATCTTCATTCGCAGGCCGCTTATGAGGCAGTGGTGGGTCTTGAGTATGACCTGACCGCGTTGCGCTTCAACTGGCGCATGGTCCCAAATTCTGCTTGGTTGGGACTGCTGGCGGCGGGTGTGCTCTGTGCAGCCTTGAGCGCCCAAAAGCCGGCCTTCGCCTTGTATGTCAATACCCCCAGCGGCACTTGCCTCAATGCTCGCTATGGGCCGGGGACTCAGTACGGAGTCTTTACCTGCGTGACGAATGGCGCAGCCCTGGCGTCGCCCAGTGGCAGAACTTCGGGCAATTGGCTGGAGCTGGAAACCGGGCGCTGGGTCTATGCGCCGTTCACGGGCGATCGCCCCACTCCCCCAGATGTCGGCGGCCGCCTGCCGGTGCAGGTGAACACTCCCAGCGGCGCTTGCCTCAATGCGCGCTATGGGCCGAGCGTTGAGTCCGGGGTCTACATGTGCGTGACCAATGGCTCGGTGTTGAAACCGGTCATCGGCACAGATGCGACGGGCAATTGGCTGCAACTCTCGAGCGGCCGCTGGGTCTACGGTTCCTATACGAGCCCCATCGGTACAGGGGGGCGGCCGCCGGGACCTGCGGCGGCGGAGTTCCCGCTACGGCGCGGGATGCGCGGTGAAGCGGTCGGCGCACTTCAGGGTAAGTTGAACGATCTGGGCTATCCAGTCGGAGCTAGCGGTGTGGATCGCATCTTTGGACCCGACACTGAAGCGGCTGTGCGTCGCTTCCAGGCGGCGAAGAATCTGACCGTGGATGGGATTGTGGGCCCGGCAACCTCCCAGGCCATGGGCTTGATCTTGCCGGGGGACGGTGCTTAGGGCTTCACGGTGGAGACCGTAAGCGAATCGTGGCGGCCTTCTGACTTGTGCAGGAGGCCGCTCCTGGTTCGGAGGTTGGATGAACCGGGAAGTGAGCTGCAAGGTTAAGGAATATGAAGTAGGCTTAAGAAGAGATTGAGTGCAGCAAGCAGCCTGATCATGGTGGAACGGATGTCTGATCGCTATACCGTGTCCTGGCACCAGGCGATCGCTGAAATTGACTCGGCAGCCTGGGATGCGCTTGCCCAGCCCCTGGCAACCCCGTTTTTGGAGTGGGAGTGGCTGCATAATCTGGAGACTTCGGGCAGCGCGACGGGACGCACGGGCTGGCAGCCCTGTCATTTGACGGTGCAGCGCGATCGCCACTTGGTGGCTTGTGCCCCCCTCTACATCAAGGGCCACAGCTACGGCGAATTTGTCTTTGATCACCAGTGGGCTGACCTCTGCCAACGCCTCGGAGGACGCTACTACCCCAAGCTTTTGGGGATGACCCCCTTCACGCCCGCTGAGGGCTATCGCTTCCTGATCGCGCCCCACGAAGATGAGGAGGAGGTAACGGCGGTGATGGTGGCGGCCATTGACCATTTTTGTGCCCAAAATCACCTCAGTGGCTGTAACTTCCTGTTCGTAGATCCTCAGTGGCGATCGCAGATGGAGCGCCACGGGTTTAGCAGTTGGCTCCATCACAGCTACATCTGGAACAATCGCCAGTTCCAAACCTTTGAGGACTATTTGCAGGCCTTTAATGCCAACCAGCGGCGCAACATCAAGCGGGAGCGCAAGGCCGTGGAAAAGGCGGGACTACGGATTGAAACTCATGTCGGTGGCGACATTCCCCACAGCCTCTTTCCGCTGATTTACAACTTCTACAGCAGTACCTGCGACAAGTTTTTTTGGGGCAGCAAGTACCTGACGCGACGGTTTTTTGAGCAGCTCTATCCTAACTATGCGGAGCGGGTGGTGTTGGTGGCGGCCTATCATGAGGACTGGGGCGATCGCAAACCCGTCGGTCTCTCCTTTTGCCTGCGGAAAGGGGAGAATCTCTACGGCCGCTATTGGGGTTGCCTGGAGGAGTTCGACTGTCTGCATTTTGAGGCTTGCTATTACAGGCCGATCGAGTGGGGCATTGAGCAGGGTATCCAGCGCTTTGATCCCGGTGCGGGCGGCCGCCACAAGAAGCGGCGCGGCTTCCCCGCCACCCCCAACCACAGCCTGCACCGCTTCTATGATGAGCGGATGAGCAAAATTCTGCGCGCTTATATCCAGGAGATCAATGAGATGGAGCAGCAGGAGATCGACGCAATGAACCAAGAATTGCCTTTTGCCAAGCGAGAGATTGAGTTCCAGTTGGAATAACGCGATCGCCCCCAAGTTTTTGGGTCATGGAACTAGATTAAAACTAACGTTGGAGGGTTGAAAACCATGGAGCTGGTAGAATGCACGCCGACAAAGCTAGTCTTCCAGCAAACACCCAACTTCTCCTTGCCGATGTTGATCCAATGGCTGCAATTGCTTATCTTTGCACCTCTGCTGGCTATTCCTCTGGCATTTATTGGCTTTGTCCTTTTTCCCTTGGGTGACGAGGTGGTTACTTGTGACAAATCAGAGCCGGGGCTAGCAAACTGCCAGTACGAAAAGAGTTATCTGATCACTCGAAAAGTTGAATCTCAGGACTATTATGGGATCACGGCTGCCCGCTATCAGCGTGAACAAGAAAGGGATTCTGACGGCGATATTCTGGTTGATCACTACGTGACCTTGATGACGCAAAACGGTGAACTACCGGTTCTGCGGGGAGTGGTATACATGAACGGCGTACGAGGGAACCCTAAGCGAGCCCAGGGGTTTGCCAACGGACTCAATCAGTTTCTGCAATCTGACCAAGCAGCCCTCACCCTAAGTTACCAAGCAAGGCTAACTTTTTTCGACCTCTTCATCCTGCTTCTCGGTGGTGCTTTTCTGGTGATGGATGCTTTCTTTATCTTTAGCAAAATCAAGGCATCTCAAAGCCGGGTGACGCTAGTTCTCGATCAACAGAACCAGCAGCTTGAACACCGTGTTCAATTTTGCAAGAAGCTGAAAAGGCAGTCTTTTCCTCTACGGGAGATTGGTGGTGTGTTCGTCGTGCAAGGGGGTTCTTGCTGCACCGCAGTCTTAGTGATGCGCTCTGGTGAACGGTATCCCGTGACCCGCTCTTGGGGCTCCTGCGAGAAGGCCAACCAGGTCGCGGCGCAGGTCGGAGAATTTTTGGGGATCGATGTGACTCAGGAAAAACGAGGGTAGGACTGGGAGTGTGGTTGGGCTTTAGCTCTCGGAAGGAGCATTGTCCGGGAGCGTTGTTGGGCTTTAGCCCTCTGGGGGAGCGCTGAAGCGCAACTACGGGAGTTGTCATGGGTCGTTGTTGGGCTTTAGCCCTCTAGGGGAGCGCTGAAGCACCACAACAGGAGTTATCCGGGAGCGTGGTTGGACTTTCGAGTCCTCCAGGAAGTCCGTCATCCCTAGGTAGGGGCGGCGGCTGGGGTCAAGGATTTCCGCTCAGAGGTCTTCCGGGTCCGAGGCCTGGATTGCCGGGAGGCCCAGAGACCGCGATGATAGATGAGCGATTCCTACACCATGCTGAACCATGTCCGATCCCCAGGCTGTTGCCCAAGCCGTCGCCAAACTCTACGACACTTATCCCTTTCCGCCGGAGCCCCTGCTTGATGCGCCCCCGCCGGGGTATAACTGGCGCTGGCATTGGCCGGCGGCCTACAGTTTTTGTACTGGGCGGCGGCCGGCTCAGGCGGCGGTGCGGATTCTGGATGCGGGGTGTGGCACGGGGGTCGGCACGGAGTACCTGGTCCATCTCAATCCCCAGGCTCAGGTGACGGCGATTGACTTGAGCGCGGGGGCGCTGGCGGTGGCCCAGGAGCGTTGCCGTCGCTCGGGGGCTGAGCGGGTCGAGTTTCAGCACCTCAGCTTGTACGAGGCGGCTCAACTGCCGGGGGAGTTTGACCTGATCAATTGTGTCGGCGTGCTGCATCACTTGCCCGATCCGGTGCGGGGGATTCAGGCCTTGGCCGCGAAGTTAGCGCCGGGGGGGATTTTTCACATTTTTGTCTATGGGGAGTTGGGGCGCTGGGAGGTGCGGCTGATGCAGGAGGCGATCGCCCTGCTTCAGGGCGAGCAGCGGGGGGACTACCGAGATGGTGTGCAGGTGGGGCGGGAGTTGTTGGCGACCCTGCCTGAGGACAATCCGCTGGTGCAGCGCGATCGCCAGCGGTGGTCTCTGGAAAACCAGCGCGATGAGTGCTTTGCGGATATGTATGTCCATCCCCAGGAAATTGATTACACCATCGCGACCCTCTTTGACCTGATCGAGGCCTCCGGGCTCGAGTTTGTTGGCTTTTCCAATCCCCAGCAGTGGGAGTTGGGGCGGTTGCTGGGGACCTCGGAGGGTTTGCAGGTCCGGGCCCAGGGGCTGAGCGATCGCCAGCGCTACCGTCTGATCGAACTCCTCGATCCCAAGAGCGTCACCCACTACGAGTTTTTCCTGGCGCGGCCGCCGCTGCCTCGCTACGACTGGCAGACGGATACTGACCTGTTGGCGGCGATCCCCGAGCGCCATCCCTGTATGGAGGGCTGGCCGAGTCCTTGCCTGTTCAATAGCGACTACGAGATTGTCAATCTCACAGCGGCGGAGTTTGCTTTTTTGCAGGCTTGCGATCGCAACACGTCGGCACAGCAGCCCCTGGCGACGCTGCTCACAGCGAGCCCTTTGACCCTGGCCGATGTGCGGCGACTCTGGCAGCAGCGACTACTGCTTTTGAGCCCAGAACTTTACCCCGCCTAGATCCCAGGGTTTATGATTTTGGTCAGCCCTGCCCCAGCACGGCGTAAATATTTTTTAAGGATTGCTCCAGTCCCGTGATAAGATTGCTGTTGGCTTGGCAGATGTCAAGCTGCTGACTTGGATTGACACTGGGTTAAGCGCAAACACATCTGGCGGCTCCTAAGCGCTGAGTTCTGAAGTTGCAATGCCTGAGGAAGTATCCTCCCCTGAGATCAGTGATTCCATGCGAGAGTTTTATCAACTCAAGCGGAATCTCCTCTTCGTTATGCTGGCCCTGACGGGATTTGTTTTTGTCTCGGTCTGGCTGGCCTATTCGCTCCCGATTGCCCTGAATTATGTCATCGGTGCTTGTGGGGGTCTTGCCTATTTCAGAATGTTAGCGCGCGATGTGGAAACCATTGGTGCTGAGAAGCGGCGGCTGAGCTACGGACGGTTCGCCATTCTGATCGGTTTGATTGTAGTGGCCTCACAATGGCAAAATCTACATATCGTTCCGGTATTCCTAGGGTTTTTGACCTACAAGGCAGCCATTATCGCCTATGTAGTGCAAACATCCCTGCTGCCGTCCTCGCGTTAGACCAGCAGCTCCTTGGGCTCTGGATTCAGGGTTTGCCCCCGGTGTTAATAGATGTTTGGAGTTGGGAAACGTACCGCTTGATGGATATTCTGACTGGCTTCGCTACTGCGACCGCTGTTCCCCTCGCTGAGTTAGAAGTTGGCAAGCATTTTTATTGGCAGGTCGGCAATTTTAGCCTGCATGGGCAGGTCTTTCTGACCTCCTGGTTTGTGATTGCCCTGCTCGTGTTGGTTTCCGTCTTGGCGACGCGCAACTTGCAACAAGTGCCCAGCGGTATTCAAAACTTCATGGAATATGCTTTGGAGTTTATCCGCAACTTGGCAAAAGATCAGATTGGCGAAAAGGAATATCGTCCCTGGGTTCCCTTTGTGGGAACCTTGTTTTTGTTCATTTTTGTGGCGAACTGGTCTGGGGCTCTCGTTCCCTGGAAGCTGCTGGAATTGCCAGCTAGCGAGTTAGCGGCTCCCACCAATGACATTAATACGACGGTAGCCCTCGCCTTGCTGACCTCCCTGGCTTACTTCTACGCTGGCTTTCGGAAGCGGGGGCTGGGGTACCTGGCGAAGTACATTGAGCCCACCCCGATCTTGTTGCCGATCAACATCCTGGAGGACTTCACGAAGCCTCTCTCCCTGAGTTTCCGTCTGTTCGGCAACATTCTGGCGGATGAACTGGTGGTGGCGGTGCTAGTGCTGCTGGTGCCCCTGTTTGTGCCGCTGCCAGTGATGGCGTTGGGCTTGTTTACCAGCGCGATTCAGGCCCTCATTTTTGCCACCTTGGCGGCTGCCTACATTGGCGAAGCCTTGGAAGGACATGGGGAAGAGGGCCACCACGAGTAAGCGGTTGCTAGCGAATATCGTTCGTCTAGCGATGCGCGGGCCTGATGGGTTTGGCGTCTCCCGGCGGCCCGACTACTCGTACTCTGCTTGACGCTGAGTTGATTGCGACTCTCAAATTGCTGATTTGACCTAACACAAAGGAAACGAAGTTATGTCTCCGATCGTTGCTGCTAGTTCTGTGATCGCTGCGGCTCTCGCCGTGGGTTTGGCTGCTATCGGCCCTGGCCTGGGTCAGGGGAATGCCGCTGGTCAAGCTGTGGAAGGGATTGCTCGCCAGCCGGAAGCTGAGGGCAAGATTCGTGGCACGCTGCTGCTGAGCTTGGCCTTCATGGAAGCGCTGACCATCTATGGCCTAGTGGTGGCTCTGGTGCTGCTGTTTGCGAACCCCTTTGCCTAGGACTTGACGACCGAGGGCGATCGCCCGCCTCGGATCAGGTGGGCGATCGCTCCGACTCATTGCTTAACTGAGGTTTCATTCCCATGACTCTTTGGACCATTCTGCTCGCGGCGGAAGCAGCAGGCGAGTCCGGTGGCTTGTTCGACTTTGACGCGACTCTGCCCTTGATGGCGGTTCAGTTTCTGGTCTTGATGGTGGTGCTCAATGCACTGTTCTACAAGCCCCTGGGCCAGGCCATTGACCAGCGAGCCGACTATGTGCGCGGTAAGCTCATGGACGAGCGCGAACGGCTGTCCAAGGCCCAGGCCCTCGCGAAACAGTACGAGCAAGAGCTGGTGGACGTGCGGCGCGAGGCCCAGGCGACGATCGCTCAGGCCCAGGCTGAGGCCCAACAGGCAATCACGACCGAGGTGCAGCAGGCCCAGCAAGCTGTCCAGCAGCAGCGGGAAGCCGCTGCCCGCGAGATCGAGGCGCAAAAGGCCCAGGCCTATCAAACCCTGGAAGGGGAGGTCGAATCCCTCAGCCGCCAGATTCTCGAGAAGCTGCTCGGCCCAGAATTGGTGAAGTAAGCGTAAATTTTAGAGAGATAGTGATGGGAATCAGTGCCTACTTGGCCACAGAAGCTGGCTTCGGGCTCAATCTTAATCTCCTGGATACAAATTTGGTGAATCTCGCCATTATCATTGGCGTGCTAATTTATTTCGGCCGTCAGTTTCTCGGCGGTTTGTTGGGCGCGCGGCGCGAGCGCATTGAGCGTGAGATCACCGAGGCGGAACAACGAGCTGAACAGGCGGCCGCCGCCTTGGCGACAGCCCAGCAAAATCTTGCCCAGGCCAAGGCGGAGGCGGAGCGCATCCGCAGCCGAGCGGTCGAGACGGCTAAACAGGCCGGTGAGACTGTACTGGCTCAAGGTCGGATCGAGATCGAACGCCTCCAAGCGACAGCGGCTCAAGATGTCAGCTCGGAGCAGGAGCGGGCGATCGCCGAACTCCGCCAGCGGGTAGCGAACCTGGCCCTGGCCCAGGCTGAAGCCCGCTTGCGGGAGATTGTAGACCGCTCGGCCCAAGAACAGCTGATTGAACGCACGATCGCACAGTTGGGAGGTCGCTCATGAAGGGTAGTTTGCTGACCAGCGAAGTGGCCGAGCCCTATGCTCAGGCTCTCATGGCCCTCGCCCAGGCCCGGGGCCTCGCGAATGAGATCGGTGATGATATGCGGTCCCTGGTGGCCCTCTTGGCGGAGTCCGTGGAGTTCCGCGACTTCATCAACAGCCCCGTGATCGATCGGGACGTGAAAAAGGCCGTGCTACAGCAGGTAGCCGGGGAGCGGGCTAGCGATGTGCTGGTGAAGTTCCTGCTCCTACTGGCCGAAAAGCGCCGTTTGCTCTTCTTGGCGGCGATCGCCGAGCAGTACTTGGTGCTGCTGCGGGAACGCAACGAAACGGTGCTCGCGGAAGTCACCTCGGCTCAGGAACTCACCGAGGCTCAGGGCCGAGAGATTGCCAGCCGCGTCAAGACGATGACCAACGCCCGCGATGTTGAGCTGAGAACCAGTGTCGATGCCAATCTGTTGGGGGGCGCAGTGGTCAAGATCGGCTCCCAGGTGCTCGACTACAGCCTGCGCGGCCAACTGCGCCGCATTGGCATGAGTTTGGCTTCCTAGGGGCTCCTTGGGCCCCTGAATAACTGTTCACTAACTTCACTCCATTTACGGAACTATCAAGGTCTATGGTTAGCATCCGACCCGACGAAATTAGCACCATTATTCGCCAGCAGATTGAAGACTACGACCAAGAGGTTCGGGTCTCTAACGTGGGCACGGTGCTGCAAGTGGGTGACGGCACAGCCCGCATCTACGGCCTCGACCAAGCCATGTCCGGCGAACTGGTCGAGTTTGAAGATGGGACGGTGGGCATCGCCCTCAACCTCGAAGAAGACAATGTGGGAGCCGTGCTCATGGGCGACGGCTTCGGCATCCAAGAAGGCAGCAGCGTCAAGACTACGGGGCAAATTGCTCAGATTCCCGTCGGCGACGCCGTGGTGGGCCGGGTGGTCGATGCCCTGGCTCGACCCATTGATGGCAAAGGCGAGATTCACACCACGGCGACCCGCTTGATTGAATCCCCGGCTCCGGGGATCATCGACCGTCGCTCGGTTCATGAGCCGATGCAGACCGGCATCACCGCCATTGACGCCATGATCCCCATCGGTCGCGGCCAGCGGGAGCTGATCATCGGCGATCGCAAAACCGGCAAGACGGCCGTGGCGGTGGACACCATCCTCAACCAGAAGGGGGAGGACGTAATCTGCGTCTATGTCGCCATTGGCCAAAAGGCCTCGACGGTGGCTCAGGTGGTGGGAGCCCTGGAAGAGCGGGGAGCCCTGGACTATACGGTCATCGTTGCTGCCAACGCCAACGAACCGGCGACGCTGCAATACCTAGCGCCCTACACCGGGGCGGCGATCGCGGAGTACTTCATGTACAACGGCAAAGCGACGCTGGTAATCTACGACGACCTTTCCAAGCAGGCCCAGGCCTACCGCCAGATGTCCCTGCTGCTGCGCCGTCCGCCGGGTCGTGAAGCCTATCCTGGCGATGTCTTCTACCTCCACTCCCGCCTGCTGGAGCGGGCGGCCAAGCTCAGTGATGAGCTGGGCAAGGGCAGCATGACGGCCCTGCCAATTATTGAGACCCAAGCGGGGGATGTGTCGGCCTACATTCCCACCAACGTGATCTCGATCACGGATGGTCAGATTTTCCTCTCCTCCGACCTGTTTAACGCGGGCTTCCGGCCGGCGATCAACGCGGGCATCTCGGTTTCGCGGGTGGGCTCGGCGGCCCAGATCAAGGCGATGAAGCAGGTGGCAGGGAAGCTGAAGCTGGAACTGGCCCAGTTCGCGGAACTGGAAGCCTTCTCGCAATTCGCCTCCGACCTGGACCCCGCCACCCAGTCCCAGTTGGCTCGCGGTCAGCGCCTGCGGGAACTGCTCAAGCAGCCCCAGTACTCGCCCCTGGCCGTCTACGAGCAGGTGGCGATCGTCTATGCCGGCCTGAACGGCTACACCGACGACATTCCCCTCGAGCGAGTCAATGGGTTTGCCCAGGGCTTCCGGCAATACTTGGCGACGAGCAAGCCTGAGTTCGGGGACATGATCCGCAGCGAGAAGAAGCTCACCGACGCGGCGGAAACGCTGCTGAAGGAAGCGATCACCGAATTCAAGCAGACCTTCCTGGTCTCGGCCTAGCCCCCTCCAGGGACGAAGGGCCCCCTTCGTCCCTGCCTCATCCTTGATACTGGTCTTAGCCATGCCTAATCTCAAAGCGATTCGCGATCGCATTCAATCCGTCAAAAACACCCGCAAGATCACGGAAGCGATGCGCCTCGTCGCCGCTGCCAAGGTGCGCCGTGCCCAGGAACAAGTGACGGCCACTCGCCCCTTCGCTGACTGCCTCGCCCAAGTGCTCTACGGCCTCCAGAGCCGCCTGCGGTTTGAGGACGTGGATCTGCCCCTGCTCAAGGCCCGGGAGGTGAAAACCGTCGGTCTACTGGTGGTTTCGGGCGATCGCGGTCTCTGCGGCGGCTACAACGCCAACATCATCAAGCGCGCCGAGCAGCGCCTCCAGGAACTGCAAGCAGAGGGCGTGAACTACAAGCTGATCCCCGTCGGCCGCAAGGTCAGCCAGTACTTCAGCCGCCGCAACGCCCCCATTGGCAAGTCCTTCACCGGCCTGGAGCAGATCCCCTCCGCCGCCGAAGCCTCCAGCATTGCGGACTACCTGCTGGCGATGTTCCTGTCCCAAACCGTGGATCGGGTGGAGTTGATTTACACCAAATTCGTCTCCCTGATCAGCTCGCGACCGGTCGTGCAAACCCTGCTGCCCCTGTCGCCCCAGGGCCTAGAAGCGAGCGACGACGAAATCTTCCGCCTCACCACCAAGGGCGGCAGCTTTAGCGTCGAGCGCCAGAAGGTGACGGCAGAGCGACGGGATCTCCCTCGAGATACCATCTTCGAGCAAGACCCGGTGCAAATTCTGGACGCCCTCCTACCCCTCTACCTCAGCAACCAACTATTGCGCGCCCTCCAAGAAGCGGCGGCGAGCGAGTTGGCGGCCCGCATGACGGCCATGAACAACGCCAGCGACAACGCCAGCGACCTGATCGTGACCCTGACCCGCTCCTACAACAAAGCGCGCCAAGCCGCGATTACCCAGGAGCTCCTTGAAGTCGTCGCCGGTGCCAACGCTCTGTAACCGTTCAACCACCAAGGCACAAAGGACCCTAAAAACTGTGTGAACTTTGTGTCTTCGTGGTGCTTCCCAAGGTCAACCACCCCTTGCCTACCGTGACTCCCCAGGCGATCGCCCGCATCATTCTCGAACAATCCCGGCGCGCCCATGTCGGGCACATCGGCTCAGCCCTGTCGATTGCCGACATCATCGCCGCTCTCTACGGGGAGGTGCTGCACATTCCCAGCCCCGAAGACCCAGAGCGCGATCGCCTGGTCCTCGCTAAGGGCCACGCCGTTCTCGCGGTCTATGCCGCCCTCCACCTCAAGGGCTGGCTCAGCGCGGAGCAACTGAACAGCTTCTGCGCCGATGGCTCCCAGCTCGGGGTCCATCCCGAGCGCGAGCTGCGCGGCATCGACTTTTCGACCGGCTCCCTAGGCCAAGGCCTCTCCGTGGCCACGGGGGCAGCCCTAGCCGCGCGCCTCGAAGCCTCCCAGCGGCGAGTGTTTGTGGTGCTGAGTGATGCGGAGTGCAATGAAGGCTCCCTCTGGGAAGCGGTGATGTTTGCCGCCCATCACCAACTGGCCAACCTGATCGCCATCATCGACCTCAACGGCCAACAGGCCCTGGACTATACGGCCAACGTGCTCGATCTCAGCCCGATGGCCGCTCGCTGGCAGGCCTTCGGCTGGGAGGTCCAGGAAGTCGATGGCCATGATCCGACGGCCCTAGCCGCTACCCTCAACCGCTGCAACACCGAGGTGGGGCCGCCCCATGTGCTGATCGCCAAGACGACCTTTGGCAAGGGCGTGTCCTACATGGAAAACCAGATTAAGTGGCACTATTGGCCCATGTCCGACGCTGAGTATGAACAGGCGATCGCTGAACTAGCCCAGCGTTAGCGACAGGCCGCCATGGCAGTGGCTGGGCGCCAGGACTTTAGGATCAGCCCAGGCTGAAATCGCCTCCCCAACTCGATGCTGGTGAGAAGGGTGCATCTCAGTTAAGCCAGTTTGCCCCCTCATCCCCCGGCCCCTTCTCCCAAGGAGGGCGAAGGGGGGTCTCCAAATTGAGATGCACCCGGTGAGAAGGCCCAGCCAGCTTGAGGTCATCAGCCCCCTTGTTCATTGCTCCCTGAGCCAGACCTGTCCTATGACCGATCCCGACCAACTCCGCGCTCTCCTCACCGCCGTCGCCAACGGTGGCATCAGTCCTGAAGAAGCCCAGGCACGGCTCAAGTACTTTGACTTCGAGCCCGTCGGCGACTTTGCCAAAATTGACCACCATCGCCCCTTACGCACCGGTTTTGCGGAAGCAATCTGGGGCCAAGACAAGACCCCCGAGCAGTTGACCCAAATCTTTCTCGCCATGCAGGCCAACTATCGGGTCGTCATGGCAACCCGCGTCACTCCGGCAACCTACCAACAAGTCCGGGCCCAGGTGCGTGAGCTGCGCTACTACCCCCTGGCGCGGATCTGTGCCCTCGGCGAACCGGAGTCCCAACCCGCGACGGGAACCATTGCCATTGTCGCGGCGGGCACTTCGGATATTCCCGTCGCCGAAGAGGCGGCGGTCACTGCGGAGCTGAACGGCTTTCCGGTGCAGCGGCTCTGGGATGTGGGCATTTCTGGCATCCACCGCTTGCTGAGCCATCGTCACGTTTTGGCGGCGGCCGATGTGATCATCGCGGTGGCCGGTATGGAGGGGGCTCTGCCCAGTGTCGTCGCCGGTCTGGCCGACTGCCCGACGATCGCCGTCCCCACCAGCATTGGTTACGGAGCCAGCTTCGGCGGCGTCGCTCCCCTGCTGACGATGCTCAACTCCTGCGCGGCGGGGGTCGGCGTGGTCAATATTGATAACGGCTTTGGGGCGGCCCATCTGGCGGCCCAAATCCTCCGTACCGCCACGCGACTGGAGCAGCGGGCGACCAGACCCCTCGAGCCCGGCAATTCTTCTGCGGAGACCCTAGGCGATGAGGCCTAACAAGCGCTGCATCTCCTGCAAAATCCCCGCTCGGTTCGCCGCCGTTAGCACCGGCACATGGACAAAGAGGCCGCGCTGCTCACTTGCCCTTTGGTGCAGGTAGTCCAGCACCGCAAAGTAGAGCCCCTCACACACAAAGCGGCCGGCGTCGTGGCTGATCTGCGTTGCCGGGAGCTGGCGCGCTAGGGCGGGTAAATTCACGCGGGTGAACCGCTGGCGATCGCCCTGGCGAGCATTGGACTCGAGACTCAGCTGCGAGCGGCTCTCCGCCATCCCGCAGCAGAGCACCCAATCCGGCTCCTGGGCCTGAACCGCTGCCAAAGTCAACCGGCTCGCGGCCGCCGTCTCGACGGGCAACTGTCGCAGGTAATGCAGGGTTAGGCCCGGTGGGGGAGCCTGGGCCGCCAGCAGGGCCAGCAGGTCATCGGCCGCATTCGAGGCCTGATGGGGGAGCCAAGGACGGAAGGAGGTCAACAATACACGGGTCATGGTCGCCTAAGGACTACGGATGGGGTTAGGGCTCCCAGCCTCGTGGGCTTGGAGGCGCGGGAAGACGCGATCGCACCAAAAGAGCGTCCCCGCCGCCACACAGAGGGGAATCGTCACCAGGTTGACAAAAGGAATACTGATCAGCAGCCAGCAGACCGCACTAAAGCTGGCGCTTGCCGGGAGCGCCCGCAGCACGATCGCCAGCTTGCGCCGGAAGGGAAAGCGGCGGCGCTCGGCGGGCCCGTCCAGAAAGTCGAGGCAAGCGATAAAAGCCGTGAGGGTGATCCAACTCAGGCTGATCACCAGCGGGCCGAAGCCAGGGATCAGGTTCAGTCCCAGCAGCGGTAGCGCGATCGCCAGCCAGAGCAGCAGCTTTTTCAGCTCAAACAGCAGCGCCCGCCAAAGATCCTGCACCAGACCGACGGCCACCACCTCCGCTTGGCCCAGGCGATCGCGCTCCAGTTGTTCCGACAACTGCCCGTACCAGGGGGAGCCCAGCAGCGTGCCGAACTGCAACAACAGGAAGCCCACCACCAGGGAGAGCCCGAGGAGGAGGAGAACCCGGAGCGACCAGCCGAGAGCCGCGATCGCATAGTCCAAGACCCGCAACCAAGCCGGCAGACCCAGGAGCAGACTATCCACCCAGCGATCCAGCCCTAGCACCAGACCCGTGATCGCCTGCCAGCCGGGCAACAAAAGACCGAGGTAGAGGCCGACACCAACCAGCCCATTGATCAGAATGGGAACAATGAGGTATTGCAGCAAGCGGGGCGATCGCCAAAAGACCCGCAAGGCCCGCAGCGGATAGGTCGCCCCAGCCAAAAGACCCCCCATACATCGTTATCCCGGTAGCCAACTTCCTCGGATCTTAAGCCACCTTGCCCCCTTCCGAGTCCTGAGCCTAGAAGGGACCGAACAGAAAGTTGCCCGGCGCACTGGGATCTTGGCTGTAATAAAACTCTTCGATCCGCTTCACCACCTCGTCTTTGCCGAGAGACTGATCGAGGCTAAGACCGATCCTAGTAAAAGACTCTTGAGCATAAATCACCGGGATGCCATAGATCTGAAAAAGCCGCTGCCACTCTGCCAAATCAAGGGTTTCACTGGCATCGACATCCACCGCATCAAAGATCAGGTCAGCCACTTCCTGAATATGGTCCCGGTAACTAGCGTCGCTCAGTACCTGATCGTAGAAAAGCAACCATTGCTCCAGCGTCACGCTGCTGTCCTTACTGCCCTTCAACTTTTCCTTGATCTCACCGCGAATATGCACCCAGCGCTGCATAATCTTAGCCTGGAGGCGGTTATATTCTGGGGTTTCAGGCTTCCAGTTGCGGACGGCCGCCAGGCGATCCACGAGAGTCTGAAAATTCCGCATCTTCAAGACACCGACGTTGTCGGCGTCATACATACTAAAAAGCTTCATCAGCTTGCGGACTTGTAGCTCTGTCAGGGTGGTTAAGTGCTGGGAGGTTGGGGAAATCATGAAAAAACTTTAGGGGAAAGGGTGAAGCGTTCAAACCACTCAAAACCAGGCGTATCTCGTGGCACATTCCATGTTGGCATTACGCTGGCCCACCCTGCATGACAAGCAAGGATGAAATTTCCTGATTACATCACCCAAGGTCGGCAGGAAGCGATCTAGAATCCTGTCTCTCCCAGGGAAAAGGATGTCGGATGAGGGCTGTCAAAGTAGGATGACTCCTCAAAATCTCCCAGGGCACGGTTAAGCACAGGTAAAGGATAGGAGCTGGGTCACATTTTGTAATGATTAAGGGCCACTGGGCCGGCCCGCGGCCGTCGTCAGGATACTGATTTCCAGACCTTCTTGGCGATGCGATCCTTGTTGCGCTCCTGGTCCAGTCATGGCGTCTGCTCCCAGGGAGGCCTTGAGGAGGCGGGAGGCCTGGCGCTGAGGGGGGGGTGAAGGAAATTTTACGCGGGATGTTGGTACTCCTGCGCTAAACCCTCACCCCAAACCCTCTCCCAACTTGGGAGAGGGGCTTCTAACGCCCCTTCTTCCAAGCTGGAAGAAGGGGTCGGGGGATGTAGACGCGCAGCGGCTTCTCTCAGAGGGGGCCCTGTAACTCTGTTCGCGCTCGCGTTGCGTAGCGATAGCGATAGAGGGCGACCCTCTGCTTCTGGAGCCATCGCTCAAAATTCAGGGGAGCCGCGCTTTTTTTCGTCCACCCCGCTGAGGGGTGCCGGCTTGACGCTGCCAACGCTGGCTCGCTATGGTGAAAGTCGTGGATAATTCTTTGGGTGGCCCGTAAATCGCGATCGCCACTCTCCCCCAGCACGATGGCTAGCGAAATCGGCCCTGATTCTGACGCAATCCTGCAACAACTCCGCCAGGGCACAACCCTAGTGGTAGGCCGTCGTCGTAATGGCTTGATTCTCTTCAAGCGCTACCATGCAGAGTTTGCAGGGCCGGGGGCGATTGTCGGCGGGGTGTTTGATGCCGTGGAGGATGTGCTGCCGATCGGTAACTTGACGCTGACGGAGCCGGAGACCTCGGAGCAGCGCCAGAATGCTTACAAGACTCGCCGCCAGTGGATTTTGCAAACTCGCCAGATCACGAGCCAGCCCGATCCGGAAGAGCGCGCCCGGGAAATTCTGGAGCGGTTTGAGATGTGGTTTAGCCCGGAAATCAGTGATCGGGTTCCCGATGAAGCCTTTGCCTTGCTGATTGGGGTGCTGCCGAGCACCGTCGGCCAAGTGCGCCAGGGCCGACACCTGTAGCGATAGGGGCTGACCGGAGCCGGCCGCCGGGACCCATTGCAGCCTTTTGGCTCCTGCCAAGTGCATACCTGGGGTTAGCGGGGCGGTAAGCAGCTCTCGGAACGCCCTAAGCTCAATCCAAAGCAATCGGGGTGCGACTCGGCTCAAGCCAGCCGCCCCTGATTGTTTCCTCGGCAGCTTACCGGCGGCGTCTCCTAACGTTAGGATTCAGTCCTAACCCTTTTTTTGCGGTACTAGGAAGTTGTTGCCATGAGGACCCATGACCCTGAACCTTGGCTCGAGGGCGAGGCGATCGCCAGCGAGACGCTCCAGATCGATGCCAGCGCTGTTGAGGCAGCTCGCCACCAAGCCCAGACTTGCCGCCATCCCAATCGCCAGTGGTCCCTGTATCTCCAAGCCCTAGCCGAGGCGGCCTTTCGCCAATGGCTGGCCGACTGGGCCCCCGAGTTGGAGGCCCAGGCGGTTCCGGACCTCCCCTTCACGACGGTGGCGGCCGGACTCGGCAGTGCCAGTTATCAACAGGTGGGCCCGTGGCGGGTGGCCCTACTCCGCCTCGACAGTACCCAGGCCACTGTGATCTTGCCCCAGGCGGCGATCGCCCTGCCCAACTACTGCGCTCACCTGTATCTCGCCCTCGAGGTCTGCGAGGAATTGCAGACAGCTCGGATCGACGGTTTTCTCCGCTATGACCAGTTGCGCGATCACCTCCAGTCCACCGCCCTGCGGCCGGAAGCGGACTGGAGCTATGACCTGCCCTTGAATTGGTTTCAGCCCGCCCTGGGAGAAGGTCTGCTCTTGCTGCGCTGCCTAGCGCCAGCGGCGCTCCCGCTACCCCCAGCAGCGGCTGCGACCCCCACCTCGGCCGCCAAGCCGGCAGCTCTGGCGTCCCTACGGGCTCAGCTCCACGCCGAAGCTCTAGAGCTGTGGCAAGTGCTTGACTGGGAGCAGTTTGTAACCCTGCTGACCACCCCCGGACTCCTGGCTTGGTTCTTGGAGCCCCCAACGGCGGTGGAACAAGTGCTGAATGTCGCGACTTGGCTCCAGGAGACCCTGGATGACTGGGCGGCGGCCCTCAACTGGGTGCTATTGCCGGCGGGAGGACATCAGAAGCTAGCGCCAGAGGCTACGGGGTTGCGATCGCCCGCCGAGGAGTTGGACAATCTTATGGTGCAGTTGGAGCGCCAAGGAACGACCATCGCCCCCGAGGCTCGGGGCGGCTATCAAGACTTCGACCTCGCGGGGCTGCCCCTCCGTCTCTACGCCATCACCTGGGTACAGTTTGCTCCCCAAGCCGCGCCCGAATGGCGGCTCCTACTGGTTTTAGGAACCCCCGATAGCTGTAGCCTCCCGGATGGGATCACGCTGCGGGTCAGTGATAACTACCAGGTGCTAATCGAGCACCAAATGCGAGCTGATACCGACGCTCCCTACCTCTATGCCTGCGTCGCGGGAACCTGGGAAGAAACCTTCACCGTGGAAGTCCTCAACCCCCAGGGGATGACGACCCAGTTTCCGGTGTTTGCCTTTCGGCCCCGGCGATCGCCCTAGGGCCTCAAAGCAGCGTCCCAAAAATCTTGCTACATCTCCCAGCTTGTTGCCCGCAGGGATAGGATTTTGCCGGGTTTTGCAAGGTCGGCCTAGGCCGGACAGCGGCCATCAGCCTACCGTTCAGACCGGCTGAAATACTGGGAGAGTCAGGCTTTCTGCGTAGCGGCCCTAGCCTGTCCTCAAGTTTACCCCTATCCCCCGGCCCCTTCTCCCAAGTAGGGCGAAGGGAAGTCTCCCCAGTGAGATGCACCCTGGGGAAACCGAGTATCCCCCCTAGGTCAGATCGGGGTGAAACGCTGATTTTTTGTCGGCTGTAAGGGCGGCAATTTCGTGTCGTCCACGACTCACAAGACCCTGGCCATGCCTAGCCTCTGAGCAATGAAATTGGCAGGACTCCCTAAGGCGGCCCTCGAGTCCCTGACTGGATGTTGGCTTTAACAACTGACCGATTCTAGGGCGACAGCAACCTTTTTTGTTGGCTGCATTCCTTGCCCTGCCTTGATGGCTCTAACAACTGACCGATCCTAAGGCGACAGCAACTGCTGCCAGTCGGCCCCGACAATCACCGTTACGTCAGAATTGAGGGACCCCGTGCTCTCGACCCGGACTTCCCCAAACCCCAGGGCCGCTTGTAGTTCGCGGGCACTCCGCTCATCCCCCCGCTGGGCAATGATCCGCGTCGTCGCCAGGGGCTCGCTCCAGCGCTCTCCTAGCCCCGTATTGACATAACCTTGCTGGCGGAGATATTGCTGAAGCTGCTGGCCGGCTTCCGGGTTCTCCGTACTGTTTTGCACCGCGACACTCAGGGCCCCCGGACTGGTAAGGCTGGGCGCATGGACGTAGCCCATGTCAAAGTGCTGGGCCAGCATCGCCTCAATGCGCCCTGGGTGGGGCAGCCAGTAGCTCACGCCTTCCGTGCCGCTGAAGTCCCCCGGCAGCAGCAGCATTTGCACCTGCTCCCGATCTTTGCCAGCCGCAAAGCCGGCCAGAGCTGCGACTTCCTCCACGCTGAGATTGGTGTCTAGGTTCTCGCGGATCACTTGCAGAATCTGAGGAATCCGCGCCAAGGTCTGGGGCTTCAGGGCTTGCTCGATCACGGCCCGCATCAGCATTTGTTGGCGCTGGATGCGGCCGATGTCGCCGTACTGGTCGTAGCGAAACCGCAGGAACTGCAAGGCCTGCTCGCCGTCCAGCCGCTGCTCCCCAGCCTTGAGGTCGATATAAAGGTGCTGGCTGTGGTCTGTGTATTTCATGTCCTTGGGGACATGGATCTTCACCCCGCCCAGGGCATCAATGAGTTTTTCGACCCCCTGCACATTGACGCGCACGTAGCGATCAATCGGCATTCCGCCCAGCAGATCGCTGACGGTCCGCGCTGCTAGGGCTGGGCCGCCGTGGTAGTTCGCGGCGTTGATCTTGGTTTCGCCCTGGCCCTGGACATGAGTACGAGTGTCCCGGGGGATTGAGAGGACTGCCAGTTTGCGGCTGCCGGGATCGAAGCGGAGCAGCAGCATCGTGTCGGTGCGACCCTCAAAGGAGTTGATCAAGGCATGGTAGCCCAGCTCTGGATCGGGCCCACCGTCTAGATCTGAGGTGAGCACCTTGGCCCCAAGGACCAGAATATTGACCGGGCGGGTCAGTTGGGGGAAGCGGAGATTTTGCCAGGCGATCGCCTCATCTTGGTTAAAGATGGCATCATCGGCCGCCGACAAGAAAACTTGCCGCAGTGGTGTTGCCGAGAGGGACACCGCCAGCATGGCACCAGCCATCGCGGAGACCATGCCAACGCCCGTGAGGCCCAGCCAGAGCCAAAGCCAGCGCCCTTGGGACGGACGACGGCGATCGCTGGCTCCACGCTTAGCCGGGGGGCGGTGGGGGGGCTTGGTGCTGTAGCGCTTAGCGGTGGACGCAGGTTTTTTCACAAGCAGTCAGAAGTCTTCAAGGGGGCGCGAACGAGGCGTATCGCCCAGCCAGGGACCCGTAGGCCGGGGCAAAACACTCTAATTTTTACACCAATCGGACCAGCCATCAGGCTAAACGCCTTTGAATCGGTAATTCTCCGGCTGAAATCGCGGCGAGGCTTGGGTGAGAATAGCGTCAACGTATCGCCAATATAGCGTTTTCGTTGCTCCTGCGGGGCATGGCCCTCACCCCCCGTTGCAGCGACGGTGAACCCCAGGCGCAACCCAGCTTGGCTACCCCCACTCCATACCCCTCTTCTGAGCAAGGCTGGGCGGCGATCGCCCCCCAGGCGGCTGAGCAGCCGATAAGGCGCGCTCACGCCTCCCCCAAGCCCCGGCCCCAGCGTTTTGCCCCCATCCTCTCGCTGCCAGACCCCTACCATTTGCTACACTAGCGATTCAAGCCCTGATTTTGAGACCCTATGAGCAGCGAGATTATTCGTGTTAGTGGGCGCGGCCTCCCCCTCACCGGCAGCGACATTGACACCGACCGCATCATCCCCGCCCGCTTCCTGCGCTGTGTCACCTTTGACGGCCTTGGCCAGCATGTGTTTGCTGACGACCGCCAGCAAGCGGGTGGTCAGCACCCATTTGACCAACCGGCCTACCAGGGCGCGCGTATCCTCGTGGTCAATGGCAACTTTGGCTGTGGTTCCTCCCGAGAGCACGCCCCCCAGGCCTTGGCGAAATGGGGGATTCGGGCCTTAATTGGCGAGAGCTTTGCCGAGATTTTCTTTGGCAACTGCCTGGCCCTAGGAATTCCCTGCGTTACGGCCACACCGGCCGTCGTGGTGCAACTGCAAGGGGCGATCGCCGCCGTACCCCAACGGCTCCTCACGCTCGATCTCCAAGCCTTGCAGGTGACAAGTGAGGAGTTGGCCCTGCCCGTCAGCCTTGCGGATGCTCCCCACCAGATGTTCCTGGGAGGTACTTGGGACAGTTGCGGCCAACTGGTGGCCAATGTTGACCAGGTTCGTGCCACCATGGAGCGCTTGCCCTACCTGGGCTGGGAAACAGTGGCTTAGGGCTTGGTCGGTTCTCGGCCCTCACCCCCCGGCTCCCAAGGTTGAGGAGCGGGTTGCTGCTCGAGGTGCTTCCGGGGGGGCAGGCCCTAGGCCAGGGATTCTGGCCTAGGTTGCGGCGGCCCAAAGGGGCACAACTGGGTCTTGATCTGGGCCTTTTGCAATTCTCGGGCCAAGCGTTGGGCCTGGTGGTGGTAGAGGGGCGATCGCAAAACCGTGGGCAACTGATTCATCAGCTCCCGAGCCTCGCTGAGGGGACAGCCCGAGATCCGGGCGAGAATGTTGCCCCCCACAAACAAGGCCGAGCTGTTGCGGGCCTCGATAAGTTCCAGCGTCCATTGGCGGAGGGCCGCTTCCCCCAGTTCGATGCGGCGCAGGCTGGCGCTACTGGCCAAGACCACTAGGCGATCGCCCACCCGCAGACAGGTATCATCGCTGGGCAGGAGTCGGCTGGCTTCTCCAGAGGTCTGGTGCAGCAGCGGCACGACCCCATAGCCGTAGGCCACCTCGCTGAGGATCAGACCGTGCAAAGTATCAGTGTCTTCGATCTGGTACTCCGTGACTAAGATTGTTTGGTTGTGGAGCCGGAACAGGCCGAGAATATTTTCCCCAAAGGCCGCCCCCGCAAAGGCTTCTCCCATCACCGCATAGGTGCAGAGAACCTGGTCATTGGGAAATAGTTTGCTCAAATGGTTGCTGAGCCGCTGACCATAAGTGCGGAGAGCTAGGGACGCCTCTGGGTTGACACCCCGGGCCGCAAGCCCCGCTTCGAGGTTGAGAATTTCATCATCGGTGGCCACCACCACACTCTTAGCGCGTCGGACATTCGCCTTGGCCAAGAGGTCCAGTAAGCTCTCCTTGGTGCCGCGAATTAAGGGCACGCTGGGAAACAAGTTGAGGTCAAAGTCAGGATTGAGGGTGATCGCCACTAGGGATTGCTGAAACTCCTGGAGTAGCAGCGCCACCCGCTGACAGACACGCCCAAAGCCGATGAGGACGACATGATCTTGGGGAGGCACCGGGGGCCGCCGCTTGGCAAACTGGAAGCGAGCCGAGAGCAGGGCTTGGGTCAACAGGGCGTAGAGGACCCCGACGATCGCAATTCCCGACACTGTGAGGCTGAGGGCAAAGAATTGCAGCCAACTGGGGATCTCTGTGAGGGTGCTGAAGTCGCCAAAGAGGTCGGAATAGCCGCCGAGGAGCAGGATCGAGGTGACATAAAAGGCACTCATCCAGGTGGTATCGGGGTGGTGGTCATGGAACAGCACAGTCCCTAATCCTAACAGAATTAGCGTCGTCAAGGCACAGACAAAAGCGGCCCGTTGCACCTGTTGCTGCCAGCTCAGTTGCCAAAATCGCCAGAGGCGCTGGCTCAAGCTGGCCCAACGCCAGGACTGCCAGGGAAACCGCGATCGCTGCGCCTGGCTCCTCCGGCTCCGCCGCGTCTGGGCGCTGAGAAATTGCTCCGCCGTCTCGACGGCAATGAGGATGTCCCCAGCCTGCACCAGGGTATCCAGTTCCCAAGCGTGGAACCTCTGGGGCGGGGGAGCGGGGGGTCGATAATGGATCAGCAGGCGGCGGTTGCGGCTGTCCAGCTCGCCCACCCGGCGAAAGTTGCACCAAGGGTTGCCCGCCTCAATGGTTTGACTGGCAACCCGCAACCAGTGCCCCTCGAGGTTGAAGAAACCGAGGGTGTCTGTGCCCAGAGCAGCGATCGCAAAGGCCGTGGCTGGTAGTTCCGTCGGGTCAAAGGCGACGAAGTTGCCAAGCTGCTCGCTCAGCAGTTGATTGAGGTTGCTCTGGCCAGAGCGAATCACCAAACGGCTGTGGGGATTCAGTTGCCGGATGGCGATCGCCGTTTCAGCGTTCACGCGCTCATGGCTGGTCACGATCAGCGCGGCGCGGCAGTGCTGGATCTGAGCGCGGCGGAGCACGGCATCTTGGCAGCCGTCGCCAATCACCAAATCCTCAAGCAGCTCGGGAAAATGGGGAATCTCCCAATCCGGGGGGGGCGATGCTTCCACCCCAACGACCTTGACCCCAAATTCGCTCAGGGCCGCGACACAGTGTTGACCGAGGCTGCCAAGACCAAAAACGAGAAAGCGGTTGAGTTCCATCGGCAATACGGCGGAGCCGGGGGAAACAGGCGTCATGCCTATGCTAGCCTAGGGCAGCCTGCATCCTCCGCCTTTAGGCTAGTCGTTCGTGCTTCAGCACTCCTGGTTAGTCGCCCTCGGAAGTCCAAGGCGACCTTAAGCCCCCTCTGGGTTGAGGATTCTGTTCGCTCCCCCTGGGGCCAAATCGGGGTGAAACGTTGATTTTTCGCTATTTTGGCTCCAGCTCAACGCCATGGTAGGGCCGTAGTTGCACTTCAGCGCTCCCAGCTCCAGCGGGGCTAAAGCCCAACTATGCCTACTCCCGTCGGGTGATGGGGAGCCGGAGGGGGGAGCCCGCCGGGTGGACGGAAAAAAGCACGGCTCCCCTGAATTGTGAGCGATGGTTCCAGGAGCAGAGGGTAGCCCGCTTCAGCGTTACGGGGGCCCCTCTGCGAGAAGCCGCTGCGCGTCTCTATCCCCCAGCCCCTACTCCCAAAGCTGGGAGCAGGGGAATTAGAAGCGTCTTTCTCAACTTGGGAGCGGGGTTGGGGTGAGGGCTGGGCTCAGGAGTCCCAACATTCCACGTAAAATTTCGTTCACCCATCAGCAATTGGCTGAATTGACGCCGAAAAATCAACACAATTGATCTCATAGAAGTGTCAGTTGCGTGGGAGGCCTTTGCACCAAGTCGATGTTTGCCGCTGCGAGTTGGTAATAGTCTTCTTTGATTTCAATACCAATTGAATTTCTTCCTAATTCCTTGGCAACCATGCAAGTTGTGCCTGAACCAACAAAGGGATCAAGCACCCAATCGCCAGGCTGGGTAAATAACTTGATAAACCACTCCGGCAGTTCTCTGGGAAACACGGCGCTATGCTGTTTATTGTTGCACTGACTCGCCAGATGCAATACATTGGTCGGATACACCCGGTCTCTGCCAACCCAGTTAGAAACATTTTTCCCAAACCCGCTGCCGACTTTTGAGTCGTCTCGGCGCTTGTCTGTCTCGCTCAGGTTCTTGAGCCTAGACTTGGCCCAGTCTCCCACGGGGACCATGACCTCCTCTTGATACATATTGAACTTCCTGGTCTTATTAAATTGCAAGAGCCTTTCCCAGGCATCTCGAAATCGGTTGGGCCACTTGCCAGGATGACAGTTTTTCTTGTGCCAAATAAACTCTTCTGTCCACAACCAGCCTTGGTGTCTCATTTCCTGAATTAACTCCAGGACATAGGTATGTCTTTCCCCCGCGACGACCTTTTCCTTGATGTTGAAAATAAATGTGCCAGTTGGCCGCAAAACCCTCAGCAGCTCTTGCGATCGCGGCTTGAACCATTGCACATAGTCTTCCGGGCCAATCCCGCCATAGGTCCTGGCTCGCTGGTCTGCGTAGGGGGGAGAGGTGATGATCAGATCAACGCTGTTGTCCTCAAGGGTTTTCAGAACATCCAGGCAATCTCCCAGGATTATTTTGGTACAAAGCTCGTGGGCTGATCTCTGGGCAACCATGATTCTGTTGACGATTCCACTTCATCCTTACAGCAAATTCTAGTCGAGCACGATCCGCCTTAAAGCTACCTTCCCAAACCTAGGGAGCTGGCCGGACGAGAGCAGGGCTGTACTGGGGTACAGCGGTTTTTAGTCTAGCGCAATATAGCTAAAGCCCCTCGCCCTCTGGGAGAGGGGTTTGGGGTGAGGGCTCCGTACTTTACTAGCAAGAAAAATGCTGTATGGCTGAACAGGCTGTCCTCACTCTAGCGTTTGCAGACCCTGGGCTAGGGACAGATTCTCTCAGAGCTGGGGCAACTGAGCCGCAAGACGTTCAAAGAGGGCTTGTCGCCAGTGGGCTTCGGCGCGGCGGTTGGTGCGGATCTCCAGCAGCCGCACGCCCTGGGGGGGCAATTCTTGGAGGGCTAAGGCTAGGCTGCTTTGATCCCGCAGCCGCTGGTACTCGACTCCATAGGTAGCGCAGAGTCGCTGAAAATCCACGGCTTGGGGTGTGGCGAAGTACTCCTCAAAGGGAGGATCAAAGGCGGCGATCGCCAACCCCTCGAAAATACCACCCCCCTGGTTATTGAGCAGCACAATGGTTAAACTTCCCGCCAAGCGACCCGCGGCCAGAAAGCCATTGGTATCGTGGAGTAGCGCCAGATCCCCCGTGAGCAAGACCGTCGGCGGCCCCCCCTGGGCCAGGCCGAGGGCTGTGGAAAGCGTGCCATCAATGCCGTTGGCCCCCCGGTTCACCCAAGGCCGGAGGCCGCGCGAGTTGAGGGGCCAGAAATATTCCACATCCCGCACCGGGGAGCTGTTGGCCACCAGCACGGGCGTAGCGGGCGGCAACAGTTGCGGCAACAGCCAGGCTACGCTGCCCTCCCGGAGTTCTGCTTGGGTCGCCAACTCGGCCTCGAGGCGGTGGTGAGCTTCCCTGGCGATCGCCAACCACTGGGCCAAATACTCCCCCGAGCCCTCGGCCGGCAACGGCTCCCGGGGCTGCAAATCCGTCACCGCCACCGGCCAGGGGATCGCCAACCCCTGGAGGGGATCGCGACTCTCCGGCCCCGGAGCCACCACCCAGCGAGGCACAGGATGCGCCGCTAGCCAAGCTCGCAGGGTCTTACTGGTCGGCAACTCGCCCAGTTGGATCACCACCTCCGGTCTCAGGGCCTTGGCCAAGGATGGATTCCGCAGGATCAGATCATAGGTGCTCACCAGGTAAGGATTCCGCTGGGCCTGGTGACGTAGGGGCGATAGGGCCTCGGCCAGCACCGGCCAACCTAACCCCGCAGCCAATTGAGCGACGGCCGCGCAGTAGCGATCGGGCTGGGAGGGCTGCGCGATCCCCGCGATGATCAGGCCCCGTTGTTCGGGCTGCCAGGCCTCGGGCCAGGGGAGCGATCGCCGAGGCGAAGCCAACGGCCTCGTCGTGGCAAAAAAGGCCTCGAGGTCAACCGCCGCCGCCCCCGCTAGCACCGCCGCCTCAGGCAGGGGCGCGAGGGGTTCCCCTAGGGGAACATTGAGATGTACAACGCCAGGCTGAGGCTGGAGCGATCGCCCCCAGGCCTGGATCGCCAGTTGCCGCAGATAGGCGAGACCTTCAGGGCTGGCCTCCGGCCTAGCCAGCTCCGCCTGCCAGTTGGGATAGTGACCGTACAACTTCCCTTGATCAATCGTCTGACCCGCGCGGCAGTGGTGCAATTCTGGCGGCCGGTCTGCGCTGAGAATCAGCAACGGCACTTGGCTCAAGCTCGCCTCAATCACCGCTGGGTAGAAATTGGCGGCCGCCGTGCCGGAGGTGCAGATCAGAGCGACCGGACAGCCCGTAGCCTTCGCATGGCCGAGGGCGAAGAAGGCGGCCGACCGCTCATCCAGCAGGGGCAGGGTGGCGATGCCAGGGTGTTGAGCGCAGGCCACCGTCAGGGGGGCCGAGCGAGAGCCGGGCGAGATCAGGGCCAACCGTAGGCCCAAGCGATACCAGGTTTCAAACAGTACCGAGGCCCAGAGAGTATTGGTATTACGAAAATCCAAGCCCATAACGTTCGTGATCGGTGGCCGCTGGGCCCCCTAGCCTCGGGGTCCTGGGAGAATCCTAGCGGAGGTGGCGCTCCCCCTGGGGGCCAACGGGGGCGCAGCTCGCCTAGGCCGGCAACGGCGGGAGTTGCTGTAACGACCTAGGCTGAGTTGAGCGGGGGATTAGCGCTTTTGGAGTTGGCGGTGGGCCTCAGCCGGGGCAAACTGTTGACCCACCACCTGAGGCGGCCGTGCCACCAAGCGGAGATCTTCCACACAGGCAGTCGCGAGGGGCTGATCGAGGTTTAAGGCCATCAGGGGACTGTTCTCGGGCAGGGAGAGCCGACTGCGAGCTAAGCTCAACCGGCCTTGGAATTCACCGGTAAATTGCAGCAACTGGTTGCCGAGGCGGCTAAAAACCTGGCTGGGGAGTTGGGGCCGGAGGAAACTGGGCAGACTCAGCCAGGTAGTATGGTAGTGGAGCATTCCTAGCTGTTCTCCCCCTTGGCTCATGCTGATGAACTCGCGCTCCCAGTCAAACACCGCCAGCTCTTTCGGCAGCCCCCAGATGTCGCGCCCCCCGGCGGCGGAGTCCGGGTTGTCCACGTAGATGTGCGAAATCCAGGCCCCTACCGTCGCGCCGTAGCGCACTAGGGCTGGTGTCACGAGCAGTTCGCTGTAGGCCAAGCTAGAACCGGGTTGGTATTGGGCGAGGTAGAGGCCGCTGAGGGTCTTCCCCGGCAGAATCGAGACCAACTCCAGTTCGGGCGGCACAAAGGGGCGCACGGTCTCAAGATCGGCGAGATGAATGGTGAGGAGGGCGCGGCCGTGTAGGTGCCAAGGGGGTGCGGGATAAGGCATCGTTGTCGCGATAGGTCTGGCGTCAGCGCTTGAGCTGCCGGCGGGAGCCAGACGGCGCACCCAAGCGACAGGCATCCCTCTAGTGTAGCGAAAATCACAGTCCCTGACCCTAGCCCGGGGAGCCCTAGGGGGCGATCGCCAAAACACCGCGAGGGGGTTCGCGGCGTTTCCCAGACCCCAAACCTGGGAAGGGTTGCCGCCGCACGCGCCCATTTTACTGAAAGGCTGAACCTGCCAACGTTGCTGCCAACGTTGCGAACCGACTCCGAGGGGACGCGGCGTGGCATGATTGGAAGACTTGGCCTGTGGCCGTTCTTTGGTTCCCTGCCCTGTGAGCAAATCGTCCCGCTCCCTCGCCAGTATTGCCGGCATTGTGGCCCTGGCGACCCTGATCAGCAAGGTCTTTGGTCTGTTTCGCGAACAGGCGATCGCCGCCGCCTTCGGGGTCGGCCCCGTGGTCAATGCCTACGCCTATGCCTATGTCATTCCCGGCTTCCTGCTGATCTTGCTCGGGGGCATCAATGGCCCGTTTCACAGTGCCCTTGTCAGTGTGCTGGCCAAGCGCGATCGCTCCGAAGCCGCGCCGATTGTGGAGGCCGTGACGACCCTCGTGAGCGCCGCCCTGCTCGTCGTGGCTGTCGCCCTCGTGCTCTTCGCGGGCTTCTTCATCGATCTGCTCGCGCCCGGTTTAGATGACCTGACCCGCCGCATTGCCCTCGAGCAATTGCAAATTATGGCCCCCTTGGCCGTGTTGGCCGGCCTGATTGGCATCGGCTTCGGGACCTTGAATGCGGCCGATCAATATTGGCTCCCCAGTGTCAGCCCGCTCTTTTCCAGCATCGCCGTATTGCTGAGCCTCGGGCTGCTCGCCCTGCTCCTCGAGGGCAACCTGGACACCCCGGCCTATGCCCGTTGGGGGGCCCTGGCCCTGGCGGGGGGAACCTTGGCCGGGGGTATCTGGCAGTGGCTCGCCCAGGTCGTAGCCCAGGGGCGGGCGGGCTTGGGGAGATTGCGCTTGAGCTTCGCTTGGGGCCAGGCCGGGGTGCAGGAAGTGGTCAAGGTCATGGTTCCGGCCACCCTCTCCTCGGGGATGCTGCACATCAATGTTTACACCGACCTCTTCTTTGCCTCCTACATCGTGGGGGCCGCGGCGGCGATGCGCTATGCCAACTTCATCGCCCTGACCCCCCTGGGGATCGTGTCGAACATGATTCTGGTTCCCTTCCTCCCCGTTTTCTCGCGGCTGACGACGCCGGAGCATTGGCCGGAACTGAAGGAGCGCATTCGCCAAGGTCTAGTGCTGACGGCCTTGACCATGCTGCCCCTGACAGCCATCTTTGTCGCCCTCGCTAAGCCGGTTGTGCGCCTGATTTATGAGCGCTTCGCCTTTCAGGCTGAGGCCTCGCAACTGGTCGCTCCGGTGCTGGCGGCCTATGGCTTGGGGATGTTCTTTTACCTGGCTCGGGACGTGTTGGTGCGGGTTTTCTATGCGTTGGGGGACGGTAACACCCCGTTTCAGATCAGTGTCGCCAATATTTTCCTCAATATCCTGCTGGATTACCTGCTGGTGAATGCGTTTCAAACACCGGGGCTGGTGATGGCGACGATCGGGGTCAATATCGTGTCGCTGGTGATTCTGCTGGCGATCTTGCAGCGGCGCCTGCATGGACTGCCCCTGCTGGCCTGGGGAAAGTTGCTGGCGGGGCTGTCGGGCTGCGCGGCGATCGCTGGTCTGGCGGCTTGGGGCGTTAGTGGGGCCTGGGAGCGCTGGCTGGGTAGCGAGAGTTTCCTGCTGCTCTGTCTGCAACTGGGGGTCGCCAGTGGGGTGGCGATCGCCCTGTTCGGAGGCCTTGCCTTCTTGCTGCGTCTACCGGAGCTGGATCTGCTCGTCGAGCGCGTGCGGCAAAAGTTGGGGCGGTAGGATGGCCGGCCGCAAACCCCCAACGCTCCGGTAGGGCGGGTTAGCATCAAGAGAGCTGTGAGAACCCAAGCCAATCAGGAGGAGTCACCCATGGCGCAAACCGCCGCCTGGGCCGCAGAGATTACTGAGGGGCGCGGCTACGTGCTCCTTCCCGACCTCGTGAGCCCGTCGCCCTTGGCCGCCGCCCGGGCTTGCCTGCTCGAGGCCGCCGCGTGCCAGCCCAACCACCACCAGCGCCAACGCCTCTACGGCTTGATCTACCAAGATCCTCTGTTTGCGAACCTGGCGGCCCAGCCCCAAGTTTTAGCTGTGATCGAGGCTATTCTGGGCCGTGACCTAGTGCTGGGGGGCTTTTCGGCCCATGTCCTTTACCCTGGAGCTGGGCGTATGGGGATTCACGTCGATTATCCCTACTGGGCGATGCCCGATCCCTTGCCCGCGCAGCCGATTCTGGAAGTGCAGACCATCTGGCTGCTCGAGGACTTCACTGCCGAAAATGGCGCACCCTACTTCGTGCCCGGTAGCCAACGCTGGTGCTGCCGGCCGGAGCCAGAGAAATTTGCCGCCCTCGCGGAGCAGATTACCGGTTCGGCGGGTTCTGTGCTGATCTCCCACGGGCTCGCCTGGCACGATACGGGGGAGAATCGCAGCGCTCAGCCCCGACTATCGCTGCTGGGGAACTACACCCCTAAGTTCATCCAGCCTCTGGAGGACAATGGCTACGGCTTTGAGCCCCAAGCGGCGGCGGCCTTCAGTCCGCGCCTGAAGCAGTTGCTGCGGTTTGCCCTCAAGCCGGCCCTAGAGCCGATCTACTTGATGAGTGCTCCGGGGGGGCCTAGCTGACAACGCGGAGGACGGAGCCCTGGTCGGTTTTGGAGACTTCGATGCGGGTTTGAAAGGCTTCCTTGAACTGGGGCATATGGGTCACGGTGAGGATGCAGGCAAACTCGTCGGCGATCGCATTGATGGCGGCGATCAGGCGATCGCAGCCCTCGACATCCTGCGTGCCAAAGCCCTCGTCGATGATCAGCATTTGGAGCGAGGCCCCGGAGCGTTGGGCGAGCAAACGGGCCAGGGCCAAGCGAATGGCGAAGTTAATCCGAAAGGCTTCGCCGCCGGAATAGGTCTCGTAGGGCCGCGTCCCCCGGGCATCGGCGATCAGGATGTCCAGGGTGTCGATCATCTTGGGCTGCTTGCTTTTGGCGGCGCGCTGGGTGAGGAACTGAACGTGTAACTGGTTGCCGGTGAGGCGGGCGAGGATTTGATTTGTCTGGGCCTCCAGTTGTGGCAGGATATTCTCCAGCATCAGGGCCTGGATGCCGTTTTTCCCAAAGGCCTGGGATAGCTCCTGATAGACGCGCTGGCGGCGGCGGGCGGCCTGGGTGAGGCCTTGCAGATACTGGCACCGCTGGGTGATGGCCTCAAACTGGAGGAGCTGCTGTTGCAGGGCGCCCTGCTGGGCCAACTGTTCATGAATCGCTTGTTGGCGATCGCCCAATTGCTGCTCCAGTTGCACCACTTGGGGCTGATAGTCCGGCAGGGCGGTCAGCTTGGCCGCCAGTTCCTGGACCGTGGCCAGGGCGCGATCGCGCTCGGCCTGCCGTTGCGCTAAGGCTGCCTCTAACTCCCCCTGCCGCGCCTGCCAGGTGGGCAATTCTGCCTCGGCCTGTTGCAACTGCTGGTAGGGCAACTGCCAGGCCTGGGCCTGGCGGGCCGCCTGCTGCACCTGCTCATGGTGTTGAGGATCGTAGCCCAGGGCCGCCCGCTGGGCCGTTAAGGTTTGAATCGCCTGGGCGAGGGGGGATTGGGCGAGGAGTTGCTGCCGTTGCTGTTCCAGGGCGGCCAGGGCTGCTTCGACCTGGGGCGCTTGGGCCGTCAGTTGCGCCTGGGAGCGCTGGGCCCGCTGCAACTCCAGGTAGTCGAACTCGGCCTTGCGGCGGCGATCGACCTCACCGCGCACCAGGCTGTGGGTCTGCTCGTCGTAGCTGAGGGCCGCCAACTGGGCCTCCAGGGCGGCCAATTCTGCCTGCACCTCAGGGGCGTAGGTCTGGGTGGCTAGGGCTTGCTCCAGGGCCTGTTGTTCGGCGTCGCACTGCTGTTGGCGGGTCTCGAGATCCGCGCAGCCCTCCAGTTGCATCTCCAGTTGACCTTGCTGCTGGCAGAGACGGTCGAAGGGGGCCAGGTCCTCCTTGATGGCTTTGTACTCCCGCCGCAGGTCTTCCAGTTCCCGCTGACAGACCGCCAGTTGACCCCGCAGGTCGAGGATGCGGTTATTCGTGTCGGCCTGCTCCGCTAGGGTTTTCTGGCGGACGTGCTCCCGGTGGTGATCGTCGAGGGGGCGATCGCAGAGGGGACAGGCGGCTCCGGGCTGCTGGAGCAGGTCGAGCTTTTGCTGGAGGGCCGCAAGCTTTTCGGTGTCATTATCTTGGTCAAGACAGAGGCGCTCACTGTGAATGCGTCGCTGGTTGCCTTTCTCATGCACACGGTCGAGATAGACCCGTTTGTGGCGCAGGGCCGTGATTTGAGCCTGGAGGGTCGCCAGCTCAGCTTGCCACTGGGGCCGCTGCGCTTGCTGGCGGCGTAAGTCCTGGGCCTGGAGCTGCAACTGCTCCCGCTTGGCCTCGAGTTGCGCTTGGGCCTGGCTCAGGGCCACCTGAAGCTGTTGGCGACGCTGCTCGAGGGGGGCGACTTGTAGTTTCAGCTTGTCCAAGGCGGCCAAGCGCTGGCGCTGCTCCTCGAGCTGGGCCATGGCCTGCCGGATCGCGGCCTCCCGGGTCAAAATGGCGGCCAGCTCCTGCTGCTGCTGGGCGATGGTCGCAAGCTGATGCTGCCGTTGCTGGAGTTGCCGCTCCAGGGTCTGAGCCTCAGCCCGCAAGTGCTCTTGTTGCTGGTGAAGCTGCTGCTCGAGGGCCCGATCTTGGCGCAACTTGACCGCCAGCTCCTCGAGCCAGGCTTGCTGCTGTTGGAAGGCCTGGTAGCCGGCAGTAATCTCCTCACGACGGGCGAGGAGTTGCTGGCAGGCGTCGATTTGCTGGTTCAGGGCTTGGCGATCGCCCTCGAGGCGCTGGCAGTCCCCGGCCAAGTTTTCTGCCTGCTGCTGCTGCACTTGCAGCATCTGCTGCCAGGATTGGCGCTCGTAGACCTTGGCCTGGAGGTGGGTGAGTTGTTCCCGTTCCTGCTGCTGTTGGTTCTGCAACTGTTGCAGCGTTTTGCCCACCTGCTGGAGCTGGGCCTGAACCGCCGCCTGTTCCTGGAGCTGGGCTTCGAGGTGCTGGCGCTCTTGGTCGATCTGCTCTTGGCGACCTTTGAATTGTTTGGCGGCGTCTTTGGCCTGGTCGGCCAGCTCTTGGTAGTGATCCAGTTTCAGCAGGGCGGCGAGGATTTCTTTGCGCTTTTGGGGCAATTGCAGCATGAACTCGTCCGCCCGGCCCTGGCGCAGGTAAGCAGAGTTCACGAAGGTATCGTAGTCGAGCCGTAGGGATTCGTTGATCTTTTGCTGGGTGGCCCGCACGCCCTTGGCCGTGAGGCTCCGGAAGTGGCCGGTGGCGGTCTCGATCTGGAACTCGAGCCGGGAACTCTTGTGGCGGCGGCGGCTACGGCTGACCCGGTAGGTTTGGCGATCGCAGGTGAAGGTGAAATGAACCTGCACTTCCTCCGCGCCAGTGCGGATGGTGTCATCGTCGGTGGTGGCGCGGCCCTTGCCCCAGAGGGCCCAGGCGATCGCTTCCAGCAGCGAGGACTTGCCGGCTCCATTCGAGCCACAGACACAGGCCGCCCGCAAATCCCGGAAGTCCAATTGGGCTTCGCGGTAGCTGAGAAAATTCTGAAGGCTGAGGTGCAGCGGGATCATAGGGAATGACAGAAACCCATCACGGCGGCAGACTATTCCTCCGCCGTATCTTTGCTCCCGGCATTGGGCATCACCGCCCCGCGCAGGTCAGCATTACGGAAATTGGCTTCATTGAGGTTGGCGTCGATCAACACGGCATCCACCAGCTTCGCCCCCGTGAGGTTCGACCAACAGAGCTGTGCCCGGTAGAGCTTGGCCTCGGAGAGGTCAGCGCCCCGGAGGGTCGTCCAGGTGACATGGGCCGCCCGCAGGTTGGCTCCCCGGAGCTTGATGTTGGCCAAGTTGGCACTACTCAGCTTAGCGCGGCTGAGGTCGGCATTGGTTGCATCCACATTGGTCGCGTTGACGCCATTGAGCACGGCATCGGACAAGTTGGCGTTTTGCAGGCTCGCGCCCATGAGAATCGCATAAGTCAGGTTTGCTCCCTGGAGATCGGCATCGTCGAGCACCGCGTTCATCAGCTTGCTGCGGCCCAGGTTACACTCCACCAGCTTGGCGCGACTGAGATCCGTATCCCGGAGATCCGCCTCGCTGAGGACGGCATAGCTCAGGTCCGCGGCCTTGAGCACCGCGCCTTTGAGGTTGGCAGCTCGGAGGCTGGCGTTGCAGAGGATCGCCCCGGTCAAGTTGGAGCCGCTGAGGTTGCTGCCGATCAGGTTGGCCTCGGTCAGGTTGGCTTCCAGGTGAGAATCCCCGAGGTTGCACTCGCGCAAGTTGGTGCGCGTCAGGTTCGCCCCAATCAGGTTCGCCCCGGTGAGGTCCGCCTCGCGCAGGTTGGCCCCACTGAGATTCACGCCGCCGAGGAAAGCACTTGGCAGACTGACACCACGAAAATCTCGCTCGCCCTTGGTATACCGCTGTAGGAGTTCCCCAGCTTCCATCGTCAATCGCCCCTTGCTCAATACACAATCTTAAAAAACACTATGGCAAACTTCTGCGGTTAGCCGGGCTATGGCCCCAATTTTATCCGGTTGCGGAAAAATGATAGTGTGGCGATCGCCCGCTGAGCCGCCGCGCCCCCCGGCCCACAGACGCCCTGGGGTGGGGCTGGGCCCGCCTGCCGAGGCAATCTTGGTGGCCTCGAATTGCTTCTGTAGCAACACTCTACCCACGGCGCAAGCTGGGTTTAGCGGATTCATGTCTTAACTTACTCTGAAATCCTGACTGTTTTGGGAACTGCGGCTAATTTCTTCAAGAGAAGTTTAAGAACGGCCCCCAATTTGTAAAGTTAAGCACCTGGGGTCGATTGTTAAATTTACTGAAGGGGAGACGCAGCGGGCGATCGCCCCCCCAACTCCCGGGGGACAATGAAGGATGCTGCCAAGCGCAGAGCCGTAT
The DNA here is from genome assembly GCA_964397305.1 of uncultured bacterium. Classification (GTDB taxonomy): domain Bacteria; phylum Cyanobacteriota; class Cyanobacteriia; order Cyanobacteriales; family Spirulinaceae; genus JAAUTY01. The sequence goes on from CAYNIP010000001.1 coordinate 250,473, forward strand.
TGAAGGAGAAGGCAGGTTTATGCCGGAAAACCGCAGAAGTCAAGCGATCGTCGCGGGGGTGCAGCGCGCCCCCAACCGCGCTATGTTACGCGCCGTGGGCTTTGGAGATGACGATTTCACCAAGCCAATCATCGGCATCGCCAATGGCTACAGCAATCTCACCCCCTGCAATGTAGGCCTGGGGGAGTTAGCCGAGGCCGCCCAAGGAGCCCTGAGCGCCGCCGGCGCGATGCCGCAGGTTTTTGGAACCATCACCATTTCTGATGGCATCTCCATGGGCACGGAGGGCATGAAGTACTCCCTGGTGTCCCGAGAGGTGATCGCCGATGCCATTGAAACCGTGTGCAATGGCCAGAGCATGGACGGTCTCCTGGCGATTGGGGGCTGCGATAAAAATATGCCCGGGGCGGCGATCGCGATCGCCCGTCTCAACATCCCCGCCATCTTCGTCTACGGCGGCACGATCAAGCCCGGCCACTACAACGGGCAAGATTTAACCGTCGTCAGTGCCTTTGAAGCCGTCGGCGAGTACAGTGCCGGCAAGATCGATGCAGCGACGCTCTTGGGCATCGAGCGCCACGCTTGCCCCGGGGCCGGCTCCTGCGGCGGTATGTTTACCGCCAATACGATGTCCTCGGCCTTTGAGGTCATGGGCCTGAGCCTGCCCTACTCGTCCACGATGGCGGCGGAGGATGCGGAGAAGGCGGCCAGCACGGCGGAATCGGCCCGGGTGCTGGTTCGGGCTATTGAACGGCAGCTCTTGCCAGAACAGTTGTTGACACGCCAAGCGTTTGAAAATGCCATTTCGGTCATCATGGCTGTGGGGGGCTCGACCAATTCCGTGCTGCACTTGTTGGCGATCGCCCGCACCATCGGCGTCGATCTGACCCTGGAAGACTTTGAGACCATCCGCGCCCGCGTCCCCGTCCTCTGCGACCTCAAGCCCAGCGGCCGCTTCGTCACCGTCGATCTCCACCGGGCCGGCGGCATTCCCCAGGTGATGAAAATGCTCCTGGCCCACGACCTGCTCCACGGCGACGCCCTCAGCATCACCGGCCAGACCCTCGCCGAGATCCTCGCCGAGGTTCCCGAGACTCCCCCCAGCCACCAAGCCGTCATCCGCCCCTGGGAGAACCCCGTCTATCGCAGCGGCCACCTCGCCATTCTGCGCGGCAACCTCGCCCCCCATGGCGCTGTCGCCAAGATCAGCGGCATCAAGCAGCCCAGCATCACGGGCCCAGCCCGCGTGTTTGAGTCCGAAGAAGACTGCTTAGCGGCAATCCTGGCGGGCAAAATCCAGGCCGGCGATGTGATCATCGTCCGCTACGAGGGCCCGAAGGGAGGGCCGGGAATGCGGGAGATGCTCGCCCCCACCTCGGCGATCGTCGGCGCAGGCCTCGGAGATGCCGTCGGCCTCATCACCGACGGCCGCTTCTCCGGGGGAACCTATGGCCTGGTCGTCGGCCACGTCGCCCCCGAAGCCGCAGTGGGCGGCCCCCTGGCCCTGCTCCAAGAAGGCGACATCGTGACCATCGACGCTCACCAACGCCTCCTAGAGGTCAAGCTCTCGGAGGAGGAGCTGGCCCAGCGCCGCGCCCAGTGGCAGCCGCCCCAGCCCCGCTACCGCACGGGCGTGCTAGCCAAGTACGCCAAGCTGGTCTCCTCCAGTCACCTCGGCGCGGTCACGGATCTGGCGTTGTTTTAAGCGCGGGAGCAGGGCAAGCCTAGGCTGCTGGTTGACTCGGCGGCCTAGGTTTTCTCTGGCTTCTAATCCCGGCTGGCATCTACCCTTAGCGTTACTGCGAGCAACGACGAGATGAAAGCCTTCCTCAAAAAAATTTATCATCGCCTCATCGCTCCAGCGCTGCGTCGGCTCAGTGGTCTTGGTCGGCGCTCCAGGCCAACCCATCCCGAACCGCTGATGTATCGCGTCGAACTCTTCCAGGAGTTGCTGACTCTGGCGGGGAGAGACTATTTCCACCGTGAGCGCATCCTTGAGATTGGCCCTAAAGATGGTTTGGATAGCAGGCGGCTCGCAGCGCTCAAGCCCCAGGAGTTGGTCATGATTGACTTACCAGAAAAGCGATCCGGCAATGAGGCCTGGCTTCAGGAGATTACTTGCCCCCATCAGTACATTGAAGCCAATTTCATGTATATGCCGAACCAAGCTTATGAGGCGCTCGGCACGTTTCGGCTGATCTGGTGTACTGGGGTTTTGTATCACAATGCAGAGCAGCTCCGAATGCTCCGTAAACTCTATCAACTCCTTGACCCTGGTGGCTATCTGGTTCTAGAGAGCGCTACCCTCAGGCTCACGAAGTCCCTGCGACAGGGAGCTTACGTTGAGATTCACTATCCAGAAACCTATCGTGATACGGGGACAATCACGCACTTACCAACGGTCAACGCTATTAAAGCTTGGCTAAGAATGGTCGGATTTCAAACTACTTATGACTCAAATTGTTACAGGGCCTACAATCGAGAGGTCATCGGTCAGCGGTATGCTTGCATAAGCCAGAAAACCAGTGAGGATGATGCAGATGCCTATTACCAAAAGTCTGGTCTCAATCCCAAGTATCGCTTTGGCGATAGCACTTAGCGGTGATTTTTTCTGGGGTATCTAGCTTTGGCCGCTCGGCTCTCCAGGATTCACCATGATGTCGTGCAGCGAAGCACCCCTTGCCTCGATCCGGGTCTGGAGACCAAACCCTCAGCAGCTCTGGGCTTGGAGACCAAGCCCCTACATGATTGGGGACGCTGGCGCGATCGCTCGGTCATTTCCACCCTAGATCCTGGAGAACTGGCCGCTCTGCATTCCTGCGGCCTCGGCCACGCCAACCCCCTCAACTTCTCGCTTGGGGGGCTGCCGCAACGCCAAAGTGGGCTGCCCCCTGCGGGGATGTCGGCCCTGGGGAAGGGGCCTGAGTCGGGGCTGGCTACAGCAACTTTGCAAAGCAGGGAGCTTCGGCTAGCAGGGTTGTGGCGCGGTCGGCCGGGAGCGGTGGGGCAAAGAGATAGCCCTGCACCTGCTCACAGCCGAGGGACACTAGGCAGTTCAACTGCACCTCCGTTTCGACCCCTTCCGCCACGACTCCCATGCCGAGGCTGTGGGCGAGGGTAATAATCGCACCGACAATCTCGAGGCTCTCATCGCGATCGCCCAAGTGACGGACAAAGGAGCGGTCAATCTTCAGGACATGGAGCTGAAACTGATAGAGATAGCTCAAGGAGGAATAGCCCGTGCCGAAATCATCAACGCTGAGCCGTACCCCCAGCTCACTCAGGCGCTTGAGAATTGCACTGCTCGCCTGGGCCTTGCTCATCAGAGTACTCTCGGTCAGCTCCAGGCGGAGATTTTGGGGTGGCAAGTGGGTAGCCTCCAGCACCTGGGCAATCTGGCCCAGGAGATTGGGTTGGGCAAACTGGCGTCCCGACAGGTTGACCCCCATCGACAAGGCCTGGGTGTAGGGAAACTGGTGCTGCCAACTCTGCATTTGCCGGCAAGCCTGCTCCAGAACCCACTGACCCAGGGGAATAATCAAGCCCGTTTCTTCGGCGATCGGAATGAACTTGCTGGGGGAGATGAAGCCTTCTAAAGGATGGTTCCAGCGCACCAAAGCTTCAAAGCCGACGATCCGGCAGGTCGAGACGGCCACGATGGGCTGGTAGTAGAGGGTCAGTTCCTCTTGCGCGAGGCTGTGGCGCAGGTCATTTTCCAGTTGCAGGCGGCCGACAGCCTGGGCGTGCATCACGGTATTGAAGATCTCATAGCCATTGCCTCCCTGGGCCTTGGCGCGATGCAGGGCAATGTCAGCATTGCGGAGAAAGGTTTCGGCCCGGTAGCCGCCGGTCATGCTGAGGGCAATGCCGATGCTGGTGTTGACAAATACGGTGTTGCCGTCGAGATCAAAAGGGGTGCGGAGGACTTGTAAAATCTGCTCGGCGATCGCGATCGCCGTCTCCACTCCCGTGAGGTCCGTCAGCAGAATAATGAATTCATCCCCCCCAAAGCGGGCGATCAGCGGCTGGGGGGCCGCTGGGGGCGGGTCGATATCGAGTCCGGTATGCAGGGGGTTCTCCGGCGCGGGTTCCCGCAGGTTCAGGCTGGCCCGGAGGCTGTCAGCGATCGCCACCAGCAGGCGATCGCCCAAGACGTGCCCGAGGCTGTCGTTCACCAGCTTGAAGCGATCCAGATCCAAAAAGAGCACGGCAAACTGATAGCAGGGATCACTCTGGGCCTGGGCGATCGCCATCTGCAAGTTCTCCATGAAAGCCGCGCGGTTGGGCAAGTGAGTCAAGGGATCGTAGTAGGCACTATGGCGCAACTGGGCCTCAATCTGATGGCGCTGGGTAATGTCTTCGACACTGCCCTCGTAGCGCAACAGCCGGCCCTCCGCATCCCGCACCGCCCGGACATTTTCCGAGACCCAGATCCGGCTGCCATCCGCGCGATAGACCTGGGACTCAAAGTTGCAGAGGCGATCGGAGACTTGCAGCATCGCCAACCATTCCTGAGCCCGTTGGGGTTCCACATAATGATCCGCGTGTCGCTGGGCGAGCAGTTCCTGGAGTGACGGATAGCCGTAGAGCCGCACCAGAGCCGGGTTGGCGCTGAGGTACTCCCCCGCCGGGCTGAAGCAAAAAATCCCCTCAATCGCGTTCTCAAAAATACTGCGGTAATTAGCCTCGGCTACTTGCAAGGCGGCCTCCGCTTGGCGCTGGTCGGTCACGTCCATGATCGTGCCGTGGACCCGCCCTACGCGCTGCTGGCGATCGCGATGGGCCCGGCTAAGGGCATAAACCTGGCGCACCTCGCCATCCAGCCGCCGGAGCCCCAGCTCCAGATCATAGGCCTGCGAATCGGTCAGGCTGGCCCGGAGGAGGGGATAGAGGCGGCGGCGATCGGGGCGGGGAAGGTGGCGGAGGGCGGCGCGCAAGGTTAGGCCTGGGGGGGTGTTGCATAGCCGGCTATGCGCCACAGCTCTGCTGAGCCCAGCAACTGCCCCTGGGCCGGGAGATACTCCCAATTACCGATATGGGCCATGTGCTGGGCCTCTTCGAGCTTGGCCTGCCGCCCCTCGAGGTCCCGAAAGGTGGCCTGCAAGTGTTCCGCCATCCGGTTAAAAGCAGCGGCCAGGTCATTCAGTTCCCCGAACGCAAAGCGGGGAACGCGCCGCTGGAGCGCGCCGGCCGCGATGTCGCGGGTGGCCTGCCGCAGGGTGAGCAACGGTTGCACCAACCACTGGGAGGTGATGCTACCCACCAGAAGGGCGATCGCCAGGGCCCCCAAGCAGAGCCAGATCGTCGTGCGGCGGTTTTGGGCAATGTTGGCTGAGAAGTTGCTTTCGGGGATCGAGAGCACAATCCACCAGGCTAAGCCCCGCTCATCCCGCAGGGGAGTCACTTGGATAAATTTCCGCTCACCATTGAAGGGAAAATCGAGTTGCTGGCTCGCGGCGATCGCCCCGTAGCGCCCATAGTGAGCCCGCAGAAATTGGTCCGTCGCCCGAATCGACGGATCATGACTAGCCGCCGCCCGCAGCCAGACTTCCTTCCCCTCGCGATTGAGAACCAGGGGCTCCGACCCCGAGGACGCAATCAACCGTCCCAGGGTGTCCACGATATAAATCGAACCACCCTGCTCAAGCTTGAAGGTCTGCAAAAACTCACTCAGTTGCACCAATTGCAGGTCTGTGGCCAAGACACCAAGCAATTCCCCGTTCTCGTCATACACGGGCCGACTGGGAGCAAGATTCAGTTCGGCATTATTGAACGAGGGAAACACCCGACCCCAGGTTGCGTGACCCGCCAACTGCGCGGCCTGATACCAGGGCCGCAGCCGCGCATCGTAATCGCTCTCACTCTGCCGGAGCAGGTCCGTCGGCCGGCCCTCCGGGTCCGCGCCAAAGACCAAGAACTTACCCCGGCGAAAATTCTCGGTCTGGGTCAAATTCAGGGTGCCGTCGGCTCGGGGGCCGGCTCCGGCAAAGCCCCCTTGGGGATTGCCAAAGTAGATGTGGGCTACATCGAACAGGGGAAGCTGGTTCCAAAAGTGACGGCTCAGGGCCTGGGGATCGTTGATATCCAACTGCCCCAGGTGGATCGCGTTGGCGTTGAGCTGGTTGATGCGGTGGGGTTGCTCGAGGAAATCACGCAGGTGGGCTTCAATGCGGACCACCTGCTCTTGGCGCAGTTGCCGCGCCAGCTCCTGAACCGCCGCTTGGCTGTGGCGCAGGGAGAGCCAGCCCGTCAGCATGACCGCCGCTGTCACCTGAACCACGAAGGGAACGACAAAGACCCAACGGATGGAGGGGCGACGACGCGGGAGCGCTGGAGACATAGGGGTAGGAGAAGGGACGGGTCACGGGCAAACCGCGATCGGGCCAATGCACGGACTCTTAGCGCCTGCGGCACTGGCTGTATCGAGGTTAACGGTTGGACTCGCTGGGCCGGGGGGCTGTTGTGGGTCCGCAACAGAGCGTTACGATGGCTGTCAAGCGGGAGTCGTGCTAAGTCAGAGCAAGCAAATTCTGCTGGGTGAATCGGCCCCAAAGACGGTAAAAAGAGGCGTCAGGAGTTCCGAGAGCACCCTATTCAGGATCGTAGCAGAGAATCTCGGCGATGCTGCTAGACTCGCCAGCAGAGGAGCCCTGAGGCCGAGAGAATCCTTGCGCTTTTGAACCCTTGGGTGCCCCTTGGCCGGGCCTTTTTCGCGGCGGCAATTCCGTGATTGGCTAGCGCCCCAGGAACTTTAGCCACTGCTCACGACCAGCATAGGGGGGATAGCGCAGGGGCAAATCCAACCAAAACGAGCGCTTGAGGACACTTTTGAGGTGTGAAAAGGTCTCAAAGCTGGCGCGGCCGCGATAGCGCCCGAGGCCGCTTTCCCCCACACCGCCAAAGGGCAGGCGGGGGGAGGAGAGGTGCAAAATCGTGTCGTTGACTAAGAAGCCGCCGGCCCGGACCGCTTGGCGAACGCGAGCTTGGACCTGGGAATTGCGGCTGAAGAGGTAGAGGGCCAACGGGCTGGGACGGGCGTTGATCGCGGCGATCGCCCCCGCAAGGTCGTCATAGGCTAGGACCGGCAGCAGGGGCCCGAAGATTTCCTCGGCCATGGTGGCATCCTCCCAGGTGGAGTTGGCCAAGATCGTCGGGGCGATGTAGCGCTGGTTGATGTCAACCTCGCCGCCGTGGACTACCTTGGCGCGATCGCGCGCCAGCATTTGGGCGAGGCGCTGGGCCTGGGCCTCGCTGACGAGGCGGCCGTAGTCAGGACTAGCCGCCGGATCCGGACCGTAGAATTGCGTCAGCGTTGCTTTCAGGGCCTCCAGGAGGGCCGGTTGCAGCGATCGCTCCACCAGCAGGTAATCAGGAGCGACACAGGTTTGGCCCGCGTTGAGAAACTTACCCCAGGCGATGCGCCGCGCGGCCACCGGGAGATCGACATCCGCCGTGACGAGGCAGGGGGACTTCCCCCCCAGCTCTAGGGTCACGGGAGTGAGGTGTTCGGCGGCGGCTCGCATGACGAGCCGGCCCACCCGAGGGCTGCCCGTGAAAAAGATGTGGTCAAAGCGCTCGGCCAGTAGGGCCTGGGCCACGGCCTTGTCCCCTGCCACCACGGCGACGAACTCCGGCGGGAAGCAGTCGGCGATCAGGGCCGCGAGGGCCTGGGCGGTGTGGGGGGCTAGTTCTGAGGGTTTGAGGATCGCGCAGTTGCCAGCGGCGATCGCCCCGATCAAGGGCGCGATCGCCAGTTGGAGCGGATAGTTCCAGGGACTGATGATCAGAACGAGGCCCAGGGGCTCGGCCTGGGTGTAGGCGCGGCTGGGGAGCTGAAACAGGCTGGGCCGGACCGCCTGGGGTCGCATCCAGGTGCGGAGGTGCTGGCAGGTGTAGGTGATTTCCTCTTGGCAGAGCAGCAGCTCGCTGGCGATCGCCTCAAAGGCCGGCTTGCCCAGATCCGCTGCCAGGGCGGCGAGGAGACGCGCTTGGTGTTGCTCCAGGGCCTGGGCCAGGCCCTGGAGTTGCTGGCGGCGCTGAGCGTAGGGTTGAGTCGCGCCGGTTTGGAAATAGCGGCGCTGGCGCGCCACAAGGGCCGGCAAGTCTTGGGCAGGAGAAGAGGTCAGCATTCAGGTTCCGCCAACGGGGGTGTCGCTACAGCGACCGGAGTTCTGCTTCAATTTTACCGAGATCGTCCCGGAGAAACACGGTGATCTGGCCGCTCACCGTTTCCCCCAAGGGATCGACTCCCAGCTCGAGCCAGTAGGCATAGCGATCGCCCCGTCGCAGTTCGCCCCGTGAGCCCCCGACCCCCGGCCGGCCGAGGCGGCGTCCCAGTTCTAGTTGCCCCGTGCTGGGGTAGGCATAGACCACCTGGGCCTGCTGGTAGTCTCGGTAAATGTCGAGACCGTAGATGACGCGCAGGGAGTCTGCAAGACGCTGGGCCGAGATGCCGTTGATGATGTCATAGAGGACGAAGCGCTCGCTGCGGATGAGGCCGCGATTGCGAACAGTGCTCAGGCGGCCGGGGGGCAAGACCGAGGCGCTGAACTGAAAGCGCTGGGAGCCAGCATTGGCGTGCTCGACCGTGAGGCCGTCGCCGAGGGCCGGTTGCAGGCTGGGGTGGGCGCTAATCCAGGCTCGGACTGTTTCGGTGCGCTGGCCGGGGAGGGCCGCGGCGGGCCGCGGGGCGATCGCGCTACTGACCCCGAGCAGCAGACAAAGGGACAAGGCACGCATGGTTCCAAGTGTTAGCAGGGCTACAGGGGCTCGGCCCCCGCGTCTCGAGTGTGGCATACTCGCGGCCCGATGACCTAACCCCTTGCGGCTGGCAGCCCGCAGATTTAGGCTAGGATGAAAAACTGCTAACGGCTGTGCGAGGGGGTCTATGTCCCTGGTTGCTTCGGTGATTGTTCCGGGTACGACGGCCAATCTGGGCCCTGGCTTTGATTGCCTGGGGGCGGCCCTGAGTCTCTACAACCAGTTCAGCTTTACGCTCCGGGATGAACCCGAGGCCCCGCCCTTGACGATCCGCGCCCTCGGCTCCCAGGCAGATCAGGTGAGCACGACGCCGGACAATTTGGTGTACCAAGCGTTTACGGCCTGCTGTCGTCACCTCAAGCAGCAAGTGCCGCCCGTGGAGATTACGATTCGCTTGGGGATTCCGCTGGCTCGGGGCCTGGGCAGCTCTGCCACGGCGATTGTGGGGGGCCTTGTGGGGGCCAACTTGCTGGCGGGCTCTCCCCTGGCAACGTCGGAACTGCTGGAGCTGGCGATCGCCCTCGAGGGCCACCCCGATAACGTCGTACCGGCTCTGCTGGGAGGCTGTCAATTGGCTGCCAGTCAGGTCGTCAAGGGCCAAAAAACCTGGCAAGTCTGCGAAGTCCCCTGGCACAACACCATCATCCCCGTCGTCGCCGTGCCCCACTTCACCCTCGCCACGGCCCAGGCCCGGGCCGTCCTGCCCCTCGAAGTGAGCCGCGCTGATGCCATTTTCAACCTGGCGCGGCTGGGACTGCTGCTGCGAGGCCTGGACAGCGGCGATCGCCCGTGGCTCGCGGCCGCCCTAGAGGACAAACTGCACCAGCCCTATCGCCAAGTGTTGATCCCGGGTTACGCCGCCGTGCGGGAGGCGGCGATCGGAGCGGGGGCCTACGGGGCCGTGATCAGCGGTGCCGGGCCGACGTTGCTGGCCTTGACCAACTCCGTGCAGGCCGAAGCGGTGGCCGCCGCGATGGTAGACGCTTGGGATGCAGCCGGCATCCAGGCCCAGGCCCGGGTCCTCTACCTCGACCGCAACGGTGTTCGCAGCAGCCGGGAGCAGCGGGCCTGAACCGTCCTAGGGGAAATGCAGGCGGTGAGCCTCTTTCAGGTACTTCATGCTTGGGCGGAACCACGGTCGTGCTTTGAAGTTCCAGCGCCTAGGCTGGAGCTAGGACGCTGAAACTTGCAGAACACCAGCCCGGTGCGTGCTGCCGGAGAGGGAGTCTACCGGGGGAAATCCAAACCCTGGGACTTCTCTGAACCCCAGCTCTCCCTATTGATTTTGACTGAGAGGAGACTCCTAATCATGCCCACCCTTACTCAAGCGACCCTAGCCGGTCTCGGAACTGCGGCTCTCGCCTGGAGTCTCGCCGCTCCCGCCCAAGCCTTTACCCTCAACCGCACCTATGGCACTTGGGGCAATGTCCAAGACGGTGCTTTCATCCGTTACCAGACCGCAGGAGAGGAGGCCCAAGTGTTCTGGGGCAGTGCTGCGAGTGCGAGCGGCCCTAGCGGCCTCGGCTTTGCCGGGGTCGGAGCCCTGGAAATGGGAATTGGGGATGTGATCCAAATCGGCACCCTGCGCCACTTTAACAATCCCATCTGGGGGGGGACGGCGGCTTCGGCGGTGGCCTTGACCCTCAGCCTCGATTTCGCAGATTTAGGGGTCAAGGACTTTGAGTTCACGCTGACCATTGATGAAACGCCCAATACTTCTGGAACTTGTGTCTATTACAGCGTGGTTCCCTGCGCTGACCGGATTGACTGGACCCAGAGCTTTGCTTCGCAGTCGTTCCAGGTTGCAGGGGGTGATTACACGCTGGAGTTGCTGGGGGTGCGGGAAGCCCTGGATGGCGAGCTGATCAACCACTTTATTTCTCAAGAAGGGGGAACCAGTGAGGCTTTTCTCTTTGCCCGGCTGGCGGCCGTGCCGGTCGCAGAATCCCGATCCCCTGCCCCTGCGCCCAACTCGGTGCCGGAGCCGGGGTTGCTGCTGGGCCTGGGGGCGATCGCCCTGCTAGGGGTCACGGGCCGCCGCCAGCCGTCGGCCTAGGGGGAGTTTGGGGTCAGGCCCGTTGCTTGGCGACCCAAGCAACGTGCTTTCGCAGGAGCGGCGCTTCCCGCAGACGCGCCAAGGTATTCAACTCCCGCCCTAAGGTCTTTTCGTCGTAGAGGTCGTGCAGCCCGGTATGGCAGAGTCGGCAGATATTGATCCCGGTCTGCAACTGCTCCTTGGTGTAGTGCTTCCGGTACCGGTTGCGGCTGTGGAGCGCCCGGGGGATCAGGTGATGGAAGGTCAGCGAGGTTTCCCGCTCACAGAGGGGGCAACGGCCATAGGCCTGGCGCTGCCGCGGGCCCGCCTCGGCGAATTCTGACGCCTCCGTGGGCTCAGGGAGGGGCGGAAGGAACTGTGGGGCCATACGTTTGCCGGCTAGAACTACTGCTATTGTGCCAAACTGCTCGAGGCTGCCGGATTGTTGGGTCTCACACAGTTGTCACGGGCGATCGCCTGTAGGATGCTAACCAGTGTCTCGATCTGCCCCTCAACACTGCCTGATCGCTATGAGCCAGCCCCTATTTCGCCTCCTTGAAGCTCGCCCTGATACTTATCAGCACTGGTATCAGCAGGGCCACTACCTCTGGGATCGAGGGCAGCATGAAGATGCTCTCTTCTGCTATGACCGGGCCCTCGAACATCAGCCCCAAGACTATCGCGCCTGGTACGGGCGGGGCAAAACCCTCGAGGCCCTCGGTCGCTATCGGGAGGCTGTCGAGAGTTACCAGCAGGCTGTTCAAGCTCGACCCCAGGACTATTGGGCCTGGTACAACCAGGGCTACTTGGCCCTCCTCGATCTGCAAGATTACGAGCGCGCGGCCCACTGCTTTCAGCAGGCCTTGGCCGTTGCACCGGAGGACTACTGGAGTCGCTATCGCTTGGGGGAAACCTGGCGGCAGTGGGGCCAGCTCGAGGAGGCGATCGCCTGCTTTGAGCGGCTCCTCGCCACGCACCCCGAAGACTTCTGGGCTTGGTATCGGCGCGGTGATGCCCTCCGCCAAGCGGATCGCTACCTCGAAGCCCTCCAGAGCTATGAGCAGGCCCTCGCCCTGCGGCCGGATGATTACTGGGGCTGGCGACAACGGGGGGGGCTGTTTCGTCGCCTCGGTTGGTGGCAAGCGGCGATCGCCAGCTACCGTCAGGCCCTGGCCGTTGAGCCTGAGGATGAAAACGCCCTCTACGCCCAGGCTTGCTGCTATGCGGCGGCGGGCGATCGCACGGGGGCCCTGCGAACCCTGGGCTGGGTGCTCGCCCTCGATGCCGCCACCTACGGCCCCCGCGCCTGGGCTGAACCGGTCTTTGCTCCCTGGCACCAGGACCCGGACTGGCAGCAACTGCTGCCCCCGCAACCGCCTACCCTGGACGCCACGGCTCCTGCTCCTGCGCCGCAACCGTGATCAGCATTGCCCTCATTTTCTTCCTCGCCACCACGGTTCGGGCCATTTTCGGCTTCGGGGATGCCCTGATTGCCATGCCGCTGCTCAGTGTCGTCCTCGAGCCGCGCCTCGCCACCCCCCTCTTTGGCCTCGTCTCCCTCACGGCGGCTACGGCTATCAGCCTCAGTAGCTGGGACCAGCTCGACTTCCCGGCGGTCCGGCCGCTGCTCCTCGGGGCGATTCTGGGTGTGCCTCTAGGGACCTGGCTGCTCCACAGCGCCCCCGCCGCCTGGATGCTAGCCGGCCTGGGGGCCTTCACGGCTGGTTTTGGTCTCTACCGCCTGCTCCAGTTCCAGGGTGGCCCCTGGCCCCGGGCTCCCCTCTGGGCCCTGCCTTTTGGCTTTGTCTCCGGTCTGTTTGGCAGCGCCTACAATACCGGCGGGCCGCCGATCGTGCTCTACGGCTCCCTCTGCGCTTGGCCCCCGGAGCGCTTCCGGGCGACGTTGCAGGGCTACTTCTGGCCCCTGGGCCTGCTGACGGTGGCCAGCCACGGCTTGAGTGGTCTCTGGACAGGCCCTATGTGGCGCCTGTACCTGCTGGCGCTGCCGGTGGTGGCGATCGCCACCCTCCTCGGCAGCCTGATTCACCAACGCCTCTCGGTGCAGCGTTTCGAGCGCGGGCTTTGTCTCGGCTTGATTGCCCTCGGCCTGTGGTTAATCGTCCAGGCTTTCTAGCGTCATTCTCCTCAGGCCTGGGCCCCCCCTAGCGCTCCGGGTTAACCCAAGATACCCTAGGTAGAAGGCGTTCCGACGAACCCGTACCATGTGTTTTTCTCCAGCCCGCTTGCAGTTTCAGCGCGAGCTTCAGCAGCCCGACGAGCAGATTAATCTCGCCCGGGCCGCTCTCCATATTGCAGCGGCTGAGTATCTGACCCTAGACCCTGATCCCTACCTCGCGATTCTGGATCGGATGGCGGCGGCGGTAGCGCCGCGCCTCCCCAGCGAGCGTTACCCGCTGAAAGTGATTCAGACCCTTAATGCCTACCTTTACGGGGAGTTGGGGTTTCGCGGCAATGCTGATCACTACTATGATCCCCGCAATAGCTTTCTCAACGATGTCCTCGACCGCCGCACGGGGATTCCAATCACCCTAGCCTTGGTCTATCTGGAAATCACCCGCCGCCTCGGTTTTCCGATGGTGGGGATCGGGATGCCCGGCCACTTTCTGATTCGCCCGGACTTTCCCGAGGCTGGGATCTATGTGGATGTCTTTCATCAAGGGGAGGTGCTGTTTGAAGCAGACTGTGCTGACCTGCTCAGCCGCCTGTACCAACAGCCCGTGACCCTCCAGCCCCAATTCCTCAGGCCGGTGATGCGGCGGCAACTGTTGGCGCGGCTGCTCACGAACCTGAAGCTCATCTATATCAATCGCAATGAGCTCGAGCACGCCCTAGCCATCGTTGAGCATTTGCTGATTGCGACTCCTGACAATGCGGTGGAGCAGCGCGATCGCGGTCTCCTGCACTACCAGCTCGGCAACCTCTCCCCGGCGATCGCCGACCTCGAGGCCTACCTCCAGGCCCGCCCCGAGGCCCGCGACGCGGACGCCATTGAACAACTTCTCACCCGGCTCCGGTAAAAACGCTCAAAACCCCGCCCTCCATTCCTTAATTGCTAAGGGTCTCAGAGGGCGGGGTTCGTCTCAGGATTTGCCGATGCCGCTGGTTAGGACGCGACGGCGGCCCGGCTGAAGGACTGGGCTAGCAGCTCGCGGCCCAGGGCCAGATCGCGCTCCGAGCACTGCCAGTCGGGGTGGCTGGTCATCAGGAAGCTTTCGATGGTCTCCCGGTCGAAGAGATGCCACACCGGGGCTGCTGCGATGGTGTGGGCGATCGCGTAGCAGTTGTCGCTGATGCAACGCAGGTTGGTGGCTCCCGAGGGCCGCTCCAGGGTCAAGCACTCGCCCGGTTGCAGGGCCCGAAAGGCCCGCACTGTTTGTTTCCATGCCTCCAAGTCAGCCAGCAACAGGCCGGGAATGGCAACGCGCGGGCCGGTCTCACCATTCACACGCAGCCAGTAGTGACGAGCGGGGTCAATGCCTTCAAGCCAGGGTTGCTCGTCGTCAAGGCGGTAGCGGGGAGCCAAAATGAAGGGTTGCAACATGGCGCGTTAGAAAAATGAAACGGCTTAACACCGGCAACAGGGGAGCTTACGAAGCCCTCGCGGTGTTGTGACTTGTATTGTTAAGGCGATCGCCCATAAGTGCGCCAAAACGTTACAAAAGTTAGGAGTTATGAGAGTTAAAGGCCATTCCCGTAACATTGCTTAACAAAAAGATTACAGAGGTTAATATTCTGGCCCGGCGACCGGAGTCGATTGGCTTAGTTCCCCAGCGCCCCGAACCCTTGGCTGAGTCGTCAGCAGGCGGCTATACTCAAGGCGAATGCCATGCTGGGGCGTGTCGGGGAAGTCCTCCCGAGTGACCGCCAGCCCGTCCTTCTTACCCCGCTCAGTTGCGTGTCCCAAGCAAAGCCTACGATTTTGGTCACGGGGGGAGCTGGTTACATTGGCTCCCATGCAGTGCTGGCCTTGCAGCGCGCTGGCTATCCAGTGCTGGTTCTGGATAATTTGGTGTACGGCCACCGCGATCTGGTGGCTGAGGTGCTCAAGGTGGAGTTGGTCGAGGGCGATACGAGCGATCGCCGCCTCCTGGATGACCTGTTTGCGAGCCGGCCTATCGGCGCGGTGATGCACTTTGCGGCCTACGCCTATGTGGGGGAGTCCATGAGTGCCCCTGACAAGTACTATCGCAACAATGTCGTTGGCACGCTGACCCTTCTGGAGGCCATGCAGGCGGCCGGGATCTCCCACTTCGTCTTTTCCTCCACCTGCGCCACCTATGGGATGCCCCAGCAACTGCCCCTGACGGAAGATCACCCCCAAAACCCCATCAACACCTACGGCCTGACTAAGCTGATGGTCGAGCAAATGCTGGCCGACTTCGACCGCGCCTATGGTCTGCGCTCCGTGGCCTTCCGCTACTTCAATGCAGCCGGAGCTGACCCCGAGGGCCGCCTGGGCGAAGACCACAATCCTGAAACCCACTTGATTCCGCTGACGCTTCAGACGGCCCTCGGCCAGCGGGAGAGCATCGCCATCTTTGGCACGGACTACCCCACTCCCGATGGCACTTGCATCCGTGACTACATCCATGTCAGCGATCTCGCGGATGCTCATGGGCTCGGGCTGGAGTATTTGCTCAACGGTGGCCCGAGTGCTCAGTTCAACCTCGGCAATGGCAGTGGCTTCTCGGTGCGCCAAGTGATCGAGATGGCGCAGCAGGTGTCGGGGCGGTCGTTTGCGGTGGTGGAGCGCGATCGCCGTCCCGGCGATCCGCCCATCCTCGTGGGCAGTAGCGCGAAGGCCTGTGAAGTGCTCGGCTGGCAGCCCCAGTACGGCGATCTGGAAATCATCATCCGCCACGCCTGGCAATGGCATCAGCGGCGGCATGGTTGACGCTTTTGCTCCCCAAAGCCTGCCCTCGCTGGTGGCTCAGGCTTTGGCGACCCGCTAAAAAAGCAGCCGCTGACCGAGGGGTGAGCGGCTGCTTTGCAGGTACTGCAATTAAGATGGAGTCAGGCTAGTAAGGGTAGCTGCCAGAGCAGCTCTAGGCTTCTACGGCTGTCGGAGCAGGATAGACGCTGATCTTCTTGCGGCTGCGGGTTTTGTACTCAAAGGTGACAACCCCATCCACGAGGGCAAACAGGGTGTCATCCCCACCCCGGCCGACATTGTGACCAGGATGGAAGTGTGTACCCCGCTGACGCACCAGAATGCTGCCAGCGGTGACAAATTGACCGCCGTAGCGCTTGACGCCGAGGCGCTTGGAATTAGAATCGCGCCCGTTACGGGTACTACCGGTTCCTTTTTTGTGAGCCATGATCTCTCCTGCGAGTAGGGGTGAAAAACTGGTTACTCCGATTCGTCCTGAGCGACGGGCTCATCGTCCTCGTCGTCTGCTGCTAGTGCCGGTTCCTCGACCTCGGCTTCTGGTTCCTCGGCTTCCGGTTCCTCGACCTCGGCTGTGGGTTCCTCGGCTGTGGGTTCCTCGGCTTCCGGTTCCTCGACCTCGGCTGTTTCCTCGGCTTCCGGTTCCTCGACCTCGGCTGTTTCCTCGGCTTCTGGTTCCTCGACCTCGGCTGTGGGTTCCTCAGCTTCCGGTTCCTCAACCTCGGCTACGGGTTCTTCAGCTTCCGGTTCCGCCGCTTCAGCAACAGGTTCCTCAGCTTCCGATTCCTCAAGCTCGGCTACAGGTTCCTCAGCTACGGGTTCCTCTGCTTCAGCAACAGGCTCCTCGGCTTCCGGTTCCGCTGCTTCAGCTACGGGCTCCTCGACGAACAGGGCCGCACCGTCCCCTCGCTCAGCTTCGAGCATCGGCTCCACTTCTGCCAGTTCCTCCTCCAATTCTGCCGGGAGCGTTCTCGGCATGAGCCCAGCGAGCACTATTTCGATCTCATCAGGGTCGGCTTCGGCGATCGCCTGCCCCTCGATATTGATCGAGCGTACCAGGAACCGGGTCAGCGTTTGTCGGTGGCCGCGCTTTTTCCGCGTCTTTTTTTTGGGACGCATCTTGTACACCAGCACCTTGCGATCGCGCCGATGGCTCAGAATCGTCCCTTCCACCGTAGCACTGGGGACCAAGGGCTGGCCGACCGTCACTTCATCCTCATGGCTGAGGAGCAGCACCCGATCCAGCGTGTAGTCCTCGCCTTCATCGACGGCTAGCAGTTCGATGTCATAAAAACGACCGGGCTCGACGCGCATTTGCTTGCCGCCCGTTTCAACAATTGCGTAAGTCATACAGAAGTTGCTTGGGGTTGCCGTACAGGTAGCTGAGTCGGGGAGTCAAGGGTTAAAACATCGGTCTAAAAATTCTGGGTTAGGCGTGTCACCATCAGGGTTACAGCCAAATTTTTAGCCCGGTCTCACCCTTGAGGTCGGAAACTCGCAGCCGCCGCCGTTAGTCAGATCAATCTGTCGGGTGTGCGGCCTTGGAGCCCTGCTGACTCAGCGTTTGGGGAATGCCTGAACCTGATCCGAGCAGGTGTTAGACACGCGATCTAACATTATCTACAACATTTGGCTCAATTGTAAAGGCTCACCGTTCGTTATCCTGAAGACAGCACTTGATCTGCTGGTGTTGATTGACTTCATTCAAGAGGACTTGATCTCTCGATCGTGCTATGAACATCTTTTCCCGACCTTCCGCTGTGCGACCTGCACCACTCCTCCTGGCTCTGCTGCTGTCGGCGATCGCCCCCTTGGCGATCGCGCGACCCGCTGCCGCCTCCGAGTGGTCGCCCCAAGAACGCGCCGAATTCCTCAATAGTTGCACCACCAGCGCCGCTCGCGATGAGCGTGTGTCCCAAGACCAGGCCCGCAACTTCTGCCAGTGCGTCCTCAATGGCTTCTCGATCGTCTCGGATACGGATCGCCAGGCCTTTGTCAACAATCGGTATAATCCCCAGCGCTGGCCCGAGACGATCCGCAGCGTCCTGAACAACTGCCGCCAACTCCACGTCCAGTAGCCCTCGGCGGTGCGCCTGGGGCCAGGCGGGATACCGTGAGGATACCCGCCCGCCTGAGCCTTGCTAACTCGCCAGATTTAGACCCACGCCACGGGCCATCAGGGTTGCCAGGAGCGGAATGGTTGCGAAGCCTGCTAATTCGAGACGCACAATCCAGATAATGGCGCTGGCCTTCGTGGCCCCCAGTTTGGGGGTCTCTCCCTGGCGCAACCCCCGCAGCCAGAAGAGAAAGGTCAGCGTCGGGTACAGCGAGAGGGAGCCTACGACGAAAAAGACCGCGATCTTCGCCCAAAAGATCGGGTTGTGGCTGTAAAAGGTCGGGCCCTGGCCGAAGTACATGACTCGTAGTACGCCTGTAACCAGGACGGCGATCGCCGCCAGCCCGTAGAGGCCGTCGGCAATGAGGATGCGCCAAGCCTCCCGTAGGCTCAGCTCAGGCTTAAACGTTAGGTGCTCAATCGTCAGCGCCGCAAAAATGACGCCGAAGCTGAGGTAATGGATGTAGGCGACAAGGGCACTGCTAATCATGACCGGTGAACTCTCGTGAGCAAAACTCCCCGCATTGTCGCCGAAAACGCTGCGGAACGATCAGCTTTCTAGGCCCACCGCTTGACGGTAGAGGCGCTGCATCGTGGCGATCGCCTTGTCCAGGGCTGACTTGGGCGACGGCTGGCTGGGGTCGAGGGCCTGCAACTCCGCCAGGAGCTTCGCTTCCTCGGTATCGACCTGGTTATCACTGTAAATGAGCGCGCTGAGCTGTTCTACCAGGCCTTGGTAGGCTTCCTGATCGGGCTGTTCTCCCAGGTAGGCCTTGAGCCACTGATAACACTCCGAGGGCTGGATTGGGCGCGCCTCCGTCAGCAGGGCTGCGATCTCCCGGTCGTTGGCGAGGCCGCGATCCTGGGCCATCTGGTGAAGGTACTGCCGCTCTTCCGGCTGAATCGTGCCGTCAATCCAGGCGACCCCGAGGAGGATCTTAAACAGTTGTTTTTGGCGGTCGTTGATTGCGTTAGTCATGGTTATCCGCAAACCGTGAATAGGGACCAGCGAGCCCAGGCTAACCGCCCTGCCGTTGTAAGCGAGCCATAAAAAAGCCATCGCAGGAGTGGACCGAGGGCAAGAGCTGGAGCCAGCCAGCCTTAGAAGCCAGCGACGCCCAGGGAAACTCGGGCGGCGGGGGCTGAAGCTGCCATTCGGGGTGATCGCCTAAGAACGCTGTCACTATCTTCTCATTCTCAGCCGCGTTCAGGGTGCAAGTCACGTAGACCAAAATCCCCCCTGGCTTGACCCAGGTCGCCGTCGCTGCCAGCAGTTCCCGTTGCAGTTGGGTCAGTTCTGCCACGGTGGCCGGGGTTTGTCGCCAGCGCAGGTCCGGGTGACGGTGCAGCGTGCCCAGGCCCGAACAAGGGGCGTCTAAGAGGACCCGTTCCGCCTGGTTGACAAACTGGGGCAGGGCGCGGGCATCGCCCGGGCAGAGTTGGAGCGAGCGCAGCCCCAAGCGGGCCGCGGCTTCCCCTACCTTGGTTAGGCGCTGGGGATGGCGATCGCTTGCCCAGACGGTCCCCACATCCCCCATCAACTCCGCGATCTGGGTCGCCTTGCCGCCGGGGGCTGCACAGGCATCGATCACCACCTCCCCCGGTTGGGGCGCGAGCAGATAGGCGGCCAACTGCGCGCCGCTGTCCTGCACAGTCCAGTGACCTGCCCCGAAGCCGGGTAACTGGTGGATAGCCCCGGTAGCCCCCCGTAACCGCAGGGCTTGGGGCAGGGGCGGCACGGGCGCGGCCTCGAGCTGGCGCTCGGCCAGAGCAGCCTGCACGGCTGCTACGGAGGTTTTTAACGGATTCACCCGCAAATCCAGGCTGGGGGGCTGGTTGAACCAGGCGGCGAGGTCGGCGGCGGTGGCGAGGCCAAACTGCTCTGCCCACAGGGCCACGACCCAATCTGGGAGACTGTGCTCGACCCCGAGGCGGGCGATCGCCCCCGCTGGCAGCGGCAAGGGGTCTCCCGTAGCGGCCTCCCGCAAGTAACGGCGCAAGATGCCATTCACCACTCCCGCCAGCTTGCCGAGGCGATTTTGCTTGGCCAGGTTCACGCTGGTGTGGACGGCCGCCGCCGCTGGAACCCGCTCCAGATACCGCAGTTGGTAAAGGCCCAGGTGAAGAATCGCCCGCAACAGGGGCGGCTGCTGCGATGCGGGCTGCTTGCCCAAGTGATCCAGCAGGACATCCAGGCTGCGCTGGCGGCGGGTACTGCCATAGACCAGCTCCGTCACCAGACTGCGATCCGGTCCCGCCAGGGTTGCCCCCTGGAGGACCCGCTCGAGGGCTATATCGGCGTAGGCCCCGCGCTGCTGAATCTCCAGGAGGGCTTGGAGGGCGCGTTGGCGCGGCGACGGGTCAGGCCGGCTCAACGATCTGGGCTCCTACCATCATCTTCAGGCCCCCAGCCAGCGGGCGGCATCCTTGGCATGGTAGGTCAGGATCAAATCGGCTCCCGCCCGCTTGAATCCTGTCAGGGTCTCGAGCACCACCTTTTGCTCGTCGATCCAGCCGTTGAGGGCCGCCGCCTTCAGCATGGAGTATTCCCCCGAAACGTTGTAGGCGGCCACGGGCAGGTGGGTCATCTGCTTCACCCGCCAGATCACGTCCATGTAGGCCAGGGCTGGCTTCACCATCAACATATCGGCCCCTTCTTCAATGTCGAGGGCGACTTCCTTGAGGGCTTCGGTGCCGTTGGCGGGGTCCATCTGGTAGGTGCGGCGATCGCCAAACTGGGGTGCAGAGTCGGCCGCATCCCGAAAGGGACCGTAGTAGGCCGAAGCGTATTTCGCCGCATAGGAAAGAATGGGGGTATCCACATACCCCGCGGCATCGAGGGCGCGGCGGATCGCCTGCACAAAGCCATCCATCATGCCGGACGGGGCGATGATGTCGGCCCCGGCCTGGGCCTGGGACACCGCTGTTTTGCCCAGCAATTCTAGGGTCGGGTCATTGAGCACCCGGCCGGTGAGATCGCCCGTTTCCAAGTAGCCGCAGTGACCGTGGGCTGTGTATTCGCAGAGGCAGGTATCGGCGATCACGACCAGATCCGGAACGGCTGCTTTCACGGCCGTCGCCGCCTGCTGGACAATGCCACAGTCGTGCCAGGCCCCGGTCGCCTCCGTATCTTTGGTGTCGGGAATGCCGAAAAGGATGATCGCCGGAATCCCCAGATCCTGGACTTCCTTGGCTTCTTCAACAATCTTGTCCACCGAGAGCTGGTAGACGCCCGGCATCGACTTCACTTCTTGGGCAAGGCCGGTTCCCGGAACCGCAAACAGGGGGTAGATCAGGTCCTGGGTTGTCACCCGATGCTCTTGCACCATGCGGCGCAGGGCAGCGGTCTGGCGGAGGCGGCGCGGACGGTGGGTGGGAAACATGGCTGGCAGGCTCTGGGAAATGGGGAGGGTGGGGCTTGGGCAAGCGGCGGGGGATTCAGGCTTAACTTAAAATGAATCCCGAAAATTAATCCCGAAATTAAGTTTTCAGTGTAGAGCGATCGCGCCCCCGCTAGGGCTTTAACCCCAGCCCGCGTTAATGTTTTGTAATGATTGAGTCGATTGAAGAGGCTGGCGCTGGGGCCGCAAAGCTGTAGATTGTCTGGGTGGTCCACGTTGGGCACACCGACGAAGGAGGCTCTGGGAGGGCGTAAACCCGGCGCGAGAGCTGGACTTGCAGGCAGTTTGTCGGGTCACTGCCGGGCGCGAGGAGAAACTCCAACCGGGCGAGGCTGGGCCAGGTCGCGAGGTCATCCAGAAGAGTGGCGATCGCCTCGACATAGGGATGGTTGCGATCCGTGTACCAATCGGGGCTGGCGAGATTCTCCTGGTCAAAGCCCAGATGAACGACTAAGGACGGGTGGTTAAATAGGGCGATCGCCACCGGGCGGGCCTCTTCTTGCACCACTAAGCTCGCCCCTTGGACCCGCTCCCGCAATTGCTCCAAGAGCTGATAGCGCTCCGTCACCGACTGCACGGCTGGCGTCCAGGTCAGACCCAAGGTGACGAGGTAGGTTTGCAGCAGCAGATGCCCCAACTTCTTCGCTTTTGTGGCCAAATAGACCGAATTGTAGGCTGTGGCCTCGATTAATAGCGGAACCCGATCGACGATCTCCAGACCATAGCCCTTGAGGCCCGCAATCTTCCGGGGATTGTTGGTGATCAGGCGAATTTGGCGCACCCCAAGGTCATTGAGAATCTGAGCCCCCATGCCATAGTCCCGCAGATCGGCGGGAAAGCCGAGCCGCTCGTTGGCCTCCACCGTATCCAGGCCCAAGTCCTGAAGGGAATAGGCCTTGAGTTTATTGAGCAGCCCAATACCTCGTCCTTCCTGGCGCAGGTATACCACCACTCCCAGCCCTGCTTGCTCGACGATTTTGAGGGCTGTTTGCAGTTGCATTCGGCAATCGCAGCGCAAGGAACCTAGGGCATCTCCCGTCAGGCATTCTGAATGCATCCGCACGACGACGGGCTGGTGGGCAAACTCAGCCGGGTTGCCCTTGACAATGGCCAAGTGCTCGGAGCCGTCCAGGGTGTTGCGGTAGGCGTAGAGTTGGAACTGACCAAACTGGCTGGGGAATTGGCAGATGGTCTCCCGCTCCACAAACCCATCGTGCTGGAGGCGGTAGCTGATCAAGTCAGCGATGCTGATCAGCTTGAGCTGATGGTGGCGGGCATAGTCCAGCAACTGGGGCAGGCGCGCCATGGAGCCGTCGGGGTTTTGGATCTCGCAGATCACGCCCGCCGGATAGAGGCCTGCGAGGCGAGCGAGATCGACGGCCGCTTCGGTGTGGCCGGCTCGCTTCAGCACGCCCCCCCGCTTCGCCCGCAGGGGGAAGATGTGGCCGGGGCGACGGAGATCTTCGGGCCGGGTGGCGGGATTGATGGCGACTTGGATCGTTTTGGCGCGGTCGTCGGCGGAGATGCCGGTAGTGACGCCGAGATGGGGGGCGGCGTCGATGCTGACGGTGAAGGCGGTTTGGTTGGGATCGGTGTTTTTCGTCACCATCAGCGGCAAATCGAGGGCATCAAGGCGATCGCCCGTCATCGCCAGACAGATCAGGCCGCGGGCCTCCACCGCCATGAAGTTGATCATGTTGGGTGTGGCGAATTGGGCCGCACAGATCACATCCCCTTCATTCTCGCGGCCCTCATCATCGACCACGACCACGGGCTTACCGGACTTGATATCGGCCAAGGCTGCATCAATCGGATCAAAATGCCAGGAGAGGGGGGCGTTGCTCGCAGTCACTCGGGGCTAATCTTGTAAAGATTTATGACAGAACCTAGTTTAATTGTAGCGTTACGGTAAGCCGCGCTGGTGAGCCGCTGCGGGTCAGGGTCAGTTTCGTCCCCGGCCGCCCGTCGCGATCCTCAGCTTTGATACTACAATGCAGCAAACATGACGACCCCCGGCGAGATTCTCAGGACGAATGGTTATGGACACGGCGGAGCAGATACGAGTTGGGATTGTGGGCGCGTCAGGGTATGGCGGTGTTCAGTTAGTCCGTTTATTACTGGAGCATCCCCGGGTGGAGATTACCTACGTGGGTGGTCATAGTAGCGCTGGGAAACCCTTTGCTGATCTATACCCCCATCTCGCTCATTGCTTCAACCCGGAGGTAGAGGCGATTGACCTCGAGGTGATCGCCCGCCGCTGCCAGGTCGTTTTCCTGGGGCTGCCCAATGGTCTGGCCTGTGACTTGGCCCCGGGGCTGCTGGAGCGGGGCCTGAAGGTGCTGGATTTGTCCGCTGATTACCGCTTCCAAGACCTCGCGACCTATACGAGCTGGTATCGCAAGCCGCGCAGGGACCGGGCGACGGCGGCCCAGGCTGTGTATGGGCTACCAGAACTCTACCGCGATCGCATTAAGCGCAGTTCTCTGATCGGCTGTCCGGGCTGCTACTGCACGGCTAGTTTGTTGGCGATCGCCCCCCTGCTCAAGCAAGGCCTCGTAGACCCTGAAACCACCATTATCGATGCCAAATCGGGAACCTCGGGGGCCGGTCGCCAGGCCAAGGTCAATGCTCTGCTGGCCGAGGCCGGCAGTTCCCTCGGAGCCTACAGTGTCGCGGCCCACCGCCACACGCCCGAAATCGAGCAGGTGGCTAGCGACCTCGCCGGCCGCGAAGTGCGGGTGCAGTTTACCCCCCATTTGATCCCCATGGTTCGAGGTATTCTGGCGACGGTCTATGCTACTCTTCGTGATCCCGGTCTAGTGCGGGATGATTTGCTCACGATCTACGGGGCCTTTTATCGCAATTCTCCCTGTGTCAAGATCCTGCCCCACGGCGTCTACCCCCAGACGAAATGGGCTTGTGGCACGAATCTCTGCTATATCGGCATTGAAGTAGACGCCCGCACCGGCCGAGTGATCGTGCTCTCAGCGATTGACAACTTGATCAAGGGTCAATCGGGCCAAGCCGTCCAATGCCTCAACCTGCTCATGGGCTGGGAGGAAACCCTCGGGCTGCCTCAGTTGGCCTTTTACCCCTAGGGTCTGTCATGCCTTAAAGCTCGAATTCAGTCAGGGACTCGGTTTCAGCCTTAGGGAGTCCTGGCAATCTCATCACTCAGCAATCCCGGCTGGCTGGAGTTGTGGGAAGAATTGACAACAAGCCCTAGGGTTCTGGCAAGCGGTCTGGATCAACGCCGAGCGATCGCAAATAGTCCGCCAGGCGCTCAGCCCGCTGGCGCTCCTGCTCAGCCCGCTCGGCTGGGGTTAAGTAGCGGTT
>CAYNIP010000002.1:0-212502 GCA_964397305.1 uncultured bacterium
CTAACTCCCCTTCTCCCAGCCTTGGGAGCAGGGGCCGGGGGATGAGGGCCCGGTAGTTAGGAGAGGAACTTCTAACTCCCCTTCTCCCAGCCTTGGGAGCAGGGGCCGGGGGATGAGGGCCCGGTAACGCTGAAGCGGGCGACCCTCTGCTCCTTGAACCCTAGCTCAAGATTCAGGGAAGCCGCGCTTTTTTCGTTCACCCCCAGCCTTAGCTAAACCCTCACCCCAACCCCTCTCCCAAGTTGGGAGAGGGGCTTCTAACTCCCCTTCTCCCAGCCTTGGGAGAAGGGGCCGGGGGATGAGGGCCCAGTAACGCTGAAGCGGGCGACCCTCTGCTCCTTGAGCCCTAGCTCAAGATTCAGGGGAGCCGCGCTTTTTTTCGTCCACCCCGGCCGCAGTTAATATTACCCGCAGGTCAAGAATTGGATTACGATAATAAAAGCTTAAGCTTTGCTCGCACGAAGTCGGCTAGTAGCACTAGAGCAACGGTTATGAGTATCGAACGTTACGCCCCGCTCCAGGCGATGGCCACCAGTTCGACGGTTGCGCCGGAGCGGTCCAGCCAGGTTGTTCGCAAGCCTTATCCCAACTATAAGGTCATTGTCCTCAATGATGACTTCAATACCTTCCAGCACGTCGCCGAGTGTCTGCTGAAATACATTCCCGGCATGACCAGCGATCGCGCTTGGAGCCTGACGGAGCAGGTTCACTTTGAGGGACAGGCGACGGTCTGGGTCGGTCCCCAAGAGCCAGCGGAACTCTACCATCAGCAACTGAGCCGCGCCGGCCTGACCATGGCTCCCTTGGAGGCCACCTAAACACTATGGCTACATCCTCGGGCCGTCTGGTACTCAACCACTCAACTCACCTGCCGGGCTTGATCGCCCGGCTCGAGCGCCTGCTCAAGGTTCCCGGCATTACCACGATCACGCCCGGAGCCCTCAGCCGCACTCGGGGCCAAGCGCCCCATTTGAAGCTGCGGGTGTCGGTACCGATTAGCGGCGGCTACAAACTCATTGCCCGCCATGGCAAAACGGTGCAGGAGGTATTCGTGGTTACGGATCTGAGCCCCGAGGCCCTCACTGCGGCGATCGCTGACCTCTGAGCGACGCGATGGCTAGGGCTGGAGCGCAGCCAGCGCTGGGATTCCGGTTGTCTCTAGCTGGGTTCTGACCCTCCCTAATTGACGACAGGCCCTAGAACGCCGAGGGCTCCTCCCCCGTCACTTCCTCCAGGTACATCCGGGTCTGCTCATAACCCGTCTGATCTCCCTGGGCGGCAAAGAGGGCGGCGGCTTGTTCAAGATCGGCCACGGCGGCTTCGAGCTGACCCCGCTGCCAGTAGACGAGGCCGCGACTGCCCCGAGCTTCTGCCCAAGTGGGCTCCAGGGCGATCGCCTGGGTGAGGTCGGCGATCGCGGGCTCCCAGGCCTCTAGCTCTGCCTGGGTCAGACCCCGGTAGTAGTAGGCGGCGGCGGCTTCGGGATCAACGGCGATCGCTTGGCTGTAGCTCTCCAGAGCCTGGGGCAAGTCGTCTTGTAAGGCCAGTCCATGACCGCGCTGGAGATAGGCTTCAATATAGCTGGGATCGAGTTGCAGCGCCCGGTTGAAATCCGCGATCGCCCCACCGTAGGCCCCCAGGGCGAGATGAGCCAAACCGCGCTGAAGGTAGGCGGCTAACTGGTGGGGTTCCTGGGCCAGCACGTAGGTAAAGCTGGCTAGGGCACTGAGGTAGTCGCCGCTCGCCAGCTTCTCCTCCCCTCGGGCAAACAGTTGCGCGGGGCTGAGGTGGGGAATCTCCTGCACTTCGGCGATCGTGGTCTGGGCTTCCGCGTAGGCCTCCAGCTCCCCGGCAGCCAAGGCCAAGGCCGCGCCGCGCTGAAAGTCGGCGATCGCCTGCTCCCAGTCGCCAAGCTGCAAATGAGCATAGCCGCGATTGAAGTGGGCTAGCATGAGCTGGCCGTCCAGGGCCAGGGCGCGGTCAAAATCGGCCAGGGCGGTCGCATAATCCCCAGCCCAAAAGTGAGCCGTGCCGCGATAGTTGTGGGCCGTGCTATTCTCCGGCTCGAGGCGAATGACCTCACTGAGATCGGCGATCGCCAGCCCATACTCCTCGACATGCAGCCAGAGCTGCGCCCGGCTGTGATAGGCCGTGGCATCGTTGGGATTGAGCTGAATCGCCCGATCCAAGGCTGCCATCAGGGCCGGATCGTAGTGAGCGAGGAGGAGAGGTCCGCCACTGGCCTGGGCTGGAGGCCCAAAGTTGCAGACCAGCACTAGGGCAAGACTGACGAGGGCTGCAAGCCGGCCGGACTGGAAGCGCATCGACATCGTGATCAACAAGAGCACCCTCCTGAGGAGGGTCAAGACAGAGCAGTTTCGGGGGGCTCCGGTGCTTGGATGATCGGGCAGATAATATCCTGACCCGCCTCAGCCACCGGGGCCGCCGCCAGGGCGAGTAATTGGGCGCGGAGGTGTTGTAGCTCGGCGATTTGCTGATCGATGGCCTCAACCTTGGCGCGGAATTTTTGGCGCACCTCCATGCAGGGCGGTTGGCCTTGGTCATGGAGCGCCAGCAGTTCGCCAATGTCCTGCAAGCTGAGCCCGAGACGCTGCGATCGCCGAATAAACGCCAACCGGGTCAACGTCTGGGGATGAAAGAGCCGGAAGCCACCCACCGTGCGACCCGCCGCCGGGAGCAGGCCACGGGTCTCGTAATAGCGAAGGGTTTTGACGGGAACCCCGCTCTGGGCTTGAAGTTCACCGATTTTTAACAAGGGGGGACTGGCAAGGGGCACAGACATAGACCAGCAACCACAGGCAACAGTTCCCATGCTAGCGAGGAACCGCCGGCCTGCCACCACAAGGGCAACCCGACCCGTCCCTCCTGCCGGCCGGCTCCGAGGCTGAGCGAGGGCCACGGGCCGACAAGCCCCCGACTCAGCCCAAGGTCCCAGCGGAGGTCAGCCGGAGGCTGCCCGGTGATCCCAGACGCCCTCGAGCTGGCTGCGCCGCTAGAGGTAGGGCTGCAAAAGCAGCGCTAGCTTTTGCTTCGTCGCCTCGGGAGCCTGGGCTAGGGGAGTCAGGATCGCATACTTCAGGGCCGAGTGAGCCGCCGAGGTGGGGGGCTGGGCGCTCAGGGTGGCGACGGCGGCCTGAATGACCCGCTGGGCATTGCTAGCATTGCGCTGGAGGTTAGCGATGATCATCTCCACGGTCACGCTGTCATGGTCGGGATGCCAGCAGTCATAGTCCGTCACCAGAGCCAAAGTAGCATAGGCGATCTCTGCCTCTCGGGCCAACTTCGCCTCCGTTAAATTCGTCATGCCAATCACCGAGGCGCTCCAACTGCGGTAAAGGTTCGATTCCGCCTTCGTCGAAAAGGCGGGCCCCTCCATACAGACATAGGTTCCGCCCCGGTGCAGCGTCACCTCGGGTAGATCGAGACTCGCAACCGCATCGGCCACGACCTGAGCCAGGTGGGGGCAAATGGGATCACCAAAGGCAATATGAGCCACAATACCCTCCCCAAAAAAGGTGGCTGCTCGATCCTTAGTGCGGTCGATAAACTGATCTGGAACCACCATATCCAGAGGCTTGATCGCCTCGCGCAGGGAGCCCACGGCCGAGGCAGAGATAATGTACTTGACTCCCAGTTGTTTCATCGCGTGGATGTTGGCGCGGTAGGGGAGTTCTGAGGGCAGGAGGTGATGGCCCCGCCCATGACGCGCCAAGAACGCTACCGGGGTTCCCCCCAAACGACCGACGATCAGCGCATCGGAGGGCGACCCGAAGGGGGTCTCGAGTTGGACTTCTTCAATCTCAGTCAGGGCCTCCATTTTGTAGAGACCGCTGCCGCCAATAAGGCCGATCGTTGCCTCAGCCACCGTCTTCACCGTCCTTGCATCTTCTTCGTCTCATCATGCCACAGGACCCCCCCAGCAATTCTTACATTTGGCGGCGAAGGGCGGACTCAACCCCGGGGGGACGAAAAAAAGCGCGGCTTCTCTGAATTTTGAGCGATGGTTCCAGGAGCAGAGGGTCGCCCCCTTCAGTGTTACCGGGCCCTCATCCCCCGGCCCCTTCTCCCAAGGAGGGCGAAGGGGAGTTAGAAGCCCCTCTCCCAACTTGGGAGAGGGGTTGGGGTGAGGGCTCAGCTAATGATCACCAACATCCCGCGTAAAATTTCGTTCACCCCTTAACCCCGGGGGGACGAAAAAAAGCGCGGCTTCTCTGAATTTTGAGCGATGGTTCCAGGAGCAGAGGGTCGCCCCCTTCAGTGTTACCGGGCCCTCATCCCCCGGCCCCTTCTCCCAAGGAGGGCGAAGGGGAGTTAGAAGCCCCTCTCCCAACTTGGGAGAGGGGTTGGGGTGAGGGCTCAGCTAATGATCACCAACATCCCGCGTAAAATTTCGTTCACCCCTCAACCCCGGCCGCCCCACGCCCGTTGCCGTTTCTTGCTATCCTTTTCCCAGGTTATAGCGACTAAAATGGGGGGCCTCCCCCGCGCCTACAGTAGCCCATCCTGCGAGACGCGCAGGATCTCCATCCCCCAGCCCCTGCTCCCAACTTTGGGAGGCAGGGATCTAGAGGTCTATTACTCAAGGTTGGGAGAGCGGTTTAGGGATGGACTGCCAAGGTGGAATACTCTCAATAACTTTTCCCAGGAGCCCCGGTGAAATCGCTCTCGCCTCCCTGGGACACCCTGGCTTAGGCTTGTGGGTTCCTCCAGCTCGCTGACACTCAAACTGCACTGTGCCTGACATCGCCGACTCCCTCGCCATCCACTACCACCAGCGCACGAAGTACGCTCCCGAGACTCTGGCCGCGAAAAGCAAGCAGATCGATTGGTCGAAGCAGCCTTCGCCGTTCAAAAGCTATCCCCTAGGGCGGGTGGTTGACCTAAAGCCCTATGCGGGGGAGGCGGTGGCTCCCGGGTCCACGGCACCGTTTTTAACACGGTTGTCGCGCTTCCTCTACGGCTGCTATGGCATTACGGCCCGCATGGCAACCCTAGTGGGGCCGCCGGTTTACCTGCGGGCGGCTCCTTCGGCGGGGGGCCTCTACCCGGCTGAGCTGTACCTCCTCTGCCGGGGCACGTCGGCCTTGCCGGCCGGTCTCTACAACTATCAGCCCCAAACTCACAGTCTGGTGGGCTTCTGGGATTGTGACTTGGGGGAAGAACTGCAACGGGCCTGCTTTTCTCACCCGGCTCTGGCAACGACGCCCTTGGTGCTGCTGACGACGGCGATCTTTTACCGCTCGGCCTGGCGCTACGAAGACCGGGCCTATCGTCGTATCTATCTGGATACGGGGCATTTGCTGGGCAATGTGGAACTGGCGGGGGCGATCGCCGGGTTTCGCCCCCATCTCCTCGCGGGCTTCCAGGACGACCGGCTGAATGCGCTGCTCTAT
Source organism: uncultured bacterium (assembly GCA_964397305.1). Taxonomy (GTDB): domain Bacteria; phylum Cyanobacteriota; class Cyanobacteriia; order Cyanobacteriales; family Spirulinaceae; genus JAAUTY01. The sequence continues at coordinate 5,415 of CAYNIP010000002.1, forward strand.
CTGGAGCCAGCGGAGGAAGGGGTTACGGCGGTTATTCCGCTGCGGGATCTGGCGACGCCGGCCCCTAGCGGGCCCCAGCCCGCAGCCTTGCCCTCGCCCGTGGTTACAGACTATAGCCTGGTGCCGGATGGCGAGTTGCTGGGCTACCTGCACCGGGCAACGGCGATCGCCAGTGACCTGCCGCTGCGTCCCCCGGGGGAGGCGGCCGCCTCCCAGCCTGAGGACAAGTACAATTTCCCCTTTTGCCTCAAGGTCAAAGTCCACACATCGCCCCTCGACTTCGGCCCTGGGTTGCATGATCTGGAGCAGGCCATCCTCAAGCGCCGCTCCACGCGGACCTATACGGGGGAGGAGCTGACCCTCGAGGAGCTGAAGTCGCTCCTCCACTTCACGTACCAGCCTCAAGACTATGTTGATCAGGGCCTCAATGGCACGCCTGACTACTGCGATCGCAGTCTGCTGGCAACGTTCCTGGCGGTGTCGGGAGTGAAAGATTTAGAGGAAGGCTGCTACTACTACGCGCCTCAGGCCCAAGAGCTGCGCCAGATTCGGTTCAAAAATTTTCGCCGGGAGCTGCATTTCCTCTGCTTGGGGCAGGATTTGGGGCGGGATGCGGCGGTGCTGCTCTTCCATACGGCGGATCTGCGGCAGGCGATCGCCCGCTATGGCGATCGCGCCTATCGCTACCTCCACCTCGACGCCGGCCACCTCGGGCAACGCTTGAATCTGGCCGCGATGCACCTGGGCCTAGGGGTGAGCGGTATTGGTGGCTTCTTTGACGACCAAGTGAACGAAGTGCTGGGCATCCCCGCCGACGAGGCGGCAATCTACATCACGACCATCGGCCGCCCCCAGACCTAGGCGGGGTTAGCCCAGGTGTTGGTAGAATCGGGATCTATAAACAGCACTCGTTTGCACTCATGGCTCAGGGTGAATCCTCCTATCGCGTTCTCGGCTTAGCGCCTGGCGCAACTTGGGAGCAAATCAAGCAAGCCTATCGGCGATTAGCCAAACAGTGGCATCCTGATCGCGTTGGGAAGGACCCGGAGCGGCAACGGGAAGCGGTGGCGCGGCTGCAAGCAATCAATGCGGCTTACGAGTACTTTAAGTCCCAGGCTCGGTCCGTTGTCGAGGCAACCCCACCCTCCCCAACCGTTCCCCGTGTTGCGGTCGATCGCGCTGATCCCCGTGCTTACTACGATTGGGGTAGGGCAGCTCTGGAGCAGGGCGACGCAGAGGCGGCGATCGCCTTTTTCTCCGCCGCCCTGCACCTGCAACCGGACTACCTCGAAGTCTACCAAGCCCGGGCCTTTGTGTATGAACAACGGGGCTTCACCCACCGGGCAGCGGCTGACTTTCGCCGGGTCGCAGAACTCCAAGCGCAAGCCACAACACCGCCCAGCCCCCCGCCAAGAGCTGCCCAAGGTTGGCGTCAAGAGCACACCCTTCAGGTAGGTTCGGCGGTGACGGCGGTTGCCTTTCATCCGCAGCAGCCCCTAGTGGGGATCGGGTTCAGGGATGGTACGGTGGCGGTGTGGAATTGGGCGGGGAGGCCGCTCCACCAGGTCCGGGAACATCAGGGCGCTGTACAAGCGGTGCTGTGGCAAGGACAGCAGTGGCTCAGCCTTGGTCAGGATGGCACGGTGAAGCGATGGCGATTGTCGGGGTCGCCCGCCCTCGCCACCCTTACGGGCCACCAAGGGCGGGTTCTAAGCGGTGTCCTCAGCCATGATGGAACCCGGTTGGCCATGGGGGGAGTGATCGCACGGTGCAACTGTGGCACTTGGCTCCATGGCAACGGCAGGAGGTGGTGCGGGGCTATGGGGCTGAGGTGATTGCGCTCACGGCTGCTCCTACGGCTTCCCTCTTTGCCAGTGGCGGCCTCGAACCCCATATCCGCATCCGGGACTTCCGCACTGGCAAGCTGAAGCGCTCCCTCCGCAGCAATGGCGGTGTGTTGTGCTTGGCCTATAGTGCCAACGGCCAATTTCTGGCGGCTGGCGGCTGTAATGCGATCACCCAACGGTGGAATTTGATCGGGAGCGATCCCCCCCAGCAACTCCTAGGCCACGGCTTGCCGATTACGGCGATCGCCTTCAGCCCTGACAACCACTATTTAGTGACGGGAAGCGCAGACCGAACGATTCGCCTCTGGAGCGTGGACAGCGGTGAGCCCCTCGCCACTTTGACGGGTCACGCTGATGGTATCTCAGCCTTGCACGTTGCCAGTCCCCACACCCTCTACAGCGCGAGTGGGGACGGGACGCTCTACTGCTGGCAGCAAGCCTAGATCGCTGACCCTGGTTAGAAACCCGCCGCTCTCACGCTAGGCGGGCCCATCCTTAAACAGAGTGACTCGTGCTTGCCGCTTCCAGCTTCATCAGGATCTTGGGCTTCAGCTTCTCAAATTCTTGGCGCAGCAGCCTTTTGCTGAGGGTGGCTTGGCTGGAGCCGCGAATCCCCTGGCTCGTATTAGACCACTCTACTAACATCCGGCATTGGGTGGGGTCAATCGTGGCGTTCATCACGTGCTGGCACTTTTGCTCATCGTTCTCTAGGGCAAAGAAGAGCATCCGGTAATTGCCAGATTTACCCAGGAGGCGAGCGGTGCGCTGACCTACGGGAGTTTTGAGATCCAGATAGCAGGGGAGCCAGCGGGGGCCGCGATCGCGATTGTAGAGGACCGTAATCCACAACACCATCGGGTGAGGGGCGGTGAGGAAGAGAAATTGGTTGTAGCGAGTGCTGTAGCGGCGGTTAACGATGTCTTCCTGCTCCAGCATCGTCCAGAGGGTGGCAAAGACCCCTTGGGGAGTGCGAAGTAAGCGGTGAAAGACGATCGGCTGGCGGGGCTTACCCTCTGGCCAAGTCATCTTGAGGCAGATCGCCTCGAGGGATGAGCGCTCTTCTCGAGCATCCGCCGGGGTGATCGCTCCATCTCCAGAGCGCCGCTGGCTGCCGCCGTACTGGCTGTAGCGGCTGTAGCGCTTTTCGAGGGGCTCAATCGCCTTGAGAATTTCCCCGACATTCTGAGGGCGCTGATTGGGATCTTTTTCCAAACAGCGGGAGATCAGGCGGTCAATTTCCCGAGGAATATTCAGCTCCGGCTTCAGGGGCAGGGGCTTGTACTCGTGATGGGCCTTATACCAACTGCCGAAAGAATTGTTCTCCGGTAGGAGGGGCATCTCCCGGGTCAACATCTCGTACATCATCACCCCCAAGCTATAGATGTCCGAGCGGTTATCTAACTCTTTGCCCTCCATTTGTTCCGGAGAGCAGTAGGCGAGAGTTCCCATAAACGAATGGGTTTGCTCGCGATTGGCTTCGATCAGCTTGGCAATGCCAAAGTCGAGAATTTTGACCAATTCGCCCAGGGTGGAATCCTGAACCAGGAGGATATTGCTGGGCTTGATGTCGCGGTGGATGATTTGGCTCGGCTCTTGCTTGAAAATAATGCCCTTGTGGGCGCACTCGAGGCCGATGCAGATTTGGCGAACCACACTGAGGAACCGTTCGATGGAAAGCGCTTCCGTTTTGATCGCGTCGCTGAGGTTATCGCCCTCGAGAAACTCCATCACATAGTAGGGAATGTCGTGCTCATCCACGCCATAGTCCTTGACGCGCACGATGTGGATGGTTTTTTCGGCTAACAGGGCGCAGATCGTCGCCTCGCGCTCAAAGCGATCGCGCATCCGCTGGTTCAGCAGCGTCTGGGCCAGGAACTTTACCGCCACAGTCACGCCGCCCAAGAGCGTATCCTCGGCACGATACACTTGCCCCATCGCCCCCTTGCCAGCAAGCTCGACAAGGCGATACCGATTGGCGAGTAAACGCCCGCTATTCGGGTCTGTAGCCATACCTGAGGCTCCACTTGAGTCAGGAGCGGTTCGGGCGGCGCAAGCAGCCACTGACCGTAGCTCGGAATCCGAGCTAAGCAGTAGCGCGGGCAACGCCAACGCCTCCTCACTTCTGGTTATACTCTACAATGCCAGCAACTGACGGCGGCTAAGTCTGGCGGTGTAAGACAGCCTCCATCATGCTCACCAGCGCATAGCCAGCCAGAATCCCGCTCGCTAGGTGGTAAGTATTATCATCAATGCGGTAGATCGTTTCAAAGCCGCTGCGCCGCTGGCGGTCATCCTCACCACCGAGGACAAGGTAGCGTTGCACAATCGACTCTGGAGCGACCCAGCCCTCCCCTTCGACTCGACCCAGCAGGCTTTGCTGGAGCACAAAGGTGTATTGGCGCTCCCCCGCATCTAGACGCCCCCGATACTGGAAAGCAATTTCCTGGCGTTCCGTGTCCGGAAAGCTGAGCTTCGTTACCCACGTGAACCAGTTCTCCTGACTCCACGCTACCAAGGTTTTCCCTTTGACCGCAATCGGTAGGCCGTCGCGCTCCAGCCAATTTCCCTGGAGTATCCAACGTCCTTCCTGCATCAAAAACGTGTGAGCCACGATACTTTCAGTTCCTAGCCACTCCTTCCTGTCTCAGTATACTCTGCCGTCTCTCGGGGCCGTGAGCGGGAGGGGGGGGATCTCGCGAGAGACGGGGTGGCGGGGTGGCTGCCACTCTCCGAGGGGAACCGCTTGGCAGGCCCCCGTGACGGCCGGGAGGTTGCCCGGAACCGGGGTGGCGGCCGCCCGCCAGTAGGCGAGCACCGCGAAGGCGATCGCCTCCTTAAAAGCTGCATCGACTCCGGCCTCATCGGTGGTCATGACCGTCGCCGGAGCTAAGTGGGCTTGCAGGCGAGCGCGCAGGTAGTGATTGCGGCTGCCCCCGCCACAGAGCAGCACCTCGGCCGGAAGCTGGGGCAGGAAGGTGCGGTAGTTTAGAGCCACCGTCGCCGCCGTGAACTCGGTCAACGTCGCCAGCCAGTCAGCCGGACGAAGCTGGTAGGGCTGAGCCATCTGCCAGCAGTGGTTCAGGTAGTCTGGCCCAAAGAGTTCGCGCCCAGTGGACTTCGGCGGGGGGTAGTGGAAAAACGGGTGTTGGAGCCACTGGTCGATCAGGGGCTGACAGGGCTGACCCTGGGCGGCCCAAGCACCCCCAGCATCGTAGGCTTGGCGGCCGTCCGTGAGCTGTTGGACGGCTAGATCGAGGAGGACATTGCCTGGCCCCGTGTCCCAACCGCGCACCCCAGCCAGCCAGTGGGACTGTTGCCGCCCTGGCAGGTAGGTCACGTTGCCAATGCCGCCGAGGTTCTGGACGGCGCGATCGCGATCGGGGGCGGCGAGCAGGGCCGCATCCACACGCGGCACGAGGGGCGCACCGTGGCCGCCAGCGGCCATGTCCGCTACCCGGAAGTTGCTGACCGTGGGGAGGCCGGTCAAGTTGGCGATCCGGTCGCCCCGGCCCAGTTGCCAGGTGTAACCTGTCGGATGCTCCGGGGTGGGGGGTTGGTGGAAAATGGTTTGGCCGTGAGAGCCGATGAGGGTGGCCGCGGGTTGGTTCTGTTGAAGGGCGCAAGCGGCCTGGGCAAACTCGGTGGCGATCGCCTCGTCAAGCTGAGCGATCGCGGCGGCCGACCGGGGTTCTCCGTGGCAGAGGGCGAGGATTTGGGCCTGGGTGACCGGGGTGTAGGGGTAGGTGGCGGCGGCCAGGAGCCGCACGTCGAGATCAAGATCCTGACCGGTAATTTCAACCAAGGCTGCGTCGATGCCGTCTACCGATGTGCCGCTGATCAGACCCAGGGCGATCACCATGGCCGGAGCCTCCGCAACAAACCAACGAGATCCGTCAAGTCCAGATTTATCATAGGGATTTATCATAGAGCAAAGTCCCCACCTTGCGGTCTCCGCCGGGATCACAAAATCACCCCTAGGAGTTGATGTCCTTGATGAACCCGATTTTTTATGGACACCTTAGAGATTGATAATATGCGAGATTCTGTCGAAAATTTGTTATCACGCGCGCGCTTGGAGCTGGAGGAAAAGCGCTTAGAGCGCCAGCGGGAAGTGCAAATTGCTGAGAAACAGAAGGAAATTGAAGCACAGCTCAAGCCACTTTTAGAAGAAGTTGCCGCGATGTTGCGCCAATTTGATAGTGAGGGGATCACCGAGAGCGCAACTCGCCAGCAATTGCAGACCAAAGCGGACGAGCTACAACAGCAGTTGGAGAACTCTTATTTCGCCGCTGCTCAAGCTGTGGATAGTCAATTGATCCTCTATGAAGAGAGATTGCTCAACGACCAACTCAATGAACAACTGGTTGCTTGGCGCCAGGAATTGAAAGTAGATTTACTGGAAACGATTGCCGAGCAACAAGACTTTTTTGGCGCGACGGACGTAGCGGTTGCAATTCGCGATTATGTCACCGATTTGAAGGCGATCAACGCCTTAGAAGAGGTGGTCGAAGCCTTGATTGATCGCATCAACTCCCTGAGCGATCGCGGGCCCGTCGCCCGCCTTCAGTACAGCCATGAACAGACCCTCAACTTTATCTACGATAAGGCTCTGGAAAATCGCGCCCGGGCTTCCCGGCCCACAGAGGTCAGAGCGCGATCGCGCCATCGGAGTACCGAAAAACGGCCCAATCCTTACGACAGTCTGGCGGGTAAAGTGGTGATTTTTGGGGGTCATGATCGCTTAAAAACCTCCGTACAAAATCGCCTCCGCTGTTCCGAGGTGGAGTTATCTTGGTGTACCGCCCAAGACGGCTTGCAAATCGCGCAACAACTTGAAGAGCGGGTTCGCAGCGCCGATCTCATCCTGATTGTCACGGGCTACGCTAGCCATCCCCTCACGGAAAAGGCAGAAACTCTGACTCAGAAAGCGGGCAAAACGCCCCAGATGATCAACACGACCGGGATGACCCGGATTCTCGAAGCGATTGAATATGGTCTCAAGGTGCAGACCCTAGTGGGGAAGCTCTCGGACCAAGCCTAGGCTCCTAGGGCCGGGTGCATCTCATGTTAGGCAAGCTTGCCCCCTCTGCGAGAAGCCGCTGCGCGTCTACATCCCCCGCCCCCTTCTCCCCAGTCGGGCGAAGGGGAGTCTCTTAAGGGAGATGCACCCCCTAGCAGACAGCGGCGTAAAGGACGACAGGATGCTAGCAGCGGGTCAGTGGGGCTGAGGCCCGTGAATCAATCCTGCCGGTATGCTGCACGAACACGCAGCGTCTCCGCAGGAGATAACCCAACTCAACCGGGAGCTTGACTGGAATCGTAGCCTTTTTTTCGCGACCGAGCACTAGAGCCGCCTTCTAACCAGCCCCCGGAGACTCCCAACGGGGCTGGTAGTGGGGACAGCCCTGGCAAGGGCCGCTGGGATTGACAGCACAACGTAGGTAGGGGGAGCGCGCATTGTAGCGACAGCGGCGATCACCCAGGGCGTTCCAATCCAACTCGGGAACCGGAGTTGTAGCGGCCGCTGCCCTCCTGGTCAGGGAGGTCTGCGCTTGAATCTGTTGAAGCTGAGTCTGCCAGCGCTGTTGAGCCCGCCGCAGCCCGAGGGCCGATAACAGCAGGGGGATCAAGCCCAGGGCGGCAATAACGAGCAGTTCCAACACCGACTGTCGGGCTAGTGATGCAGGGGAACGGGCGATCGCCAGGCTGTTGGACGTTCCTCAGGCCGGGGAGCCGGACCGGGAAAACCGCGTTCGATGGTACGCATCTCCAAACACTGGGCCTGCAAGGCCGTTTTCAGCAGAGCCATAGCCGCTTCTGGGTTGCCGCGGCCGCAGAAAAAGAGATCGGCGGCAAAGTAACCATGCTCCGGCCAGGTATGAATCGCAATATGGGACTCTGCCAAGGTCGCCGTCGCGGTGACACCATGAGGGCTGAACTGATGCACGCAGAGATCGATCAGTGTCGCCTCGCCTCGCTCAACCGCCTCAACCAAGGCAGTGCGAATACGGTCAGGGTCATTCAGCAGTGCTGCTGGGGCCTGCCACGCATCCACCACCAGATGGGTTCCCATTTTCTTCATTCTTATCCACGCACTCCAATGCTAGAGAAATTTTCACCTCTCTATCTATAGCACAGGCCTAGCCGCTCCCGCGCCCGGAGGCCGGGGGCCGAACTTGCTAGGATCACGAAGCGCTCCCGCTACCAGGCTCCGACTGGAGGGTGAACGAAATTTTACGCGGGATGTTGGTACTCCTTAGCTGAGCCCTCACCCCAACCCCTCTCCCAACTTGGGAGAGGAGCTTCTAACTCCCCTTCTTCTAGCTTTGGGAGCAGGGGCCGGGGGATGTAGACGCGCAGCGGCTTCTCGCAGAGGGGGCCCCGTAACGCTGTTCGCGCTAGCGTCGCGTAGCGATAGAGGGCTACACTCTGAGCCTTGAACCATCGCTCAAAATTCAGAGGAGCCGCGCTTTTTTTCGTCCACCCCCGACTGGATGCCATGCCCGTCCCTACCCTTTCCCTGCGCCTCAATGCTTGACCTGAACGCCGGTCCGCCGATCCTTTGTGCGATCGCCCTCGGCAGTAACCTCGGCGACTCCCGCACCATCCTCCACCAAGCTCTGCGTTGCCTGGAGATGACGCCGGGCCTAGCCCTGCAAGCCTGCTCCCCCTGGTATCGCACGGTGGCCCTCGGGCCCCCTCAACCGGACTATCTCAACGGCTGTGCCCTCGTACAAAGCCAGTTAGCCCCCTTGGCTCTCCTAGAGGAACTCCTCGCGATTGAACAACAGTTTGGCCGCGTCCGCCGCCAGCGCTGGGGGCCCCGCACCCTCGATCTCGACCTGCTCCTCGTGGGGGACCAAATCCTCAACCTGCCCCGGCTACAAGTGCCCCATCCCCGCATGAGCAATCGCCCCTTTGTCCTGGTTCCCCTAGCCGACATCGCCCCGGACTGGCGCGATCCCCACACTGGCTGCACCATTCGCCAGCTCCTGCATGGGTTAGACTGTTCGGGGGTTTATCTCCTGGCTAGCGAAGTGTGTTCCTGACCTGGCCGGCGGGCGATCGCCCTGAATCCCGATTGAGCCGAATTCCATGCCCGAAACCGCCGAACTCCTGCAAAATCGTCTTGCCTACCGGGGTCGCAAGTTTGATTTCACAGTCGATCGCCTGCGCCTACCCAACGGTGTCGAGGGCGACTGGGAATGTATCCGCCACCCCGGCGGTGCGTTGGTCGTTCCCGTCACCCCGGACGGCAAGCTAGTGCTCGTGCGCCAGTATCGCTTTGCGGTCGCGGACCGCCTGCTGGAGTTCCCGGCCGGAACCATTGAACCCGGTGAAGACCCCCAAAGCACCATCCAGCGGGAGATTGAGGAAGAAACCGGCTACCGAGCCCACCACTGGCAAGCCCTCGGCAAATTTCCCCTGGCCCCCGGCTACTCGGATGAGTACATCTACGCCTTCTTGGCTCGCGGCCTGGAGAAGCTGCTCGAGCCTCCGCCCCAAGATGCGGATGAAGATATGACAGTGGTGCTGATGACCCCCGCCGACCTTGAGGACCAGATCCAGCAACAACCCCACAGCCTGGATGCCAAATCGATTGCCAGCTACTACCTCAGCAAGCCCTTTTTGACCGCCGGGGCCTAGGGGGCTCAACCGCTGGCGGCGGACAGTCAGCCCCCGACCTTCCGAGGGCTACCATTGCTGCCGCAGACCCGCCAGCTATGTTACAGTTTCTAACGGGTACACTCACTGAGTTAACCTGCTGTCAAGTCCAGCCGCGCTCGCGCTCTGCGCTTGAATCAGCAGGGGTCTGGCTACCTGTCAGCAATTCGCCGCTGGCTCAGCCGGATTCTGGTAGAGCCCTGATTCATAAATCCTTCTCATTTTTACGCAATCTGGCTTCATGTTTTCTAAGCAAGTCACCGATTCTAAAGCGTTCCAGTGGTTTGATGAGCGTCTGGAGATCCAGGCGCTGGCGGATGACGTTACCAGTAAGTATGTGCCCCCCCACGTCAATATCTTCTATTGCCTGGGCGGCATTACCCTAGTCTGCTTCCTCATCCAGTTCGCCACTGGGTTTGCGATGACCTTCTACTACAAGCCGACGGTCACTGAAGCCTTTGCCTCCGTGCAGTACATCATGACGGATGTGAACTTTGGCTGGCTGATCCGCTCTATCCACCGCTGGTCGGCCAGCATGATGGTGCTGATGATGATCCTGCACGTCTTCCGGGTCTACCTGACCGGTGGCTTCAAGAAGCCCCGGGAATTGACCTGGGTGACGGGGGTGGTCTTGGCGGTGATCACTGTCACCTTCGGGGTCACGGGTTACTCCTTGCCTTGGGATCAGGTCGGCTACTGGGCCGTGAATATCGTCTCCGGTGTGCCCGCCGCGATCCCCGTGGTGGGGGATCAACTCGTGGAACTGATGCGGGGCGGTGCAGCCGTGGGCCAAGCGACGTTGACGCGCTTCTACACCCTGCACACGTTTGTGCTGCCTTGGGCGATCGCCGCCTTCATGCTGGCTCACTTCCTAATGATTCGTAAGCAGGGTATTTCTGGCCCCCTCTAAGGCCGGCTATTCCGGATTGTTAAGAGAAGGTTGGGAACTCTGGACGCTCCGGCTTCTCGTCGCTATCCTGAGTCATCACCCCGTTTACAATCGCTTTTTCCCCACGAACACTTGCTCTCAGAAGAGGTTCTGTTCCAATGTCTGTATTGAAGAAACCGGATCTTAGCGATCCTACCCTGCTCGCCAAGTTGGCGAAAGGCATGGGTCACAACTACTACGGTGAACCAGCCTGGCCCAATGATCTGCTCTATACCTTCCCGATCGTGATCATGGGCACGATTGCTCTGGTCGTCGGTCTGGCCGTGCTCGACCCCGCGATGGTGGGCGAGCCAGCGGACCCCTTTGCGACGCCGCTGGAAATCCTGCCGGAGTGGTATCTCTACCCGACCTTCCAGATTCTGCGGATTGTGCCCAACAAGCTTTTGGGGATCGCTCTGATGTCGTCGATTCCGCTGGGCTTGATCTTGGTGCCCTTCATTGAGAACGTCAACAAGTTCCAAAACCCCTTCCGCCGCCCCGTGGCTACCACCGTGTTCCTGTTCGGAACCGCTGTCACTCTCTGGCTGGGCATCGGCGCGACGCTCCCCCTCGCAAAATCTCTGACCCTCGGCCTGTTCTAAGGGCTGCTCGGTCTTAGTCCTGCGTTCAATGCTTAAACCCCTTTGGCGCTTGTGATCGCCCCTGATTCTGACTTGTCAGGAATTGGCTGCGATCGCAAGCGCTTAGTCTGGCCACGGCCTGCGCTAAAATGCAGCTACCGCCCCTAGGGAAATAGGCATGGCAAAAACAGCGCTGATTGCCGGGATCACTGGTCAAGATGGCTACTACCTGACGCGCCTGCTGCTGGAACGCGGCTACAGCGTGGCTGGCCTGATCCCGCCCCAACGCAGCGCGAGCGTGGCAAAACTGGATGAGTTGGCCGAGCAGGTGCAGGTCTGTGCTGTCGAATTGACCGATGCCACGGGATTGCTCCGGGTCGTGGAAGATCTCCAGCCCGATGAGATCTACAATCTCGCCGCCCCTAGTTTTGTGCCCGAATCCTGGAATGATCCCCTGGGAACTCTGGATCTGGTCACGGGAACAGCCACACGCCTGCTGACGGCGGTGCGGCACGTGGGCATTCCCACCCGCTTTTACCAGGCCAGCAGCTCGGAAATGTTTGGGGAGGTGGACTGCTCGCCCCAGGACGAAACGACCCCTTTTCGCCCCAAGAATCCCTACGCTGCCGCCAAGGTTCACGCCCACTGGACGATGGTTCACCACCGCCAGCGCTACGGCCTCTTTGCCTGTAGTGGCATTCTCTTCAACCATGAGTCCCCTCGTCGCCCCCCGGCCTTTGTGACCCGCAAGGTCAGCCTAGCCGCCGCTACGATCAAGCTCGGCCTGGGCGATCGCCTCGAGATGGGCAACCTCGAGGCCAAACGGGACTGGGGCTATGCCGGCGACCATGTGGAGGCTATGTGGCGAATGCTCCAGGCGGACGAGCCCGAAGATTACGTCATCGGCACGGGCCAACTGCATACGGTGCGGCAACTGGTGGCTACAGCCTTTGATTGCGTGGGCCTCGACTGGCAACAGTACGTTGAGGTCAACCCCAAGTTTCTCCGCCCGGACGAGCACTTCCAACTGGTAGCCAACCCGGCCAAGGCCCAGCAGCAATTGGGCTGGCAACCTCAAGTCAGCTTTGAAGACTTGCTAGCCCAGATGGTCGCCGCCGATCTCGAGGGCCTGCAACAGGGAACCATCGCCCCGCTCCCGGCTCGCCCATGACCCTTGACCTTGCCCAGGCTGCCATTGACACCCTGCTCGAGCTGGCCCAACGGGGCGAGATCGATCCCTGGGATGTGCAAGTGATTGAGGTCATCGACCGCTACTTGAGCAAAATCGGTCTCAGCGAGGATGGCGATTGGCCCGAGGACTGGTCCGAGTTGCCCCAATCGGGTCAGGCCTTTCTCTGGGCTTCGATGTTGGTGCTGCTCAAGGCGGATACCCTGGAACAACTCTCCCAGCCCCCGGAGCCAGAACCTTCTGAGTCGGACGACGCGATTGAACCGCTCCATGAGCGGGCCTTGCCAACGCACCTCGAACGCCACATTCGCCGCCGCCCCAGTGCGCCGCCCCTGCGCCGCCGCCCCGTCACGCTGGCAGAGTTGATCGAGCAAATCCAGCGTATGGCTGAGGTGGTGGAAACCCGGAGCGCTGCCCCGCGATCGCGCCCCCGCTCCCACAGCCGCCGCGAGGCGGCTCGCACCGTGACCGAGTTGGCCCACAATGAAAACTTGACCGAGCTAGCCACACAACTGGCGGCCTTTCTCGTCCAGTACGGGCCTCAGTTGACCGAGGCCGGCTTCCTGATCCGGTTTGAGCGACTCCTCGAGGCCTGGGCCAGCCAGCAGCCACCGCCCGCCGGCGGGACAGCACCGCCCGCCCACGACCGCGTGGGCCTCTTTTGGGCTCTCTTGCTGTTATCCTCCCAGTCCCAAGTTGAGTTGCACCAGCAGGAGTTTTACCAAGACCTCGCAATTCAGCCCTTGCAAGCGGGGGTTGTGGGGTAGCAGGCTCGCTCCCCGGAATGGCGGCTTCGCTGCCCATAGCATTTCCCCAGCGTTGGTCGCTCGGAATGGCCTCAGCGGTTTTGAGCCCGCTCATCTCGCACTACAATTGGGCAAGGGAGCGAGGCAACATCGCGCCGGGATGCAAACCGTACCGCAGATTATTGAGGAATTGCCGCTAACGACCCTGCTCCTCCGGAACCAGCATCGCGGCAGCGAATGAAGTCCTTTGTTGCTCCCTCAGGGGATGCCATCGTCATGAATGCCAACCGAGAATCAAGCGAGGTTTGACAACGCAATGAAAGCCATGATCCTGGCCGCTGGCAAGGGAACGCGGGTACGACCCATTACCTACACGATTCCAAAGCCGATGATCCCGATTCTGCAAAAACCCGTGATGGAGTTTTTGCTGGAACTTCTGCGCCAGCATGGTTTCACCCAAGTGATGGTCAATGTGAGCCACCTCGCCGATGAAATTGAAAACTACTTTCGTGACGGCCAACGCTTCGGAGTTGAGATTGGCTATTCCTTTGAGGGTCGCATTGTAGACGGCAAGCTGGTGGGGGAAGCCCTAGGCTCTGCGGGAGGGCTGCGGCGGATTCAAGATTTTTATCCCTTCTTTGACGATACGTTTGTGGTGCTCTGTGGCGATGCGCTGATCGATCTCGACCTCACGGCGGCGGTCAAGTTTCACAAGCAGCGGGGGGCGATCGCCACGGTTGTCACCAAGGAAGTCCCCCGCACCCAGGTCTCCAGCTACGGCGTCGTCGTCACCGATGACCAAGGGCGGATTTGCTCGTTTCAGGAAAAGCCCAAGGTGGAAGAAGCCCTGAGCACGGCCATTAACACCGGCATCTACATTTTTGAGCCTGAGGTGATCGATTACGTGCCGCCGAACCAAGTGTTCGACATCGGCAGCGAACTCTTTCCGAAGCTGGTTGAAATGGGAGCCCCCTTCTACGCCACAGCGATGGATTTTCAGTGGGTGGACATCGGTAAAGTCCCCGACTACTGGCACGCGGTTCGTAGTGTTCTGCGGGGTGAGATCGAAAATGTCCCCATTCCGGGCAAGGAGGTGAAGCCTGGCGTGTACGTAGGGCTCAACGTAGCCGCCAACTGGGATAAGGTGACGATTGCAGGCCCCGTTTATATTGGGGCGATGACCCGGATCGAGGACGGCGCAACCATTGTCGGCCCGTCGATGATTGGCCCCAGTTGCTACATTTGCCGTGGGGCAACGGTGGATAATAGTGTCGTGTTTGAATACTCGCGCTTAGGGCCGGGGGTGCGCTTGGTAGACAAGCTGGTGTTTGGTCGCTACTGTGTGGACAAAAATGGCTCTACCATTGATGTTCAGGCTGCTGCTCTGGACTGGCTGATCACGGATGCCCGCCAGATCCCCCCCCGCGAAGACCCAGAAGAGCGCCACGCGATCGAGGAATTGCTCAGCAACGGTAACGCCTAGCTCCCTTGTGATGGGTGGACAACCCAGGACATGACTATGGCAGACGCTTGCGATCGCCGCCCCACGGCTCCCATCTCCCCAGCCCTAGACGGGCATCACCAAGAAGCGGATTGGGAGCACGCGGGCTGTGTCCTCTCGGGAAGTGTACGGGGCTGCGATACGGCTCATCCTTGCACTCGCCTGCTCTATGGCAGTGATCACGAGAGCTTCTACCTGCGCTTTGAGTTTCGCGAGGGCGTGCAGCCCAGCCGCGATTTGCCGGGCGAGATTCACCTCCTCTGGTTCTATCCCGGGGTCACCATGTACAACAGCCCGGCCCCGTTGGCCAATCTTCCCAGCACGGCCCCCCTTAATTACCTCTTTCACTACCACCTCGGGTTGCCGCTAGGAACCTTGGAGTGTTGGTTTGAGGAGGCTGGCGAGCGCTATACCTGGCAACGCCGGGATTGCTCCGCCCGGATTGTGCTGCGAGACTGCCTGGAGATTGCTGTGCCCTGGGCTAGCCTCAGCCTGCCGGCCCACTATCCCTTGCGGTTAGTGGCGGTGCTGGCGGAGGCGGGGTGTTTTCAGGACTACCTCCCTCAAGGACGGCTGCTGAGTTTGCAGGCGCTTTAGGGGCATCCTCCCCTGAGAGTATGTTTGAAAAGTTGGCTGAAACCCTTGTGAGGGTTGGCTTTCAGGGAATTGCGAACAGAGGGCTGAACCTCTAATCAGCTCTCGATTTTGGGAAACTTCTCCAACACGCTCTGCGGGCAACGATGAACCCGCTCACCCCAACCGGAACCCGCCCTACGGGTTTCCCTGGGGTCAACACCAACCGCCCACTGGCGGCATTGCACCGCTACGGTTCGCCTGCCGCTGATAGTTCTGAAACCCTTGGGCGTCGAATCCAGGCAGCACCGTTGTTGGGGGAGCGGGGGGCTGGCGCAGCCATTGACTCTGGGTTTCCAGGGTGGCGGCCTGGTCAGGGTGAGGATGGAGGCGGTATGGGTCGGTGAGCCTCAGGCCATTACTGAGTAAAAAAATGGGAGAGCTAGACCTGTCAACGGTTGTAGGATATTGAGAGGGTCTTGAACTCTCTGGATATCCGCTCCTAGGGCCCTGGCTGCTCAAGGCGATCGCGCCCTCGCGAGAGTTCCCCGGAGGTGAGGATGGGCTGGGTGATTCGCTAGGCCCGCTTGCTCCTCCTCCGCTGCCCTGGTTCTAATGCTCAGATTCCCCATGACGGTTTACCCTCACCCCAAACCTCTTTCCCAGACAGCAAGAGGCTTGGGTGGTTTGTGAGGTTGTTGTCGCGCTTGCTTAAGGAATTGGTATAATCATGCCCCAAGCTGTCCTCCCCTCCACCTTCTTCCTCACGGCGCTCCTAGCCATCGGCCTCTTCTTCTTCATCCGGGCCTCAGTCAAAGCACGGATCGAGCAAGTAGAACTCTTCAGCGACTTGCCCCAAACCACTCTGCTGGAACGCTTGCAAGCCCATCTTGAGAGCCGCGCCTACCGCCTGGTGAGCACCGATGCCGCGACCAACCAAGTGACGTTTGCGGGCTATGTGCGGCCCAGTTGGTTCCTGGCGATTTTTCTCAGCCTCCTCGCCGCCGTGGGCAGCCTCTGCCTGAGCCTTGTCCTAACCTATGCGTATCCCACCCTGGGACTAGCCCCCCTGGCCCTGGTGTTGCTGGCTCCCCTGGCCGGCTACTTCTACTGGCGCGGGGCCGGCCGGCCGGAGCAGGTGATCCTCTCGGTCGAGACCGTGACCCGGGAGGGAGCGCCGCCCCAGCAACGGGCGATCGCGATCGCCCACCGCGACGAGCTGATCCAACTGCGCCGTGCCCTCGCGGAGCAAGTCACAGCCCAGCCCGTTGTAAAGTAGTGTTAAGCCCTTGTGGCTGTTCCTCATCGTTTCCCCGCTAGCTACCGTGAAAGCCCAAGTCTCCCTCCCTCGCTCCCTGGCTCCGGTTCCCCGCTCCACCCCCTGGCGAACCCTGGCTGCCGATACCCTGACGATTTTTTGGGGCGATTGGCTCGACCTGCGGGCTCGCATCGTCCAAGTGGCCGCTACGGGCCTCATTTCGCCCCTGATCTACATCCTCGCCTTCGGTCTCGGGCTGGGCAGCACCCTGGATCGGGCCATGACGCCCCCAGCCGGGGATAGCTACCTGGAGTTCATCCTGCCGGGGATGGTGGCCCTGTCATCGATGACCATTGGCTTTGGGGGCACGACGTTCTCGATTTGTGGCGATCGCCTCTACAGCAAGACGTTTGAGGAACTGCTGCTGGTGCCGATCCACCCCCTGGCCCTGCACCTCGGCAAAATGCTAGCAGGCATCCTGCGCGGCCTGATGACATCAGGCTCAGTCTTGCTGGTCGCGATTCTGTTTACCGGCAAGGTCTGGAGCTTCCTCAACCCCCTCTTTTTGCTGGTCCTAGTGCTCAACTGTGCGGTGTTTGCCGGGCTCGGGGTGCTGGCTGGCCTCAGTGTCCAGTCCCTGGAGAGTGTCGGGCTCTACAACAACTTTTTGATCGTGCCCATGTCGTTTTTGGGGGGGACGTTTTTTGACCCCGGAGCTTTGCCCGTCGCGTTGAAGGCGATCGTCTACTGTCTACCCCTGACCTATACGACCGTCGGGCTGCGAGCCGCCGCCTATCAGCCCTGGACAGCCTTTCCCTGGTATGTGGTGGGAGTTCTGTTGGCGATCGCCATCCTCCTGGCCGTCCTGGGTGCTCGCCAGTTCGCCCAGCAGCAAGATTAGGGCCCAGCCAACATCCCGAACCATCAAGATATATAAAGATTTGTTAAAGAATCATTAATGTATAAACCCGGTTGGGCTAGTACACTGGGGGATAATTAAGCACCCATTCGCTAACGCTGATTGCCGGCTCCAACAAAACCGCTAAGATACAGGCAGGTCTTCGCGACTGCACGCCGAATCCACATTTGTGAAGAAGGTATGACTGCTGCATCTCCTAAGCCAACCAAGTTAGAGCATACCGGACAAACGATTGATGTATCTCCGGTCAACGACGATTACAATGGCGCGCAGTCTGCGAATGGCTCTTCCGGTGCCCTCGTCTCTAGTAGGGGAACCTTCTCCGGCTTCCTCGCCAAGCTCAACCCCGACGACTTCCACCAAGTCGTCACCGATGTTGAAGATAAGCTACGAGTCGTTAACCAAACTCTCACCATCCTCGATAACGTCCTCGACAGCGAAGGCTTTGACGCGATCCTGGACGAGATGTTGCGCTCGATCACGCTGAAAACCGGGGAACTGCTCGGGGCTGACCGCACGACCATCTACCTCCTCGACGAAGATCAGGATGAACTCTGGTCCTTGGTCGCCAAGGGAGCCGATGGTAAGCCGATCGAAATTCGCATCCCGGTTGGCCAGGGTATCGCTGGGGAGGTGGCCCAGTTCCAGCAGGTTGTCAACATTCCCTACGATTTCTACGACGACCCCCGCTCAGAAGCCGCCAAGAAATTTGATAAGAAGCACAACTACCGCACCTACAGTATGTTGGCCCTGCCCCTGCTCAGCGAAGCCGGGGAGCTGGTGGCCGTCGTGCAGCTGATCAACAAGCTCAGCCCCACAAGTAATCCCAACGACGCCCTCGCAGAGCGGGTCTCCCATCAAGGATTTACCAACGAAGATATCGAGGTCTTCGAGCGGTTTGCCCCTTCGATTCGGCTGATCCTCGAATCATCCCGCTCTTTCTACAAGGCGACCCAACGCCAGCGAGCAGCCAATGCTCTGATCGAAGCTACGAATTCTCTGAGCAGCGGCAACCTCGACCTCGAGGCGACCCTGAATACGGTGATGGATGCGGCGAAGCGGTTGATGAATGCCGATCGCAGCACCCTCTGGCTGATCGACCGCGAAAAGAATCAGCTCTGGACCAAGATCCGCCTGCCCGATGGCAAGACCCTGGATCTCACCTGCCCGATTGGGGTCGGTTTCGCCGGCCAAGTCGGGGCGACGGGGGAAGTGCTCAATATTGGCTATGATGCCTATGAGCACCCCGATGGAGCCAATGCTAAGCGCACGGACGAAGGCACACGCTACCGCACCTGTAGCCTCCTCTGTATGCCAGTGTTCAACTCTGACAATGAGTTAATCGGCGTTACGCAGCTAGTCAACAAGCTCCGCCAAGGCGATCACCCCCTCTACAATCCTGATGACTGGCCCCAAGCTCCTGAATGTTGGAAGGCGAGCTTCAACCGCAGTGACCAGGAGTTCATGAAGGCCTTCAACATCCAGGCTGGTGTGGCGATTCAGAATGCCCAGCTCTTTGCCCAAGTGCAGCAACAGGAGCGGATGCAGCGGGAGATTCTGCGTAACCTGACCAACGGGGTGATCTTTACAGATAAGCATGGCATCATTCTTGCCGCTAACGAGAAGGCCAAGGAACTGTTGGGCTTTGGGGAAGACAACCCCCTAGAAGGCCAGATGATGAGCGAGCTAGTAGAAATCAAGACCAAGGAGATTGCTGACAAGCGAGATGCGACGAAGAAAGGGGACTTCTCGGAGTGGTTTGAGCGATCGCTCGCCCCCCGTGATGACAAGGATCGCCAGCAATACTACCCCGATCAGCCCCTCATCTCAGCGGCGGGCGAGGAGCACAGCGTCAACCTCTCGATCAACTCAATTATCGATCCGGTGGATCTCGAGAAGTCGAACGGGGCCCTCGTGGTCATGGACGACATCTCCGATGAGAAACGGCTCAAGAGCACCATGTACCGCTACATGAACCAAGAGCTGGCAGAACAGCTGCTTGAAGGCGGTAACATCGGCCTCGGCGGTAAGCGCCGTGATGTAACCGTGCTCTTCTCGGACATTCGCAGCTACACGAGCCTAACCGAGCGTCTGCAAGCGGAAGAAGTAGTCGCCATGCTCAATGAATACTTTGAGAGTATGGTGGAAGCCATCTTCAATCACAAGGGCATCCTCGACAAGTACATCGGCGATGCGATCATGGCGGTCTTTGGAACACCAATGCCCCTGCCCCAACACGCTTGGGAAGCTTGCCTGAGTGCGCTGGAGATGCGCCAACGCTTGGTGGAGTTTAATGCCAAGCGGCTTACAGAACGCAAGCAACCAATCCGCGTTGGTATTGGGATTAATTCCGGAACCGTGATCAGCGGCAACATTGGCTCCAGCAAGCGGATGGAGTTCACGGCCATTGGCGATGGCGTCAACCTGAGCTCGCGCCTGGAGGGAGCTAGTAAGCAGTATGGCTGTGACATCGTGATCAGCGACAACACGTACTACCATGATCGCTGCCGTGAAGAACTGATCGTCCAGGAACTGGACTACATCCGGGTGAAGGGCAAGACCGAGCCGGTTCAGGTCTATGAGCTGGTGGGTCAGCAGGGTGACACGATTCCCACGAAGAAGGAACAGATCATTGAGCTGTACCACAAGGGCCGCCACTACTACTCGCCAGAATGCCGCAACTTTGCCCTAGCGCTGCCCTACTTCTCGACTATTCTCGAGCTCGATCCGACGAATAAGTCGGCGCTCCTGCACATTGACCGCTGCCGCCACTTCCTGGAGCAGCCGCCTGAGGAGGACTGGGATGGAGTTTGGGAGTGGAAGACCAAGTAGGGCTCGCGCTTTCTCAACGTCTCATTTTTAGAGTGAATCTGCGGGTGTGTCGGCGACCTATGAGCGCTCAAGTGCTCATGGGCCGCCGTGACTCTTGGTCCTGACGCTACACGGGGGTCTCTGGGCTGGAGCCTTAACCCACTAAAAGCCCCATTTCTTGGTGAAATTGGAGGCTCCCTGGAGTTTGCCGTGATTTCAGTAGGGGCGGCTTTCAAGCTCGCCCCTACTGAATTATTGGCCCAGGTTCAGCAAGGGAACCTGATCGTTGCTTCCCCCCATGATCAATACCTTCGCGTTACTGGAGCCTGCCAATTTTTCCATAGCCTCAATCGAGCGCAGTTGTAGAACGGCTGGTGTCACCTCTTTTGCAAGAATTGCCTGAGCATCGGCTTCCCCTTGGGCTTCAATCAGCCTGCGCTCTGCCTCCCCTTGGGCTTCAATCAGCTTGCGCTCTGCCTCCTGCTTCGCTTGCTCGATCTGAGCTGCGAACTGCTTTTCTGCTTGGGCAACATCTAGAGTTTTCTGGATAGACGCTTGCAGTGAATCGGGCAAAACCACCTTACGGAGATAGACAGCATCAACAACAAGTCCCAGCGGTTCAATCTCATCAATCAAGCGAGTCTTCAGGCTATCGGAGACCTCTTGACGCTTATTAGAATAAATAGATTCAGCAGGGTGTTGAGCTGTGATCATCCGAACCATTGAGCGCAGGCGAGAAATAATAATCTCGTCTTGTTCTTCCCCTAAGACGTTATGGATTTCAATCACATTATTGGGATCGATGTGATATTGAAGACTAACATCAATGCTAAAACTCAGACCCTCTGAAGAAGTTGCCTCAATGACTTCTTTTATATCTCGCATGCGGGTTGAGTAAAGCTCGACATTGCCGAAGGGATGAATCCAATGAACTCCAGGCTTTAATGATTTTGGGGAAACCATGCCCGCTGTTTCGATGACCCCAACATAGCCCGATTGAACGACAAATAAACTACGCGAAAAAAAGCTTACAGCAGTAATAGCTCCAAAGGTAACGGCCAGGCCAAGTATGACTGTCCTGATCGGGATTTTACGATAATCACTCAGCTTGATCTGGAGTAGCCGACTCAGTTTTTGCGTTGGTAATTCTTCAGACATCTGCATAAACTCCAAGGTGAGACAGTGCAGGTTCTCCAAGGTCTGGAATGACTTGTTGACGGGTGCATCTCAGTTAGGCAAGTTTACCCACTCTGCGAGAAGCCGCTGCGCGTCTACATCCCCCGGCCCCTTCTCCCAAGTAGGGCGACGGGGAGTCTCCAAAGTGAGATGCACCCAAGCTGACGCGGTGTGATCGGCAACCAGAAGGTGGGATATTCATCGGTAATTTTAGAACGACAGCAACGGAGCACATGGCCAAAAGGGCCGGAGTATTTCTGCCCTTGACCGAGAAGAATTTTCTGAACTTTCTTAAAGCTCGAATCGTGAATAAAACGCTCTAAAACAAGAATAGCAAACGGCAACGCGGCAGCACGGCAATATTACCAATATTTACAGAAACCCGGTCTAGGGCAGCGTGTGTGTGTTTCTCTATACGCTCAACCCCGGCCACTGCAAGCAATCCGGGAGAGTATGACAGTATCCCAGATTCGTACAGCTCACTTTGGCCTTACGGTGGCCTTCATTTTCCAGCTCCTACGCCCAACGTTGGGAGGGCGATCGCGAGGCAATGTATGACCCCAATTCTCCCGCCAGAGGCTGCGGTTCTGACCAATCAGCTCGACCACCAATAAGGCGGGGTGAAGGATTCAGGTGGAGAGCGGCCCATCTGAGAGGCTCTCCCAGAGCTTGAGGGCTGAGGGGGGGCCCTCGCGTAACTGGAGATGCACCCATCGCCAAAGCCTGGGGCTGAGCTCGTTCAGGGATTTCAGGGGCTGGCGTAGTCTGTGTCGGCGAGCAGAGCGGCTCCTCTGAGGTGCTCCCACCAGCCGGCTGACTTGCCGTTTTAGTTAAGGCTAGGTTAAAACAGTAGGTCTGTCTGGTATCGTGACTGCTGATTTTTGCCCTGAAGATGTCGAACCCCTTCGGCTAGTCCCAGGTCGGACTGGCCTCTTGATAATGCCACTATGTCACTGCTTCCCCTTGATGCTCGCCTGTCCGATCTCCCCCTCCACGCCACGACGCTGACGACACGTTGCTTGGGCCAAGCGGCGATCGCCCGCTTTCAGGAGACTCAGACTCTGCCGGGAATCATCTTGCTCCATGAACATCGATTTTTGGCGGTCCTGTCGCGCCAGCACTTTTTTGAGCGCCTGAGTCGCCCCTACAGTTACGAGCTTTATGCTCAGCGGCCCTTGCAGGTCTTTTATGACTGCAACCCCGTCGAATCCCTGCTGCTCGATGCTAGCTTAACCGTCACTGACGCTGCTCACCAAACCCTACAACGTCCCCTCGAACAGGCCTACGAGCCTATTGCTGTTGTTCTAGAGGATGGAACCTATCGGATCTTGAGTGCTCGCGACCTGCTCCTGGCCTACACCGAAATTCACCGCTTGACGGAGGTGCAATTGCGAGCCCAGACAGCCGCCCTGGAGCAAACCGTGAAAACCCTCCAAAAGGCTCAGACACAACTGATTCAGGCCGAAAAAATGTCAGCCCTGGGGCAAATGGTGGCCGGGATTGCCCACGAAATCAACAACCCGATTAGCTTCGTCTATGGCAATGTTGTCCACGCCCAACAATACAGCCAAGACCTCATGGACCTGGTGAAGCTCTATCAACAGCATTACCCAGCGCCCCACCCTGATATTCAGGCAGCCATCGAGGCCTTGGATCTTGATTTTGTGCGGGTCGATTTGGACAAGGCGCTGACCTCAATGCACTTGGGGGCCAGTCGAGTCCAGGAAATCGTCCGCAGCCTCCGCACGTTTTCGCGCCTGGATGAGGCCCCCACCAAGGCCGTGTGCTTGCACGCAGGCCTGGATAGTACGCTGCTGATCTTGCAACACCGACTGCGGGCCCAGGGCGATCGCCCCGCCATCGCCGTCCACAAACACTACGGCTCCCTGCCACCGATCGAGTGTTATGCCGGGCCGTTGAACCAAGTGTTTCTCAACCTACTCAGCAACGCCATCGACGCCATCGACGCCCGCCATCGCCAAGAGGCCCACCGGCAACCGCGCCTTGACATCACCACCGCCCTGATCTCCGAGGCCGGTCAACCCCAGCGCGTGAGCATCCGGATCGCGGACAACGGCCTTGGGATGACCCCAGAAGTGCGTCAGCGGCTGTTCACCCCCTTCTTTACTACCAAGCCAATTGGGAAAGGGACTGGCTTGGGGCTGGCCATCAGCTACCCGATTGTGGTGGACAAGCACGGCGGCACGATCACCTTTGACTCGGAGCCCGGGCAGGGGACAGAATTCCGCCTCGAGCTGCCGGTACACCTGACCACCGTTGAACAGCAGACGCGGTAAAACATCCCTAGCTCCTCAGGTCGCGCACGGTAGCTCCACCACAACGAGAAGTGCATCTGACGCTTGATAATTTGATAGGTTGAATTGACACAGGAAATCCAGCGCGATCCGAATAGCGATTGGGTGATCGGCGGCGGCGATGCTATGCGAACGCGCAGCGTCCCGGAGGGAATAACGCGCGGCTCAAGCTAAGCGATCGCCAAGACTGGCCAGGCCGTTAGGAGAGCAACGGCAACGCTAGAGTAGGATGCACCGATTCCCGTGCAATTCGTTCAGTGGAGATTCAAGCAATGAGTTGGCTTCAAAAGCAATCCGTGTTAGTTCCGACCGACTTCTCCGAAGCCTCCTTAGCCGTGCTACCGACAGCGCGGGAATTTATCGCCCAGGAGTCGCAATTGCACATCGTTCACGTCTTGCCCGCCAAGCTACACCCGGCTGAGCCTGGGGCCATGTGGCAGACTGTCACCGAGGACAGTCGCCGCCAGCACGCCGCCGCAGCCCTGAAGGCCAAACTACAAGCGCAGGGTTACGGCGATGCCCAGGTGAGAATTCTTTTTGGCACTCCGAGTCACGAAATTGCCGACTATGCCCAACAGCAGGCCATTGAACTCATTGTCATGCCGACCCACGGCTACACGGGTATCAAGCGTGTGTTGATGGGCTCCGTGGCGGAGCAAGTGGCGCGGCTGGCTCCCTGTCCCGTGTTGCTGCTGCGGGCTTAGGACCGTGAGTTTCGAGGTCGCGTATCCAGCCGCTCAGGTCCTACCGCGACAACCCCGGCTGCATTGACGAGGCCGGCTCTAAACGGGTCTCCCTGAGTCCTGTCTCGGCCGGCCCTGGCAGCGCAGAAAGCAGCTCTGCTGATTGTAAGAGTGTGATCCCTTTGAGCGTAAGCTGTTATCTTGGCCGGGGGCGATCGCCCCATCCTGCCGCTCCCCCCGTCGCGCGCATCTCGCCCCCACCTGCCTATGAGTTCCCCCGACCGCCTCGTCTGCATCATCCTCGGCACACGGCCAGAGGCGATCAAGCTTGCGCCCGTGATCCAGGCCCTGCGACAATCTCCGCACCTGCAAACCCGCGTCATTCTCACGGGGCAGCACCGAGAGATGGTCGATCAAGTCATGGACTTATTCCAACTCCAGGCCGACCGCGACCTCGCGATCATGCAGCCACGCCAGAGCCTCACAGACATCACCTGCAACAGTCTTCGGGGTCTAGAGGCGGTTTATCAGGAGCTGAAACCAGCCCTCGTGCTGGTTCAGGGCGACACCACCACGGCCTTTGCCGCCGCCCTGGCCGCCTTCTACCAACAGATTCCCATCGGTCATGTAGAAGCCGGGTTACGCACCGATCACCTCTTCAATCCCTACCCCGAAGAAGCCAACCGCCGCCTGATCTCCCAATTGGCCCAACTCCACTTCGCCCCCACGCCCCTAGCCGTGGCCAACCTCCAGCGCTCTGGAGTCACGGGCGAGATTCACCAGACCGGCAACACCGTGATCGATGCGCTGCTCACCGTCGCCGCCCAAGAGCCAGCCTGCCCGCTCCCCGGTCTCGACTGGGCTCAGCACCGCGTCCTCCTGGCCACCGTCCACCGCCGCGAAAACTGGGGCGAGCCGCTTCAGGACATCCTGCGGGGATTTCAGCGCCTGCTCGATACCTTCCCCGAGACAGCGCTGCTGCTCCCCCTGCACCGCAACCCGACCGTGCGGGAACCCATCCAAGCGGCCCTCGGCCGCCATCCCCGCGCCTTTCTCACGGAGCCCCTCGACTACGCCCAGCTCGTGGGAGCGATCCAGCGCTGCACCCTGCTGTTGACAGATTCCGGCGGCTTGCAAGAGGAAGCCCCCAGCTTGGGCAAGCCCGTGCTCGTCCTCCGGGAGACCACGGAGCGCCCAGAAGCTGTCACGGCTGGCACGGCCCGCTTGGTCGGGACAAACCCCGAGCAGATAGTCGCAGCGGCCGGGGAACTGCTGAGTCAACCGGAGGCCTATGCGGCGATGGCCAATGCCATCAACCCCTTTGGCGATGGCCGCGCCTCGAAGCGCATTGTCGCGATTGTGGAGCGCTATTGTGGGGCGCGCTAGGGTCGGTCATCAGTTCAAGCCAGAATTCAGTCAGAGACTACATTTCAGCCTTAGGGAGTCTTGCCAAGCTCCCGGCCCAGAAGGATCTCCAGGGTTCACGGTGATCTTGTGTAGCCAAGCAACCCTTACCTCGGTTGGGGTTTAGTCTCCAAACCCTCAGTCGTGCTGAGGGCCTCCGGAGTGCAAAGGCGGGATGCCCTCCAGTTCTTTCAATATTTCCTGACATCAAGAATCCACAACCCGATCCTTTATTTCTAGATCATCGCTGCCGATGCTTAAGCAGGCTACTTCTACCAATCAGACTCTTTACCTATCAACCGTTAGCCTGTCGTGATCCCCGGCCTTGATGGGGTTGAAGGGCGGCGGCGGCGGCCCAAGATCTGGGCTTAAACTTGTATAGTAATTATTAGTTGTATAGCTATCCAAAGATTCCTAGCCGGGTGGACGAAATTTTACGCGGGATGTTGGTACTCCTTCGCTCAGCCCTCACCCCAACCCCTCTCCCAACTTGGGAGAGGGGCTGCTAACTCCCCTGCTCCCAGCTTGGGGAGCAGGGGCCGGGGGATGTAGACGCGCAGCGGCTTCTCGCAGAGGGGGCCCGGTAACGCTGTTCGCGCTAGCGTCGCGGAGCGATAGAGGGCGACCCTCTGCTCCTTGAGCAATCGCTCACAATTCAGGGGAGCCGCACTTTTTTTCGTCCACCCTTCCTAGCCCTTCGGTGTGGTGGTCCGACCCTCACGCTGTAGAGTTACTCAATAGGCTGCTTGAGAGGTGTTCAGGGGTTCATTAGATTGAACTGAGAACAGTAACCGTGGGTGCATCTCAATTAGGCAAGTTTGCCCTCATCCCCCGGCCCCTTCTCCCAAGGAGGGCGAAGGGGAGTTTCCAAAGTGAGATGCACCCGTAACCGTCGATGTGCGGCAAGCTGAACCGGCTAATACAGAGCGCAGAGCGCTACGGATGTTTAGATCGAACCGTGTAGTCTAGCGTGGAGAGTAGAGCACGATGGTATCATCAGTGCGACGAGATGGAGATGAGAGGGGAAACACCATGACACAAACATCAATTTCTCCGGCGGTGCTCGTCATTTTAGATGGCTGGGGCTATCGCGAGGCGGCGGATGGCAACGCGATCGCGGCAGCCAAGACTCCTGTAATGGATAGCCTCTGGCAAGCCTACCCGCACACGCTGATCCGCACCTCCGGCAAGGATGTCGGCCTGCCCGAGGGCCAAATGGGCAACTCAGAAGTAGGCCACCTGAATCTGGGGGCCGGCCGGGTCGTTCCCCAAGAACTGGTTCGCATTACCGACGCGGTAGAAGATAGCTCGCTGCTGGCCAACCACGCCCTGGTGGAAATGTGCCAGGCGGTGCGCGAGCGAGGCGGCAAGCTCCACTTTCTCGGCCTCTGCTCGGAAGGTGGCGTCCACTCCCATTTGCTGCATCTTTTTGGGTTGCTGAAATTGGCCAAGGCCCAGCAGATTGACGATGTTTGTATCCACGCCTTCATGGATGGCCGCGACACTCAGCCTACCGAAGGCGCTCGGGTGCTCGCCCAACTCCAGGCCGGCATTGATGAGCTGGGGGTTGGCCGCATCGCCACCCTCGGCGGTCGTTACTACGCCATGGATCGCGATCACCGCTGGGATCGTGTCCAAAAGGCCTACGCGGTGCTGACTCAAGACGGCCCTGGCGACGGCCGCAGTGCCCTCCAGGTGCTCCAAGACTCCTATGGTCAGGGTCTCACGGATGAGTTTGTACTCCCCACGCGCGTGGCTCCCGGAGCCGTGGAGCCCGGGGATGGTGTTATCTTCTTCAACTTCCGCCCTGACCGGGCCCGCCAGCTCACGGCCGCCTTTGTGCAGCCGGATTTTGACGGCTTTGAGCGCCAGCAGATTACGCCTCTGGGTTTCGTGACGTTTACCCAGTACGATCCCCGCTTTCCGGTGACGGTCGCTTTTGAACCCCAGAATTTGACCAACATTCTCGGAGAAGTGGTGGCCCGGCACGGTCTGCGCCAATTCCGCACGGCAGAGACGGAAAAATACCCCCACGTCACCTACTTCTTCAACGGTGGCCTGGAGCAACCCCTGGAGGGGGAAGACCGGGAGCTGATTCCGAGCCCCATGGTGGCAACCTATGACCAGCAGCCTACGATGTCAGCGACGAAGGTGACGGATGCTGCTTGTGGGGCGATCGCCAAGGGTATTTACTCCCTGATCGTGATGAACTATGCCAACCCCGATATGGTCGGCCACACGGGCAAGATGGACGCGGCGATCGAAGCGATCGAGACGGTGGATCGCTGCCTGGGCCGCCTGGTGGCAGCCGTCAACCAGCAGGGGGGAACGATGTTGATCACGGCGGATCACGGCAATGCCGAATATATGTGGGATGAGCAGGGCAACCCCTGGACCGCCCACACGACTAACCCCGTGCCTCTGATCCTCATCGAAGGGGAGGGGCTCAAAATCCCCGGTCGCGGTGCTGATGTGCAACTGCGGGAGGGCGGTCGCCTCAGCGACATCGCCCCGACGCTGCTGGAGATCCTGCAACTCCCCCAACCCCCGGAAATGACGGGGCGCTCCCTCCTGGAGCCGCTGGAGTTTGAACTGCGCCCTAGCCGCACGCCGGTGCGTGTCTCGCTCTAGGCCCTCAAGCTAGCTTCTCGCCTCCAATTCCCCTCCCCGTGGGAGGGGCTAGGGGAGGGGGATGTTAGATGAGGCCTTACACCGGTGCGTGTCTCGCTCTAGGCCCTCAAGCTAGCTTCTCGCCTCCACTTCCCCTCCCCGTGGGAGGGGCTAGGGGAGGGAGAGGTTAGACGACGAGGCTTCGCTCCCGTTTTGGGAAGCGGGGTTGGGAAATGGGGGGAACGCCAAAGCTCGATCCCCAAAGGCTGCCTAGGCTAGCCTTTGTGCTTGATCGTCATCGCCCACTGGAGTAGTTCTACAACCTCCGCCTGCAAGCCGGTAGCCGCTTGCAGGCGGTCCAGGATTTGCTGCTCTTCGGGGCCAATGCCAGTGTCTACTAGGGCCAGATCGAGGGCGATCGCGTAGGTCGTATCGTAGAGATCCCGAGGCAGGCTCGCGAGGGCCGCCATCAACAGCGCTTCTTGCCCCTGGACTCGTAGTATTTGGCAAAGCTTGGCAACGGTTTGGGGCAAGAAGTCGGCCGGGTAGCCTCGGAACAAGTGCATCTGGCCCAGGGTCGCTTCCAGCAGACTGGCCTCGCTCGCTGTGAGCTGCCCATCCGCCGCCACGATGAGGAGAAGAATGGCTGCAAAGGATTCAGGCGGGCTGAGGGCGATCGCCGTCTTGGGCTCAGTCCCGCTTAGGGGGGGAATCTCCGAGGCTGTCACGGGGGGTTGCACTCCTGTTCCGTCGCTTTCCTGCTACATCATGCCCGAGAATGCAGGATAATGAGTAGACTGTTGCGTTCTGTGAATTCTGGAGGACGCCCAAACCCTCTGCGAACGGCTATGATGCGAACTCACTACTGCGGCGACCTGCGCGATCGCCATCTCGAGGCTACCGTGACCCTCTGCGGCTGGGTAGACCGTCGCCGCGACCACGGCGGCGTGATCTTTGTGGACCTGCGCGATCGCAGCGGCATCGTTCAGATCGTCAGCGATCCTGAACGGACTCCCGCCTCCTACCCCGTCGCGGAAACCCTTCGCAACGAATACGTGGTCCGCATCACCGGGCGCGTCAGCCCCCGCCCCAGCGACTCCCTCAACCCCAAATTGCCTACGGGGGCGATCGAAATCTACGCCGAGCAGATCGAGATCCTCAACGCCGTCAGCAACCCCCTGCCTTTCCAAGTCTCCGAGACTGAGCCCGTGCGCGAAGAGCTACGGCTCAAGTACCGCTACCTCGACCTGCGCCGCCCCCGCATGAGCCGCAACTTGCAACTCCGACACCAGGTGGTCAAAGCCATTCGCCGCTTCCTGGAAGATGAGGCGCATTTTATCGAGGTCGAAACCCCCATTCTCACCCGCTCAACCCCCGAGGGAGCCCGCGACTACCTTGTGCCCTCCCGCGTGAATCCCGGCCAGTGGTTTGCGCTGCCCCAGTCACCTCAGCTCTTCAAACAACTGCTCATGGTGGCCGGGTGCGATCGCTACTACCAGATCGCCCGCTGCTTCCGCGACGAAGACCTCCGGGCCGACCGCCAGCCAGAATTCACCCAACTGGACATGGAAATGAGCTTCCTGTCCCAGGAGGAAATTCTTGACCTCAACGAGGCCCTGGTTTGCCATATTTTCAAAACAGTCAAAGGCATCGAACTACCGCACCCCTTCCCGCGTTTGACCTATGCGGAGGCGATCGCCCGCTACGGAACCGATCGACCCGATACCCGCTTTGGTCTCGAGTTGGTCGATGTTTCGGATATTGTCGCCCATTCTGCTTTTAAGGTCTTCTCCGGCGCGGTCAAGAGCGGCGGCTGTGTCAAGGTACTGCCAATTCCCCAGGGCAATGAGCAAATCTCCAACGTGCGGATCAAGCCCGGGGGCGATCTGTTCAAGGAAGCAACCCTGGCCGGAGCCAAAGGTATTGCCTACATCCGCGTGCGCGAGAACGGCGAGCTAGACACCATTGGCGCGATCAAGGACAACTTGACCGCAGAGCAGAAGCAGGAACTCCTCGAACGGACCGGCGCGCAACCGGGCCATCTCCTCCTCTTCGGGGCGGGCGATACCGCGACGGTCAACAAGTCTCTGGATCGTCTGCGCCAAGTCTTGGGTCATCAGTTAAACCTGATCCCGACTGACGCGATCAACCTCCTCTGGGTGACGGACTTTCCACTGGTGGAATGGAATGGTGACGAGCAACGCTGGGAGGCGTTGCACCACCCCTTTACGGCCCCCTATCCTGAGGACTTAGGCGACCTCACGACCGCCCGTGCCCAGGCCTACGACTTGGTGTACAACGGCATCGAGATCGGCGGTGGCAGTCTCCGCATCTACCAGCGCGAGATCCAGGAAAAGGTCTTCACCACCATCGGCTTAACCGAAGCTGAAGCTCAGGCTAAATTTGGCTTCTTGCTCGAGGCCTTTGAGTACGGTACGCCGCCCCATGGTGGCCTTGCCTACGGGCTGGATCGCTTGGTGATGTTGCTCGCTGGCGAGGAGTCGATTCGTGATACTATCGCTTTCCCGAAGACGCAGCAGGCGCGATCGCTGCTCACCGATGCACCCTCGACGGTGGACGACCGCCAGCTCAAGGAGCTTTATGTGGCTTCAACCTATGAGCCAGAAGCGTAAGCCGTTTCCGTGCTAGCAGCTCCTAGCTCCACGACGCCATGCTGTCTCGGACCCGACCTAGCATCGCCAGTTTCGCGTTCGGGAACCTTGTCTCGGAGGGTGCATCGCTCCCCGTCCAGCCATCGGAGGCGGCTGCATGATTTTCAAGCGCTACAACCGCATTATTCGCTCAACCCTGGTGCTCTTTTTATTGATTGCCATCATTCTGTTTTATTGGCAGTTTCAGACTCAGTACCGCTACGAGCTGAATCGCGCCCGGACCAAGTTTGATCAAGAGGCGATCGCCCTTGACAAGCTCCTAGAAACCACCGCCGATTACGTCGAGCAAATGCGGTTGCGTGCCAACTCCTTTTATCAAACCAGCCAGCTCAATTTCTCAGAATATATCCTCTTTGACAGTCTCCAAAATCGGGCTGATGGTGAGCACTTTGATCTCGACCAGGTTCCCTCGCCCTATAGTACGGATATTGTCGGTAACTTGACGGGGAGCGGGGCCTTTGGCGATCGCGACGATGCCTTCTACCGCGAGATTGCCCTGGCCCTAACCCTCAATCCATTGCTCCAAACGGCGATTAAAGTCATCCCCAACAATGTTTGGGCCTTTTATCTCTCCGCCCAACGGTTTCTCAATCTCTACCCCTGGATTCGCTCCGACGCCTTCCACTACACGGACGATCTGCTAGCCAGCGATACCCACCAGCTCGCCCTCCCCCGCCACAATCCGGAGCGCCACCACTTCTGGACCGCTGCCTACCGCGACCCCGCGAACGCTGGGCTGGTCGTCACCTGTGGCGCGCCGGTCGATGAGCAGGAGACCTTTCGCGGCACGGTGGGTCTGAGCGTCAGCCTTGAGGCCTTTAACCAGCTCCTGCGCGCCTTTGACTATCCCGTGGGCCGCCTCCTGCTGGTGAGCGATCGCGGTCAACTCCTCGCCGCTCCCCAGCAAGTCAACATCGCCACCGCAGCGGTTCCGCCCGTCACAGCCGCCTTTCCCACCACCTTGCAGGCGCAAATCCCAGCGCTCCTGCAAACCGAGCGGCGCCAGTGGCAGCAGGCTGGGGGATACCTTCTGTACCAAGCACCACTCCAGCAAGCCCCCTGGCAGTTGGTATTTTTTGCTCCCCAGCGGGACCTGGTGCTGCCGGCCCTGGGCCAGGTCGGCTTGGGGCTTGGGTTGCTCTTAGGGGGCCTGGGTTTGTTGCTGCTCATGGCCAACTACTTGATTGAGCGCGAGTTCATTCTCCCGGCGACTCAGTTGATTACTCACATCGAAGCCGCGAGCCAGAACCAACACCCAGAAATACCGGTGGTTCCTGAGGACTGGCAGCCTTGGTTTCAAACAATCTCCACTATTTTTCGCGCCAACCAAGAGATGACTGCTGAACTCGTGCAGCGCGAAAAAATGTCGAGCCTGGGACAACTGGTAGCCGGGATTGCCCACGAAATCAACAACCCGGCGAATTTCATCTACGGCAATATCAGCTATGTGCGGAACTATAGTGACGACTTGCGGGGGCTGATTCAGCTCTATCAACAGCATTATCCGGAGCCAGACAAGGTAATTCGCGATCGCATCCAGGAGATTGATTTGCCCTTCATTGACCACGACTTTCCCAAGCTCTTGCAGTCGATGGAAATTGGGGCTGAGCGTATTCGCGAGATTATCCTATCCCTGCGGAATTTTGCCCGCCTGGATGAGTCGGAGAGCAAGCGAGCCGATCTACACCAGGGTCTAGAAAGCACTTTAACTATTCTGGAAAATCGCTTGACGGCTGATCGGGGCAATTGGCGCATTGAAGTGGTGAAGAACTACGGGGAGTTGCCCTCTGTGGAGTGCTACCCCGGCCTCCTCAATCAAGTGTTTCTCAATCTCATCAATAACGCCATTGATGCCCTCTACGAGGTTCGCCAGCGCCAGCTTGAGCAACAGCAAGTCCCCACGGCGGCCCGGCTGGAGATTACCACGCGATCGCCCGACTCCGAGCACGTAACCATCCAAATTACCGACAACGGTGATGGCATCAGGCCGGAGATTCAAAGCCATTTATTTGAACCTTTTTTCACCACGAAACCCGTCGGGCAAGGCACGGGCCTGGGCCTCTCGATCAGCTACCAGATCGTGACCCAGAAGCACGGAGGTAAGCTCTCCTGCCAATCCCAGCTCGGCCAAGGAACTACCTTCACGATTGAGTTACCCGTCCAGAGCGCCGCCGCCCCTCAGGCTTCCCAGGGCTCGTAGTCACGGCAGGTTTCGCAGGGACCGCAAGGATTGACCGCACAACGCAGGAAGGCTGAGTGAGCACTGTAGCGGCAGGTGCGCGGGCGATCGCGCCGACCCGCGATCAGGTTGAGTCGCTGCTGCTCGTGGGCGATCGCGCGTTTGATACGAGCGTGCGATTGCAGCCGGAGGCGTTCAAAGGCACAGGTAGACATAGCCGCAAGCTGGGGGTGAGCTTTAGGTTTCCTTAAGCAAATCCTAGGGGCCGCCCCCAGGGAGCGGCAAATAGCGGGCAGGAGCGTGGCGGTCAACACCGAGAGCATAGAGTTGTCTCAAACAATTTTGAGACCTTCTGAAATAGCTGCAATTCTTGCTTGACAAGGATTTCGTGGTTGACCTGTCGCATCCTTAACGGAAACAACTATAACCGTAGTTGCACTTTAGCGCTCCGATAAGCGGGCTGATGAGGGGCTAAAGCCCAACTGCGTCGGATACTTTTTATGGTTGTTTCAAACAATTTTGAGACCTTCTGAAATAGCTGCAATTCTTGCTCGGCAAGGATTTCGTGGTTGACCTGTCGCATCCTTAACTGAAACGACTATAGCCCTCTTGTATTATTCCGGGAAATCCCCACGAATTTCCGCCATTACAGCCGACGAAAAATCAGCGTTTCACCCCGATCTGACACAAGAGGGATAGTTGTAGCCTCAGCAGCCCTCCTGATTCCTCGCCTCTCACTTTGGCGTCCCCTTCGCTCTACTTGGGCTACTAAGTACACACATCTCGTAACAGCCCCAACTGACCGTTTTTAGCCCCCCTAGCCCCCCGAAATCGGGGGGGGATCGGAATTCCCAGTCCCTCAGAATTGGGGAATCTAGGGAGCAAACGAGGGAAAAATGAAGCCAAACAGGGCTTGTGTGTAGGTAGTAGCTCTACTTGGGAGAAGGGGCCGGGGGATGTAGACGCGCAGCGGCTTCTCGCAGAGGGGGCCCCGTAACATTAAAGAGGGCGACCCCCTGCTCCTGGAACCAGCGCGCAAAATTCAGGGGAGCCGCACTTTTTTTCGTTCACCCCTGGGGACCCCGAGCCTGGGTCTAGTCCGCTTATTCCGGTATGATGGCGCTGCGGTGCTACAGCTTTTCCCAGTTATTTCATGTCGTCCCCCGTTGCTCCTGAGGCCGAAGCTTGGCCCCCCTTCATTGGGGTTGAAGTTGACCAGCCCTACGAAGAGGCGGAGGTCGTGATTGTGCCCATTCCCTACGAGGCAACGACCACCTATCGCAAGGGCTGTCAGCAGGGACCCCAGGCGATTTTGCGGGCCTCGGATCAGTTGGAATACTATGATGTCGAGCTGGGCTGTGAGCCCTGCTTTCGGCTGCCCCTCCACACCCACGCGGCGATCGCCAACAGCCACCACCACCCTGACCTCGCCCCCGAGGCCATGGTGCAACAAGTGCAGTCAGCCGTTGCACCACTGCTCCGGGATGGGAAATGGGTCATCGCCCTGGGGGGCGAGCACGGCATCACGGCGGGCGTCGTTGCGGCCTACCAGCAGGTGGAGCCGGAACCCTTTACCGTCGTGCAAATCGACGCCCACGGCGACCTACGCGACGAGTATGAGGGCTCTCGCTACAACCATGCTTGTGTGATGCGGCGGGTCTTGGATCTGGAGCTGCCCATTCTCCCGATTGGCCTCCGCAGCTTCTGCCGGGAGGAAGCCGAGTTGATCGCGGCGCGATCGCTCACCATCCTGGATGATGCGTTCATCGCCCGCGAGCCCGACTGGATCGAGCAGGCAATTCGCAACATCCCCACGGACTCGGTGTTCATCACCATCGACCTTGACGGCCTCTCGCCGGCCCTCCTCCCGGGAGTTGGCACTCCCCAACCCGGCGGCCTGACCTGGCCTCAAATCACTCAACTGCTGCGGCGTCTGTTCGCCAGCCGCCGGGTGCTGGGCTGCGACGTGATGGAGCTAGCGCCCCTTTCAGAGAGCGTCGTTTCAGAGTTTGTAGCCGCTAAGTTAGTCTATAAGTTGGTGGGCTACCAGGCCCTGAGTCCCCATCGCCGCCTCCGCCGCTGAGGAGGCCCTGGTAGTCTCGTGAACTCCATCGCCCTCTACCCGAAGCCATGACTCAAACCCAAACCAGCCCGGTTGGTCACTATGCCCCTGATTTTGAGCTGCCGAGCGTTGATGGTGATGTCTACCACCTCACTCGCTGCCGCCAGGCCTACCAAGCTTTGGGCATTGTTTTTCTCAGCGATGACTGCCCGGTAGTCCAAGCTTACATGGGGCGTCTGAAGCAACTGCAAGCTGACTTTGCCCCGCAGGGCTTTACCTTGATCGGGATCAACGCCAACGACGCCGCTCAGTCTCCCGAGGACAGCTTCGATGGCATGAAGGGCTTTGCCTTAGAATACCAACTCACCTTTCCCTACCTGCGAGACCCCAGCCAGGATGTCGCCCTTAGCTTTAGGGCCGAGCGGACTCCCCAGGCTTTCTTACTCGATCAGGAGGGCATCGTCCGCTATTGCGGAGCCCTAGACGACAATCCCACCGCCGAAGCGGTGCGGGTGGCCTATCTGCGCGAGGCGATCGCCCAGCTCCTGGCAGGCACTCCGATCACCACTCCTTTCAGCGCCGCCGTGGGCAGTCCCCTCAAATGGCGCTCCTAGTCCTAGGCTGCCTTAAAGACCAAGCACACCACCAGGCGGTAGCGCGCGTCTGCAAGCCCTAGCCCCCAGGAGCGATCGCCCCCCAGCAGCCTAGCGGCCGATGCTCAGAATCCAAGTGCCGACATAGCGGGGTAGGGGAATATCCCCCGGACTGAGCAGGCGGGCGTGGAAGTAGTAGGTCCCGCCCCAGCGCGGGTTGGTCGTCGGGATGATGACCTCAATCGAGGTTTGCGCCTCAATGGGCGGCGGGATTGGCGCATCCTCCGTGAGGTCCGCGAGGCGCTCCGGCGGAACCCCGAGGTAGATCTGCAAAATCTGGCGCTCGCGATCCCAAACCACTTCCTGAATCGGGATATTGCGGCCGCCGGCCTCGACCCGGAGCTGGTCAGTGTGGAACGTGCCGTCGAAATAGTCGGGATAGTTGATGGCGATTTGGGCGACGCCTAATTCAACTTTTCGGCCCTCAATGCGGAGACGGTAGCGATCGCGCACATTCGGCCGACCGCCAAAGTCGAGGTAGTAGTTGAGAATGTCAGCGCGATCACTCACCCCACTGAAGATTGTGAGCCCAGGGGTGTTTTGGGCCGGGGCCGCGAGGGGGAGCAGCGCTAGGCCGCAACTGCCAGCCGCCAAGGCGCTGACCAACCATTTCCGAGCCCAGTGCTTTGAAAAAACCATAGCTTCAAGCGCGTACAGGACGCAGGACGACAAAAAATTTGCATCAATTCTAGCGAGGAGCCCGAGGGACTGACTCAGAGCCAGGGCCCCGGAGTTCCGGTAGTCACCGGGGGTAACTGCTCCCACTATACCAACCGCTCACCGCCATGACGGCGATCGCCCCCGATTGAGCTGGGACGAGGCCGCGGCCGGGGAAGTTCCAGGGGAACGCATCCCAGGCCGCCTGCCTTGGGCAAGAGGATGGGGTGAGGGCTGAGCGAAGCAGGACCAACAGCCCGCGTCAAATTTTGTTCCCCCGCTTCTCCTCAGCGGAACATACTGCTGACCGAGCTATCTTCATGGATGCGCCAGATCGTTTCGCCCAGCAGATTGGCGACTGAGAGCACCGTAAGTTGGGGAAACTGCTGGTCTGGAGCGACCGGGATCGTGTTGGTAACGATCACCTCTTCAAACAAGCCCCCCGACAGACGCTCCCGAGCCGGGGGCGAGAAGACCGCGTGCGTAGCGCAGGCGTAGACCTGCCGGGCCCCCACTTCGCGTAACAGGCGAGCTCCTTCCGAGATCGTGCCCGCTGTGTCGATCATGTCATCCACCATCACCGCCGTTTTGCCCCGGACATCGCCAATCACATTCATCACCTCGGCGACGTTGTGGGCTTGGCGACGCTTGTCAATAATCGCGAGGGGAGCATCGTTCAACTTTTTCGCAAAGGCGCGGGCCCGAGCCACACCCCCGACATCGGGCGACACCACCACCAGATCGGGCAACTCCTTGCTGTGGAGATAGTTGAGGATCTCCGGCGAGCCGTAGACATGATCGAAGGGAATATCAAAATAGCCCTGGATCTGAGCTGAGTGCAGATCCATAGCGACAATGCGGCTGGCTCCTGCTTTCGTCGTCAAGTTTGCCACCAGCTTGGCAGCGATTGATTCCCGGCCGGCTGTCTTGCGGTCGGCCCGCGCATAGGCGTAGTAGGGAATCACCGCCGTGATCTGGCGAGCTGAAGCCCGGCGGCAGGCGTCGATCAGAATCAGTAACTCCATCAGGTGGTCATTGACCGGACGGCAGCAGGGCTGAATCAGGTAGACATCACAACCCCGAATCGACTCCTGGATCTGGACATAGAGCTCGCCATCGGCGAAGCGCTTGCGGACCATGGGGCCAAGATCCATTCCCAGGTAGCGGGCGACTTCTTGAGCGAGGGGAATGTTCGCGGAACCCGAGAACAAGCGCAGGCGATTACTCTCCGACAACGGGGCTAGCGTTGGTTGCAGATTGAGGGTGGCGGTAGGGCTCACAGCAGGTCGAAGGGGTGCAAGTTCAAGGTGATTCTAGCATTCTCATTTTGTCTCGGGCGAAATATTTACAATCCCTGAGGGATCGCAAAGCCCATGAAGTTTGGTCTAATGGGAAGTTGGCAACCGCTTGCGCGCTCACCCCTAGGCCGCTCCGTGGCAATTGGCAGCACCCGCTATGCACCCCCCTCTTCCCGCCCATACGATTTTGAACCAGCGCTACCGCATCGAGCGCTTACTGGGTCAGGGTGGCTTCGGCCGTACCTATCTCGCCCAGGACACCAGCCGCTTCAACGAAGCCTGTGCCCTCAAGGAATTGGCCTTTACGCCCACCTCCGACTACGCGGCGACCAAGGCCCGGGAACTCTTCCAGCGAGAAGCAAGCGCCCTCTACCAGATTCGCCATCCCCAGATTCCTGGCTTTCACGCCACCTTTGAGACGGAGGGGCGGCTGTTTCTCGTTGAGGACTACGTTGAAGGGCCGTCCCTCCGGGAACAGCTCCACCAGCGCCGCGCTCAGGGACAGCTTTTCACGGAAACAGAGACGCGCCAGTTCATGCTGCAACTGCTGCCGGTGCTGGCCTACTTGCATGATCGCGGTATTGTTCACCGAGATATTTCCCCCGACAACATCATTATCCGCACGACCGATCACCTGCCGGTGTTGCTGGATTTTGGTGTGGTCAAGGAACTGGCCACGCGCCTCCATGATCCCAACATTCCGGCCGGGGCCACCACAGTGGGCAAGATCGGCTATGCGCCGCCGGAGCAGTTGCAAACCGGCCGCACCTATGCCAGCAGCGATCTCTACAGCTTGGCGGTGACGGCCCTGGTGCTGTTGACGGGGCAGGAACCCCAGGCCCTGTTCAATGAGTTGACAGGACGCTGGCATTGGCAGGAACAGGGGCAGGTGAGCCCGGACTTTGCCACGGTCCTGAACCGGATGCTGAGCTTGCAGCCAGGCGATCGCTACCAGTCCGCCAGTGAAGCGCTGCGGGCCCTGCAAGCCGTGGGCACGGGCCTGACCCAAGCTCCTCCCGAGGCCCCGGGAACGCCACCACCCCAGCCCCCGGAACTATCGCGTCTGGCGACGATCGCCGTGGGCGGCCCCCGCCCCATGACGACTGGGCCGGGGTCGGGCCAGACCGGCCAGCCCAGCATTCCGCCCCCGGAAGCAGAGTCACAGTTAAGGAGCCCGGCGGCAGTGGCTGGGTTTACCTTGGCGATCGCCGCTGCGGCCGGCCTGGGGGTTTGGGGGATCACGCGAGCGATCTCTGACCAGCCCACCCCCACGCCGACGGAAACGGCAACCCCCTCCCCGACGCCGACGGAAACGCCCACCCCCACCCCCACGGAGTCGCCCTCGCCCACCCCGTCACCGACCACGCTCACCCAGCCCCTCAATGTCACCGTCGGTCAGCGCTTTGCGGAGCGGAGCGCCCTGCCGGCCAGTACAACGCTGAACTACCTGATCGCGGGGCGGGAGGGCCAGACGCTCGCGGTGGCGATCGAAAGCGAGGGGGTTTGGTTGAATGTCTTCACCCCGGCCGGGAGCTTGATCGATCCAGCCGCCCGCCGGGTGCAGAGTTGGCGCGGGACCCTGCCGGCAGATGGGAACTATACCCTGCAACTGGAGCCGATCCCCGGCGCGGGGGGCAATGGTGCTTATCAACTGAGCGTGAGTCTGGAGGCGGCCCCGGAGCCCTCGCCGAGCCCGTCGCCGAGCCCGTCGCCAACTGTGCCACCGCAGTATGTACCGGAGCCCGTGAGCGTTATTCCCGGTACACCGCTGCGTCTGTCGGGAAGCACTAGTACCCAAAGCATCAAGCGCTACCTGATTCCGCTGGAGGTTGGGCAAATTTTCACGGTGGAGGTGGCCCAGGGGCCGGTGACGCTCGATATTCGCTACCCCAATGGGCAATTGGTGGATGACGCGAGCCGTATCCAGCTTTGGCAGGCCCAGGTGGATCAGAGTGGGGAGTTTCGGGTGGATGTGCGGGCTGACTCGTCCACGAGCTTTGTGCTGGATGTGTTGGTGCAGGCAGGGGAGTGATGGGGAGTCTTTTGGTAACGGCGACGGATACGGAAGTGGGCAAGACGGTGTTGACGGCGGCCCTGGTGGCCTACTGGCAGCGCTACCGCCAGCCGGCCGCCCTGGGCCTGATGAAGTTGGTGCAAGCGGGGGTGGGCGATCGCGAGTTCTACCAGCAGCACTTCCAGCTCGACCAAGCCCCCGAGACCTTGGCCCCCGTGGTGTTTGCGGAACCCCTAGCGCCCCCGATCGCGGCCCAGCGAGAGGGCCGCACGGTGGACCTGGGACGGGTCTGGCAGGCCTTACAGGAATTGCAGCACACCAAGTCGTTTGTCCTGATCGAAGCCCTGGGAGGGCTGGGCTCCCCGGTGACGGCGGAACTGACGGTGGCGGACTTGGCCCGGGACTGGCGCTTGCCCGTGGTGCTGGTAGTGCCGGTGCAGTTGGGGGCGATCGCCCAGGCCGTGGCGAATGTAGCCCTGGCCCACCAAAATCACCTCCACCTCCGGGGCCTGGTGCTGAACTGCCGTCAGCCCGTGTCGGCGACACAGCAGGCGGACTGGGCGCCGCCCGCCTTGCTGGAGTCCCTGACGCAAGTGCCGGTCCTCGGTTGCTTGCCGCATCTGACCGATCCCACAGACTTGACAATGCTGGCCCAGGTAAGCGCTAACTTAGACTTAGAACGATTACTGCCACCGCCCTAACCCGGCTGCGAGGAGTCTACCCCCCTCCCTCGCGCACGGACCCGTTACCGCTATGAGCGATCGCCCTGAGTCTGCCCCTACGATCCTGATCGTCGATCGCCCCTGCGATGAGACGGCCCGCCTCCTGCCCTGCTTGTA
This sequence comes from uncultured bacterium, assembly GCA_964397305.1. GTDB lineage: Bacteria > Cyanobacteriota > Cyanobacteriia > Cyanobacteriales > Spirulinaceae > JAAUTY01. The sequence goes on from CAYNIP010000002.1 coordinate 45,995, forward strand.
CCAAGAGGGCTATATCGTTCACGAACTGAGTAGCGGCGCGCGGGCGATCGCCTGTCTGGAAGATACAAATCCGGATTTACTCTTAATCGGGGTGCAACTCGGTGATGGCAGTGGATATGACCTCTGCCAACAGCTCAAGACCGATCTGAGAATGCACCAAATTCCCATCGTCTTCCTGGGGTGTGGCAACACTCAAAGGGATAAGTTACAAGCATTTCAACTGGGCGGCCTGGACTATTTGGGCAAACCCTTTGAGCTCGAAGAAGCGATCGCCCGCATTCGCAATCACATCAACCTCCAAAGTGCCCTCAAGCTACTCACCACCCAGAACCAAGTCTTAGTAGAAGAAATCCAAGAGCGCCAGCGCGTTGAGGCTGAACTGCGACGCTCTGAGCAAAAGTTCGCCACGATCTTCCAAGCCAGCCCCAACCCCATCACCATTACTCGACTCCGTGACGGTTGCCACGTGGATGTGAATGAAACCTTCTGCCAGCTCACCGGCTACAAGGCCGAGGAAATCATCGGCCGCACCGCCCAAGAGCTACAACTCTGGGCCAGCCTCGAAGCGCGGGCCCAGCTCTTTGAACGCTTGTATACGGAAGGCTCCGTGCGAAATTATGAGTTCCAATTTTGCACGAAGGACGGACAAGTTCGCACCGCCCTCCTCTCTGCTGAGGTCATTCAACTGCACGGGGAGGATTGCTTACTCGCCCTGTCCAACGACATTACCGAGCGTGTGCAAGTCGAAGTCGCCCTCCAGAAGGCCAATCAAGCGCTACAGCGCCTAGCGACCCTGGACGGCTTGACGCAAGTACCCAACCGCCGCTGTTTTGATGAGCGCTTAGATCAAGAGTGGCAACGCCTCCAGCGGGAGCAACAGCCCCTGTCCTTGATCCTCTGCGACATTGACTACTTCAAGTTCTACAACGATACCTACGGCCACCAAGCCGGCGATGCTTGCTTGCAACAGGTGGCCCAAACCCTCCTCGGGCTCCTCAAACGTCCCGGGGATCTGTTGGCCCGCTATGGGGGAGAAGAATTTGCGGTCATCTTGCCGAATACAGCCTCGGAAGGCGCTTACCAGGTGGCAGAAACGATGCGGCAGGCCGTGGCCGCCCTCCACATCGGCCACGCCCAATCAGCCGTGAGTGACCACATCACCCTGAGCCTAGGGGTCGCTACCACCTGCCCTAGCAACCAATTCACACCGGAAACCCTGGTGGGGTTGGCCGATATTGCTCTCTATGAGGCCAAGCACCAAGGGCGCGATCGCAGTGTCGCAGAAGTGTTTTAAGGGGTCGCGGTCAGGACTTCCGTGACCAAGGCGGCCAATTTCGTCGCCGCACCCCCTGGGCCCCGAACTTGGCGCAGGCGATCGCGAATCGCTGCCAGTTGCTCCGGGTGCTCCAGCCAATCCCAGGCCAGAGCGGCCACCTCGGCCGGTTCTAAGGCCCCCAGCAACTCCGGCACCACCGCTTCCCTCGCCCAAATATTCGGCCAAGCAAACAGGCGCTGCGTGCGGCGCACCTGCTGCAAGATCACCCAGTTGATCGCGGTCGCCAAGGCGGTTCCTACCAGAGGCAAGTTGGCCAACAAACCCGGCAAGCCATCCCAAGCCCGCATGGCATCCAATTGCTGAGTCGGCAACAGGACAATCATCGGCACCGCCAAGGCCCCCAGTTGGGCGGTATTGGCCCCGATAGTAGTGAGGCAAAGTTGGCACTGGGCGAGCTGGGCGTGGGCAGGAAAGTCGGTCCAGAGTTCAATGACCAAGCCCTGTTCCGTTTGCAGGTAGGGAGGGCCGTCGTCGGGCTGGATCAAGCGGGCGGCAACGTTGCCGAGTTTGGTTAAGACCGGGTTCGTCGTGCGATCGCCAAACTTGGCCAACTCCGTCAAGGTCAGGGTCGGCGCAACGGGAAGGCCGAAGCGGGTTTGGGGCCGCTTTTCGTGAAGGCACTGGGCGATCGCACAGACCAAGGGCAACCCCTGGGCCAACTTCATCGCCTTGGAACCGGGCAAGAGGCCAATGCGTTCCACCCCGGCCCCCAGACTCGGGGCCACCTCCACATCGGCCATCAGGTCGCCGATCACCTGCACCTTGGGACGATAGCGGGCCGGAATCTGGGTTTGTACCTGGGGGGACATTGCCCCAAAGGCATCGATCCAGCGCCACCAGCGGGCCTCCCATTCGGCATACACCACGCTGCGATAGTGGAGACGCTTGGCAATCAGGGCAGCAAAGAATTGGTCGCCGCCGAGAAAGAGGACGCAACCGCGCGATCGCCAGTCCCAGCCCTCCGCCGTCCGACCCGTGAGTAGGAAGGGCAGAAAATGCTGGGGGTCTTGCACGCGGTCGAGGTCAGCATAGCGGCGGGCCAAGCTCGCCTCCCGGCCCGTAGCATGGCTACAGGGGGCGAGAATCAGGGACAGGCGCAGGCGATCACGATCCTCGCCCCACTGCCGCCGCAGGGCCTGGACCACCGGCCGCACCCAGGTCGTGACTTCTCCCGGCCCATTGGACAGGATTAAAATATCGGCTGGCTCAGTCACCATGGCAACTCCCCTCACGCCCCTCTCAGGGCTCATTTTAGGGCTGTCCCTGGGATCGCGGCCGGGAGAATGGTGAGCGGATCGGCTACACCCCCTAGCCCTCGGGGCGGAGGGCGGCTTCTAGCTCCGCCTGAAGCGCGGGGACAAAGGCGGCATACAGACCCCGCAGATCACCGACCGCAAAATCATAGGCGCGATCCTCGGGATAGCGCTGCTTGACAAACTCGGGGCGGGCCTCTTTCCCGCCGTGGCAGGCGAGACAACTGGCTTCAACATTAATGCGACGGAAGTAGCGATAACCGTCCTGACCCGCGATCGTTTCCTGGTCCCAAAAGCTGATCAGGGTCGGATCGGCCTCGAAGCGAGCCAGGGCAGCGAGTTCTCCGGGAGTTGTGGGGGCGTGCTGGGGATTGCGGTACTTGGCGGCCACTTGCTTGACCTGCCAGGAATGCTCGCGGTTGAGTTGCTGGGCGCGCATCCCCACGGGCTTACAGACCGCCTTGAAGGTCTCCAGGGTTGCTTCCGAGTCGATCGTAGCAGCAAGGCTCGAGCGCATCTGATCCAGAGCTTCGACCTCGCGCACCACCTCGCCGAGTTCGGCCGGTTGTGGCCGTGGCTGAGCAGCGACCGGGCCACCCCCCAGGACCAGGGCGATCGCCACCAAGATCAGGCTCCAAATCGCCCAGCGTCTTACGATGACCATAATTCCTCTCAAGATTCTAAAGCTATATCACCATCTAAGTATACAAAAGTGCTTTGCCGGGTAGGGGACGGGAAGCCATCACGACGAACCCTGATTGCAGGGGGGCCTCTCCGTTACGCGAGGGCCTCCCCTCAGCCCGCAGGCTCAGAAGGAGCGATTTAGGATTAGGGTTGCCAACGTCGAGATGCACCCGACAACGGAAACAAAGAGAGAACCGAGAGCGAGACCTTCTCCTCTCTGGAAGAGATCAAGAACATCTTGCCGGTAGAGCGTAAAGCTGCACCAAAACTCCGAGGCTGGTGCAGCCTCCTTGAAATGAAGTAAATAACCCAGCTCCTCCGAGAAGCCGGGTTATTCACGTCCTAGGCTTTAGGGGCGAAGCAAAGAGTCGTAGCAGCACATCCCAGGAGCATCCCTACGGGCAAAACTGAGCGATTCCCTGGAGACCCAGCATCGGGTACATCTCACGTTGGAGACTCCCCTTCGCCCTACTTGGGAGAAGGGGCCGGGGGATGAGGGCTAACTTGCCTAACTGAGATGCACCCCCCATCATCCAACGTTACCGTGGCGTAACGGGGGAAGGAATACTATTGCCGAAGGTGTAGCCACCCATGGTGAAGGGGCGGCTAGGTAAACCCATGTGCAAGTGGGGACCCGTAGAGCGGGCACAGCTATTCCACGGGCGATCGCCAGCAATGACCCCAATTTGTTCACCACGACGATAGCTCCCTTTAACCGTTGCAGTCGTGACGTGAACGAGAGAATACACCTGCCCATTTGAGGCCCGCAGCTTAATGGAACGGTGATTGTTCCCGGCGTGGCAACTCGCCAAGACTGTGGAGTCTACCGGTGCAAGCACAGGAGTTCCCGCAGGCAGCGCAAAATCGATCGCATTATTAGAGTTGGTATAAAAATCATAGTGCCAACCTTGGCTGACTCGGGCTGAGACGCCAGCTCGCCACGGCAATAACCAACCTTGCGTAATGGGTGTCCGGCAATTAGGAGCCAGCGGTGGATTGCCAGGAGGATTTCCCCAGATCACACCACTAGCAATCCAACCCGTTTGTCCGCGATACGTGACGCGAAACCAGCGATGATCCGCCCGTCCTGTCCAAATATCCGTGATGGCTTGACCATAACCCCAAGCATTGAAATAGAGCAGCGTGTTGGGCGGAATCTGCGCTAAAACTCGTGCGTTGGTGTTGCGATCGGCTCTCAGCATCGTATTAATATTCGGCTTCCGGGTCTGTGAGCCGCTGGTGCGGCCGGGGAATGCCCTGACAACGCGAATATTATTGTCACAAGCAAATTGGGCCTGGGCCGGTGGCATGGGATCAAGAGCGATTTGTTTGTGCTGGAGATCAACACTGAAACCAGCAACTAACGCCATTGAAGCCAACCCGATAGAGGATAAAACACGCAACTTAGCCCATGAGTTGCCGACAGCAAACTTAAACGCAGCCATGGTGAACTATCCTAAAGCGAGGGGTAGATTCAAGAATTGAGGGACGGATGAATTGTCCAATCTGCATAGTTCTCTGGGGGCAAGGTGATCTTTTATGCAGCAGAGAAAATTGTCAGGCTCTTGGCGGCCTGGTTTAGCTTGGTAGTCGGTTGAGTTGTTGAGTTGGGGTGCCTCTCACTTTGGAGACTCCCCTTCGCCCTGCCTGGGAGAAGGGGCTGGGGGATATAGACGCGCAGGGGCTTCTCGCAGAGGGGGCAAACTTGCCTAACTGAGGTGCCCCCGTTGAGTTGAGCCTCGTAAAACCCAGCAGTGGCAAGGATCGCGTTGGGTTGGCGCCGCTAACCGACCGACATCAAGGGCTTCAGGCTTTGGGTTGGGCAATCGGGTGAAGCTCTCGATGCTTCAGGGCCGGGAAGCAAGGGTTGATCCGGGCAAGGTTGGGTCTTCCCTGCGAGTCATGCCGTGAGTTGGGAAACTACCCCCTAGCATTTTTGGGAAGACGTTGTGAGCCTTTGAGGGTTCTTGGAGAAACCCTGGTTTTGGGGCAGGCGTTGGGGGAGCGCTTGTCTGGGGAATTTGGAGAATAGCTCCCGGGCGCTAGCGGCGCACCCCGGCAGATTGTAGAATTTTTGGCAACAATCTGTCCTTAAAACTGGTAATTGTCTTTTCTGGGGATTCAGTCCATGATCAGAGTAGGCCCCGGGAGCGAGCAACGACTTTACAGCCAACCCACGTTCCCGGGGCCGCTCCCCTCACCCCTCAGGAGGTTTCTCATGCTGACCCTACGACCTGCTCATGAACGCGGCGCGGTCAACCTCGGCTGGCTCGACAGCCGCCATAGCTTCTCCTTCGGGAGCTACTACGATCCGCACCACCTGGGCTTTGGGAGCCTGCGCGTGATCAACGAGGACAAGATTGCTCCAGGCCAGGGATTTGGCACTCACAGCCACCGCGATATGGAGATTGTCACCTATGTCTTGACGGGCTCCCTGGAGCACCAAGACAGCTTGGGCCATGGCTCCATCATTCGCCCTGGGGATGTGCAGCGGATGTCGGCGGGGACTGGCATCCAGCACAGTGAGTTCAATCCGTCCTCGGAGACCGTCAGCCATATTCTGCAAATTTGGCTGTTGCCAGCGGCAACGGGGCAAGGGCCCAGCTACGAGCAAGCGCACTTCAGCCCCGCCGAAAAACAGGGACGCTTGCGGCTGGTCGGTTCCCAGGACGGTCGCGAGGGCTCGGTGACGATTCATCAGGCGGTGGATCTCTATGCCAGTCTCTTAGCGGCGGGCGATCGCCTCCCCCACACCCTTGCCCCCGGCCACCAAGCCTGGCTGCAAGTTGCCCAGGGCGCAATCCGGCTCAATGGGCAGACCCTCCAAGCTGGGGATGGCGCGGCGATCGCCGAGGTGCCCGAGCTGGACTTGGTGGGACAAGCGGACCAGAGCGAAATCCTGCTCTTCGATATGGCGGCCTAGGGCCCAGGGGACGGCTGCTCCCGGAGTCAGCCGTCCTCGGCTAAGGCCAGGTAGTGCGTCACGGCGGCGGCGACGCTGAAATCCTGAGCCCGGGCGCGCAAGGCTTCCGGAGCGATGGGATCGAGCAAGGCCTGCCGCAGGGCTGTGGCTAGGGACAGAGCATCCCCGACGGGGACGAGGCGGCCGTAGCGTCCCCCCGCTAGGATTTCGCGCGGGCCGTGGGGGCAGTCGGTGGCGACGACCTGGCAGCCACAGGCTAGGGCTTCAACCAATACTGTCGGCAGGCCCTCAAAGCGGGAGGCGAGGGCCAATACGGCGGCCCGCTGGAGGTAGGCATAGGGGTTCTCGACATAGCCCGGCAACGCGACCCGGGCGGCGATCCCCAACTGCTCGGCTAGGGCGAGCAGTTCGGCCCGTTGGGGGCCGTCGCCTAGGATCAGCAGCCGGAGCGATCGCCAAGAGCCCAAAATCTCCACCGCTTGTAGCAGCGTGGCAAAGTCCTTTTGGCCCACGAGGCGGCCGATGGCCAGGATCACCGGGGGCTCCCCCGGCTGGAACCAGGGGTGGTCAGGATTCACGGCCGCCAGCTCTAACAACTGGGGGCTCACGATCGGGTTGTAGATCGTCCGCACAGCTCCGGGAGCCAGCCGTAACTGCTGGCTGAAATCCTGAGCGAGGGCGCTGGACACGGCTACCACAGCGCCGGCCTGGCGGTAGAGCCAAGCGTGTAGGGTGCGGGCAAGGCGGGCGCTGAAGCGTTGGGGCTGGGGCCGGGGTAAGTGTTCCACAAGCACAACGCGGCTGGCGGGGGCGAAGCGTTGGGCGAGGGCGGCGGCTCCGTTCACCAGGGTCAGGTGGCAGAGGAGCAGGGCCGGGCGATCGCGCCGCAGGTAGCGGATGAGGGCTGGCAGCAGGCGCAGGCTAGCGAGGGTTCCGCCGCAAATTGGGCACTCCAGCGAGACCAAGCGCAAGGTAGCCGGTAGTGTTTTCAGGTAGGACTTGCCCCGGCGGCAATCCACGACGAGATCGACGTGGCAACCGTGGGCCGCGAGGGCCTGGGCGAGGGCGAGCACCATCCGCGAGAGGCCGCCGCCACCGGGAGCATTGAGCAACAGGGCCACCCGTCGCGGTTGACTCATCGCCGCCTCGGTTGCCGAGCTGCCCAAGGGTTACGACGGCGACGGATCACCGTCTTGGCGGTAGGTGACGGTTTCTACGGAGCCCGGCGCTCCCAGGGGCCTGGCTTCTTGGTCATTGATGGCGATCGCCACGCCGCCGGCATTGCCGGCAACGATCGTGATTTGCTCGTTAGCCTTCCAGGTGCGCTGTTCCCCTTCCGTCAAGATACCTTCAAAGGCCACCTGACCGTCCGCTACCACGCGCAACCAGCATTCGTCCTGAAGCTTCAAGGAGACGACCACCTTGCCGTTGGCCTCGACGGCCGCCGTGCTGGCCGGGTCAGGGGCCTCCGGCTCCGGGGCAGCGGGGCGATCGCCCGCTAAGATCCCCACCCCTTGGCTAGCCGTTACTCCCGGCGGCGAAGCCTCAGCCTCAGTAGACGGCAGCTCGGTATCGAGGTCAGCGGGAAGCTCAGCCGTTTCCATAGCCGAGCGTTTCATCAAAATCGAAACCCCGCTGATGATGCTGATCAGGGCCAAGATGTAGACCAAATAGAGGCGGAAGGGCCGGCGGCGATTGGGATTGAGATGCTTCCAGGAGGGCATCAGCCCCCGTAGGCTGGTATCGGCTGGAAAGGCACTAGCCAAAGCATCCCCTTCTAGATCGAGGGCATCGGCGTATTGCTTGAGCAAGGCCCGCACATAGACGGGTTCTGGAAGAACTTTTGTATCGACATTCTCCAGAGCCCGGAGCAAACGGGCTTGAATTCGCGTTCGCAACGCAATGCTCTCGAGGGACAGCGAGCGCCGCAGGCGAATCTCGCGGAGGTAAGAACCTAGCTCTCGCAGTTTTTGCTCCTGCTCGGGAGTTAACTGGATTCTAGTGGTCATAAAAAGCGCTCCGTGATTGTCTACAGGCAGGCTGGCACTGGCTTACGCCAATCCAGGTTGAGGGAATGACCGAGGGCCTCAGCCGTCAGGGTTTGATAATGACCACTGGGGAGAGTCGCACCGCTCGCCGTGATGAGGGTCAGGGTCCCGATGGCGGCGCGATGCAGTTGCAGCACGGGGTGATCAAGCTGCGCGGCAACTCGGCGAATCTGACGATTTCGCCCCTCAACTAATACCACTTCGAGCAGGGTTTTGTCTGCGTGCTGCTCCAGAACCCAGAGCCGCACCGGGAGGGTGGGGCGATCATCTAAGAGGACTCCAGCGCGCCACTGCTCTAGAGTCTTGGCGCTGGGCCGGCCTGCCACCCAAACGCGATAGGTTTTGGGCACATGATAGCGCGGATGGGTCAGGGCCAAGGTCAGCGCGCCGTCATTGGTTAAGAGCAGGGCCCCTGTGGAATCCGCATCGAGGCGGCCCACGGGATGGAGCCCCTGACCCGTGCGGAGGGCCGGCGGCAACAGATCCAGGACGGTGGGCCGCCCGTGGGGATCCGCGCAGGTACTGATGTAGCCGGCTGGTTTGTGCAGGAGCAAGTAGCAGGGGGTGGGCCGCGCGGCTACGGGCCGGCCGTCAACGGTGAGTTGGTCACGCTGGGGGTCGGCCTTATCGCCCAAGCGCACAGGCCGACCGTTGAGCTGGACCCGTCCCGCCGTAATCAGCCGCTCTGCCTCCCGCCGCGAGGCGATCCCCCACTGGGCTAGAATTTTCTGCACTCGCTCTGGCACGATCAATCTACGTTGGGGTTGACAACAAGGGGGGGAGACGCCAAGCTCGGTTGCCAAACCAGAGCTGAGGCGACGGCCCGCCGGAGACTATGTACAAATATTACAGGAAGACGAACCGAGGATGGAGATGCTAAGGGTTTCTTGGGTCTTGGGGTGCCGGGGGAGGAGAGGACGTGAACGGAGCTGAATCACGGTTGCCGGCCCCGGAGCCGGATCTGATCGGCCGGGTGCTGGGGCCGGCGGTGCAGCTCTGGCTGCGATCGCAAACCGAGCACTTGGGCGAGTTGCAGGTGGCGATCGCCGGGCGCAATCGCCAGCTCCTGAGCGGCTATATTCCCCAAGTCTCTCTGACGGCCCAGGCCGCTGTTTACCAGGGTCTGCATCTGGAGGCCGTCATCTTGACCGGCGAGAATATTCGCGTCAATTTGGGCCAACTCCTGCGAGGGCGACCTTTGCAACTCCTCGAGCCCGTCATGGTTCGGGGCGAGTTGGCCCTCACGGCGGCCGGTCTCCAGGCTTCCCTAGCCTCCCCCCTCCTGGCTGGAGCCCTCCGGGATCTGGTCGCCCTGCTCACCCAGGCTCCGGGGGCCCCGACCCAAATCACCTGGCAGCAGGTGGATCTGGCCCCGGGCCGCATCACCCTGAGGGGGCAGGCCGCTCTGGCCGCAGGCGATCCCCGTCCGGTGAGCCTGGAAACGGGCCTGAGCTTGGCGAGCCCAAACCAGTTGCGCCTCGCGCCCCTCAGCCTCAGTGCGAACCTGCCGGGGAAGCACCCGGAGGCCTTCACCCTGGACCTGGGCGCGGGGGTCGCCTTTGAGGACATCAGCCTGAGGGCCCAGGGCTTACACTTGCAGGGTGCGATGCAGGTGCAGCCGGAGCCCCCAGAGGCGGCGGCGGAGGCCTGATCCCGCAACGATCGCCCCCTTTGTTCCTTACCGATTCGCTTCGACGGACTATGATCTCGACGGCAAACGCAGCAGTTTTGGACCCGGAAATCGCCTTCGAGTGGTTGGAGCCGGTGCTCCGGGAGTCTCAGGCCGAGGGCTTGGGCCTGAGTCTGGTCAGTTGTGATCGCGCCCTCAGTCGCTTTGCGGACAATCAGATGACGCAGCACGTCCAGGCTGGGACGCTGGAGCTGGCTGCCACCAGCTCCTTTGGGCAGCGCCAGGCAACGGCGACCACGACGGATCTCACCCCGGCGGCGATCGCGGCCACCTTGCGCCGCAGTGAGGCCCTGGCTCGCCTCGCGCCGGACGATCCTGAGTGGGTGCCGCTGCTGGGGCCCCAGGTCTATGGGTCGCGGACGGCCGGCTTTGATGAGGCCACAGCCACCTGTCCTCCCCAGGTGCGGGGCGAATGGGTGCAGCGCCTCTGCCAATGGGCGGATTCAGCCGGGGCCGCGGTTGCCGGGAGCCTGAGCACGGCGGCCATGAGCCGCACCTTAGTCAATTCTCAGGGGCTCCGGACCTCCACGCGGGGAACGGCGGCCCAGTTCAGTCTCACGGCCCGCCAAGGCACGGGCTCGAGCTGGCGCAGCCGCACGGCGATCGCCCTCGACCAGTTGCCGATCATGCAGTTGACCCAAGCGGCCTTGGCCCAGGCGGCCCTGGCTCAAAATCCCCGCGACCCCCAGCCGGGCTGCTACCCGACGATTCTCAGCAGCGCGGCGATGGCGGCCTTGGTTCCCTACCTGGTGGGTCAGCTCAGCGCGCGGGCCGCGGCCGAGGGGCGTTCGTTTTTTGCCCGCCCGGGCGGTGGCGATCGCCGGGGGGAGGCCCTGTTCAGTCCCCTGGTGCAGCTCCGCCGCGATCCGGCCCATCCTTTGCTCCAGGGAAGTGGGAGCGATCGCCAGGGCTTGCCCCTCGAGCCCCTACACCTGGTCTGTGACGGGGTTTTGCAACACTTGAGCTATGACCGTTACTGGGCCCAGCAGCAAGGCTGTGCGCCCACGGGGGACTTGGAACCCTTGGTCATGGCGGGGAGCGATCGCCCCCTAGCGGACTTGATCGCGACCACCGAACGTGGCATCTTGGTCAACCGTGCCTGGTATGTGCGCTATGTCAACCCACGACAGTTGGAAGTGACCGGGATGACTCGCGACGGCACGTTCTGGATTGAAGATGGTCGGCTGGCCTACCCGATCAAAAACCTGCGGTTCAATCAAAGCCTCCCGGCTCTGCTCCGGGATCTGGAGGCCCTAAGCCAGGTGGAGCGCCACGACTCCACCGTATTTCCCGGGGCACGGGTGCGATCATTTCACTTCAGTAGTGTCACGGATAGCCTGTAGCGGGGGGAGCCCCGAGCCGGTCAGCTCAGGAGGCGGCGGCGTCAAGGGCGACAAGATTTGAGCGGGAAAGCGCGGCTCCCCTCCCCGCCTTGGGGCGCGCCACGATTTCTGTCAAGACTCTATAATGGGCGGCGACCCGCTCCGGTGGTGCTAACCGGTTCTGCCAGGGTCTAGGACTCAAAATGCTAGCCAGCCTGGTTTGGATGCTGCTGTTAGGCTTCTTCGGGGGGCAGATCGCCCGCCGTGTCGGCCTGCCGGCCCTGGTGGGGATGGTCCTCGTGGGCCTGGGGATCGGCCCCCAGGGGGGGGACCTGCTCAGCCCGGAGCTGTTGGGGGCCGCGGACGGGCTCCGGGCGATCGCGGTCATGGCGATCCTGATGAAGGCAGGGCTGGGGCTGGATCGGGAGAAGCTGGCGCAGCAGGGGACCGTGGCCCTGCGCTTAGGCTTCCTCCCAGCGACCTGCGAGGCGATCGCCATTGCCCTCGCAGCGAGGGTATTCTTCCAGTTCGACTTTGCCACCGGGCTGCTCCTGGGCTGCGTTCTCGGGGCCGAATCGCCAGCGGTGATCGTGCCCGCCATGCTGCGGCTCAAAAGCTTGGGCTGGGGCGTTAACAAGGGAATTCCCGACGCCATCTTGACCGGCAGCGCCCTCTCGGATGTTCTGCTGCTGCTGGTCTTTAGCCTGCTGCTGACCCTCCTCGCGCCGGGCGAGACCGCGCCAGCGGTTGGCTGGGGGCTACACCCCGTCCTGCTCCTGCCCCTACAAGTGTTCACCCAAATCGCCCTGGGTCTGGTGCTGGGCTGGCTGACGGCGCGGCTGCTGGTGCGGCTGCTAGTCCAGCAGAACTGGACCCAAACCGCGCTCCAAGATAGCTTAGTCGCCGCCAGTATCGCCCTAGGGCTGATTGTGCTGGCGGAGCGTCTCCCCGTTTTCTCGGGCTATCTGGCAGTGATGGCAATGGGCTTTTTTCTGCTCGAACAGGATGCTCCCTTGGCGCGGCGGCTGCGGGGGGGCTTTGATGGCCTGTGGGCGATCGCCGAGATCGTGCTGTTCGTATTGCTGGGGGCCAGCATTCAATTGAACGTGCTGGAAAACTACCTGGGGGTCGGCCTGCTGGTCCTCGCCATCGGCACGCTGCTGGGGCGGGGCCTGGGCTGGGCCTTGTCCACTTGGGGGAGTGATTGGACTCGCCGCGAGCGGCTGTTTTTGCTCCCCGGCAATTCCGCAAAAGCCACGGTCCAGGCCGCCATCGGGGCGATCCCCCTAGCGCAAGGAATTGAGGGCGGCGAGATCGTGCTCGCCCTGGCCGCCCTGTCGATCCTGGTGACAGCACCCCTGGGGGCCTGGGCGATCCCGGCCCTAGCGCCCCGACTGCTAGAGCGGGGGGAGGTAGACCCCACCAAGGTGGCGATCGCCCACCGCCCTCGCATCCTCGCCGCCGTGGACACCGCTCCCCCAGCCGTCTCAGTCCTCACCAAGGCCGCTGAACTCGCTCGCCGCAGTGATGGCGAGGTCCTCGTACTGCACGTCGTTCGGGTAGACGATCCGACCGGCGTAGCACACCTGCGCCGCCAAGCCCAGCAACACCTCGCCGACATTCGCTACCAATTCCTGCTCCTCGCCGGTTCCGTCCCAGAAACAATCGTCCAAACAGCCGCAGCCTCGAAGGTTAGCGAGATCGTGATCGGCAAGCGCCGGCCCGGCTCAGGACCGGAGGTTTGGGTGGGCTCAGTCTCCCGAGCCGTGCTAGAGACCAGCCCGTTACCGGTGCTGGTAGTGGAGGCGGAGCCCGATTCTCCCCCCTTCAGTAGCGCACCCGGGGATCGAGAACACCATAGAGCAGGTCCGCAATCAGGTTGAAGAGGACAATCAAAATCGCGTAGATAAACGTAATCGCCATGACAACCGGGGTATCGCTGCGGTAGATCGAATCAATCAGCAGAGCGCCGATCCCCGGCACTCGGAACACCTGCTCCGTGATCAAGGCTCCGGTGAACACCGTGGGAATGTCGAGGGCAATCAGGGTGACAACCGGGATCAAGGCATTGCGGAGAATATGACCGTTGAGCACGGCTCGGGGGCTGAGGCCCTTAGCCTGGGCCGTGCGAACGTAGTCCTGGTTGAGCTGCTCCAGCACCGAGGACCGAATGAAGCGCATGAGCACGGCGGCTTGGTAGAGGGCGAGAACACAGACGGGCATGATCGACTGCCGAATCTGGGCCAGGAAGCTACTGAAATTGGTCACTTGCAGGGTGCTGTTGTAGATGAAGGGAAACCAGCCCAGTTGGACACTGAAGATGATGATGAACAGCAAGCCCGTAAAGAAGGTGGGCAGGGAGAAGCCCAAAAAGGCGAAGGTAGTCACGAGCTGATCCAGCCAGGAGTAGCGGCGCAGGGCAGAGATGACGCCGAGGGGAAAGGCGATCAGGACACTGAGCAGGTAGGCGGAGCCCACGACCCAGAGAGTGGTAGGCAGGCGTTGCAGGATGAGGTCCATGACGGGACTGCGGCTGGTGAAGGAGTAGCCCAGGTCGCCCCGGAGAAAGGCCCAGACCCATTTGAAGTAGCGAAGGTAAATGGGTTGGTCAAGGCCGAGGGAACGTCGGATATTTTCCCGCACCTCAGCGGTAATGGAGGGATTGGCGGCGAATTCCCCCATCGGGTTGCCGGGGGCCAAGGCAAGCACGAAGAAGATGACAGCACTAATGGCGATGAGGGTGGGCAGGGAGATGAGTAGACGGTTGATCAGATAACGGGTCATGGGTTTGGGCCCTGGGGGGCGAGGCGGATACGTTGACTGACGGTACGTTAGGCAGGCAGAATAATCTGCGATCGCCAATACACCGCCCACCTCGGAATCGCAGGTGAACGGCATTTTGCGCGGGATGCTTAGACTCCTTCGCTCAGCCCTCACCCCAACCCCCCTCCCAACTTGGGAGAGGGGCTTCTAACGCCCCCCTCCCAACTTTGGGAGCAGGGGCCGGGGGATGTAGACGCGCAGCGGCTTCTCGCAGAGGGGGCCCCGTAACCCCGAAGAGGGCGACCCTCTGCTCCTTGAACCATCGCTCCAAATTCAGGGGAGCCGTGCTTTTTTCGTCCACCCCAGAATCGCGGCGCGGCTGTGATGCTCGGGCTCAGCAGGATATAATGGAGCGATGAGTCCGACAGCAGGGTGCAGGCGAGCGGCTGGGTTAGGGCGTGCAAGCGCTGGCAACTGAGCTAACCCCCTAGGCAATCGCAATGTTACGTTGTCCCTTGGTTCTGTTACTCCCGTCTTCATCATGCTTAGCGATATCGATCTGATCAAGCGTCTGAGTCCCAGCAGCATGGATCAGATCTTGTTCTACCTTGCCTTCAGTGCAATGCGGACCAGCGGCCACCGGCACGGCGCGTTCCTAGACGCGGCGGCCACGGCGGCCAAGTGCGCCATCTACACCACCTACCTGGAGCAGGACGAAAACATCCGCATGACTGGCCACCTGCACCACATTGAGCCGAAGCGGGTGAAAGCGATCGTCGCGGAGGTGCGCCAAGCCCTGACGGAGGGCAAGCTGCTGAAGATGCTGGGCTCCCAGGAGCCCCGCTACCTGATCCAGTTTCCCTATGTCTGGCTGGAGCGCTACCCCTGGCAACCCGGCCAGTCGCGCCTCCTGAATAGCAATTTGACCCAGGAGCAACAGCAGCAAATCATAGCCAAGCTGCCCTCGCCCCTGCCCGATGCACGGCTGATCAATTCCTTCGAGTTTTTCGACCTGATCGAGTTCCTGCATTTGCGCTCCCAAGAAGACCTACCCTCGGAGCGCCAAATGCCCATGAGTGAAGCCCTGGCGGAACATATCCGGCGCCGCCTTATTTACTCCGGCACCGTGATGCGGGTTGATAATCCCTGGGGGTTGCCTTTCTTTGCCTTGACTCGGCCGACCTACTCCCCTGCTGATGCGGAAGAGCGCACCTACCTGATGATCGAGGATACGGCTCGCTTCTTTCGCATGATGCGCGATTGGGCGGAGCGAGAACCCAAGGTGATGCGAGTTCTGGAAGAACTCGACATTCTCCCCGAACGCTTTGAGGCGGCGAAGGCGGAACTGGATGAGGTCATCCGGGCTTGGGCGGACAAGTACCATCACAAGGACGGCGAGACCATGATCCTGCAAATGGTCTTTGGCCTCAAAGAAGATTAGACCGGAGGGGCTGCCAGCCCTCACGCTCCCTCGGCGGCCCTACCTCCTACGGCGGCGGCGGCCGGCGAGACGGGAATCCTAGGGCCGACCCTCAATATTCGCTGACTCCTGCGACTCTTGCCAGCACCGGCTGTTGGCGCACGGGAATTCATCCGCAGGCCTCGAGCCAGAGGAGCTATCAAGACTGCCGGGGGTTTCAGGCCTGGCCGCGAGCCCAACTCCGGACCCGAGGCTTTGGGAGGACTGTTGTTGCGCTTCAGCGCTCCTCCCCGCCGCCTACGCGGGGCTCAAGCCCGATGATGCCGATACGGCCAGCGGGCGCGGAGCCCCTCGAGGGAAGAGCTCGCCTAGCCGTGGTTATAGTGGGTTTGCTGGCTCAACAACGCGATGAAATTAGGACAGGCAAGGGTTAGCCGTTCGTAGTGATGCGGTTAATCGGTCGGACTGGATAGGTAGAGCGAATTTCTGGCGGTTTCAGCTTCCATTCACGGTGGCTTCTGGCTACCAGACTCCCTCGGACGATGAGGAAGTTGGGCTAGAAGCCTATGCTACAGTGATGTTGGCTTTTGTATGGCTGATTCTTGGGGCATGAGCCTCCTTGCTCCCACACTTATGTCTGCAATCTCTCCCTTGAAAACCACAGCTCTGGCTCCTCGCACGACCTGGATCTATGCCTTTTGGAGTAGCCTCTGGATTCTGCTCTCGGATCGGCTGCTGCTCCTCTTTGGGGCCGATCCCCAACTGCTGGTGCAGCTCAGTACTCTCAAGGGCTGGTTCTTTACCCTGATCACGAGCCTGCTGCTCTACAACATCCTGCGGCGTGGGGAGCAGGCCCAGCGGGAGAGCTATCTGCTGCTCTGTAGCGTGATCGAAGGCACGCGGGATGCAGTCTTTGTCAAAGATCGCCAGGGCCGCTATGTGCTGATCAACAGCAGCGGCGCTCAAATGCTGGGCCGCCCTATCGATGAGATTATCGGCCGGGAGGATCACGAGTTCATGCCGGCTCGCGAGGGCGAGCCCTGGCAGCGGGAGGATAGCGCGGTATTGCTGACGGGCCAGCCTCGTTACCTCGAAGAGGAAATCACCGTGAACGGTAGCCAGAAGACCTATCTGACAGACAAGTACCCTCGGTTCAATAGCCGTGGGGAGGTCGAGGGGCTGATCGGGATTGCGCGGGATATTAGCGATCGCCAGCAACTGCAACGGGAGCGGGAGGCTCTGCTCGCCAGTCTCCAGACCCAAAATCAGGAGCTCGAGGCCCTGAACCTGATCACTGCCAACGCCATTAGCACCCTCGATCTGGATGCGTTGCTCAATGTCTTGCTGGATCGCTTGCTGCGGGTCACGGGGGCGGATTTGGGCTTAATTTTCCTACACCGGGATGATGATTTGCACTTGGGAGCCCGGATGGGGGAGGTTCGCACGGATGAGCACCATCCTTTTCGGCTCAATCGGGACGTGGCGCGCCTGATTCTCAGCACGGGCAAGTTGATTGATATCGAAAACCTTCACGACGATCAGCAGTTCCATCACTACGCGAATGGGGATCTGGATACGCGCCATATCCTGGGCTTGCCCCTGCGCCGTCAGCAGCACCTAGTTGGGGTGCTCCAAATCGAATGGCATCAGCCCCACCAGTCGAGCGATCGCGAAGTTCACCTACTCGAAATCGCGGCGGAACGGTGTGCGGCCGCGATCCTCAATGCCCAACTGTTCGAGCAAACCCAACAGCTCCAGCAGCGCCTCCAACTTCAGTTTGAGCGCACCCCCATTGGCTGCATTGTTCACGATGACCAGGGCCGGATTATCGACTGGAATCCAGCCGCCGAGGAGATTTTTGGCTATGCGAAAGCGGAGGTCATGAACCGGCATCCGCGCGATTTGATTATCCCGGCCGCCCTACACACAGAAGTAGACGTGATTCTAGGCCGGATCTTAGCCGGGGACATGACCGCCCACAGTGTTAATGCCAACGTCACCAAGGCGGGACGGGAAATTATCTGCGAGTGGTATAACACGCCGCTGCGGGACCTGAAGGGCGAGATCGCGGGCTTTGTCTCTATGGTGCAGGAGGTGACGGAGCGCGTCCGCACGGAGGAAAGGCTGCGTCAATATGCCTACTATGACCCCGTAACTCGCCTGCCCCTACGCCAACACCTACTGGAGCGACTGGAGACCTTGTTAGAGGTGGGCCGCCCGTTTGCGGTGCTGCACTTTGGGCTGCGGCGCTTTCGGGTGGTGAAGTATTCCTTCGGGCATCAGATGGCGGAGCAGGTGGTGCAGGCGGTGGTGGCCCGCTGCCAAGATGGCCTCCCGGCTGGGACGGTGCTGGCGCGCTTGGCCAGTGATGAGTTTGCGGTGTTGCTGGAGCGGGCGACGACGGTGGCAGCGGCGCGGGAGGTGGCGGGTCAGCTCGAGGCCCTGTTTGCAGAGCCGTTTGTGCTGGGCGATCGCACCGTCTTTCTCCAAACTCAGATCGGTCTGGCTTGGAGTGAGCATTGTCCCCCTGAGGCCGAGGGAATTTTGCGGGCGGCTGATACCGCCATGCACCAAGCGCGGCTCCTCCCCAATACCAGCATTGTTGTGTTCGATCCCGACGTGCAGGAGCAGACCGTGGATCGCTTGCAGTTGGATGCCCAGATGCGCCGCGCCCTGAAGTGCAGCGAGTTCCAGCTCTACTATCAGCCGATTGTGCATCTGAAGACCCAGGAGTTGGCTGGGTTTGAGGCTTTGTTGCGCTGGCCGGCCGAGGAGGGCTGGATCTCGCCGGAGGTCTTCATTCCCCTGGCCGAGGAGACGGGGTTTATTATTCCCCTGGGCGAATGGGTACTGCGAAATGCTTGTGCCCAGTTCCAGCAATGGCGATCGCGCTATCCCGAGGCCGAGAACTTGGCGCTCTCGGTGAATGTGTCTACGGTGCAGTTGTTGCACAGTGATTTGCTCGCGACCCTAGATCGGATTCTGGCTGCTACAGGCTTACCCCCCCAGGCCCTGAAGCTCGAAGTGACCGAAACGACCTTGATGCGCCGGGCCGAGCAAGTGGGGGAGGTGTTGGCGGCGCTCCGGTCCCGTCGGATTCGCTTCTGTATTGATGATTTTGGCACGGGCTATTCATCCCTGAGTTATCTACGGGATTTTTCCTTCGATACCCTCAAGATCGATCGCTCCTTTGTCATGACCCTAGAGCGAGACTCCAAGAGCCAGGAACTCGTCCGCACCATCATCATGCTGGGGAAAAATCTGGGGCTCGAGCTGGTGGCCGAAGGGGTGGAAACCCTGGAACAACTGGCTCATTTACGCGCCCTCGGCTGTGATCAGGGGCAGGGCTATCTGCTCGCGCGCCCCTTGCCCCCGGTAGCGGCTGAGCTGGTCTTGACCACTGGAGTCCCGTTCCCCAACCACGAAGACTAGCGGGGCTGGGCGGTGGCGGCGGCGGGCTGGGCAACCTGACGGGCGACGGGGAGGCCGATGGTAACGGTGGTACCACAGTTCGGACCGTCGCTGGTGAGGTCAATGCAGCCCTGCATGAGGTCCATGAGGTTGCGGGCGATCGCCAGTCCCAGACCAATTCCCCCATGCTGACGGGTGCGGCTACCATCGACAACGGCAAAGGGCTTAAAGAGCTTGGCCTGAAGCTCCGGGGCAACCCCAAGGCCCGTATCCTGAATTGACACGACCGCCCACTGACCGCTGGCGGTGGCCGGGGTAGCTTGAACAGCCGTGCTCAGGGTGACGCTACCTTGGGCGGTGAATTTCAGGGCATTGTCAAGGACGATCGCAAAGACACGCTGGAGTTGCAGAGCGTCGGCATAGACCCAGATCGGTCCCGGGGGGGGCCTCCAGTGCAAGGCCAGTCCCTTGGCAGCAAAGTCCTCTTCATAGGTCTTTACCGCTGCCTGGAGACAGGCCACCAAGTCAGCGGCTTCGATACTGACCTTCAGTTGCCCCGCTTGGAGCTTGGTAATGTCAGAGATGTCGTTGACGATGTTGTAGAGCGCCAGGGCCGATTGGTGGGCCTGCTGAAGGTAGGCGAGTTCCTCGGCGCGGGAGTCACAGAGATCATCTTGGACAATTTGCAGGGAGCCCAGGATGCCATTGAGGGGGGTTCGCAGTTCGTGGGAGGTGATCGTGAGAAATTCGTCCTTCAGTTGGTTGGCGACCTTCGCATCCCGCCAGGCTTCTTCCAGTTCCGCCGTCCAGCGGTGCAGGCGGTTCAGCATGGCTTCAAAGGCGAGGCCGAGTTGATTGAACTCGTGAATGCGAAAATTGTGGGGGATGGCCGCCTGGGAGTGGAGATTGTCGTTGTTCAGGGCATAGTCTCGCAGTTGCTCCAGGGGGCGGGCCGTCTCGCGGGAAATGTAGAAGGTGGCGATGGTGCTGGCGGCGAGCAGGGCGAAGGTCAAGACGGCCAACAGGCCGAGGAGGACCCGGCGGATCGACTCAATATCGGCGAGGGCATCCTCAAGGCGGGCGATCGCCAAGATCACCCAGCGCTGCTCACCCGCGTCGCTGAGGGGGCTGGGGATCGAGGTATAGCCAGCGAGCAATTCGCCGCCATCGGCATCGAAGGAGAAGAGGTGCAAGAAATTATCCTGGCCCGCGAGGGCGTTGCGGAGAAGGCTCTTGAGGCGGCGAGAGTCCGCTTCGGCCGCAATGTTGCGGCCAACGCGCTCCGGGAAGGGGTGGGCTAAGATCGTGCCCGTTTCGTCAATAATCACGGGATAGCCGGCCAGGGAGCCGGGAACCGAGCGGGTGTCATCCAGCAGGCTGGCCTGGGCCTGGAGGCTGTAGCGCAGTTGACCGGCAGCATCGTAGACCGGGACACTAAAGCTCAACTCCAAGCGACTAGTCGCGTCGAGATTGCGGCTGCCCGCCGAGGTCGCGGCAGCGTCGGGGGTCTCTGGAGTCGGGGGCAACAGATCGACCTGGACGGCGGTGGCTGAGATGGGCTGAGTCACAGCCTGCGGCCAGGGCTCCCGCTGGGGGAGCTGGGGTAAAGGGGTGTCACAGCTACTGCTCACGATGGCCTGGGTGGTGGGCGATCGCAGTTGCAGGCAGGTAATCGGCCCGGAGAGTTGCCCTTGCAGGTGTTGCAGGCGTTCTCGGTCTGGGGGAGTCTCAGCCGCTGTGAGCCAATAGCTACTACTGAGGGAGGCGAGATTGGCCTCCAGCAACACCACGGTCTGCTGAAGAGTCTGACCTTTGCGAACGGCGCTGGCGGTTAAATTCTGACGGGCCGTGTCGAGAAGCGCCGAGCGGGATTTTCGGTAGGTGACTTGGGAGGTGACAAAGACCCCCAAAAAAAGAACTGGCACGCTCAACAGGAGCAAGCGCGACAACAGAGTGCGGCGGAATGAGGCTTGGAAACTCGACGGAGCCATAGATGCGTACAGGTAATACGAGGCAAGCCACCCCGGCGATGGACCTGAGTGCTGGCGGATACGGACTACCGTGACTTAACGGTACAGTAACGCACCCTCCCACAACTCGCTGTGGACCGTTGTCCCACCACCAGCGCAATCCTAAACTCCATTGTAGGAGTTGGGCTTCGGTCCCAAGACGAAGAATCCATGTAGTTAGCAACACAAGCGTGTCAAGATTTAGTGAAGTTGTGGGTTCAGTGGGAGCCCAGGATTTACGGAAGTCTGAGGAGTTGTGAGCATCATCAGCAGGCCCGCGCGCCCCTACGTAGTATTGATTGCTGCCATGAGCCTGGATGGCAAGTTGGCGGCGGCGGCGCGATCGCCAGCCCGCTTTGGCTCCGCCGCCGACCGAGCACGCCTGGAGCAACAAGTGGCGGCGGCCGATGGCGTCTTGTTTGGGGCGGGAACCCTGCGGGCCTACCAAACCACCCTGCCCGTGAGGGACCCGAGCCTGCTCCAGCAGCGCCGGCAGGCCGGCAAGCCGCCCCAACCGGTGCAGATCGTCTGCTCCCGGCGGGCTGAGTTAGACCCTCGCTGGCGGTTCTTTCAGCAGCCCGTGCCCCGCTGGTTGCTGACTACGACCGTCGGGGCGACTCGGTGGTCAGGGCAGCCAGAGTTTGACCGGGTGCTGGCGGCTCCCGAGCCCCTGGATTGGCCCTGGGTCCTGGCGCAATGGGCCGCCTTGGGCCTGGAGCGCTTGGCCTTGCTGGGGGGCGGCGAGTTGGTGGCCTCGTTCCTGACCGCCGCCGTGATTGATGAGCTGTACCTGACCCTTTGCCCGTTGCTGCTCGGGGGACAACACGCGCCGACCCTCTGTGACGGCGATGGTGTGCCAGCGGCGGCGGCGGGTCCTTGGCAGTTGCTGGCGGCAGTGCCCCAGGGGGATGAGGTGTTTTTGCGCTACCGGCGGCGACCCGATCCCGATCGATGCTAGCTTGGGGAGGAGAGCTGTTGGGGAGTCTGCCCTGGCCCTAAAGGCTGACTCTTGCTAAAACTACCTTTTGCTTGTTTCGACTGCCGCGAGCTTAGCGACCATGCCCAGAGAGCCAGAGCCCACGGGCGATCGCGCCGCGCCCCGCTTACTGATTGCCGCCAGTGGTACGGGGGGACACTTGTTTCCGGCCTTGGCGGTGGCGGCTGAGTTACCCGATTGGTCGCTCGCCTGGCTGGGCGTTCCGGATCGCCTGGAGCAACAGTTGGTTCCAGCTCGCTATCCCCTCCACACCATTCCCCTGACGGGATTCCAGCAGCGCTTTGGATTCAAGACGTTGGCGATCGCCCTCCGCTTCCTGCAAGCGATCTGGAAAACCCGGCAGTTGCTGCGCCGCCAGGGCTATCAGGGCGTCTTTACGACCGGCGGCTACATCGCCGCCCCAGCCATCCTCGCGGCCCGCTGGTTGGGGTTGCCCGTGGTTCTCCATGACTCCAACGCTATTCCGGGAAAAGTGACCCGCTGGCTGGCCCCCTATTGCCAGGTCGTTGCCCTGGGCTTCGAGGAGGCGGCGCGGCACTTGCCCCGAGTCAACACCGTCTGGACGAGCACCCCGGTGCGCCAGCAGTTCCTTCAGGCGCAACCTTTGGACTTACCGATTCCGTCTACCGCGCCCCTGATTGTGGTGCTGGGGGGGTCTCAGGGAGCCGTGGCCGTGAATCAACTGGTGCGCCAGGCGGCTCCCGCTTGGTTTGCGGCCGGCGCTTATGTGGTGCATCTGACGGGCGATCGCGATCCTGAAGCGGAGAGCCTGAGCCATCCCCAGTACATCCGGTTGTCTTTTTATGACCAGATGGCGGCCCTCTTGCAGCGGGCCGATCTGGCCGTGAGCCGGGCTGGGGCCGGAACCCTGACGGAGTTGGCGGTGAGTCATACGCCCGCGATTCTGATCCCGTACCCCTACGCGGCGGATGACCACCAGTTCCACAATGCTCAGGTGTTTTGTCGGGCTGGCGCGGCCCAGCTCTATCGCCAAGAGGACTTGAGCCCCGCTGGGCTCAGTCAAGCGGTGCTAACGCTGCTGGGCGATCGCGCCCAATTGCAGACGATGGCGGCCCAAGCGGCCCGTCTCGCCGCCACCGACAGCGCCCAGCGGCTCGCGAACTTGCTGCGCCAGCGGGTTCCCGGGGGCCGGCCCCGCGCAAAATCCTGACCTGAGACCCGGACCACGGTTCTAAGATAGTAAAGAGACCCGAGCCACTGACCCGAGTTGAGCCAGGAGCTGGGGGTTGCCGGGGTGCTAGCCGGGCGTCGCATCGGCGAACTCAGCGAACTTGAAAGACGAATTCTTGCTCCCTGCGCGGGGCCATGCCCGTGGCCTGCTGGCGCTTCTCAGCCTGACGTTTGGTTATGCACGACCCTAGCCGACCCCTCCACTGTGTCAACCGCGATTGCCAAGCGGCCAATCCCAGCGATCGCCGCTTTTGCCAGCAATGCAACACCCCCCTAGTGCGCCGCTATCTCTGGGCCATTGGGGCGGGGATTGAGGCCTATCCCTGCCCAGCCTTAATCGGGGACCGCTACCTGCACCTGCACCCGCGCCTCTTTCTTGACACTCGGCCCGCCCAGCCGCCGCAACTCCCCCACGAGGTCCCTACGGTCCTGGTTCCCTATCTCCGCCTCTTTCCCCTGCGCCCCCACATCCCCCAGGTCTATGGGCAGCTTCCCACCCTCGAGGAGCCCCAGGGCCCACCCCTCTGGTTGTTAGAATACGGTCTCTTTAGTCGCAGTATCCAGTTCTCAGAGGGGGAACTGTTGCCGTCTTTGACCGCCTGCTGGCCGGAGGCCAGCCCCCTGCGCCAGCTCCATTGGCTCTGGCAACTGGCCCAGCTCTGGCCCGACTGTGCCCGCCAGGGGGTGGCCAGGAGCCTGTTAACGCCCGAAGTGCTGCGCGTTAACGGCGCGACGGTGCAATTGCGCGAGTTGCGCCACGACGACCCCGAAGACCCGCCCCAGCTCGCGCAGTTGGGGGATCTCTGGCTCCAGTGGCTTCCGGCCAGTGACCCGAGCCTAGGCCCCGGCTTGAAGCGTCTCTGCGACCATCTGCGCACCGGGCAACTGTCAAGCCAGCACCTGCTCGCGAGCCTCGATCAGTTGCTGGCGGCTTGCGGGCAGGGCCAAACCCGTGCCTACGACCTCTTTGCCTGTACGGATACGGGCAAGGTGCGTCAGCACAACGAAGATGCCTGCTACCCAGACCAGGCTCAGATGGTCAAGGCTTCGCCCCAGGCCTTGGTGATTGTCTGTGATGGCATTGGGGGTCACGATGGCGGCGAAATTGCTTCCAACTTGGCGATCGCCGCCCTGCGGGATGGCGTGCAGCCCCTCCTAACCCAACCCCAGCCCGAGGCGACGCCCCTCATGATTACCGAGGTCCTGGAGCATTCCATCTGCAAGGCTAATGATTTAATCAGCGATCGCAACGATAGCGAGCAGCGCCAAGAGCGGCGGCGCATGGGGACTACCTTGGTCATGGCCATGAGCTATGCCCACGAACTCTACCTCACCCATGTGGGAGATTCACGCATTTACCAGATCTCGGCCGATAGCTGCCAGCAGTTAACCCTAGACGATGACGTTGCCTCGCGGGAAGTCCGGCTGGGTTACGCCCTCTACCGGGATGCGCTCACCCATCCCAGTGCCGGGGCCCTGATCCAGGCCCTGGGGATGGCTCACTCCTCCCGGCTGCGGCCGACGGTGCGGCGCTTGGTGGTAGACAGTGATTGTGTGTTGCTGCTCTGTTCCGATGGTCTCAGCGATCGCGATCGCGTGGAGCAGTATTGGGAAACGGAGATTCTCCCCGTGCTCCAGGGGATCACCGATGTCCGCACCGCCAGCGAGCGGCTGCTGAACATTGCCAACCAGCGCAACGGCCACGACAACATTACGATTGCCCTCGTGGCCTGTCAGGTGCGCGATCGCCCCGGCGAGCACCCCAGCCCCCTGCCCTTGCCCCAGGTCGCTGAGATCCCGGAACCCGAACCGACCCAGCCGCCGGAACCGGCTGATACGGACAAGTCGGATGATACCTGGCCGGGCTGGACCCCGGCCCTCCTGCTCCTGTTGGGGCTCGCGGCCGGCCTCAGCCTACTCTCCTATGCCAGCTTTCCGGAACTGCGGGCTCAAGTGCAGCGCTGGCTGGGGGAGACTGCGGGGGAGGAGCGTCCTGAACCCCTAGCTCCCCGTCCCAGCCGCTCCCCCAGCGACCTCTTTGCCGTCGGTAACTGGTTGGCGGCCCGGGAGGGGATCGCGCTCCACCGCAACCCGCAGGCCACCGCGCCGACGACCCTGGTCCCAGCCGCCAGTTTGCTCTACGTCAGTCGGCGGCAAGCGTTGGCCGAGCAGGGAACCTGGGTGCGGTTGCAAGTCTGCCCCCAGCCGGGAGCCGCGTCGCCCCTAGCCGGCTGGCTAGAGACCGACGGTGCCGCCGACCAAGTGGAGCCCCGAGCTGCCGAGACTATCCCGGCCGACTGCCGCGAGCCGGGATTGTAAAGCGCGATCGCCGGGGGGCAAACTGGGGTGGTCGGGGCTCGCCGCCGTGGAGGAGCACGTAGAAGCAGGGGATAAGAAACAGAGTCAACAGGGTTGCCAAGGACAGACCGGCAAAGACCACCACCCCCAGGGGTTGCAAAAACTCTGAGCCTTCCCCCACCCCCAAGGCCAGGGGCAGTAGACCCAGCACCGTCGTGATCGTGGTCATCAGGATCGGCCGCAGGCGCTGAGGAGCCGCCTTGAGGATCGCCGCCTGGCGGCTCAAGCCATACTCGAGGTGCAGTTGGTTGGCCAATTCCACCATGACAATGGCATTGTTGACCACGATCCCCACTAGCAGCACGGCCCCGACCAGCACCGTAGCACCTACAGCGGTTTCCGTGACGTAGAGCCCGATGATACCGCCAGCGAGGGCGAGGGGCACGGTCAGCATGATCACCAGGGGGTCGATCAGGGAGTTGTACTGCACGGCCATGACGGTGAAGACCAAGAAGGCCGCTAGCCCCCCGAGCACCAGGAGGGACTGCTGCAACTGGCGGCTGCTCTCACTGGCCGCACTGGGCAGTAGGGTCACGCCGGGGGGGAGGTCCAGTTGGCTCAGGATCGCATCTTTTTCGGTGATCGCCGCCCCCAAGCTGGCCTCTTCCGCCAGATTGCCCGCGATCGCCAGGATCTGGCGCTGATTGATCCGCTGGATCTCGGCCGGCTCCCGCCCCGGCACCAGGCGGGCGACATCAGCCAGCCGCACGAGTTGACCGTTATCGGTCAAGAGGGGCAACTGGGCCAATTGCTCGGGGCGCTGGCGGGCCTCCGGGGGCAACTGGAGGCGAATATTCACGAGGCGCTCGCCCCGCTGCAACCGGGTGGCAACGGTTCCCTGCACCGCCGTCTGCACCGCCAGGCCCACGGTCTCGGCCGAAAAGCCCAGATCCGCCAACCGCGACCAGTCTGGCTGCACCTGGATCTCGGGCTGCGGCGGATCGGCATCGGGACGGTAGCGGGCCAGGGTCGCCTGCTCATCCAGGGCCTGGAGCACCTGCCGCCCCGCTTGTTGCAAGGCCTCAGGGTCGGGACTCTGCAACAGCAGGTCGATGTCTGAGCCCCAGAGGGGGGAATTGGAGAGGATGATCCCCCGCACGCGGCCAGGGGAGAGTTGCAAGCGGGTATTGACCAAGTTCAGGCCCTGGAGAATCTCGGTGGTGCGCTCGGCGAAGGCCTGGACATCGGTGCCCGGTTTCAGGGTAATGGTGCTGGTTCCCCGCAGCACATTTTGGTTGAGACCGGCCCCGAACAGCGCGCCGCCACTGGTAGTAAAGGTATATTCAGTTTCCGGCTGGGCCAAGAGAATCTCGTCCGCGGCCGCCATCACCTGCCGATTCTGCTCCAGGGTCGTTCCTGGTGGAAAGTTAGCTCGCAAGTTGGCCTGGCCGGTGTTGATCGGTGGCAGGATCTCCTGGGGCAACTGACGGCCCAGCCCGAGGCTGCCGCCCCCGAGGAGAGCGATCGCCAGCACGATCACCACCAGCCGCCAGCGAACCACCTGGGCCAGCACCTGCCCATAACTCAGGGTCGCAGCCTGAAAGCGCTCATGAAACCAGCACAGGGGCCCAAAGCGCGCCCCGCTGGGGGGGCCGACGGGCAGTAAGCGCGAGGCCAGGGCTGGCACGACCAAGAGGGCGATCAGCAAGGAGGCGGCCACCGCAAAGCTGATCGTGAGGATGAGTTCGTTAAACAGCAGGGAGATGAAGCCCCCCAAGAGCAGGAAGGGCAAGACGGCCACCAAGTTCGTGAGGGTAGAGGCCACCAGAGCCGATTCCACCTGCTGGCTACTGGCGATCGCCGCGTCCAGTTGCTGGCTGGGCGATCGCGCGTCCCCCGCTCCAGCGGCGATCGTCTCCAGCATCACGATCGAGTTGTCCACCACGATGCCCACCCCCAGGGCCAGCCCCCCCAAGCTGAAAATATTCAGCGACAGGCCAAAAAGCTGCATCAAGATCACCGCTACCAGGGTTGCTAAGGGAATCGCGGTGACAATGATGAAGGTCTGGCGCAGGGAGCCCAGGAAGACCAGCACCGTCAGGGATGCCAACCCCGTGCCCGCCAGCCCAGCCAGGGCCACGTTGCGGAGGGAGCTGCGAATGAAGCGGGACTCATCCAGCGTGGGGATCAAGATCATATCGTCGGTCAGCAGGCCCCTAGCCCGGAGAGCCTCTAGGCGCTGCTTCACCCCGCCTACCACGGCCACCGTATTCGCGTCGGGCTGCTTCTGGATGCTGACCTTAAGCGCGGGCCGACCGTTGAGAGTGACCAAGACCCGCGGCTCTTCGGTGCCATCGGTTACAGTCGCCACCTCCCGGAGGTAGACTTGGCGGCGGCCCAGGCCTGGGCTCTCTCTCTCCAAAGGCAGGGCAAAATTCTCGATTTCCTCGACGCTCTGGAAGCGGCCCATCGTGCGAGTCAGGGGTTCCCCGGGACTGCCGGTGATCCGCCCCCCGGATAAGTCTTGATTGCGACTTCGCAAGGCCTGCAAGACATCCTGCACACTGACTCCGAGGGCTTGCAGGCGCTGGAGATCGAGGTTGACCCGCACTTCCTCGGGGGCTCCCCCCGAAATATCGACCGCCGCGACCCCAGGCACCACACTGAGTTCCCGGGCCAGCTCCTCATCGGCAAACACCCGCAGTGCGACCCCAGGCAGAGACTCGGACTCGAGGGCAAACTCATAGACGGGGAGCTGAGACGGGTCAAACTTGAACAAGCGCGGCTCTTCGATCAGGCCGGTGGGGAGGCTGCTGCGGGCCCGATTGAGGGCGGCGGTGGCATCGTTGAGGGCCTGGTCAAGGTCATTGCCAGGGTTAAAGAAGAGGTTAATGCTGATACGACCTTCGCGGGTCTGAGATGACACTTGCACCACGCCCTCGGTAGTGCTCAGGGCGGCTTCGAGGGGCTTGGTCACTTCTTCCACGGCCACTTGGGGCGCGACCCCCGGCGCATCGACCCGCAGCCCAATGCGGGGATAGGTAATCGCAGGGAGCAAATCCACTTGCAGGCGCGCCAGCAGGAAGACGCCAACCACCAAGGTCGCCAGCACAACCATCAAGACGCCAATGTGGCGGCGAATGGCGATCGCGCTCAAGGAAAAACCGGCCATAGGGACCCCCCTCCCATATCACAACTTGAGAGCCAGCCCCAAGTCCTACTGCTTAGTTGTACCAGATTGCCTCAGCCTTCTGCTGGCTGCCCCGAGCGTTGCCGCCCCGAAAGGGCAAGCAATCTTAGGCCAACGGGGGCGGGGTGAGGGTGGGTTGGGGGCGGTTGCTGACGCGGCGCAGAACGCCGTTAATAAAGCGGTAGCTATCGGCATCCGCATAGCGCTTTGCCAGCTCCACCGCTTCGTTGATCGCCACGCGGTCGGGGACTTCCAGGAAGCGAATTTCCGCCACGGCGAGGCTCAGGATGTCCCGATCAATGCGCGGCAGGCGATGCAGTTGCCAATCAATGAGAGAAGCGGTTAGCTCTTGTTCGATCTCGGAGCGGCGGCGGTCCAGAGTCTCCACCAACTGACAGGCGTACTCGCGCACCTCCGCTTGATTGGCGATTTGCACCAATTCGGGTAAGTCTACGGCCTCCCCCAGATGGTTGATCGCGGTCTGGGTCAAGGTCAGGGCTTCTTCCAAGGCGACGCGGGCACTCTGGAGATCCACCGCCCGCAGTTCACTGGCGAGGAGGCGCTCGCGACTGCGCTGGGCTTCAGCCGCCGCCGTCTCTAGGGCATCGCGCACCTCGGCGGTGAGGGCTCGCACGGCGGCCACCAGCAGATCCTCCAGGGGGCGGGCACTCTCAGCGAGGCGCTGATCCCCCAGTTGGCTGAGACTCAACAGGGCCAGTTCCCGCGCGATACGGCGCGGTGTTTGACGGGTAGACGGCATGGCGATCGCTTAGGTGGGTTCTTCTTCCAGGGGCAGAGCTTGGCGTTGCTCCTCCAGGCCCTCATCCCGCCGCGTCTCCAGGGGAACTGGATCATACACGGGCTTGCGAGGGCGCCCCAAGGCGAGGGGGGGAGCCGGGGTAGCGGTGCTGGGGCTGACGATGCCCCCGGATATCAGGACTTTGAAGGCATCTTCAATCGAAATTGCCAGATCGATCACCTCGTCTTCCGGCACGATCGCATACCAGCCCGAAGTCGGGTTGGGAGTCGTGGGAATAAAGAGGCTCAGCATGGGCCGGGAGAGGTGGGATTGGAGCTGGGAGCTGAGGGTCCCCGTGACAAAGCCTAAGCTCCAGACCCCCTGGCGGGGATATTCCACCATCACCACCCGACGGAAGCGGCTTTTGGAGTCTTGGAGCAGCGTCTCCAGGATTTGCTTCAGGGTCTTGTAAACGGAACCAGCCAGAGGAATCGATTGCAGGGTGCGTTCCCCCAAGTCCAGCAGCCAGCGCCCCACAATGTTGCGGGCCATGAGGCCGATCAGCAAGATCGTCATCAGGGGAACCGTGAAGCCAACGATCAAGTTCAGCAGGTAAGACAGCAGCGGATCGAGACCTTGGAACGGGTTGAGCTGCTTGGGAATCTCGGTGAGGAAGTTAATCGCCCAGCGGGCTAGGATGAGGGACAGCCAGATCGTCGTAGCCAAGGGAATGACGACCAGCAAACCAGCGATGAGGTCGTTCTTAAGATCCTGCTTGATGCGTTCAAACACCGAATGCTGACTCTCCTTCCGAGGGGCGCTAGGGTCGCGCGTGATCTTTTACCTATTGTCAGGCTTGTAAAGAAATGTTGCAAGTCTTAGCCATTGCAATTCTTGGCCATGACGCCTACGAGCACTGCTGGAGCAGGCCTGGGTCCCAACCCAGTGTATCAGTCATCACATTTTAGCACTCCCCGTCAAGGCGGCGAGGGCTGGGAGCGAATCGTGGGGCGTTCCGCTGGGGGCGGGCGGAGCTCGGGCGGCGGCTCATGGCGCAGCTCCCAGACCTTGAGCAAAATCAAGTACTCGTAGAAGGCCTGAAGCACACACCAGGTAAAGCCCGCCCGGCCGTCGAGAAAACCGCCGAGCAGAATGTACATATAGATGAAGCGCAGCAAGGGCCGGCAGGGCAAGCGCATGGACAAGTCTTTTAAGGCGCGCCGCCGTTCTACTTCCGAGCGGCCGAGGAGCAGAGCGCGCCAATCCACCTTGCCCGCCTCCAGTTGGCGCAAGGTTTCCCGCGCTTCGTCGGTGGAGTAGCGGTTGTGCTTATCAATCCAGCGGCTGAAACCCTTGCCGCTGGTGTAGTGGGGATAGGTTTCTCGGAGGAAGCCTACGGGTCCATCACAAACTTCGCGCTCGGTGTGGCCGTAGTCGTCAAACCAGACCTTGTCTTTGCGGAAGAGGCGCAGTTGGTAGCGGGGGTACTGGGTGCAGCGACGAATCCAGTGCTGCATGAAGATCACGCGCTCGGCCACGTAATAGCCAATGTAGGTCTGGGATTGGCTCGCTTGGACACATTCGGCCTGGAGGGCCGGGGTCAGGCGCTCGTCGGCTTCGAGGATATAGACCCACTCGTACTTCGTGGGCACTTCGCGCAGCATCCAGGTGCGCTGCTTGCCGTGACTCTCAAAGGCGTGCTCGAGGGTGCGAACCGGGTAGCGGCGGGCAATCTCGAGGGTGCGATCGCGGCTGAAGGAATCGACCACAATGATGTCATCGCAGTGGGGCAGGGCCGACTCGATACAAGCGGCAATTTCGCTCTCTTCGTTGTAGGTCAGGATATAGATCGAAAACATTTCACTGGCAGGGACGGCGCGATCGCCAAATGCTGAAGGAACGAGGGAGCGCCCTTGGGAAGTTGAGGTTTCCCTTCAGCTCCCGGAGGGCGCGGCGGACTTACTTGGCGATCGCGCGCCGGCCGCCCCCTGTGCCCGCCAAACTCCGCAGGCCTAGGGCTCCGAGTAAGAAGTAACCAATCGTTAAGAGGCCGCAATTCACCGTGGTCCGAATCGCCGTTTTTGTGGCTGTTCCCTTAGCCCGGGACTCTGCTTCGCGGCGACGCTCCCGCAGCTCTGTGCGAGCCTGCTCGATCTGGTTCTCGAGCAGGGAGGGATCGGCGCGCAGTTGGTCAATTTGCTGGCGGATGGTCTGCAACTGCTCAAGCTGCGGGCCTGCAAACTGACCACTGGCGATCGCTTGGTCAAGCTGCGTAATCCGGGCCTCGTCTTGGAGGAGCGAGCTGAGCTGATCCGACTGGGACTCGATCTGCGTTTCAGCCACATTCACACTCTGGTCAATCTGTTGCAGGGCATCGGTTCGGGTGCGGCTCAGGTTGACCAAGTGGAGGGGGATCGACAGCAGGAACAGCAGCCCCAGCAAGCCCGCCAGCAGGAAGGCGAGAAAGCGCAGATCCAGCGCCGAGACGCGGCTGCCCCCCCCGGAGCCAAGCGATTCTGTGACCCAGAAGCCAGCGATAATCAGGGCAATGCCGATCATGGGGATGACGCCGCGATCCGAGAGCTGGGTGGTCAGGTTGACCGTCCAGCCTGGCAGACCCTCTGCCCCCAAACCTTGGGGGGGAATCGCAAGGATGATGTAGTCCACCAAGGCCGACAGAACCATGATGACGCCCACAGCCTTCAGAGCCAGGGCAGTAAACGCAGTAAAGGCAGGGTTATTCATAGTGACGCTCTTGCAGTCCGTCTGATGAAGATTGGAATTCTTAGGCGTGGAGACCAAGCTCCCATTAAACCTAGCCGAATCCGTGACGAAACTCCAGCCACCCCCTGAAACGCAGATGCTGAGGCTGGAATCCAGTGAACTTGCCTATCTTAACCCACAAGCTCCGGGGTTGTGGGGGGCGATAAATCTTAACATTTAGACCCTGGGGTTTAAGAGAATGC
This sequence comes from uncultured bacterium, assembly GCA_964397305.1. GTDB lineage: Bacteria > Cyanobacteriota > Cyanobacteriia > Cyanobacteriales > Spirulinaceae > JAAUTY01. The sequence goes on from CAYNIP010000002.1 coordinate 78,235, forward strand.
AACTATTCTCTCCAGGGGTCCGGTGGGTGCATCTGCCGCTGGAGACTCCCCTTCGTCACTTGGGAGAAGGGGCCGGGGGATGTAGACGCGCAGCGGCTTCTTGCCGAGGGGGCCAACTTGCCGAACTGAAGATGCACCCGGTCCGGTCCCTTGCTAGACTTAACCCCGTATAGTCCCAAAATGATTGGGCCCTCAGAGCTGGCGCCGACCAGCCAAGCCCCCCGGGGAGAACGGAGTATGGCGAGACACCTAGAGACCTATCCGGATCGCGCCGCCTTGGTCGCCCGGGCGACAGCACTCACCCTGGAGCACCTGCGGCGGGCGATCGCCACTCGCGGCCAAGCGAACCTAGCCCTGGCCGGGGGCAGCACCCCCCAGCCCCTCTATGAAGCCCTGGCCCAGGCTTCCTTGCCCTGGGAGCACCTGCACATCTTCTGGGGGGATGAGCGCTATGTCCCCGCCGACCACCCCGAGAGCAATCAGGGCATGGCTCGCCGCGCCTGGCTGGATCATGTGCCCATCCCAGCGGCCAACCTGCACCCCATGCCCACCCACCGCGCGGACCCGGCTGCGGACGCCGCCCAGCATGAAGCCGAGCTGCGGGCCCACTTCCAAACCCCGCCGCCGGCTGTGCCCGCCTTCGATCTCATCCTGCTGGGGATGGGCGACGATGGGCACACGGCCTCCCTGTTTCCCCAGACGGCGGTCCTCGCAGAGCGCGATCGCCTCGTAGCCGTCGGCGACAAAGACGGCCAGCCGCGTCTGACCTTTACCGTCCCCCTACTGAACCAAGCCCACGGCATCCTCTTCTTAGTAGCCGGCGCGAACAAGCAAACCGCCCTCCGGGCCGTCCTCGCCGCCCAAGGCGAGGCCCATCAGTACCCCAGCCGGCTGATCCAGCCCCAAGGCGAGGCCTGGTGGTTGCTAGACGCCGCCGCCGCCGCCGGTCTGCCCAGTTCGGCTCCGGCTGCCGAAGGTTCCGCAGAGAACGTGTAGAGTAAGGACAGCGGCCTAGCGGCTGTCCCTAGTTGCAAACCAACCATGATTGTTTGCCCCAATTGCAATCACCAAAATCCCGACGGCGCGACGCAGTGCGAAGCCTGCTACACGCCCCTCCCGGCCACCGCGAGTTGCCCCAACTGCGGTGCGAGCGTGCAAACCGATGCCAGCTTCTGCGGTCAGTGCGGCTTTGATCTGCGCTCCGTCACCTTAAGCCCCGAGGAGAGCCCCACCAATATCCCGACGGCGGCGGGAGACGACCCAGGGGGAACGCTTCCCGACGGGCCAGAGCCCTTCCCGGCCACAGACCCGGCCCTGGTCGGCCTTGCGGTTGAACCGGGTGTCGCGACCGAGCCGATTGAACCCGAAGCGATCCCTGCGCCGCCGACGCTCACCCCCGCCGCCGGGGGAGCCACGCAGCTCCAGGGCTCCCAGGCCAGCCTGCTCCACATCCAGACCAACACGCCGATCGAGTTGCCCGAGCATTTGACCGTCATCCACATGGGCAAGCCGGGGGGCGCAGTTCCTCCGGATATCGATGTGTCAGGCTTCCCCAGCTCGGAGATCGTCTCTCGAGTTCACGCCGATCTGCGGGTGGAGGCGGGCCTCTACTACCTGGAAGACATGAGCAGCTCTAATGGAACCTATGTTAACCACATCCCCCTGCCGCCGGGCAACCGCCACCGTCTGCGGGCGGGCGATCGCATTGCCCTCGGCAAGGAAGACAAAGTGACCTTCATCTTCCAGCTCAACTCCTAAGGCGCAGCCGAGGCTCTAGCCCTCTCAGACCTTGGCCTGACACAACACCGCCTGCTGCGCCGCTAGCATCGCCTGGATACCGAGCGTGGCGAGATCGAGCAGGCTGTTCAGTTGAGCACGGTTGAAGCTCCCCGCCTCCGCTGTGCCCTGGACTTCAATCAGCTCCAGCGTGTCCGTCATCACCACATTGAGATCCACATCAGCCGCCACATCCTCTGGGTAGTTGAGATCCAGAAAGGGCTCCCCGTCGATCAGGCCGACGGAAATGGCGGCGATCGCCCGTCGCAGCGGCGATTGGGTCAGCTCCCCCTGGGCCAGCAGGCGCGACAGAGCCAGTACCAAGGCCACATAGCCCCCCGCGATCGCCGTCGTGCGCGTGCCCGCGTCCGCCTGCAACACATCCGCATCAATGGCGATCGTGCGCTCCCCCAGCAGGGTCAGATCCAGGGCCGCCCGCAAACTCCGGCCGATCAAGCGCTGAATCTCCTGGGTGCGTCCCGAAAGCTTGAGCAACTCGCGGCCCTGGCGCTGGGGAGTGGCGCTGGGCAGCATTCGGTATTCCGCCGTGAGCCAGCCCTGGCCGCTGTCGGCGAGGAAGGAGGGAACACCGGGTTCAATGCTAGCAGTGCAGAGCACCTGGGTATCACCACAGTGGGCCAGGACCGAGCCAGCCGCAAACCGCGTGAAATGGGGCTCAAAACGGAGAGGGCGAACCTGGTCAGGCTGGCGACCATCGGGGCGTTGCCAGGGCATGGGGAAGCTCCCTTAAATCATGGGGCATAACGGACCGGGTGAACAAATTTTGGCGCGGGATGTTGGGACTCCTTCGCTAAACCCTCACCCCAACCCCTCTCCCAAGTTGGGAGAGGAGCTTCTAGCTCCCCTTCTCCCAGCGTGGGAGAAGGGGCCGGGGAATGAGGGCCAACTTGCCTAACTGAGATGGACTCCTTCGCTCCGCCCTCATTGTTTCGTCCACCCGTAACTGCCCTCAGAATACGGGGTGAGCGCTGACTCCTGCTTTAAGATTTAAGTTTTTGCAAGATTTCAGCGGCAATGACCTCGGGGGGCCGGGCCGCATCAACCCGCAAGAGTTTGTGGCGCGGCTCGTAGTAGGCCAGGATCGGCAGCGTGCGCTCCTGAAAACGACGCAACCGCTGCTCCAGGATCGCGGGTTGGTCATCCGCCCGAGCCCGGGCCTGGGAGCGCACCTGCATCGTGGCCGCATCCAGCTCTAGGTAAAGCGCCCGGTCCAGTTCCTGGCCAAAGTCCGCCAGCACAAAGTCCAGTTCTTCCGCTTGAAAGGCCGTGCGGGGGTAGCCATCCAGCAACCAGCCCTGGCTAGCGTCCGCTTGCAACAACCGCAGACGCATGAACTGAATCATCACATCGTCAGGAACCAGATCGCCCCGCTCCACATAGGGCTGGGCTTTCTGTCCCAGGAAGGTCTGGCTGGCGATCGCTTGGCGCAGAATCTCCCCGACCGCAATACCCGGCACGCCCAAGTGTTGGCGCAAATATTGCAGTTGGGTTCCTTTGCCCGACCCCGGCCCTCCCAAGATAACCAGTCTCACCGTTTGCTCCTAGCCTCACGACCCTTCTACTCTACTGGCGAAACCGCCGCCGCCGCTAGGCCTTGGTGCGGCCCTCAGGGCCCGGGAAGTTGGGGAGGAGCAATCAGGCGCGGCCCCCGATCGGTTCCTGGTTCCGGCCGTCTCTGGGACCATCTCCGGGACCGGGCCGGCAAAAGGCCGGCTCTGTTTCACCCCGCAGCGGGTCAGTACAAGGCCTGCATCAATTGCTGCTGATAGTGCTTGGTGAGGGCATGATCCCGACCCAGGAGACCGAACAGAGCTAGCATCGCCTTGCGAGCGCCGTCATCGCGGTACTGGCGCGCTGTGCGTACCAGGTCGAGAAATCCTTGCAGGGCGCCGGCATAGTCTTCGGCGAGGGCCAATTGGGCGGCGGCGGCATACTGGCGATCCAGCTCATTTTCAGGGGGGAGCTGGGCGATCGCCTGCAAGTCCGCCAGAGCGAGGAGGGCCTGGGCCTGGGGGTAGTGTTGGCGATCGCTGGGGGCAATCGCGGCTAAGAGGGGCTGGGCCTCGGCCGCTTGGCCGCGCCGAATCAGGAACTTGGCCGCCGCGAGGACGACGGCCGGCTGCCCAGGAAACTGATCAAAAAGGCGATCAAAGAACCGTTTCGCGGCCACCTCGTCCCCTTGATCAATCAGGGCCTGGGCCGCTGCCAGCCCGCGATCCAGGGCCGACTGCAACTGCAACTCATCCCGCAAGAAGGCCCGCAACTGGGGTTCTGCCAGGGCCCCGACAAAGCCAGGCCGCACCTCCCCCTGCTGCACCACCCGCACATCGGGAACCCCTTCGACGGCGTATTGCCGCGCTAGGTCAGGGCTGCGGTCGATATCTACCTTGGCCAGAATGAAGTCGTACTCAGCCACCAGTTTTTCCAGCAAGGGCTTCAGTATCTGGCAGGGGCCACACCAGGTAGCGGCAAAGTCAACCAGGACAGGCTGGCTATAGGATGCTTGTAATACAGCGGTCGAAAAATTGGCGCTGGTGACATCAAGGGCTGATCCCATCGGTCATCTCCCAGGGCAAATCGTAGAACAACAGGCTCCCTCGCCGGCGGCGAGGCTAGGTGATCAAGGTATCTTTCGATTTATCTTCGCCGAGAGGCGGCAGATTGCGCTTAGAGCGTACGCCACTTTCGGTCATTTGCCCCTCTTCGATGCGGATCTGGATCTGGGGCCCGGAGCTGGCCAAGCGAATGATCATGCCATCGATCACCGGGGTTTTGGTGATGCGCTTGCCGTCGATGTAGGTTCCGTTCGCACCCAGATTCACCACTTCCCACTCCGCTTCGCCGCGCGGACGAATTTCAACGTGGTGGCGGGACACAACCGCGCTGTAGAGGATCACTTCGTTGTCCGTCGAGCGCCCAATCCGGATCGCTGTTTCAGGGGCAAACGTCCAGCTTTGCACTGGGACAGCCTGAAGCGGATGCAAGAGGGTCAAGACAATAACGGATGACGTTAGCTCGCTCAAGGCTCTCTTCGGGGGATAGTCCTAGTAGACATAGGGAACGCCTACTAGCTTAGGCTAACAGTACACTGCTGCCAAGCGAGCAGACCTTTGGGCGGGCAGGTCTCAGGCGACAAGCTGAGGCTTGCGCGTTCATTATCACCCATCTTAGGATCGGTTGCTAGAGAGTCGGGGCTTGGGGTTTCCCCCCTCGGGGCAAATGCGGGTGGCGATCGCCCGCTTCTCGACTATGGTTAGAAAAGTAGGGCCTTGAGGAATCGAGTTTGCAACCACAAGCGGGTGTGACATTTACCATTCAGCAGGCGATGCTGCCCACCGAATCTGGGTACACCACCAGCGACGTGCAACTGGTAGGGGAACGCATTGCGGCGATCGCCCCCCAGCTTGAGCCCCAGGGCACCGTCATCGACGCCCGCCACCACCTGCTTCTGCCCGGCTTTGTCAACGCCCACACCCACTCCTCCGAACTCTGGCAGCGGGGGGCGATCCCTCCCTACCCTTTAGAACTCTGGCTGGCAGAACTGCACGAGTTTTCCCCCCCCAACCCCGAGCAAGTCTACCTCAGCGCCCTGGGCACGGCCGTGGAAACCCTGTTGTCAGGCGGAACCTGCCTGGTCGATCATCTAGTCCTGATCCCCGGCCAAGAGCTGGAAACGATTGCCGCTGCCGTCCAAGCCTACCAAGACATCGGCCTCCGGGCCGTAATTGGACCGCTGATCCAAGACCAACCCCTGGCCGCCAGCCTCCCGAGGGGAGGGGTCCCTCGTTCCTTGCCGCCCTTTCCCCAGAGTTCCGAGGAAATCCTGGCGATGATGCAGCTCGCCGTGGAGAAGTTCCACGCCCCGAGCCAGGGCCTGACTCTGATGGTGGCTCCCACCGGGACGCAACTCTGCTCCGAGGCCCTCTTTGTCGGCTGTATGGAGCTGAGCGATCGCTATCACCTCTGCCGTCACGCCCACCTGCTGGAGACCAAGGCCCAGCAGATGCTCGCCCAGGAGAAATACGGCGTCAGTGCTGTGCAGTACCTTCATCACCTCGGCTACCTCGAGCCACGCACCTCCCTCGCCCACTGTGTCTGGCTCGAGGCCAGGGATATTGAGATCCTGGCAGCCACCGGAGCCACCGTCGTTCACAATCCCCTCAGCAACCTGCGCCTCGGCAGTGGCATCGCCCCAATCCTGAAATATCGCCAAGCGGGGGTCAATATTGCCTATGGCTGTGACGGAGCCGCCAGCAACGACGCCCAAGATCTATTAGAAGTGATCAAGATCGGCTCCTTGCTCCACAACACCACGGACTTCGACTATCGCCACTGGATCACCCCCCGCCAAGCGCTGGCGATGGCCTCCCTGGGCGGCGCTCAGGGGGTGCAACTGGCCGACCAGATCGGCTCCCTGACGGTGGGGAAACAGGCAGATCTGGTGCTCTACGATCTCACCAACCTGTCCCTGCTGCCCCGCACCGATCCCATCGGTCTGCTGGTGCTGGGGCGGCCCACCCAAGTGGTAACTGATGTTTGGGTGCGGGGAGAACGGGTGGTCGCGGCGGGCCAACCGACGCGCGTGGATCTGGCCGAGCTGCGCCAGCGCCTGTGGCAGGAGAGCGCCTGGGTGGGCGATCGCCACTCCACCGCCCGCGCCCAACTAGAGCCCCAGTATCGCCGCGTGATGCAGTTGCCCGATTAAATACCGCCGCCTGCATATTTTTCGCGGTTGGGAGCAAAGGTTGAAATAAGCCGCCGGATGTTCAATCAATCGACGCGCCTGGGAAAACTATAGGGGCCTTGGGTTAGTTCCCTGGAACGGGAGGAGTTGGGTCAGCGCGTCCCCTAGGCTCCAGACCCTTGTGCTCGTTGAGAGAGCTTGGCCGAAGCGGTCACAGCACCCTGTGCAATATGCGACTCCTCATCGTAGAAGACGATAATCGGTTTGCTCAGACCTTGCTGGAGGTCTTGAAGGAGCAAAACTATGTAGTTGAACGAGCCGCCAGCCAAGTCGAGGCCCATCTGTTCCTCGAGAACCAAGACTATGACCTGCTGATTTTGGACGTGGGACTGCCAGACGGCGACGGCCGCGACTTCTGCCAAGCCCTGCGCCAGAAAGGATTTCGGCGGCCGATCCTCTGCTTGACCGCCCGCGATACCAGCGATGACCGGGTGCGGGGCCTCGATGCCGGAGCTGATGACTACTTGCCCAAGCCGGTGCAGTGGCGAGAATTGTTTGCCAAAATTCGCGCCCTGCTGCGGCGCTCGGGGCATGAAGTCCCGGAAGATTTCGTCACCGAGCTGCGCTGCGGCGAGTTGCGGCTCGATTTACAGACTCGCAAGACCTACTACGGCGATCGCCCCCTCGCCCTGACTCCCACCCAGACCCTACTGCTGGAGTGCTTTCTCAACCGGCCCCAGCAGGTGATGAGCTGGCAAACCCTCGCCGACCGTATCTACGGCCTCAACAGCGAGCCCAAAGCCGCCGACACAGTGCGATCGCATCTCCGCAGCCTACGACAGCAGCTCAAGACCGTGGGCCTCGAGAAGCTGATTGTGACCGACTACGGCGTGGGCTATCACCTGGATGGGGAAGCCGTCCGCCTGATGGGGGGCGTGCTGGAGTCAAAAACCGAGCACTTGCAAACAGAGCTGGAGAGGGCCTGGCAACGTTACCAGGCCAGCGTCGGCGATGACCTAACCCGGTTGGCGGCCTTCCACCAACAATTAGCCGCCTGTGGAGAGCAACTGCCCCAGATGCAGCAGCTAGCTCATGATCTCAAAGGCCTCCTCGGGAGTGTGCTGCCCCCCGCCGCGGCGATCGCCGCGACCGCCGCGGCGGCAGAGCTGGAACAGATCCTGAAGCAACCGGATCTATTGAGCCGGCTCCTTGACCTAGAGCGCCACCTGGAGCGCCTGCGAACAGTCGTGGCGGAGTCAAGCCTGAAGGCTCCCCCCACAGACCCCCCCTGACGAACCTGACGAACGGGGTGGACGAAATTTTGCGCGGGATGTTGGTGCTCCTTCGCTAAACCCTCACTCCAACCCCTCTCCCAACTTGGGAGAGGGGCTTCTAACTCCCCTTCTCCCAGCCTTGGGAGAAGGGGCCGGGGGATGTAGACGCGCAGCGGCTTCTCGCAGAGTGGGCCCCGTAACGCTGTTCGCGCTAGCGTCGCGGAGCGATAGAGGGCGACCCTCTGCTCCATGAACCCTCGCTCAACATTCCGGGAAGCCGCGCTTTTTTTCGTCCACCCCTGACGAACGCACCCCTCTGTCCGTCTCGGAAGCCTCATGCTATAATCAAAAATCGGTTCAAACTTGGGGAATTAGCTCAGTTGGTAGAGCGCTGCGATCGCACCGCAGAGGTCAGGAGTTCGAATCTCCTATTCTCCATTCTCTCAAATCCATACAGGTCAAGGGCTGTACCGCCCATCAACAAAAGACGTATCCAAAAAGCCTCAAGCCCAACAGCCATCGACACTTCGAGGGTCTATGATCTCAGCCTCTTCTGATACAGGTTCCACGATAAACTGAGGCTTTCCGGTCAAATCATTAGTAGAATTGGTAATTGCTTGTCCTTGGCTCAAATCTCTAGATTGGCCCAGAACCAACTAGCTTATCCCTCCCAAAACCCACAATCGGACTGGAGCCTAGATTAATCCTCACCAAGCCACACACTGTCAGAATAATTTCTTCATAGCACTCCCTTGACAAACGAAACTTCTCCCTCACAACCCGGAAAATCTGGTTCTTCAGTACTTAGTGTGGTAAAAATCACTGAATTCTGCTTCTGGCATGGTTTCCAGCGATTTTGCGCCCTAATCAAGTGTTTAGAAACCCAAAACCCTTACACAGCAAGCATCTCGGGCTTGAGTTTTGATTGAGTTTACACACCAAGTGCCGAAGAGCCGAAAATCTTCAGTCGGCGAATTAGATGTTCCACCCCAATTCTCGCTCGGGATAACTCTTGATTCTCTCGAACCTGCTGCTCGCTAAGTTCCCCGCCCTTCGGCTTCTTCATCGGCGTTTTAATTTGCTGCTCGCCTAGATAGGCTTTATCGCCGATAAATTGCTGCTCCTCAGCGAATTTCTCACGGTGTTCTCGCCAAATACTGATGTCACTCTTCGGACCTTCTTGACCGGCAACAACATCAACAATATCGCTGCCTTGCGGTCGGCTGATAACTTGATTCTTCAAGGTATGCTGCTTCTTCTTGCCGGAATAGTATTTTTTTGGGTTTGATAGTCCCCAGGTCTCTCCCTGGCTTGCTCGGTGCTGTCTACCAGTATTTCGTCATTCTGCAAATCACTGGCAACCTCTTCTGCTTCTCGATACCCTTTCTCTACAGGCTCTCCAGGAATTGTGGTGGAGGAAGTATAAGAGAGATACAAAATCTCTTAAGGTGGACTTGTCGAGCCCTTGCCACGTAAGGGTTTCAACTCTGAAAGCCTTAGCTTATCACCATAGATCCTGGAGAGCCCGGTTGGCTCTCCAGGATTCACGGTGATTTTGGGTAGCACAGCAACCCTTGCCTCGGTCGGGGTTTGGTCTCCAAACCCTCAGCAGCTTCGGGATTGGAGATCCGACCTCTAGGTGATCGCCCCGTCATTTCCACCCTAGATCCTGGAGAACCAACGGTTCGATGGATAGAGGCTTTTGCAAGCTCAAGAGAATTATAGTTAATGGCGCAAGAGGGTCGTTTTTTTCTCTTGCGAATCAACAACAACATCACGTTAGAGATGTTGTCAGACGGTCAATTTTTGATTGGGAAAGGCAAAGATCAAGTCAAAGCCAGAGTAGTTAACTTTTGCGATCTAGAGACCCAGTGCGAATTCCGACTAGTCACGAACTTGGCAGGGCCTAACGAAGAGGGTTTTAGCAATGAAGAGGTTGGTGATTTTTACCGCCGCCGAGATGAGCTGGATGTGGCGGTGATCAGTTACTGCCGGGGAAAGTCCCGCCACGACCTCCATGCCCGTATGCGATCAGCCCTGAATGGCTGCTATGGGCCATTTGCCATGGCAGGGGTTCAAGCCCCCCAGGATGAAATTCGGCGGCAGGCTGTGCGATCAATTCAACAGTTGACGACTCAGATTCTAGAAATCAAGGAGCGCTTTCTCCCAGAACTGGAAGCCTTCGATGATTCGATGACGCTACCCAAGACAGCTCTCTCACTGGGTAAGCCATACCCACGACATCTACCATCGGCCAAGGGCTCAATGGCATCTACCCCAGCAGAACCCATCAAAACTCTGCCCAACCCAGGGCCGGTGGATCAGCCGCTGCGGGAGTTCTTGGGCGACGATGCCGCCATCATGGCAGGGCTCAACCCTTTCATCAATGACTTGACGTGAATCCGCCGCGCCCCAGAACACCGATTCCCGTTGACCGCCAGATCCAGGAGCAGATTGCGGGGACGGCGGTGCTGCTGCTGGAGCGATTTTGCCGGGGGCAGCGGGTGTTTGAGGGTAAGCAGTTCTACACGATTGTGGAGCGGGGTCGCGATCTGAATATCGAGTTCAGGGGCGATGCTCACCACCTGCCAGAGACGATTCTCACGTTACGGACTCAGCGAGAAAACGGGCAGATGTTCTATGAAATTGAGTCTTGGCTGACCCAGGCAGATGTGCAGCGGTTTGCCGGCTCTCCAGGATCTATGGTGATAAGCCAAGGCTTTCAGAGTTGAAACCCTTACGTGGCAAGGGCTCGACAAGTCCACCTTAAGAGATTTTGTATCTCTCTTATACTTCCTCCACCACAATTCCTGGAGAGCCGTTTGCCCTGATTCGGCAGGAGCTACAGCGAGACCAGCAACACTTCAACCTGAGTAAGGGTAAGGAGTTAAATGAAGCGTGAACCATCTAGCCCATCTGTACCTGCTTCAGCCCTAAGGCGATTAACTCAACTTCTCCAACTGATCCAATGAAAGCTGAAGCCATGGTTCGTTCGTAAACTTCCTTACATTTGACGAAGTTCTTCTGAATCTTCTTCTCATAGACCTGGCACTCGCTCGATCAGTTTTCTGGCAACCAGCATCTCAAACTGAGAGCGAATGGCCTTAGCGATGACGCGATCGCGCATCAACACCCCGGCCTCAATGTTGCGCTCGTGGGCGGCCTCGGTGAAGTTGGCGGAGGTGATCAGCAGGCGCTCTTCATCGACGACTACACATTTGGCGTGGAGGCAGACGTTAGACTCAGCGCTCATCAGCATAGTGCGGGGATCGTGAAAGACTTCGGGCAGGCGTTGACCGGGCCAGATGCGCTGGCGAAAGGTCTCGGCAAACTGCCGTAGCAGGATGGCGGCTGGGGTGCGATCTTGGTATTTGCGTTTGACATTAAGGAACATTCTGACTTGGAGGGCGGGATTGGCGTCCATGCGATTAGCCAAAGGGCGAAAGAGATCGTAGGCTTTGGTGCCTTGGTCGATGGCAAAGCTGGAGAGCAGTACACTGTGCTGGGCGCTGCTAAATAGCTCCCGCACCACAATGCCGGTGTCTCGGCTTTCAGTGCCGGGGACTTCTGGCCCCGTCCACACCAGGTCTACCTGATCTTGTTTGGCCTGGGATGCGGCTCGTTCTTCGGCCAGCACTGTGAGCATGTAGGCCAGCTGCCTGGGTGCCATGCCCTGCTGGTGCAGTTGATTAATTTCCTGGACGACGGCGGCTAACTCCTGCTCAGGCACATAGGTACAGAGAGAGACGGTTGAGACTGGCAGACTCAATCTGCCAGCCTCTAGAGCCTCTGCGATACCTATTAGGGCCGGGCGACTCAGCCGCACAAAGGGCGACATCAGTAGACCCCATCGGGAAAGAACTCGGCCCCTAGCCCCTCGACAGTACTGGTGACCAAGGCGCGATCGAGCATCTCGTTGCGCCGTTCACAGGAGGTCTCAGCGATCAGCAAACACCCGTGACAGGCAGCTCCGTGCAGAAATCGGTCTTCCTGGACGTTATCAGGCTTGTGCTGGGCGCAGACCGGGTCGTTGGAGCAGAGCCGCCCCTGCTCTAGGGCCTTGCCGAGGTGGTATTCAATGCGTCTACCGACCTCGACTAGGCCGCCTAGGGTGCCTTCAGAACCCGAGGTGCCGGTGTGGAGTAGAATGCCGTAGCCGATTTCTGGGAAGGCATAGATTCGCTCGCGGATGGCGCTGGAGGCGTAGCCACACTCCAGGGATACCGCTGTGATCAGCAGGTGAGAGAGGGAATGGAGCATGATGTAGGCTTCGCCGGGGAAGTTGGCTTTGTCTTGGGGGATGCCCCGATTCTCGGCCCATTTGCTAAAGCCCCGATTGAGAGCCTTGGTTCGGTCAATAACGTTTTGCCGTTGTTGCCAGCGCTCGACCTGTTCTTTGTTGAAGCTGATGAACACCCCCTCACCCAGGTTCTCAATCGCGGGTACCCAATTGGGCTCAAAGTCTAGGGTGGCTCTACGGACGCCAATGGCAAGGTCGTCGATTTCCCCTTCGATGTTGGTTTGGGCGGCCTCGAAGCGGGTGAAGCCGATCAGGGCCAACACCTCTCGCAAACGATGCACCAGGACAACTTTATCGATGAAAGGTTGCCATTTAGACTCCAGAGAACTGGGCTTGCGGGTATAGCCTTCAAAGATCTTGTCGCTGGAGGGAGCCTCTTTACCTTTCTCTTCAGGGCAGGCCAGCAGGGCTTCCAGTTCCACCTGTTTGATGCTTTTGTCAGGGGCAGAAAGACCCGCTTTGCGGCGTTTAATCTCAGCCCAGACAGCCTCTGCGCCAAACTCGACCAGGTCGGCAAATTTAGCCTTCCGCAGCTCTTTGGTGACGTCAGCGATGTCTTCGGTGTATTGCAGATCTTCTTCATAGAAGCGGTCAACGGCCTGCTTCAGCGCAGCATCCTTGTCGGGCATGGAGATGACGCTGAGGATCTGGCTGAAGTAGGCGTTGCTGGCCGATCGCACCAACAGCCGGTTGTACTCGGGTTTATCGGTGGCGACAATCTCGCCAGTATCGGTGACCCGGTGGCGACGGCAGGGTTCTTTGCCTCGCGCACCCAGCCAGGGGCGGTGTCCTTCACAGGCTCCCAGCACCTTAGAGTCGGTGATTTTGGCCTGGGAAAGGGGGCGCAGGCTGGCGCACTGCTCGCACCGCACGAAGATTTCTTCAAAGTCGTTGCCCGAACCCGCTTCATCGAGCCAGAGCTGACCTCGGCACTTAGCCTGGAAGTCGTTGTGGACAAAGGCATTCCAATTGATGTCGCTAAGGTGGCCATTGGTGCAGGCCTGCACAAAGCGCACTGGCACCGCCTGCACTGACTTACCTTCAAACTTGGCTCCTCCCTTGACGGCGCTCCAGGAAATCAGGGGGCGGGTGCGGTAAGCCTTGCCTCCTCGCTCAATGGTGCGGTCGATCTGGGCGAGAAACCAGGTGGGGAACACCAGGGCATCCACGCCGCTGAGGGGGGCTTTGGGGTCGCTCGTTTTGATGGGTGGGCCAAAGAGTTTAACCTCGTGCCCGTCGGGCAGATTGAGGCTTTTGGCCACCTTGTATTTGAGTCGGTCTTCTCGGATGTAGGGCTTGTCGCCTTTCCAGTAGGAGAGGCCCGAAATAATCACCGACCGGGCGGGCAGGTCTACCATCGAGCCGGGACCGAAGGTGGTGAGCATCTGGCTCTGGCGCAGTTCGCCGCTGGCTTTTTTGGTTTTGTTGGGCTGGCTCATTCGTCGTCTCCGGCTACGCCTTCCATGGTGTACGGGTCTCGAATCCAGAGGTTGACGCTGGCTTCTACGTCGCGCAGGCTGCGCTGGGTCTTAAACTTTTGCTCATCGGCGGGGCGCTTCTCGGCAGACAAATCGAGGGCATCGACCAGCAGGGCGGGGGCCAGGTCGGTCTCTTTTTGGTATTGCAGCCGTTGGTCGCGGGTCAAAATCCGCTCCCAGGTATCGAGTAGGTCGGTGACCTGCGATCGCACCCTCACCCGTAGATCATTCGCCGCTTCACCATCTAGATCAGGACTGTGGCCCTCGGCTCGGCGAGCAATGGCCTCCACCATGGCCGCGACCGCTGCCCGTTGGTCGGTCAGGTTAGAGGCCCCCATCGGGCTGGTCATTTCAGGGACTCCGAGGCGAGCCAGGGCTACCATGACTCCTGCTAGCCCCCGATCCAGCGCCCGAGGCGAGAAGGGGGTAACGCTGGTGGCCTCAACTGCCCGGTAGAAGCTGTTGTGCCAGATCTGAAAGCGCTCGTAGTGGGAGCGATCGCGGGGGCGGTGAATGTTCATCAGCGTTACCACCAGCCCCGGCTTGTTCTTGTCGCGCCCGACCCGACTGGTGGCCTGGATGTATTCAGCAGCGGTCTTGGGTTGCCCCAACACCACCATCAGGCCCAGGCGAATAATATCGAGACCGACTGAAATCATATTGGTGGCCAGGGCCACATCGACCCGGTCATCTTCGTGGAAGGGGGTGGAGAGGCGGCGTTTGGTGTTGGCGATTTTGTTAGTGCTTACCCGCGAGGTTAGTTCTTCTGGCATTTCAGCAATCTTGCGATTACGAAAGGGGCCGTCCTCTGAATTCTCACCCTCTCGCAGGCGATCGCTGTACTTGGTCAGGCGCGAGTTGACCTCATCTTCCACAATGCGGCGGCTGCCCCCCAGCTCTCGTAGGGAGTTGAAGTAGCCCATCAGGGTCATGTAGGGGTCAGCGGGGTTGTTTTTATTGCGCTTGCCCCCAGCTTCTACCCACTGTTTCTGGGCAGCCGCTAGCAGGGCCAGATAGACCCGCAGCAAAATCACTTTTAAGCTGCGGCCCTGGGCAGCGACCCCCACGTAGAGCCGACCGGGCGCTTTAAAGTCGGTTTTAGCAAAGAAGGAATCGTGGCGATCGGGGCCAGAGGGCGGAAAGATATCGACTTGGCTGCGGCCAAAGAGCGCCTGGATTTGGCGGCTGGCCCGGCGCACGGTGGCGGTGGAGGCAATCACCTTGGGGCGAATGGTGTGGCCATTCTCTTCACGGCAGCACAGCGTATCGATTGCCGTTTCGTAGAGTCCTACCATCGTGCCTAGGGGGCCAGAAATCAGGTGCAGCTCGTCTTGAATGATTAAGTCGGGCGGGGGAAGATAGCCCGCTAAGGGGCGTCCCGCAGTCGTGGGGTCACCGGAGCTATAAAAGCCTTCACCCTCCTGGTAGTGAGTGACTCGACCAAACAGGGCACCCGTTTGGCCGACCCAGGGCAGGGCCGCGAATTTATCGACGGTGGCGATGATGAAGCAAGGCAGACGGCGGTAGATTGGCTCGTCTACGGCCAGGATGGGTAAAGGATTGCGGCTGCGGAAGTCGCAGCTGCGGTTGACGCACACCACCTTGAGGGTCTTGGGGGCGTCTTCCGTGGGTAAGAGCTGGAAGGAATTGGTGGTGAACCCTTCGCCGCACCAGGGGCAGCGCTCTAGGGGAATGGGGGAGGGTTTGCTTTTGCTGTCTCTTTTAAAGGCTAGAGTACGCTCACGGGCCGAATACTCATCCTTATCACCCCGTTTGCCCATGCGGTTGGGGGTGGCGCTTTGGCCTACCCAGAGGCCAATTTCAAAGGGCCAGGTGCCCAGTTTGTCGGGCACTTTTTGCCGCTCTAGCTCTAAGGCACAGATCAGCCGCGAGGCCCGCTCTAGCTGGTCGAGGGTGAGCAGGCGCAGGGTGTAGCGCATCAGCACGCTCATACCAGCGGCCTGGATGCCGGGGTACTTGAGCCGCCGCAAAATCAGGGTGAAGGCGGCCAGGCCCAGGTAGGCCTCGGTTTTGCCGCCCCCGGTGGGGAAGAACAGCAGGTCTACCACCTCGCGATCTTTGTGGCTGGGGTCAGCTAGCCCCGCCAGGTTGAGCAAAATAAAGGCGAGCTGGAAGGGTCGCCAGGTGGGTTCTGAAAAGCTCTCGGGGGGGTGGCCCTCTTCTTGGCTGAGCTGGCGGCGGCGGGCGGTGGCGATCGCCCGATTGGCCACCTGAAACGCCTCTAGCACCTGAGGATCTTGGAGCGCGTTGAGACCGGCTTCGATGCGATCGCAGACCCGCCCGGCCCGATCCAGCAGGTCTCTAGCTACGTCGGCGGCCTCCTGGGGGCTAATGGCCACGGCCCGCTGGGTGGCAATCCAGGCGCGATACTCGGTGACTAGCGGCCCCACCATGCCTCGAATGGTAGCGGCATCGGGGGCGAGGGCGAGAGATTCCATGCCCAGCTGTACCCCTTTTGGCGCGCTGGGGGCCACCCTGGGCACTTCAGCGATGGGTATCCAGGTGGTGCAGACTTCGGTGCAGCGACTGCCCTGGGGATCGATGGCCAGGGCCGAGACGTTGTGGCCTACGGCAAATTCGTAGTCGTCGCGGTACTGGAGGGCGGCGACGGCCTCATCGGGGTCATTGGTGCTGACGCTGCGGGGGTCGGGCCGGGGCACAAACCCTTCGGGGCAGTGCAGGCGGAGATGGGTTTGAAAGGCAAAGGTGGCGTCGCGCTCCCCGGAGATAACCTGGCGATAGTTGACCAAAAACACCGACACCGCCTTGGTGCCGTAGGGGAAGCGATCGTCTAGCACAGGGCGGCAGGTGACCACCAGGTTGAGGCCACTGCCGCCGGGGATGTCGATGGCAAAGGGCTCGGGGCGTTCTTCAATGGGGACCGTGAGGGTGGCCTGCTGGGGCACGCGCTGCCAGTGCTCTGCCTTTTTCTTGCGCTTCGATTTACCCTGGCCTTCTTCAAGGTCGTCTTCTTCCGGTGTCAGGGGGATGTAGTCGCCCCAGGTGACTTGGGCCTCTAGGGTGGTGGTTTTGCCCGAGAGCAAGCAGCTCAGCCCCATGGAAGAGGGAAACAACGCTTTGCGGGCGGCGGGTTTGTCTGGGGTTTTGCTGTCTTCGCTGGAGTCGCTGGTGGTGACTTCTTCGGGCAGGTCGTCGTCGGCATCGTCATCGGAGCGCAGGTCGGGGGGTGCGCCAAAGGGGGCCAAAAAGCCGGTCAGGTACCACTTGGAGGGAGCCTGCCTGAGAATTTCTTCGGCGTGGTCGGTGTCGCGGGGAGTGGGGCCGACCAGGTCGATGTTGAGGGCATCTACCAGGGTGGCGCGAATTTCGGCGGAGGTGGTCATGGTGTCAGATCCTGAATTGCAGACTAGGGATGGCCCTCACCCTAAATCCCTCTCCCGAGGGGAGAGGGATTTTGAAGCATTTCCGGCTCCCCTCGCCCTCTGGGAGAGGGGCTGGGGGTGAGGGCTGCGGAGACTCCAGTCACTCACCCAAAAACTGAAAAGCGAGGGGATAGATTTCCGGCTCCCCTCGCCCTCTGGGAGAGGGGCTGGGGGTGAGGGCTGCGGAGACTGTGCGATCTTCGGAATCTCTGTGGTTTTAGGCATTGGCTATATCCGAGAGCAGTTCTTCTTCGGAGAGGTCAATCATGGGAACGCCGTAGTCGCCTAGTTTAAGCAGAAAGATGACGCGATGAACCCCTAGCAGGGCCGCCGCCATGCCTGAGGAAAGCCGTTGTAGCTCGAACAGCTTGACGGCCATGGCCCAGCGGGCTTCTTGTTCAAATTGCTCGCGGGTGCGGCCCACGGCATCGGGAAAGGTTTCGGGGTATTCGATGGTGAGTTGCAGGGGCATGGGGCTTTTTCTCGACGGTTAGGGGGGTATGACTAGAAACTACTTAAAGTTTAGTTTTGCTTGATCGTGAGGATCTGTGGTTTGCTTTCCCCTTCGCTAAGCACCTCGGCATCGTGAATATCGGCGATCGCACTATCGACCTCCTCGGTATGTTTAGCATAGTAAGCCCGTGCCACAGTCAGATCAAAAGGGGTCAGGCTAGGGAAGTTGTGCAGCAGCTCGTTGTCGTCGGCTCCTTGGTGCTGGAGGGAGATAAGTGTCCAGATGGGGATGCGGGTACTGCGAATGCGGGCATGGCCACCGCAAACCCCTGGTGTTTTCTGCACGCTGCGGGTGGTGAGCTGTTCTTGAAACAGGGCGTAGTCCTCCGGAGGTAAGGACTCGATCGCCTGAACAAGAGATTCGACAAGTTTGGCGTTCATAGGGGTTGTGGCTGGGAGCTAAATACTTCTAAAAGCTAATGCTGTTGCATAAATTTAGAGATGCTGATTGTCATCAACTTTCGTTAAACCGATAGCAAAAACTGCTAGCTGTGGAAGTGACGCGGTAGCAGGGTAGGTTATCGGGGGCATCGAAGGTGGTTTCGCCTAGGAAGACATCGCGCTGGTAAACCTCTGCATCGCGATCGTTAACGGTGTAGCTGCAAAAGCCGCTTTGGTCATAGTTCCCATCGGGACAGTCATTGACCATCATGATGCTGGTTTTGGTGCCATCCATCCAGTTCAGCACGGCGTAGTGGGCACCGGCTCCGTAGCCTGAGCTGATGATGCAGGGTTCGAGGCGGGCTTGGGTGTCGCCTTGGAAGGCGTAGCAGACGCCGACTTGGTCGGGGTAAGGGCGGGAGGTGGCAGGGGTGGCCCAGGCGATCGCCCCTGCGGTCGTTAAGCTGGCAATTAAAATTTGAGTGAGCTGTAGTTTCATAAAATTGTCTCCTGTAGTCGTTCGTCATCGCGCCTCATAGGGGAATGGCCTCCTGCATGACGCGATCGCGGATGCGTTCTTTGAGCATGGCTGGGGTGGCCACATCTACCTTGTGCTCTAGTAAGGCTTCTAGCTCTTGAACGAGCCCTACCGGAAACCATGGGCTGCGGCGGGCGGGGTCGTAGTCTACGAGTAGGTCGATGTCGCTGGTGTTGGTGGCTTCGTTGCGGGCTACCGAGCCAAAAACACGAATATTGTAGGCTCCGTGGCGGTCGGCGATCGCCAAAATTTGGTCTTTTTTGTCCTGAAGTAGGTCTTGGAGGCTGGGGCTAGCGGGGGCTGTCACGGTTTACATCTCCATATTTTTCTGAGAGCACTTGTTTGTAGGTGGTCGAGAGATCTGCTTCTACCGAAACACACAAAAATGCTTTCGGCTCCCCACTCTTCGAGAAGCGAGCCACGCCCCGTGAGAGAGGGATTTGGCTCATGGTTCAGACTCTTCTTGATATATGCGGACGGTTCCTTTCTGGATAATCCATAACTTCTGAGTAATATCCATAGTCTTTAACGCATTCACTAACGTTTGCATAGCCGCTAATAAATCGCCATGGCTGGGCTGTTTGGGCAATCGCAAAACGGCAATGCCGCTATAGAGCGATGGCTTAAATTGAAGCGGGTTACTAAAATCTAGATCTAGTGTTACTAAACATCGCTGCTCCTGCTGGCATACGGTGATCACTTCGGTGTCGGGAGCGCTGATCAGATTTTGCTCAACAATGGTGGCGACATCGTACCCCGCCTGACGCAACAGATCTTGCCCACGATAGCCGATGTTTTCGTCTAGCTTAAACTTCATGCTACCGATTCAATGGGGATGTCTACAAATCGTTCTCTCGCCATTTCGGCCCCATAGGCTAGGCAGGCTAAAATATCTTCTATGGCCAACTGGGGATAGTCTTCCAATATTTCTGGAATAGTCATGCCGCTGGCCATGAAGTCTAAAATTAACGATACCCAAATGCGATGACCCTTGATGCAGGGTTTGCCAAAGCAAATATTAGGGTTTACAGAAATACGTTGTAATAGCTCTTGTCGATTCATGGTAGTGCCTCCAGGATTTTCTCTTCCATCATAGGTTTGCTCATGGTCTATACCTCCATACCGGGAATGGTGGGCGTTTCGGGGCTGATTTTGCCTTCTTCGACCCTTTGCCTTTTGAACTTTGAACGTTGCCTTTTGCATTGGCTGCCCCCTCTGCCGCCTTGTGTCCGCGCACTTCTTCTAAGTGGCGCTGTTGGTTGAGGTCGAGCAGGCGGGCGAGGACTTCGTCGTGGATGGCCTCAGACCATTTGTAGCGCCAGGGGAGTTTGCGTCTGCCGGTACGCACCAGGCTGTCGAAGGCAGCAGCTTCGTCATTTTTTTCCACTGGGCGACCATCCAGCAATATCGGCACATTGGGAGGTAGGGTTTGCATGATATTGACCTATGCGTGATGCAGTTTTTTAATAGGTTTGTGGTAGCAACACATCAGACAATTCAGAATAGTGTTTAAATAGCGTGTCAATACTGGCTAGATTGGCTTGGTAGACCAAAGCAGTAGCAATAATGAGTCGATCAAAGGGATCTTTATGAATGGGCGATAGACTTACAGCCCGAATAGCGACCTCGGCTTGTAGCGGCATTAGCTCAATGCCAGAGGGTGCAAGGGCTAGTGATAACCACTCTTCTAAGGGCGTTGGCAACATTAGCCGTCCTTTTTGATGGGCCAGGGCAATTTCATAGCAGGACACAGGCGAAACGCCTACAGTCTGGGCTGTCTCAATTTCATCGCGCCAGAATGCTGGAAAACGATCAAACTCACGATTGATAAACCAAAACCAAATATGGGTATCTAGCACCACTATTTGAGACATTCCCAATCGTCCTCATCCACGATTGGGCTAACGATGTCGCCCAGGGTTTGCCCACCCCCCGCAATGCTCAACGGTGGAGAACGTCGGGGCACCGTTCCATTCTCCGGCTGAGGTATGGATGGGGCCGGTGAGCGATTTTCTGTTGAGGAGTCTACGCTATCGCGATGGCTCAAAAAATCAATAAAATCTTCTACTTCCAAAATCCGCTGAATCGGCATTTGGCGAATTTTTTCGAGTAGCCGTTGCTCTATTTCGACATTCATTGGGTATCCTCCATTGCGTCAGCCTGCTTCCAAATATGTACCAAGCTCACCACCACCGCCGCCACCCCCGGCCACCGATAGCGACGGGTGGTGTTGTAAATTGTGCCTCCATGATGGCAGATGTACTGTAGGCCTGTGGTGCGGGTAGCATTTTCATGGGTTACACCTCCATGCCGGGGATGGTGGGCGTTTCGGCGTCTGATTTTGCCTGCTTCGACCCTTTACCCTTCACCCTGTGCCCTTTATCGGGCGACTTCGCCGCCCCATGCCCCCGCACTTCTTCTAGGTGCCGCTGCTGGTTGAGGTCGAGTAGGCGGGCGAGGACTTCGTCGTGGGTGGCCTCGGGCCATTTGTAGCGCCAGGGGAGTTTGCGTTTGCCGGTGCTGATGAGGGATCCAAAGGCGGCGGCTTCGTCGGCGGTGGGGAAGAAGAGGTCGCCGCTGGCGACACGCTCGGCGGCGGCGGGGGGCAGGTCGTCGGGGTCGGTGTCGAGGTAGTCGAGGGCGAAGCCGCAGGTGGTGTCGATGTCGGCCCAGCCGTAGGCGGCGAGGACGGCAAGATCCATCTGTTCGTGCAGGTGGCGGAGGTGAAGGATGTCGGGGTGGCGTTCGGTGGGGTCGTGGAAGCGGTTGTAGGTGTCGGTGAGGCCCTGGTTGTTGCGCACCATGAGGTCGGCGCGGTAGTTGTAGTAGGTTTTGCCGATGGCTTCTAGGGTGGGGTCGGTTTCCCAGTTGGGGGGAAAGGGGAAGGTTTCAAAGCAGTTAGAGGGCGAATAGCGTAAATCGTCTTTGAAAGATGCACTAAAAAAGCGCGCCCATATTTCATGAGTTTGCGATTGAACCACAGCAAAAAAAGATTTCTGATCTGAGCTAAAAATTACTAGGCTGTCAGCAAAGACTGTGCCTATAGGTAGGAACGTAAAAGCAAATGAGTTGCTAATTCGAGAAATAACTAATGCACATTCTAAATTTGAAATTGCTTTAACTAAAGCGGGTCTTTTGTCGGCATATTGCCACCATCTTTGAGGCAGTGGACTACGCAGGGAAAACTCTCCTTTACTATTTTTGCGAGTTCTTTCGGGCTTAACCTTTTCCTCAACTATTCGCATCAAATCAGGCCATTTTCTTGCCTCATCTTTATCAAGATCAAAGAAGTTGATAGCATAACGATGGTGGGCATGAGTTGGGCTGCTGTTCACTTCCTCTCCGCCAATGTAAGGAAAAATCCGCTTAGCATTGCGTGGGTCTTTTTCAATCAGACGATGCATTTCCGCAAGAGGCGTTGCCTCCATGTTGGAGTCATCAAAGGTAAAGCCCATGCCTAACACAATGCTGCCCTGAAAGCTCTTGCTCTGGTTCGCTAGCAAAACCGCTGGGTCGTTATTGCCACCGGAATGGAACAGAAAGGCTGAAATCATATCTGTTTCTCGGTCATCAATTGTCTTGACTCCGGTATATGTTCCCTTGAAGACATTTACTACACTGATCACCACAGCAGCGAGTCCTGGCCACTTCACCCGTTTTTGGGCGTTGTAAATCGTGCCGCCACTATTACAGATAAACCGAAGTCCAGTGCTACGGGTATCGCCCTGGGCAATTGTATTAGTCGCAATCAAGCCAAAGGAACCAGACTGCCGAAGAAGTGAAAATGCTTGTCGAAAAAAGTAAGCCACTAAATCGCCGTTTTTACTGGCTTCTGGATAGGCAGTAAAGATCCATTCCTGATACTCCTCTCCTAAGGCAGCTTTCATCTTCCTTCCACCAATAAACGGAGGATTCCCCACGATCGCATCAAACCCCGGATTCTCGCGATCAAACACCTCTGGAAACTCAATTTCCCAGTTAAACGGTGCGATTGGCCTTTCTCCCTGGCGCAGGGCCGTTTGGAGTTCCTGAAGCGGCGAGGGCGTCGATGAGTGGATGGGTGGACGGGCTTCGTCGCGATCACTCAGCCCAACGGTAGATGAGTCGCCTTGGGTATAGGCAGATTGTCGCCAGGTGCGGACGAGGTCACCATATTCCGCCAGCTTCGCCTCCCGATCCTTCTTGCTGCTGCCGTTAAAAAACGCCGCAATCTTCACATCGCCAATCAGCTTGGCCTCCTCCAGCTCCAGCTCCGCCCGCTGCCATTGGGCCAGCTTCGCCTCCGCATCCGCATCCGTCCGCGTATCCAGCGCTTGAATCTGGGTGCGGTAGGCCTTTGCCCGGTCTACCTTCTCCTTCAGGTACTTAAACAACGGCAGGTCTTCCGTGGTGTCTTTGCCAAAGCTGCCAATCTCAGCCCGCGTCAGCCCCACCAGCGAATCCCCACACTTCAGCGCATGATCCACAAAGGTAAAGGGCTGGTCTTTGGCCAGCGTCACCAGCCACAGCGATAGCTTCGCCAGGTTCACCGCAAAGGGGTTTTTATCTACCCCATACAGGCACCGCTGGGCCACCAGGCGGCGGGCATAGAGCAAGGGCTCCACCGCAGCGGGCAGGTCGGCGGGCTGGCCATGGGTATCCCACGCTTCCACCAGCTTCTCCGCCAGTTGCCGACAGGCCTCTACCAAAAACGCCGCTGACCCCATCGCCAGGTCGCACACCTTCAACTCCAAAATTTGCTCTGGCGTGGGGCGATCGCCCAACTGCTCAAAAATGGGCCGCAGCGTCGTCGCCACAATCGGCTGGGTCAACTTTCGGGGCGTATAGTGGGATCCCGTCCGCCGCCGTTCTTCCCCCGGTTGCAGGTACAGGCTGCCGGGGGGCAACAGGTTCGGTGTGCGCGACGACACCCGACTGCCCAGCGCCGCCACCAGGTCGGCTGGGGTTTTGGCCTGCTTTAGTGCCGTCGCTCCCTTACCCGTTAGCTTGCACTCCGCCTCATCCTTCAGGACTTTGGTGCGGTCTTTGGCGGGGGTAGCCAGTAACGCCTCGACATCCACCACCACATCCTTCGGCTTCACCCCAATGGCCAGCCCCTCGGCCACCTCCACCTCGTAGCCCATAATCGCCTCATACACCGAGCCGATCTGCTCCACATCCAGCGCCCGGTACGAGAGGCGTTCCCCATCCAGCATCAGCAGCTTGTCGAGCATCCGGTAAATGGTGCCATCGGGGATGCGGGGAACGGTGGCCCTCACCCCCGGCCCCTCTCCCAGAACGGGAGAGGGGAGTGAAGAATCTTCCGGTTCCCCTTCTCCCCTCGTGGGAGAAGGGGTTAGGGGATGAGGGGGTCTCCCCTCCAAAAACGGATACTCGTCAGGGTCAAACAGTTGCCCGTGGCGAGCGGGCAGATATTCGTCGTAGGCGCCGCCGCCGTCATACACCAGCCGAAACAGGCTCAGCAGCGAGGCCCAGGCCCCGTAGCGCTGATCCATCGTGTCGGGGTAGCTGCCCGCGTCTTCCCGCAGCTTTTCGTAGAGGCCCGACACGGCATAGTGGCGCTGGTAGACCTCATCATCGGGCATCAGCCCCTCGTCTTCGGCATAGAGCAAAAACACCAGCCGCATCAGGGTCGTAATCAGGCCGCCGTAGATGTGTTGGCCACCCGCTTCGGTTCCCCTTCTCCCCTCGTGGGAGAAGGGGTTAGGGGATGAGGGGGTTCCGCCCTGGTCAGCTTCGCCCTCACCCCCGGCCCCTCTCCCAGAACGGGAGAGGGGAGATAAGAGAGGGGCAAAGATTTTGCCATTGGCCGCCGCATCCGCCGCCTGAAAGCCCCGCAGCAGCTCCCACAGGGCATCGAGCACCTGACTGGCCAGCTTGGTCGAAACCTCCGCCTGGTAGTTGCGGCTCTCCACCAGCAGGCGGTTTAACCGCTGATTTTCTGGCACGTTAAAGAGGCGATCGGCCCCAATCAGCAAGTCCAGCGCCCCCAAAATCAGCCGCCCCGGCACCTCCACCATCGCCTGCACCGGAAAGGTGAGATACCCCGACGACTCGCCACTGGGCGCATACACCAGCCGCATCTCCGTCCCATTCACCAGCAGCCCGGTGGGGATGCCCGTCTCCCGCAGCAACCGCTCAAACTTGGCCTGAGAACTCGCCTTCCACCCCTGCCCCGTCGCCGCCGCCGGGTCATCCTCATCCAGGGGCAGCCCCGGTGCCAGCTCCTGAATCAGCAAAATCCACTCGTCGCTGTCGGGGTCTTTGACCCCATAGGTGGGCCGCAGGGTCTCGCCATAGCTGGGCAGCACCGCCGAGAGGCTATCCGGCAAATCCGCCGCCGCCACCAGGTCTTCGGGCATCCAATCCAGCACCTTCTGGGTAAAAGCCGGGAAGTTCTCGATCCAGGCTATGCCCTCATCCCCATGGCGCGGAATGGCCTCAGTGGAGACCACCCCTTGCAGCCGCTCTTGCAGGTCTACCAGCTTGGCGCGATCGATCACCGCCTGGGCTTTGATCAACGCAGGCGGCGACACGACTAAGCCCACTGGTTGCAGCAGGCCCAGCCATTCTTGGTGTCGGAGGATGTCGAGATCTTTGGATGGCATGGGGCAAGGGGTTAGGCAGGATTAACGGTGCGATCTTCGCGCAGAGCCGGAGGGGCAAAATCGGGGGCGAACTGAATTTGACCACTCAAGTCCAAAAGGTTGTGCTTCTTTTGAGCCTTGATGAGTGCTTGTAGCGCCAGATGCAGCAGTTCCGTTTCGGTGCTAGCAACGGTTAACCGAAACGCCTCTTCTACCAGGGCATCATCTAGCTCCACATTCGTTTTCATGGCGATTTCCTGATGAACAACAGATGGCCCTCACCCCCGGCCCCTCTCCCACGGGGAGAGGGGAGATCAGACCCTTTTCTGGTACGACTGCGGGTATAGCACACCCCCTAACTCGATACCGGCCATAAATACACAATCCCCACCGGCTCAATCCGCTCAGCCTTGACCTGATAGGTCTGCTGAATCCGCTCTGGCTCCGTCACCATCTCCTGTTCTAGCTCAACCAGCCGTCGTTCCCAATGGCGACGATCTGCCTCAAGCTGGCGTAGCTCATCGGGATTAAACAGGCTCAGTTGTTGAGTCTCGTGCTGTCGAGCCTGCTGCAAAATGCGATCACGCTGCTCCTCCAGCAGGGATTTCATCTCTGCCGCTTCGCGATCGCCCCGCTGGGCCAGCTTCCGCTTCGCCCGCTCCGTCAGCTCCGTCGCCCGCCGCTTCAGGTTCGGTAGCAAATCCTCCACGTCCCGGCCCACAAACCCCTTCAGCCGCTCCATCAGCGTCTCTGGCACCTCTTGCAGCCGCCGATTCGCCAGCGAGGCCTCCAGAATCTGCATCACATCCTTCTTCTCCCCCTCCGTCAGCGGGCGCAGCTTGCCCCGGCCCCTGGCCTCTGGGTCGAGCCATTCTGCCGCCACCGTCACCACCTCATCGTGCAGCCGGGCCGCCCGCTCCCCATAGAGCGACAGCCGCCCCAAAATAATTACCCTTGGTATCGGGTCATCGGTGCGGCACACACAGGCCCGCGTCAGCTCATCGTAGAGAAACCCCTGGGACAGGAACCGCCCCAGCAGCCGCTGCACCATGCGGTGCTCCAGATGCAGGTGCACCACCTCCCCATCCAACGACCCCGGATCGCGAAACACCACCGGGCGAATAGGGGCCTCTTTGCGCCAGTCCCATAGCTTTTGGCCCCGCTGCCGGGGTGCCCGCAGCGTATCGAGGGTGGTGGCCCAGGAGGGGTCGGCCCCGGCCTGCTGGTCGAGGGCAGGCACCGTCCAGCGGCTGCGCTCCTCGTTGTCTACCGCTTCCGCCGCAGAGAGGGGCGCTAGCGCCGCCGACCCCATCAGCTCTAGGGACACCGACAGGGCATCACGAAAATGGCGATCGCTCAGCCCCAGCCATGCCTTCGAGTCGCGCAATATACCCTCTAGCTCCACCTGCTGCTGGCGCAGTTTGTCTTGCCTGAGGCGAATCGCCTCCAGTTCTTCTTTAATCGCTGTGCCCCGCCCCGTAGATTCGGCATCGGCCTGGTCAGCACTGTCAATGGCCCCGCTCAACGCCTCGGTCTGCTCAGCGCGAATGCCCTGCTCTAGCAGCTTAGTCACATTCTTTTCCACCACGGGCGACAGGCTGCCCAGTTCTTCCTGAATGCGCTGGGTCTTTTTCACCAGTATATCAATCACCCGGTCTTCGGGCCGCTGAGTGAGCACAAAGTAGTGGCAGCGGACGATGGGCGATCGCTGCAATTTCCGATCAATGCGCCCGTTGCGCTGCTCCATGCGGCTGGGGTTCCAGGGCACATCGAAGTGGAACAGGTCAGCGCAGAAGTTTTGCAGGTTCACCCCCTCCCGCGCCGCATCGGTGGCGATCAGAATGCGTAGGGGGTTGTGGGCCGGGTCGGCATTGAAAGCGGCTTTGATTTCCTCGCGGCGATCGTCCCCCATGCCCCCGTGGAAGGTGCCGATGCGGTCATCTTCGCGATCGCTGCCCGCGATGATAGCCTTGAGCTGCTGCTCCAGATAGCGCTTGGTGTCGGTATATTCCGTAAAGATCAGCACCCGCCGGTTCAGCCACTTGGCCCTGGGCTGCCCCAGGTCGGGGCAGAGGTTTTGCCGCAGCCATTGCTCCAACGCCACAATGCGGCTATCGGGCTGTCGTCGGGCCTGCTCCGCCAGCTGGGTCATCTCCTCCAGCAGGGCCAGCTCTTCTTGTGAGATCGCCTCCCCAGCAGCGTAGGTTGCCTTCTCCATCTGCTGGTCTTCCTCCGCCAACACCTCATCTTCTTGCAGGTCGGCCCGGTCATCATCAGACCCCGGACTCTCCAGCAGCAGGGACAGGCTGCCCTGGCTCGCGGTCTGCTGTTGCTGAGCCTGCCGCTCAATCGCCCGACGGTGGACGCCGAGGGTGCGGGCAAAGGCTTCAATGGATGACAGCAGCCGCTTTTGCAGGTTGGTGAGCACCAGCATGGCGGCGGTCTGGGTCGAGCGAGGGGCATCCTTCAGGCGCTGCTCCCGCCGCTGGCGGTAGGCCTGCAACAGCTGGGCCAGCTTTAGCTCCGGGGCATCCTCCGGTAGCCCATCAATAATTACCGGCACAATCTCACGCTTGGGAAAGTCAGGCTCGTTGATCTCCCGCAGGTCTTGCTTCAGCCGCCGCACCATCACCGCATCCAGCAGCTTTTTGCTGCGCACCGGCACCCCCCGACAAAACCGCTGGGGGTCGAGAATTTCGAGTAGGGCAGCAAAGCTATTGGAATGGCCATTGTGGGGCGTAGCCGACAAAAACAGCCGATGCTCAAACCGAGGAGCCAACTCGCGCACTGTCTTCGTTAACTGCGAATCCACCGCATAGCGTGAGGCACTGGCCGGGGCGGCATTGTGGGCCTCATCCAAAATCAGCATTGACCCCGCCGAGAACTCCCCCAGCCAGTCCCGCAGGGGGGCGGCATAGGTTTCATCCCGCAGCAGCGCATGGGAAATAATAAAGCGGGTATGGGTCTTCCAGGGGTTGATGCCGTAGCCCCGCTCGCGCCGCTTGGCGGCCACAAACTCGCGATCAAACACAATAAACGTCAGGCCAAAGCGGCTCTCCATCTCCTCCTGCCACTGGCGCACCACCGACGGCGGGCAAGAGATCACCACCCGCTTAATCTTCTGCCGCATCAGCATCTCGCGTAGAATCAGACCCGCCTCGATGGTTTTACCCAGGCCCACATCGTCGGCGATGAACAGGTTCACCCTGGGCATCCGCAGGGCCTTCCGCAGCGGCTCTAGCTGGTAGGCCTTGACCTCAATCCCCGCTCGGTAGGGAGCCTGAAATAGCTTGGGCTCCGTGGAGGTGACACAGTTCCACCGCAGCGCATGGAGGTAGGCAGAGAAATAGCGCGGGTCATCAAAGCCTTTATGGGCCACCGCCTCCCAAGAAGCAGTTTCGATCACCTGGGCGTCGATCTCCCGTTCCCAAAACACCTCCAAGGCTTCCCCCTGGGCATCATCCTCCAGGCAGGCCAGGCGCACCAGGGTGTCGCCCGTGGCCACCGGAGCGGGAGTGACGTCTTCGACCAAAAACTGGCGCGACCTGACATGGACGATCTGACCGGGGCTGAGTGTGGTGCTGTTCTTGGTGCCTGCCAATGGTTAATCCCCAACTCACTGCTAGAAAATGCGTCTAAATGTCGTTACTTACCGATGGCCTCTTGGCTAGAGTGCCCACTGCATGACTCCCAACCTTGGTTCATCAGCCCGGCGATCGCCCTCAAAGCGTGATGAAACAGAACATTTCGCTCGCTACACGTACACCCTGCTTCCAACTACAGTCACCTAGGCGTTAGATCCGTACCTTTTAGTCGCATGAGGGCGACCAACTAACGGGCATATTCCAGGCAGGCCAGCACATCCTCTCGGCTCAGCTCCGGGTAGACAATCAGAACCTCTTCTAGAGAAGCCCCTGCGATCATCGTGGCCAGCACCCCCTCTACGGTGACCGCCCGGCCCTGAATAATGGGCCTACCGCCAAACAGTTTCGGGTCTACGGTGATCCGCTCTAGGAGCGTTTTCTCATCCATCGGCATAGTTGCGGTAAGCATCTTAGGGTCCAGAAATGTTGAATGATGAGATATGTCTCCCAAAAAAGGCACCCAAATTGGTAAACTGGGAGCCAGAGAACCAGTATTTATAATCAGGATCTATGATATTGAAATTCCCAGAAATCGTCAAGCGCTATCTTAGCCGCCTGCCACAAGACGACTATCCAGTCCTCAACACCTTTCTCTTCGTCTCAACGTGGCTGCACTTCGTGCTGGATCAAGGTGAGACGAGTATGAGAAGCGTATTCAGGCGACTGAATGTTCGAGGTATTAACGTGAACATATCAACCTTCTCGAAAGCCAGCAAGAAGCGAGATCCGCAGGTTTTCTACCAATTATTCTTACAGCTAAAAGATCAGCTAAGAAAGCAAAGTAAAGATTTAAAGGGATTGAAGATGTTTCCCCTTGACTCAACGATTGTTACGCTGACCAGCAAACTACTATGGCATCAAGGTTTCCACCAAGTAAAGCTCTTCAGCGGCTTGAATCTCTCCATCGGAGAACCGGATGGCATCGGCTCTCCAGGATCTATGGTGATAAGCTAAGGCTTTCAGGGTTGAAACCCTTACGTGGCAAGGGCTCGACAAGTCCACCTTGAGAGATTTTGTATCTCTCTTATACTTCCTCCACCACAATTCCTGGAGAGCCTGGCATCTTAATTCACTTTGGACAAGGACACGACAACAAATATGGCGATGAGACCATTGATGCCAATCCTGAAAACGGGCTCAGCATAATGGATAGAGGCTTTTGCAAGCTCAAGAGAATTGTAGAGTTAATGGCGCAAGAGGGTCGTTTTTTTCTATTGCGAATCAACAACAACATCACGTTAGAGATGTTGTCAGACGGTCAATTTTTGATTGGGAAAGGCAAAGATCAAGTCAAAGCCAGAGTGGTTAACTTTTGCGATCTAGAGACCCGGTGCGAATTCCGACTAGTCACGAACTTGGCAGGGCCTAACGAAGAGGGTTTTAGCAATGAAGAGGTTGGTGATTTTTACCGCCAACGCTGGCAAATTGAGTTACTTTGGAAGTTTCTCAAGATGCATCTTAAGCTAGACAGATTAATCACAAAAAACACGAACGGAATCGAGATTCAGATCTACGCCTGTTTGATCGGGTATGTCTTGCTACAATTGGTTGAGATTCCAAAAGAGTTTGGCTCTAAGCTATTAGATAGACTGCGATATAGGCAGGCTTTCATGGGTGAGAATATCAGTTACGTGCATTGGTTCAAGAGGATAGTTCTAAGTTGTTGAATGAGGTTACTGATAGGATTAATATATCCTTTTTCAAATAGTTCAAATGTGCCGTTCAACATTTCTGGCTTATCACCATAGATCCTGAAGAGCCATAATCCTTTAAGAACAAAGTCTCTGGAGTTCAGATATCTACCATCGCACCGCAGAGGTCAGGAGTTCGAATCTCCTATTCTCCATGCTCTCAGAGCCCGCTGATCGGGGGTCGTTGTCCAGCGAGGGGCTCCGCTAGCGCCGTGCCCCGCCACGCCTGGAGTCGCTCGTTATGATGAGTTTCGGGGCCCGCTAACGCTCGTACTGGGCTGGCAACACACCCCCGTGGCTCACTTTCGGTCTCATGGGAACA
This sequence comes from uncultured bacterium, assembly GCA_964397305.1. Classification (GTDB taxonomy): domain Bacteria; phylum Cyanobacteriota; class Cyanobacteriia; order Cyanobacteriales; family Spirulinaceae; genus JAAUTY01. Next base: position 108,848 of record CAYNIP010000002.1, read on the forward strand.
GCTCAACCCTATCGCGGTCGCCTCGCCCCCACGCCCTCGGGCTACCTCCACTTGGGCCACGCGCGCACCTTCTGGATCGTGCAGCAGCGGGCCGAACAGGCGGGGGGAGTGTTGGTGCTGCGGCTCGAGGACCTCGATCGGGCGCGCTGCAAGCCCGACTATCAGGCAGCACTCTACGAAGACTTGGCTTGGCTCGGCCTCCGCTGGCAGGAAGGGCCTGATCAGGGCGGTCCCTACGGCCCCTATGAGCAGCAGGCCCGACAGCCCTGGTATCGCTACGTCTGGGCCCAATTGAATCAGTTGGGTGTGATCTACCCCAGTCCCCACTCGCGCCGGGATGTTCGTCGGGCCTTGGCGGCTCCCCATGAGGGCGATCGCGAGCCCCTGTTTCCCCCCAACCTGCGGCCCCAGCGCTGGGAGCCCGCCACGGAGCCCGGAGCCGTCAACTGGCGCTTCCGAGTTCCGGATGGCGAGGTCGTGAGAGTCTGGGATGGTCGCCTGGGTCCCGTGGACTTCCAGGCTGGGGTGGATTTTGGCGATTTCCTCGTCTGGCGGCGGGATGGGTTTCCCAGCTATGAATTGGCAGTCGTCGCCGACGATGGCGCGATGCAGATTTCCGAGGTAGTGCGCGGCGAAGATTTGCTCCTCTCCGCCGCGCGGCAACTCTTGTTGTACCGGGCCTTGGGCTGGCCACCGCCGGCCTTTTATCACTGCGAGCTGGTGCGGGATGCTCAGGGCCGGCGCTTGGCGAAGCGGGAACAGGCTCTGGCCCTGCGGACCCTGCGCCAAGCGGGCGTGCAGCCGGCCGAACTGCGGGCGGCTTGGAGTTCCTGAACCTCTAGGGCGTGTCAAAATGGAGCTATCCTACCGCTACAAGTGAGGGAGCGCTGTGCTGCTGTCAAAGGGTCTGGAAATCGAAATCTATACAGGAACACCAGCAGGCGAGATTGTCGGCTTTTCGGATCAGATTGCCCGGGACCTGGCCGGGTTTGTGCGGGAGCCGGACAGCCGTAATGTCGAGTACACGACGGCTCCCTTCTGTGGCTACGAGCGCCTCCTCTGTGCGCTGGTGCGGCCCCGCCAACAGTTGCGGGCTTACTTGCAACAGTTGGGAAACTACACCCTGATTCCTGGCAGTACCCTCTCCCTCGGGGATAGCCAGGTGTTTCACCGCTCCGATCCTGAGAATCCCTACCACACCTATATTGAGCAAACCTACTCGACGCGCGTTGTCACGGCTAGCGTCCATATCAATATTGGGATTGCTGATCCGGAGGAACTGCTGCGGGCCTGCCGCTTGGTACGGCTAGAAGCGCCGCTCTATTTAGCCCTGAGTGCCTCCTCCCCCTTCTTAGACGGGGCAGCCACGGGCTACCACTCGACCCGCTGGGCGACGTTTCCAAAAACCCCGGCGCAGGTTCCCCTCTTTCGCGATCGCGACCATTTCATCCACTGGACCGAGGAACAATTGGCGACGGGCGCGATGCAGAATGTGCGCCACCTCTGGAGTGCGGTGCGGCCCAATGGCGACAATCGGCCCTACAGCCTCAACCGTCTGGAGTTGCGGATCTGTGATCTGGTGGTTGATCCGATCGCCCTGTTGGCGATCGTGGCCCTGCTCGAGGCGCGCTTGACCCAAATGCTCGTTACCCCGGACCTCGACCCCTTGCAACAAAGCCAGCTCAGCCCTGGGGAGCTGGAGGTTTTGGCGGATGCCAATGAGGTGGCGGCGGCGCAGCAGAGTCTGGAGGCAACGCTGCATCACTGGCAGGATGGTCGGCCGCTGCTGGCCCGGGATTGGCTGGCGGCGCTCTATGGGGAAGTCCGCCCCCTGGCCCAGCAGCGGGGTTTTAGCTGTTTCTTGTCGCCCGTGCAGAAGATTTTGCGGGAGGGCAATCTAGCCCAGCAGTGGTTGCAGCAGCAAGCCTTGGGCTTGACCCCGGCGCAAATTCTCCAGCAGGCGATCCAAACGGCGGCTCACCAGGAACAGGATCTGGAAGACCAGTTATGCCAACTTCTGGCAGCTTAGGGGTTGTGGGGCCTCGGGTGGTGTTGGTTCAGCCACAGATCCCGCCCAATACGGGGAATGTGGCCCGCACTTGTGCGGCCTTGCGGACGGAACTCCATTTAGTCGCCCCGTTGGGGTTTGAGCTGAGCGATCGCTACCTCAAGCGCGCCGGCCTCGATTACTGGCCCTACGTCAATCTGACCGTTCACGCTGATTTCGAGGCGTTTACCCAGGTTCAACAGCAGCGCGGGGGGCGTCTGATTGGCTTTAGTGTGCGGGGAGTGGTCGATTATACGCAGTTCCAGTTCACCCCGGGCGATTGGCTGCTGTTCGGCAGTGAGACCCAGGGCTTGCCCCCGGCGGTGCTGACTGCTTGCCAGGCCACAACCTATATTCCGATGCTGGAACCGGGGGTTCGTAGCCTGAATCTCTCCGTCAGTGCTGCGCTGGGTCTCTTTGAAGCCCAGCGGCAGTTAGCGGGCCTGGCCACAGCGGTGAATGGGCCAGACACCGGGCTGCACCGCTGAAGTGTGGAGATATGTTGAGACTTGGGCTCCGCCCCATTGTGACGCCTTATACCTATTATTAGGACCCTTCAAGGGAGCGGTGAGCGCAAGTCAGTCCAGCGAGAGGTGGCGATCGCGCTTAGCCGCCTTTAGCGTGGCCGAGTGTTCGCGAAAATTGGTGAGCAATGAAAAATTTTTCTGTATCCTAAGTCACAAAACGTCGAAAAGCCAATAAGAAATTTGTATCCTCAGGGCGGCGCAGTTTTCCGAGGGTGACAGTCCAAGAATTGGCTCCTCGTGATAGCCCAGAAAGCTGATGGGCTGGGCAATCAGCGAATCTACTCACGGGGTGCGGAGCGGGAATGACGAGCGGTTGCGGCGGCTTTATCGCGGTTACGAGTCCTAATCAGACGCTTTGAAGGCTTGTCCTTTCCAGACGGTTAGCGTAGATTACGTTGCTATCGGTGGTTGAAAAGGGCTCTAAGCCTTGCAGGCCGCTCGGCTCAACCGTTTTTGGCTGGTTGACAGCCAGCCCCGATCGTGACTCACGGTACTCCCTCGGGCTCTCAATCTCCCGGATCATGCAGCGCTGTGCTGGATGGATGGGACAAGTCTCTCGGCAAACGTTCGCTAGGTTTCTAGCCTGACGCTCAGCCAATTTCGGTCAATCACTTGCCGGATGGAGACACCGGAGAGTACCTTTACCTAAAGTTACGTAATGTGAAGTAGCTGTCAGTGATTGCAGTCACTCAGGGAGTCAAGACAGTGAGCACTGTTCGCCCGCTCCTGTTCAGCCCCGACAGTCAATCGCTCATTACCCACTAGGAGGTCGTTGTTGAAACGCTCACTCACACATCAAACCAACCCTACCCCTCCCGGCTCAGCTACGGATTCCCTAACGCATCAGCCCTTGGCTGAGCGTCCGCTGAGTGCTCCGACGACGAATTCCCATCGAGTAGCGCGCCGTGCCCGCGCTGCGATGCTTGGAATCGCCGCGCTTTCCATGGGTGCTACTGCTGGAGTACTGCTCCCCGGTCAGGGCGATGAGGCGATCGCCGCCGAACCTCGCCTCACCAGCCCCTTGCTGACGGCGGATTCCCTGGATGCCCCCCAAGTTTTGACGATTGATGCTGAAGCTGAGGCTGAGGCTGAGGCTGAGCTAAGTGCTGCGGTGGAGCCTGAGGTGGTTGCAGCGATCGCGACCCCCGCGATCGGCCCCTCACTGATCAAGCACCGCATCGAAGACGGTGACACGCTCTGGGGCTTGTCCCAAAGCTATGGTGTCCCGGCGGAGGCGATCGCAGCCTCTAACTCGATGAACACCCATACAGTGCTGACCGTCGGCCAGACTCTCAAGATTCCGACGACTGTTGCTCTGCAAACCTCCGCCCGTGAGCCAGCAGTGTTGGCGGCTGAGCCCCAGGTGACTGAACAGCCGACTGTAGCGGCTACACCTGAGCCCGCTGCACCCGCTCCCAATGCTGAGCCGACCGTCGTGGCCGCTTCTCCCGCGTGGCAAGAGGCTACGGCCCAAGCCCGAGAGGTGGCTAGAGACGCCCTCATGTACCAAGTGCGCTCTGGGGATACGTTGGAGGCGATCGCCCGGCGCTTCGGCCGCTCGAGTGTCGAGCTAGCCCAAGTCAACAACCTCAGCAACCCCAACCGCCTGCAACCCGGCCAGCGCCTGAAAGTGCCAGCGGTGGACTCCAACTCCACCCCCGTGCCCGCGCAGGTCACACCCGCCCGCCCCGGGGCACCCTCTCAGCCCGTCGTCCGCGAAGAGGCCGAGGAGCGTACCGTTGCGGTGCGCCCCCAGAGCAACTCCTCGCACATCGACCGACTCAGAGATGATGTGATGCAGTTGCGCGAGCAAATAATTCGCAACGAGCGCATCAGCAACAACAGCTCAACCCCCACGCCCGAAGGGGTGGTCAGTTCGGCCCCGGAACCGGCGCCCCAGGTGGCTCGCCGCCCCAGTGCGCCGGTATTGCTGAATCCCACCCCCCTGCCGAGCCAGCGGGTGGAGCGCCCTGCCGCGCCCGCCTTGCCCTCTGAGGCCACTCGTCCGGGGCAGCCGGAGCAGCCGCGTACTATCGCCGCCGCTCCCGCGCCGACCGATGCTTACAACCGCCTGTTACAGTTGCCCTCCGGTCGCACCGTCGCGCCCGAACTGCCGCCCCTGCAAGGCCCTGAGCACTACTTGCCAGAGCGCCCGCAGCAGTTCAATGGCTACATTTGGCCAGCTCGGGGCACGCTGACTTCGGGCTACGGCCCCCGTTGGGGTCGGATGCACCGAGGCATCGACATCGCCGCTCCGACGGGCACGCCGATCTATGCGGCCGCGGCGGGGGTTGTGATCGTGTCCGGCTGGAACAATGGCGGCTATGGCAACATGGTGGACATCCGCCACCCCGATGGCAGTGTCACGCGCTATGCTCACCACAGCCGTAACCTGGTTCGTGTGGGCCAGCGGGTGGATCAGGGTGAACAGATTGCCCTCATGGGCAGTACGGGCTTTAGCACCGGCCCTCACCTCCACTTTGAGATTCACCCGGCTGGTCGCGGGGCTGTGAACCCGATGGCCTTCTTGCCCCGGAGCCGCTAAGCCCTAGGGTCTGAGTTGCCCTTCGTGATTTTTCGCAGGGCCTAGCGGGGGCGCTTCTTGGAGCGCCCCCGCTTCTCGTGGCCGGGGTTTTCTCCCAGGGGCAACCCGACAACCCTGCGGTAAAATCCTCGGTTGTTGGGCTCTAGCCCGTCTTGGACTCGCTTGCTGGGGCGCTGAAGCGCAACAACGCCGCTCCCCGCCATCGTTCTCCTCGACCAGAAAAGGGGGTGGGAAGCTGGATCATCCTAGCTTGGGAAACGCTGTAATCAGGGAACTACAGCGGCAATGGATTGAGATCCTCAGGTATGCTGGCGCTAAGAGCGTGCTGCCTGCCCTGTCCGACCCGTTGCTGCTCTTGTCTGTCCCCTATGACTGCTGACCAGCCTCCTATGCCAGACCTTGCACCAGCTCCCGCCCCCACAGCGGCGGGGTCTATTGACGGGCCGACTCCCAGCTACCTGCTGCGAGCGATCCTCGAGCCAGAAACGGGCGTGATCCAAAGCGCTAGTACGGAGTTACAACGTTTGGCCCATTTGGGCGATCGCCTCCAGGCCGGGGAGGCGGTGCGGTTGCTGGAACTCTTTGAGGAGCTAGATGCTGCGGCCTGGGAGCAGCTCTACCGCCGCCATTTGTTGCCCTCCATCCTTCAGCAGTTTTATGGCGTCGCGGTGACGGGCGATCGCCTCCAGGCCGAGCCCACCGTGGCCACCCTCCGCCCCCTCCAGGCCGGTGCAGAGCCCCACTACATTCTTTTCTGGCTGCGGTTTGATGATGTGGTGCTGGAGCGGCGCGATCGCCACCTCGACGAACTGGCTGAGGTCGATGTGGCCGCCCTCCTACGAGACAATCCCCCATCCCAGCGGCTCTGGGACGAGCGCCTCGCCTGGGAGAACTATCGCGTCAGCGGCCGGCTGCTCTGGGAGGGGTGCGACATCACGGGGCGCGAAATGGTGCAGCGGCTGATCCAGGCCCTGAGCGATCCTGATCCCAGTCTCGCCAGCCAGCGCTTTGCCGTCGTGGCTGCTCCCCTGCGGCAGTTATTTCGGGCCGATAGTTGGGCGATCTTCGAGCCGCGATCGCGCCAATGGCAGATTCTCGCCCCCGAGACGCCCCCCGAGACCCTGACCCTGCCTGAGGTCGCCGTCTGGGCCGACTCCCTCGCTGGACAAGCCGCCGCCGCCGGTCGGGTGTGGAATATCAGGGACCTCCAGCAGGAGTCGCTGACCTCCGTGGAGCGGGATTTCTTGGCGCGGGGGTGGCGATCGCTCCTCCTCCTGCCCATCCACCGCACCGGCACGGCCGAGTTATTGGGCTTGGTTGCCCTAGCCAGTGCCCAGCCCCAGCACTTTGACCAGTTGGATGCTGAGCGGGCGATCGCTCTGCTCCCCGGCTGGCGAGCCGCCCTGCGTCAGGCCAACCGCCAGGCCTTCAGCCGCGTTCACCCGTCCGTAGCCTGGCGGTTTCAGGAGGAGGCCGAGCGCCGCAGCCTCGGGCTACCCGCCGCGCCGATCGTGTTTGAAAACGTTTACCCGATGTACGGCATCTCGGACCTACGGGGCTCTGCCCAGGAGCGCAACCGCGCGATTCAAACCGACCTGATCGCCCAGTTTGAGCTAGCGCTAGCCACCGTCGAGGTCGCTCTAGAGGAACAGCCCAACGCCTTTTTGCAACAATTGCGCCTCGATTTGCTCGCCTACATCGAGCGCCTGCAAGGGGAAATTCAGGTCGAAGACGAGGTGACGGCGGTGCAGTACCTGCGCCAGCATTTTGAGATTTATCTGGACTACTTCCGGCAGCGGCCGGCCGCGGCCGCGGCCGCCGAAACCTATTGGCAGGCCGTGGACAACGACCAGCGCTGCATCTACCAAGCTCGGGAGGATTACGACACTACGCTCCAGGCGATCGCCAGTCAGTTGCGCGCCACCTGGGAGCGCTGGCAACAGACCATGCAGGCCATCCTGCCCCACTACTGCGATCTAGAAGTCAGCGATGGGATTGACCATATGCTCTATGTCGGAGCAGCCATCGATGCTCGCTTCTCCCACTTCCACTTGCACAGCCTGCGCTACGAGCAACTGCGAGCCCTGTGCGACTGTGCCCGCGCCTGCCTAGACCTCTCCGACACGGCTGGCAACCCGGTCCAAGTCTCCCACCTCGTCTTAGTCCAAGATGTCACCGTAGACATCTTCCACGATGAGCAGACAGAGCGTGTCTTCGATGTCCGGGGCACGCGCGACACCCGCTACGAAATCGTCAAGAAGCGCATCGACAAAGGCATCGATACCCAAACCCGCGAGCGCATCACCCAACCGGGAATGCTCACCATCGTCTACTCCACCGAGGCCGAGTGGCGGGAGTATCACCAGTACCTCCGCTACTTGCTGCGGGAGGGCTGGATCGAGAAACACATCGAGTCCGGGACTGTGGAGTCCCTGCCCGGGGCCAAGGGCCTCCGCTATGCGCGGGTCGCCGTGCGCGTCGCCGCTGAGGAGGCCTAGCCGCCCTCGAGCCGACGGCCACCCAAGGCTCCGGGGGCAACCGGCCCCGACCCGCCGCCTGACTTGTCCCCCTTTGGGGGAGAGTCGTCTATTTTTCGCTAAGATGGCTGCCAGAGCGCGTACAGGCCCAGGGCAATGGTAAGAGGCACGGTTTGGATGAGTTTGATCCTGGCGATCGCCAGTCTCAGCAGCCCCCCGAGGCTGCCCGCTCGCGCCCAGTGGCTGCCCCCGGCGGACACCCCCGCCCCCACCTTCCCCAACGATGTCCCCCCCGGCCGTCCCCCCGACGATGCCCGCCTCACGCCTCCGGCCGCCCAGCGGGATTTTCGGGTCGCCGCCCTGCAAGCGGACTTTACCGGCGACCTCTGGGTGGGCTCGTGGCTGGGCCTCGCGCGCATCGATCCCAACACCGGCTATATCCGCGCCCGCATCGGCTTGCCCAACTCTGCCATCGGAGCCCTGGCCCAGGATCGGGTCGGCCGCATCTGGGCCGGCACTTACCAGGGCCTCCTGCGGGTCGATCCCCGCAGTAACCAAATCACGGCCCAGAACTTCAGCCTGCCCTCTAACCGCGTCCTCGCCCTTCAGATCGACCAGCGCGGGTTTCTCTGGGTCGGCACCGACCGCGGCCTAGCCCTGATCAGCCCCGATCGCGGCCTCCGCATGACCACCCTGCAAAACCTGCCAGGGGTCAGCGCCAATGCTCTCGCGATTGACGGTGAGGGCCAACTCTGGGTGGGGACCCTCCAGGGATTAGTCCGGGTGAATACGGCCAGTGCTCTGATCATCGGCCGCATCAGTGCGCCCCCGGGGGGGCTCGTCCAGGCCCTGGCCACGGCCCCGGATGGCACCATCTGGGCCGGGACCCCCACCAGTCTGCTGGTGATTGATCCCCTGCGCCGCCGTATTACGCGCTCGGTCAATACCTTTCGCGGCAAGAGCGTGACGGCGATTCGCTTTGCCGCCGATGGGCGGGTTTGGGTCGGTACGGAAGATGGCCTCTACAATGTGCAGCCAGACAGTGGCGCGATTCTCGGCCAAATTCCTGGACTGCCGGCGAGCCATGTGCTCGCGATTTCCCCCGACACGGGCAACAAGGTTTGGGTCGGCACCCACGAAGGCCTCGCCTGGATCAGCCAAACCAGCGGCCTGGTGCGCCCTCACCTCGCCTTTGTGCGCCAAGCGCCGCCGAATTTCTAGCCGCGCCGCTCTTTTCGGGTGAACGAAATTTTGCGCGGGATGTTGGGACTCCTTCGCTAAGCCCTCACCCCAACCCCTCTCCCAAGTTGGGAGAGGGGCTTCTAGCTCCCCTGCTCCCAGCTTTGGGAGCAGGGACCGGGGGACGTAGACGCGCAGCGGCTTCTTCTTGCAGAGGGGGCCTAGAGGGCGACCCTCTGCTCCTTGAGCAATCGCTCAAAATTCCGGGGAGCCGCGCTTTTTTTCGTCCACCCGCTCTTTTCTGCCCCCCTTTGCAGTGATCCCCATCAGTGGGATGATAAGGGGTGAAAATTGGGGTCAATTCCTCGGACCGAGCCTGAGGGCTCCTGCCGCTTGTGGGCCAATTTTGTCGTTCATTCTCTTAGATAAGCCGATATGGTCGTTGCTAGCCAATCCCTGGAAGAACTTTGTATTAACTCCATTCGTTTCCTCGCCATTGATGCGGTCCAAAAAGCCAACTCCGGCCACCCCGGGCTGCCGATGGGAGCAGCACCGATGGCCTTCGTGCTCTGGGATCGCTTCCTGCGCTTCAACCCGAAAAATCCCCAATGGTTGAATCGCGATCGCTTCGTCCTCTCGGCTGGCCACGGCTGTATGTTGCAGTACGCCCTGCTGCACCTAACGGGCTACGATAGCGTCTCGATGGATGACATTAAGCAATTTCGCCAGTGGGAATCAAAAACCCCCGGCCACCCGGAAAACTTCGTGACCGACGGTGTGGAAGTGACCACGGGCCCCCTGGGTCAGGGGATCGCCAATGGCGTTGGTCTGGCGATGGCGGAAGCCCACTTGGGGGCGATGTTCAACAAGCCGGAAGCCACCATCATCGATCACTACACCTATGTCATCCTCGGTGATGGCTGCAACATGGAAGGGATCTCTGGCGAAGCCTGCTCCCTAGCCGGTCACTTGGGCCTGGGTAAATTGATCGCCCTCTACGATGACAACCACATTTCCATCGACGGCCATACGGATCTGTCCTTCACGGAAGATGTGGGCAAGCGCTTTGAGGCCTACGGCTGGCACGTGCAGCACGTGGAGAACGGCAACACCGATCTAGAGGCCATTCACCAAGCCATCGAAGCGGCCAAGGCAGTCACCGACAAGCCTTCGCTGATCAAAGTCACGACCACGATCGGCTTCGGGTCCCCCAACAAAGCCAACAGCCACGACGTTCACGGCGCAGCCCTGGGCGATGCGGAGGTAGCGGCGACTCGGGAGCACCTGGGCTGGAGCTATGAGCCCTTTGTAGTGCCAGAGGAGGCCTTGGCCCACTTCCGCAAGGCCGTGGCCCGCGGCGCTAGCTATGAGGCGGAGTGGAATCAGACTTTCGCGACCTACAAGACCAAGTACCCGGCGGAGGCGGCTCAGTTTGAGCGCATCACCAGCGGTCAACTGCCCCCCAACTGGGACCAATGCCTGCCCACCTACACGCCGGAAAGCAAGAAGGATGCCACCCGGAACCAGTCGGGGGCCTGCTTGAATGCGATCGCCAGCGTCCTGCCGGAACTCTTCGGCGGCTCCGCAGACCTCGCCCCCTCCAACAAGACTCTGCTCAAAGGCGAAGGTGACTTCCAGAAAGGCAGCTACGCCAACCGTAACCTGCGCTTCGGTGTTCGCGAACACGGTATGGGGGCGATTTGCAATGGCATCGCCCTGCACAACACCGGCCTGCTGCCCTACGGTGCGACCTTCCTGGTCTTCACCGACTATATGCGGAACGCCATCCGCCTCGCGGCCCTGTCCCACGCGGGGGTAATCTGGGTCATGACCCATGACTCCATCGCCCTCGGGGAAGACGGCCCCACCCACCAGCCGGTGGAGCACATCGCCTCCCTGCGACTGATCCCCGACCTGATCGTCCTGCGCCCAGCCGATGGCAACGAAACCTCGGCCGCCTACAAAGTTGCTGTGGAGCGGGCAAAGGGTTTGACGGGCAAGCCGCAACCCAGCCTCTTGGCCCTGTCCCGCCAAGGCCTGCCAAACCTGGCGGGCTCCACGATTGAAAACGCCGTCAAGGGAGCCTATGTACTCTCGGACAGCGAGGGGACGCCGGACCTGATCCTGATCGGCACGGGCGGCGAACTCTACCTCTGCGCTGAGGCAGCGGACAAGCTGCGGGCCGAGGGGATGAAGGTGCGCGTGGTCTCGATGCCCAGTTGGGAGCTGTTCGAGGAGCAGGATGCCGCCTACCAAGAGTCGGTGCTGCCGGCGGCAGTGACGAAGCGCCTGGCGGTGGAAGCGGGCGTCAGCTTCGGTTGGGGCCGCTACGTTGGTAACGAAGCCAACACAGTGACAGTCAACACCTTCGGGGCTTCCTCCCCTGGTGATGTCGCCCTCGAGAAGTTCGGCTTCACGGTCGAGAACATCGTGGCGAAGGCGAAGGCCCTCTAGGGACCCAACCCCCGCTAGGAACCACTAGCCCCTGGTAGAGGCGCGATTCGTCGCGTCTCTACGTTTTCCTAGGGTTCTCTAGGCCGATGCTACGGCTGCCAGATCCTGGGTTAACTCGCTACAATCCTGAACTATGTCCGAGACCAATTCCTCCACGGCGACAGCTTCGGGGCAGCCATCGCCGCCCAAGCCAAGCTTGACGATCCCTGAGCCCCACTACAGCCGCCGCTTGACTGAGTTGCCCCGCACGGGGCTGCTGGGCCTGGCGATCGCCCTCGGCGGCCTGGGTTGGCTGCTCCACGCCCCCTGGTTGCTCCTGGCCGGGACCTTGGTGGCGCTGCTCCTGTCGTTGAACATTGTCTTGCCGGGAGTGCAGCGCTGGCTGCTGCGGGCCTTCACCCCCGAGGAACGCCAAACGCTCTGGGGCCTGCTGGGCCTGCTGGCAGCTCTGCTGGGCCTGGGGGAGCTGCTGGGGCTCTACCAGGCGATTAACCGTTGGCTGGCACGCATCAAGTGGGATGAATTTGGCTCCTGGGCTGAGTGGGTCGGGGCCGTGGGTCAGATCGCGATCGCCGTCATCGCTGTCTATGTCGCCTGGCAGCAGTATGTGATCTCTCGGGATCTAACCATGCGCCAGAACATCATCACCCAGCAGCAAACTATTGATGCCTACTTCCAGGGCATCTCAGACCTCGCCCTCAGCGACGAAGGCTTACTCGAAGACTGGCCTCAAGAGCGGGCCTTTGCGGAAGGCCGCACGGCCGCCATCCTCAGTAGCGTGGATGCGGCCGGCAAAGCTAAGATCCTCCGCTTCCTCTCCCAGTCCAAGCTCCTCACGCCTCTCCGCCGGGATGGGCTCCTCGGCCGCGCCATTCTCGATGGCGTCGGTGGCTACCAGGAAGATCGCGAGAACGGCCTCCGGGTCATCGACTTGGGGGTGATTCTGGCTCGGGCGGACCTGTCGGAAACCGATCTCCGCTGGACGGATCTCAGCGACGCCTATATGGTGGGAGCCAATCTGAGCCACAGTGACCTAGTGAAGGCAAATCTGGCCCGCACGGTGCTCTATGAGGCTAATCTCGCCGAGGCCGATCTTAAGGGGGCGCGACTCTTCTATGGTGCTCCCGAAACCACCAGCCCCCGCAGCCTCACACTCCCGCCCGACTATCAAACCGGCGCTTACACAGGGGCGGTCGTGGAAAAAGCAAACTTCAGCAATGTCAAGCGGCTGAGTGAGGAACAACGCTATTACTGCTGCTGCTGGGGCGGGGAGAAGACGCGCGCCACCATCCCCGGAGGCTGCCAGGATATTCCCAACAAGCTGGGGCGCTAGCTAGATTCATCATCCAGCGGGATTACTAAGCTGGCCAGATAACAACCGCCCGCATCGCGCCCCCTCAAGGAGCCGACACTTCCGATGCTGGCTCGCTACCGGCCCTCGCGAGCAACTGCTGGATACCGCGATCATCAAACTCAGCCGCGAGTTGGCCGAGGCGATCGCAAAACTCCCGATACTGCGGGTCAAGCCGTCGCAAGCGCTCCACCTCCACTTCAATCGTCGCAATGTCGCCAATCCGCGCCGCTTGCTCCAGCACCACCAACTCAGACAGCGGTGGAGAAACACACGGTTGAGACGCCATCGACAGGGGAAGCGGTGCTGAGTCTTCCCCTTCATAGCGCCATGCCAACCCCAGGTACTTCTGCAAGCAGCGCAGCAACTTGTCAAACTCGACCGGCTTGGGCAGAAAATCATCGCAGCCAGCGGCGATCGCCTCGCTCTGTTCCGCTTCTGAGACGCTGGCGCTCGAAGCAATCAAGGGAATCGCGGCATAGGGCGAATCCTGCAACCGCTGCGCCACGGCAAAGCCATCCAACACCGGCATCACCAAGTCCGTGATAATCAAATCCGGTTCCTGACTGGCAATCAGCGCTAGCCCGACCTCGCCATTTTCCGCTTCGAGCACGGTGAAACCGAGCGACGCCAGCAAATCCTGAATCACAGCCCGGTTCACGTCCTTGTCGTCAATGACCAAGATTGTGCGGCGATCGCCCGCGTAACCGACCAGCTTGCCGCGATCGCTGCTCGTCGCCTGCTCCGCCCACTCGTTGGAGAGGGGCAGCGCGGCGACAAACCAGAAAGTACTGCCCGCGCCCGGCGTCGAACTGACCTGGATCTCGCTGCCCAGCATCTCAACGATCTGCTGGCTGATCGCCAGGCCGAGGCCGGTTCCTTCCGATTGCCGCCTCGCCTCGCCCACTTGCTCGAAGGGCAGGAAAATCTTCGTCAACTGCTCAGCGCTCATGCCAAGGCCGGTATCGCGCACGGTGAAGCGCAGGGTTACTAGCGTTTCCTCAGCCGCTTCCTCGCGACCGAGGATTTCCACCTGAAACGTAACGCTGCCCTCCTCGGTGAATTTCGCGGCGTTGCTGAGCAAATTGAGCAGGACTTGGCGCAGGCGTTTGTCGTCGGTGCGGACGCCTTCCGGTAAGTTGGGGTCGGGCTGGTAGTTGAACTCAAGGCCTTTTTGGTCGGTGCGAAGGCGGATGATTTCCACGATCCCCAGCAGGAAGGCGGGCAGGTGGAAATCGCGCGGCAGCAGCTCGAGCTTGCGGGCTTCGATTTTCGCTAAGTCGAGCACGTCGTTGATCAGGGTCAGCAGGTGCTCGCCGGATTGCTGGATCGTTTCAACGCCCTTGCGGTGCCGGTTGAGGTCCTCGGCACGGCGGAGGATTTGCGCGTAGCCCAGGATGCCATTCAGGGGGGTTCGCAGTTCGTGGCTCATGTTGGCGAGAAATTCGCTCTTCGCCTGGTTGGCGGCGTCGGCGGCTTGTTTAGCGGCAGCCAACTCAACAGCAGTCTGGCGCTGAGCTGTCATGTCCGTCGAAACGCCCAGTAAATAAGGTTCCGGAAGATCATCGCGCTGGAGCGGGGTCTTGATGGTCAGGTAATAGCGCGTCTCGCCGGTCGCCCTCGGCAGAGCTTCCTCCACGATTTGAGTTGTACCGGAGGCAAGTACGGCCTGATTGGCGCGCCAAAATTGTTCAGCCTCGGTGGGGGCAACGCCTAATTCAGCCTCCGTCTTGCCCAACAGGTTGGCAACGCTGGTTCCGTATTGGTCGGCGATCGCCTGATTGGCGAAGATAAACCGCCCCGCCGCATCTTGCACAAAAATCAAGTTGGGATCGGTATCAACGATCTGCTGGAGAAAGTGACGCTGCTGGTGCAGCTCAGCCGTGCGTTCAGCAACACGCTGCTCAAGTTCGGAGTTAGCCTCTGCTAGAGCCGCAAATGAGTGCCGCAATTGGGCCGCCATGCGGTTGAACGTTGCCGCGAGTTCGCCCAACTCGTCGGGGCGATCGCTGGCAACAACCTGCTGCCAATTCCCCTGCGCCAACTGATTGGCTGCCTCGCGCAGAGACTGTAGCGGCTGAACGACGCGACGGCGATTGAAGTCCACCGTGCTGTAGACCGCGATCGCGATACCTAGCAGTACGCCCAAGAGCAGCAGCGCCGGCAGGATAAACGGAACAAGTGCTTCCACAGCCGGTTGCTCGACGAGCACGAACCAGGGCACCGCTTCGAGGGGCTGGCCGGCGGCGATCGCCCAGGGACCCGCCAGGCCGCGCTGCCAGCTTATCTCGGCGCGGGCGATCGCCTCGGGCGCCCGCCCGACCAAGGCTTGCACCATCGTTCCTTCCGCCAGCAGAGCGCGATCGCGATAGGCGAGGAGCTGTCCCGAGCGGTCCGCAAGGTAGACGTAGCCGGTGCGGCCCACGCGCAGGTTCACCGCTTGCTCCCACAACTCAGTCAGTTCCACGCGCACAACGAGGAAACCCACTGGCAGACCGATCTCGTCCGCCATCGGCACGGCCAATTCTAAATAGGGGCGCTCTTGCTCGAAGCGCACGGAACTCACGAAAACACCGCGCTGACGGAGCGTTTCGGTTTGGTTGGGTTGAGCGGCGAGGACCAGGGTGGCCAGCGCTGGCCGACCGACGCGGCTCTGTTGCTGCGCGACACGGCCCTGGCGATCGATGACCAGCGCATCCAAAATCGACAAGTTGCGCGACATCAACTGGCGCAGGACAGCCTCAGGCTGGCGACTGCTGGGTAACAGCGCGCCTGTCGCGATCAACTCGCTTTGCAAGCTGAGGAGGAAACGGTCGAAGGTGGTCGCTGCGGTCATACTCACTTCGGCCAGTTGGCGATCAAGGCTTTGCAGAGCCGTCCGCAGACCTAAGGCGAGCGCGCCGCCCAGGCCCAAGGCTGCGACCAGCGCAAGCCAGAAGCCGCGCCGTGCTAGCTGTCGGGTGAGCGATTGGGAGCGGTGCAGCAGAGCCGGCGAATCAGCAGCAGTCATCAGCGATCGCGCCTCATCAGTTTTTTCTCAGCGGTAAGTCGCAACGTTCTCGCGCGTGACCAAGGGAATTTCGGGCAGCGCCGAGAAGCTGGGAAAGCGCTCCTGGTTTTCGAGATGGCGAATCAGCAATTGCAGGGCTAACCGCGCCTGCAAGTCAGAGCGCTGGTCGATCGTGGCGGCCAATTGACCGGCGGCGATCGCCTCGAGGGCAATATCCAGCGCGTCAAAGCCCGCGATCAGCACGTCGCTGCGCCCCGCCGCCGCCGCCGCTTGCGCGGCCCCCAGGGCCATGCGATCATTCGCCGCTACAATCGCTTGCAAGTCCGGGTGCTGAGCGAACCACGCAGCCGCAATCTTCACAGCCGGTTCCGTGCCCCAATCGGCGCTGGCGGTAGCAACAATGTCAAGATTATTCTGCTGCATCCCGGCCAGGAAGCCATCGCGCCGCTCAATGGCGTTTTGGTGGTCGAGGGGGCCGTTGAGGATCGCCACTTGGCTGCGGCTGGGCAACTGGGCGGCAATCCACTCGCCCAGGACGCGACCAGCGGCAAAGTTGTCGAAGCCAACGGTGGTAACGAGGCGATCGCTGTTCAGCGGCGTATCGACAGCAATCACAGGAATGCCAGCCGCGATCGCCTTTTCGACCACCGGGACGAGGGCCAGGGAATCGACCGCACCGATTGCCAGACCATCAACATCGCCGCGCTCAACGAGATCGTTGATAGCGCGGATCTGGTCTTCTACACAGGTTTGGCAAGGGTTGGGCAGTAGTGTGACTTGAATGCCAAAATCCTCAGCGGCTTGTTGTGCCCCTTGCCAGGCGCGCTCCCAGTTCGGATCGACGATGGTTCCCGTCGATGCGTCGCGGCGGTCTTTCACCGCAAAGACCAGCCGCCAGGGCCGGGTTGCCTTGATTTCAGTGTCTGGAATGGCGGCAGCCGGGCTCGCCGTTGTAGTTGGCGAGGCCTCTGTTTCGGCCGCCGGAGGCGCTTCGGGAGCGCGGCAACCCGCGATCACCAGCCCGGCAACCGCAAGGCCCAGGAAGCCAGACCAGCCCAATTGATGTAGGAGCTTCACAAGCAAGAGTCCTCAGAGCCAACGGTTGAGACGTAGCATTCTCCACCAGCCCTCAGCCCTAACAACGAGAGTCGTCGCTGGGCTGAATTGCCGAAGGCTGAGGAAGCGGAGCCAGTCGCCGGCTTGGAAGAGCCAGAACCCAAGACGCGAGCGCACCAAACCGCGACCACTGCACAGCATTCTCCCTCTGATCTAAGCACAGACCGCCGGGCGATGGGTGTTGGCCAAAACACATCTAAGCCAGGGGCGCTGAGGGTGCGGGGGCGGTCAGCAGCAGGGATTCTTAGCGCTCACCGCTCGCCTTAGCGAGGGACAGGGAAGGGGCGGACCCCGGCTAGGCAAGTACGCTTCTAGGTTCCCTGCTCCTGCCGGGGGACGAGGCTGGGGGAGGGGAGCTGCACAACCGTTACGGGGTTAGGGGCTTGGGCCTGACGCTGGCGAACGTCCCGCGCTGTTTGCAACTCGTCCTCCCCGGCTGCCAGCAGCCGCTCGTTAATTTGCGCCAAAAACCATTGCCGGGCGCGCTCGTCCGGTAGCGATAATTTCTCCAGCGCCTCATCCACCCAGCCCTCCACCATCGCGATCTGTTCGCGGTCGATCCAGACCATCCGCGTCACCTCACTGCCATCGGGCCGCGTCACGGTGATCCGCTTCGCCTCAAAGCCGCTGGACTGGGCAGCATTAGCGGCTTGCAAGGCCTCCAGATTCTTAAACCGTCGGGCCAGATCGCTGAGCGTCAGCTCAAAGCGCATCGCATCCGCATCCGTCCAGGACTCGGCGGGCTTATCGGCGACGACCATCACCAAGGCCGCCAGCCAGTCGCTATCGGTTGCCACCTCATCCACCGCTGCCAACAAAAACCGCTTCAGGGACGGTTCCAGGCATTGCCCGACCAGATAGCTGGCTCGCACCCGCAGATCTTCCCGCAGCTTGCCTTCCCCTTGGCGGACGCTGAAGGCCGTGTGGAGCTGGGCGCGGCAGTCGCTCAGGAGTTGCTCATAGGCCCGCTGCAATTCCTGCAAGGATTCGACTAGGCGCGATCGCAGCACGGGGGCCGTCTCCGCGTCGTCGCTGGCGCCGGGCTGGATGGGAGCCAGGCCGCAGGCCTGAGGCAGCGAGCTAAACAGCAATTCATCCGGCTCCTGGGCCTTCTGCAAGGCCTGGAGAACTGCTTGGGCGCGATCGCTCAGGCGCCGCGTCTGCCGGGTAAACTTAGGCAGCCGCTTGACAAAGCCAAACAGCGGCTTCGCCACCAGCAGCAGCGAGGCATTGCGAATCCCCGGCGGTGCTGTGGACTGGGGCGAGCGGAGGATGGCCTCCAGCTCGCTAAAGACACTCAAACGCAGCCCCACCAGCTCAAAGTGCTTCACCGCAAATCGTGCCGGGTCCTTCACGAGCAGCTCAAAATGCTCGGGTCCAAGCACCGGAATAAACGTGCCATCTTTGTAAAGGCCAACCTCCGTTGCCCGGTAGAGCAGCACAGCAGCCAGGAGCACGGGCAAGGCCCCCGGCTTCACCCCATAGGGGGGCCGGCCCAGGTGCTCGTAGAGTTCCCCTAGGGAGCGCTGGGCTGTCCGCGCGCCGAGACAAAAGGCCTCAATCGCCTGCCAGACCGTGGCTAGCCCGGAATCAGAGGGGGGCGGGTAAAAGCCCCAAGGTTCGCGCCGCGTCCCGGCGGGATGATCGCCCTCACAGCGGTGAATCGCCGACGCCGCCAGCAGCGAGCCATACATCGCCACCTCCGGCCCGTAACCCTGGAGCCCCAAGCGCGGTTGGGTCGCGGCCGCCAGCATCGCTTCCAGGAGCAAGCGGCGCGCCTTCGCCCCCTGAGCAGTCAGCGTGCGGCGGTTGATCAGTTCATTATCCAGGCGCAGGCCGTGGGAATAGGTGCGATCGCAGACCGTCGAGAGCAGCGCCCGAAACCCCTTAGCCGAGCGCACCGTGACCCGTTGGCCCACGGCCCAGCAAGCATTCCGACCCTCAGACCAGTCAAAGGCCGCGACCCAGGCCTCCTGGAGCCGGCCCGCCGCCGCCGCCAGCCGGTAGCGCACCTCCCGCCGGGCCACGCCATCGGTAGCCAACTCCGGAGCGTGCCGCTGGATTTGCTCCAAGGCTCGCTGCTCCCGAACGCCATCACGCAGGGGCTCTAGGGCTGTAGTCGTCACGACCAGCAGCGGCCGTCCGTCCGCCGTCTGAGCGGGCACGGCCTCGGGGGGCTGCGGATCGAGCCAGTAGACGATCACGCCATCGCTCCCGGCGGCGCTCAGCTTGTCCCAGGCCAGCCGCCCATCACCGTATCGTTGCTGAAAATAGCGGAGATTGCCCGTCTCGCTGTAGTGGCGCTGGGCCACTAGGGGTTTCAGGAGCTGCACCTCGGTTAGGGCCTCGGCGAGGGGGCGGTGATCCCGGGCCGCCCGCTCGGCCACCGCCGCTTCGACATCAAAATCGGAGCCCTGCCACAGCCGCAGCTCTGCCGTCGCCCCCCGGTAGGCCACAATACCCCGCCCGCGCAGCTCGCGGATTCGGGCTAACCAGGTCTCTTTGGCCGGATCATCCGGGCGATCGCAGAGCGAAAGGGCCACCAGGTGCGGCGTTGCCCGCAAGGCCCCCAAGCTGGTCGCTAGGTTCAGCACCCCGATCGTCTTGAGCAGCTTGAGCGGGTCCGGATCGCCCGCTTCAGCTTCCTGGATCATTCCCTGGACTTCGAGCCAACGCTGGTAGTTCAGGCGGGAGGTTAAGCCCAAGCCAGCCTTGGCAAAATAGTCGTAGAGCTGGTGGGGTTGCAGCGTCGGCAGGGTCTCACCGGCCTGGGTTGTGCGTAAGAAGTCCTGGAAGCCGCCGGGTTCGTCGCTGGTCAGGAAGGCAAAGAGCGAGCGGTCATTTTGGGCATAGCGCGTGCAGAGGGAGGGCAACACCAGGGCCGTGATGGGGTGCAGGGGATAGACCCGCTCCAGTTGCCCGGGGTCCGGGGCCCCAGCCTCGCTTAGCCCAGCCGCCCACTGTTGCGATCGCGCCGCGATCCCCGCCCGCAGCGGCTCCGCTGGGCGGCGATCGATCGCCTGGCCGAGCAACCGTAAGATCTGGCCCGAGGCCGCCGGAAAGGGGATGTCCTCAAACCGGCCCTGGACCTTGATCCACTCACTCTGGGCAGCAGCATTGAGGCGATCGCCATAGCCCGCAAAGGACTGGTGCAGCAAGCCGAGGAAATAGACCTGATGCTGACCGGTTTGCCGCAGTTCGGCGATCTGTTGCAGCAAGTACAGATCACCGCCCCCAGAGGCTTGGGCGGCAAATTCCAGGTTTTTGCCCAACTCATCCACGATGATCAGCAGGTTGGTTTTTGCCAAGCGCGGCAGACGCTTCAGCGCTTGCAGAACTTGGCGATCGCCCTTGCGCCCGTCCCCAGCAGCCGCCTCCACCAGCAGATCGACAATATCCCGCGTCATCTCTTGGCGCTCGTGGGGCAACCAGAAAGACTCCACCCCCGCCAGCAAAGCCCGAGCCAAGGTTTGACCGATCGGCTCCTGCTGCCCCACCGCCACAGCCCGCAGCCACCCGGCCGGGGGAATCGCCGCCCGGAGCGCCGCCACCTCCGGGGAGGCCTCGCCAAAGGCCTCGACCGCAATTTGCTCCGCAACCTGGCGCAGCGGACTCGTGGCCGGAGCCGCCAAGGCCGCCAGGTAGTGGGCCAGGGCCGATTTGCCCGTGCCGTAGGTTCCGGTCAGGGTCCAGGCTCGGGGGCCCCGGGCCGCGGCCGTCGCCGATAGGAGCCGCAACAACACCGCCCCCGACTGCTCCGTAGGCACGTAGCCCACGAGGGCTTGGACCTGGTCCAGGTCTCGTTCCAGGTTCACCGACCGGGCGTAGCGGCGCTGGAGCGTGAAGTAATTCGCCAGGGGGGCGGGGCCCAGCAGGGGGGGTGGGGACAAATCGTGCATGGAGTCTCCCTAGCGGGTTGCATAGTAAGATTCTAGAATCGCCACCGCCAGACGGTGGGGCTCGTCAGTCGTGAGGCTCAACTGCAACTTACCGGCTGTTTCCATCAGGGCCAGCTCCGGCCAATCCGGGGCGATCGCCTCCAGGGCCTGACAAAGGGCGGCCTCGTTCAACCGAAAGACCAGGCCGGGACTCCCGGGCTCAAACAGCAGCCGACTCGCAGGAATCGTGCGGGCCCCGCCCCTCCCCCGTCCCAACTGCTGAAGACTCGCGTAGGCCACCACGGCCGGAGCCAGCGACGGTTTTGCCCCCACCCGAAAGGCGAGGTGCGGCGTATCCCCAAGGCGCTGGAGCAGTCCCAACTCTACAAAAGGGCAGTCTAGGGTCTCTTCGCTCTCCGGCCGTTTCCGCGCCGGGGGCTGGGGTACGTACATCCGTAGCAGGCAAGCGAGATCCTTTTTCAGGGACGAAGCCGCCGGGCGGCTCGGCAGGCGCTCGGCATAGCTCGCCAAGTCACCTCGCAACTGGTCTTCCGTAAACTCGACAGCGCGAAACTCGTTGAAGACAAAATGCCAGGTCGTTGCTAGGCAGGGGGCTTGCAGCAGTTGCCAGTGCAGCAACCAGAGGGAGGCAGGATCTTCAAGATAAGCATCCCAGCCGTCCTGACCCAGCAGTTGTTGGCCAAAGGCCGTCGGACGATCCTCCGCCAGCACCTTGAAGGCGGTACACCAGTAGCGAATCGCGCGCACCATATTTTTCCCAACGCCGAGCTGCACGGCCGCATCCTCAGCACGGAAAACCTGAGGATCACGGCTGGCACGGTCAAACCCTTTCTTGAGCCAACCAAAGCGCGGGTGAAAGGTCTCATGGCGTGCAAAAGCAGCCATCTCTTTGGGCTGGGCTGCACGGGTATCCGAGCGGAGTGACGGAGCCATGATTCACCAACGAACAAACGTACTGATATTTTGCCCTCCAAAGGGCAATCTGGCAAGGCTCAGCTTCCCTCACGGGTGGACCCAAAAAAGCGCGGCTCCCTTGAATGCTGAGCGCTGGCCCAAGAATCAGAGGGCCACCCCCGTCAGCGTTACGGAGCCCACTCTGCGAGAAGCCGCTGCACGTCTACATCCCCCGACCCCTGCTCCCAAAGCTAGGAGCAGGGGAGTTAGAAGCCCCTCTCCCAAGTTGGGAGAGGGGTTGGGGTGAGGGCTTAGCGAAGGAGTATAAACACCCCGCGTCAAATTTCATTCACCCCTTCCCTCGCCATTCTACCGCAGCTTACTCCAGATATAGTGGTTTAATCGAAAAAAGCTGCCTAGAAAGCTCTACATAAAGCGCTCATCGATCCGAGGAGCTGGCGAGGACCACGGCTCATCTTGGGAGGCTCCTCGGGGCTAGGGTCCCTCGTCAGCTCAAGCCAGAATCCAGTCAGGGAGTACATTTCGGCCTTGGGCAGTTCCGTGAATCTCATGGCTCAGAAACCAGGGTCGGCCAGGATTTCCTGCACTCTGAACGACGAACCCTAGGGCAACTGGTCCTGCAAAAATTTATCCAGCAGGAAAAAGTCGAGGTCTTCAAAGGAGGCTGCATAGGCGACGGTGGGCACATCGTAGCCCTTGAGGCGGACGACATATTCTTGAAACCGCTGCTGGGCGCTGCCCCAAGTGGCGAGGTAGTCGTAGGTGGTTTTTCCGAGGGCGATGTTGCGGCCGATCTGCTTAGTGCAGGACTCCAGCCGGAAGGCCGTATTCACCGTGTCACCGATGGCGGTGTAATCGGGGCGATCGCCGCTGCCCGTATTGCCCACCATCGCATAGCCGGTATTGATGCCAGCGCCGATGCGGAGGGGAAAAGGCAGGGGGTAATGGTTGCTCAGATCGGTGGTCATCTTGTACAGGTCGCTAATCGCCTGGAAAATCTGCACAATTTCCTCCCGGGCAATCTCGGTCTCGCCGTGGAACCAGATCGACATCACCGCATCGCCGATGTACTTGTCCACCCAACTGCCGGAATCGCGAATGATATTGCCTGCTTGGTTAAACCAGTCCCCGAGGAGGGTCGAGAGGAGCTGCTCGTCCATTTGGCGGGTCAAGACCGTGAAATCCCGGATATCCACCACCATCACGGACATCAGGCGGCGGACGTGGAGGACCGAGGTGGGCGGATCTGTCTCGGTGCGGCGATCGCTGAGGGTCGTGCGGGGGTGGGCCGGGCCGCGAAGCTCGAGATCCGTCTGGCCAAGGCTGATGCGATCGCCATTGCGAATTAAGGCCGGCACACTCACCCGCCGACCATTGAGAAACGTGCCGTTGCGGCTGCCCAAATCAATGACGTAGAACTCCCCGGTATCCGTCGCCTGCACCATGGCATGACTGCGGGAAATCCAAGTATCGGGAATGACAAAATTATTATCTTCACCCCGCCCCAAGGTCCAATTACTGCCACTCACCAAGGGCAGATAGCGATTGCCACCTGGAGTACGCAGAACTAGATAAGGGGCGGGTTCCGTGGACATCCCGGCAGCAGCAATGGGGGGTTAGGCACTCACAAGCCAGCCTAGCACGACAGAGAAAGGCCAAGCCAGAAAAGGCCATCTACCAAGATTGTACTCAGGACTGCACCGCCAAAGGCCCAATCCTGAAGCGACGGGCGTTTCAGAGCCCAAAATCCCACCGACAGCAGCACCGCCACCAGCCAGAGGGCGCAAAATCCCGCCCAAGGCGTCTCGATATGGGCCAGGGCCGCCTGTAAAACGACGGGAGCCATCTCCGGCTCCACCTGCATCACCTGCCGCCAGTAGGGAATGAGGGCCGTTAAGTAAAAATACAGATCTGTCATCGCGGTTCCCACCAGGGAGCCGAGGTAGAAGCTGTTGCCAATGGGCCAGCGCTGGCGGTAGGAGCCCCAAGCGAGGAGGGGCAGGGCGATCGCCTCCACGGGCAGGTGAATCAACGGCTCCCAGCGCAGCCAGCCCCAGTAGAGAGAGCCCGCCAGCCAAGTCCAGCTAAAACCCACCAGCAAGTCACCCCAGAGGGCCCATCCGGGTCGGCGCTGGAGCCAGTAGGCGAGGGCAAACCAGGCGAAGCTCAGGGCTAAACTCAGGGTCGGCCAAACGCGCACAAGGGGGGCTTGGAAAAAGACGGGCCCAGACACCAGGAAGGAAGCGGCGGCAAAGATGAGCCAGCGTTGGCGAGCGGAATTCGGAGTGGCAATCGTATCGGGCTCAGCCAGCAGCGCCGCAGCCCCTGGCCACCGGGGATGATCAAGCAAGGGATTTGTTAAGATTCTTAAACCACCCTTTTAAGATAACACAAACTTCTATCCCCCCGGGGGGGATAGCAGCCGCTCCGGGGTCCCGTTGCCCGCAACCCCCAAGCCGGCCTCCCCAAGCTGCGATCAGAGGCCCCCCAGAGACCCCTCGCCCAAGGTTGGGGACACGCTTTACACCAATTCTTTGTGGGCACGCTCCCTTGGGAACCCTAGTCTCTAGATGAAGAAGCCGGGTGAGAGCGTCGCCTGTTGCTTAAAAAGCCTGGGGCTACTCCCGCTGCCCCCGGACCCGCCTCCAACCTGGGAGACAGTTGCTAAGCCGGCCCGCCGTCGGCAACGTTACGGCGACGGGCAGCGTCAAAGCCTCAAAATGGGATTTCGGCGTGGGGGAATGATTCAATCACCCACCCTCTTGCACTAGGAGACTTTGTGATCATGTTTCGTTTTCCCCGGCGCCATCGCTGGCTTGCTTTTGCCCTAACCTGCCTACTGAGTTTTAGTGCGACGCTCGGGGTCGCGATCGCCCCCAGCCCAGCCCAGGCCCCTAGCGCTTGGTCGCTCCCCCTGAGCACCCGAGGCGCTCAGATCTTGGATGCCCGCAGCCAGCCCGTACTCCTGCGCGGTGTGAACTGGTTTGGCATCGAAACCGAGACCCACACTCCCCACGGTCTCTGGGTCCGGGACTATGCCGAGATGCTCGCCCAGATCGCCCAAAACGGCTACAACATCATCCGCCTACCCTTCTCCATTCAGTCCCTGCGCTCTAACCAGATCAGCGGCGTCAACTTCGACATCGGCCGCAACCGGGAGCTACGCGGCAAAACCCCCATGCAGGTGATGGATCTCGTCGTCCAAGAGGCCGCCCGCCACGGCCTGCTGATCCTGCTCGACTGCCACCGCCTCAACGACCAGCGCATTCCCGAACTCTGGTACGGCGACGGTTTCACCGACCAGGACTGGATCGACACCTGGACGATGCTCGCCCGGCACTACCGCAACCAAGCCAATGTCATCGGCGCGGACTTGAAAAATGAACCCCACGGGGCCGCGAGCTGGGGCACGGGCGATCGCGCCACCGACTGGCGACTGGCCGCCGAGCGGGCTGGCAATGCCATCCTGGCCGTCAATCCGGACTGGCTGATCGTCGTCGAAGGCGTGGAGAAGAATGTCCCCGGCCAGCGCCTCGCCAGTCATTGGTGGGGCGGCAACCTGGAGGGCGTCGCGAACTATCCCGTGCGCTTGTCGCGGGCGAATAAGCTAGTCTACTCCCCCCACGAATACGGTGCAGGAGTCTACAATCAGCCCTGGTTCTCGGCCCCAGACTTTCCCCAAAACCTCGACCAACGCTGGGAAATCGGCTTCAACTACATCGCCCGCCAGGGAATTGCCCCGATTCTGATCGGCGAATTCGGCGGCCGCCAAGTGGATGCCCAGTCGAAGGAGGGTATCTGGCAGCGGCGCTTGGTGAACTTCATCGCCGCCCAGGACCTGCACTTCACCTACTGGAGCTGGAATCCCAACAGCAGCGACACCGGCGGCCTGCTTCAGGACGATTGGCGCAACCTCCACGCGGACAAGCAGGCGCTCCTCGCTCCCTTGCTCACCGGCCGGCGACCGGCGATCGCGCAACCCGCACCCACCCCCGCTCCCGCGCCCACTCCCGCGCCTGCACCCACCCCCGCTCCCGCACCCACTCCCGCGCCTGCACCCACCCCCGCACCTGCACCCACTCCGGCTCCCTCAACCGGCCTACAAGTGGCCACAACAATCCAGTCTGACTGGCAGACCGGCTTCTGCACCAGCTTCCAGGTGCGAAATCCCAGCGCGAGCCCGATCCAAAACTGGCGGCTCCGCTTCCGCATGGCCCAGGCCACCATTGATCAGAGCTGGAATGGTCGCTTTGACCGCCAGGGCAGTGACTACACCGTGACACCACCGGACTGGGGCCGGGTGGTACAGCCAGGTCAAACCGTGGAGATTGGCTTCTGCGCTCGTAAGCAGGGGTCGAATTATCAGCCCCAGCAGGTACAGATCACAACCAACTAGGTGACGTTGCCCACCACAACCAACCCGGGAGCAGGCGCAAAAAATCGCCGTAGTTGTGCTTGAGCGCTGGGTGCATCTCGGTTAGGCAAGTTTGCCCACTCTGCGAGAAGCCGCTGCGCGTCTACATCCCCCAACCCCTTCTCCCAGGCAGGGCGAAGGGGAGTCTCCAAAGGGAGATGCACCCTTAGCGCTCCCGCAAGCTGGCTAAAGCGGAGCCAACGCCCAACGAGGCCGACTGCGCCCTCCCCCTCAATCCCTCTCCCAAGCTTGGGAGAGGGACTTCTCGCTTCCCTGCTACCAAGCTTGGGAGCTTGGAGGCTGGGGGCAACCGTAAGGCCACAGGGGGATGCACCCCCAGACCTAGACCGCCGCCGCCACAGCCTGTTGAAACGCCTGAGCCAAGCGATCCACTCCGGTAATCGCCGTGCCAACGACCACCGCATAGGCCCCTTGCTCCAGGGCCTGGCGGGCCATCGCAGGCGTAGAGATTCCTCCTTCGCAGATGGCCGGCACAGCTAAGCCCGACACCAACTGAGCCAACAACTCCCAGCCAGGGGGCTGCAAGTGCTGGGTGGCGGCCGTGTAGCCGTAGAGGGTCGTACCAATCAAGTCAGCCCCCGCTGCCGCTGCCGCCTGGGCACTTTCCCAGGTATCGACATCAGCCATGACGAGCGTGCCGAGGTCCTGGTGTAGGCGGCGGATCAGATCGGCGGCGGTATCCCCCTCCGGGCGGGGGCGCAGCGTCGCATCTAGGGCGATGATGTCGGCTCCAGCAGCGGCGACGGCGGCGGCATCCCTGAAGCGGGGGGTAATGTAGACCTCACTGCCGGGGAGTTGTTGCTTCCAGAGTCCGATGATCGGCGTCGCGGGCAGGACCTGCCGCACGGCGGCAATGTGGGTTGGGGAGTCGAGGCGCAGGCCGGCTGCCCCGTGGTTGACGGCGACCTGGGCGAGGGCGGCGATCATGGCGGGGGCGTGCAGCGGCGAATCGGGCGGCGCTTGGCAGGAGACGATCAGTTGCTGGCGGAGTTGCGGGAGCATGGCGGCTGGGAGGCAGGGATAAACCGCTGTTTAGTATCCCACGGGCTGCCTCAACTGCGGTTATTGCGCTCTTCAGGAGGCAGGGAGGGGGGCTCAGCATCGCCGAGGATGAAGGTTTCGGCCTTCTTGATCACGTCGCGGGCGAGGCGCTCGCTGAAGCCGACGGTGAAGGCGATCGCACAAAAGAAAAACTCTTCCTGTCGTCCTTGCACATTATCCTCATCGATTTTCAGCGGAATGATGCCCGAATTCATGATCGCAAACAACAGAAGCCCGAAGGAGAGGCCAATAATCGGCTTAAACGCCCCGATGAAAATAGGCAGGACATAGCTCGGTCGTTCGTGGTGGTCTTCTGGCTGGTCAAAGTCATCGATTCGCAGCAGAATGCTGATGGCACTGCCCAACATCCCCGAAGCGGCGACCAAGAGCAGCAAAAAGAGGAGTTTTTCGTCAGCTCGCTGAAGCTCACGCTGGGCCCGTAGACTGACCAACTGGGTACTGGCCCCGAGTAACTGCTCAATATCAGCCTGAGTGTCGGCGGAGCGCAAATCCCGGACCTGAGCCCCCACGGCACTGGCGAGCCCCATCGTGGCATAGTCTGGATTCGGGACGGTCCCAGTAATGCGTCCCTGGGCATCGATCTCTAGCCCGGTGGTGCGGCGCAGGTTGGCCCGGCTGTCGGCGATCTGGATCTCGAGCTGGGCGATCTGACCATCTAGGGTGCTGGTATCGCGCCGGATGGCGGAGGAGCCGAAGAGGCCGACGGCGATCAGGGTGCAGGCAACGGTGGTGGTCAGGGCTAGGCCAGAAATCACTTTTAGCGGCGCTGAATCGGCGTAGTAAAAGTCGAGAAAGCGATTCACCAAGAAGCCGAACACCGGGGTGTATTTGTAGTTATTCAGGGTGCGATCAACGTAAACTCGGAGTTTGAGGGAGCCCTTAGCATTGCCTCGTTCGAGGTGGGCCACGGCATCGCGGATGTATTTGAAGAGCACGACTAATTGGAGGCCCACAGCGTTGTAGGCGATCGCCGGCTCGCTGCCCGCCTTGAATCGCTCCGGTTCCAGGGGTTGCAATCCCTGGCGCTGGATGAGCAGTTCCGTGCGTGCGGTCAGCACGGAAAGCAGGGCCAGTTCCCGCCGGAAGAGGGCCATGAGCCGGGCCTGGTCTTCGCGCTCCTCGGGGGTCCCTGGCTTCGTTGGGACTGGGTGATGGCTAAACCCCTGGGCTGCGTGTAGGATCACCTCGCGGCAATGAGTAACCTCAATCGCTAGGGGTTGGGGGAAAGCGGGGGAGGACTGGGGCGCGATCGCGGTCATCGCAGAGGACTCCAAGCAGGCCTTTACCGTCTAGCTTACAGGCCCGTTGCCAGCACGGACGGGCCACGGGCTTCGCTAGAATAGCAAGCATCACTGAGGGTCAGTCCATGCAACTACCGAACCACCTGCTGTCGGAGCTGCGGCTCTATTTACGAGCGCGGCAGCAGCAAAATGATGCCGAAGCCCGCCGCCTGCTAAACCAGATCGAGCAGGCCGAAGAGGAGGCCGCCGTGCAGGCGGCGATCGCCGAGCCCGAGGCTGCCGCCTTCTTTGCCAGCAGCCCCCAGGACTCAGCTCTCCATTGCTAACAGTTCGGGCCTCTTGGTCTCGGGCGAGCCGGCCGTCAACTTGCAATTCATTCTCAATTAACAATATTTGTTGCAAATCACAGCGAAAGACAACTATGATGTTGGCTAAGTAGAATTTGCCAATCGTCATTATGCTCTCCTACACGGCATCGTCCCTCAAGGCCGAGCTGAACGCCCGTGGCTGGCGTCTGACGCCCCAGCGCGAAACGATTCTTCACGTCTTCCAAAACCTACCTCGAGGCAACCACCTGAGCGCTGAAGAGTTGCACGGTTTGCTCGATCAGCGGGGTGAAAATATCAGCCTCTCCACCATCTACCGCAGCGTCAAGCTGATGGCAAGGATGGGAATTCTCCGAGAGTTGGAGCTGGCAGAAGGGCACAAGCACTACGAGCTGAATCAGCCTTATCCGCACCATCACCATCATATGGTCTGCATTCAGTGCAACAAGACCATCGAATTTAAGAACGATTCAATTCTCAAACAAAGCTTGAAGCAAGTTGAGCGGGAAGGATTTCAACTCATTGATTGCCAACTAACAGTTATGGCCGTTTGCCCTGAGGCCCTGCGGATGGGTTGGCCGTCATCACTGCCGAGTAATTGGTCGTGCAGTCGCATGATCGCGGAGCAAGATCAGGAGACACCCCTGGAGGCCCTGAACTTGGTGGCGGCTCCAGCGACCAAGGAATTAGCCGAGGCTCAGGCTAGTAAAGAATAGGGCGAGGGCCTCCCCGTTAAGCTAGGGCGGCTGCGGCCGTCAGGCGGTTGAAGCTTTAGCGGCATCATGACCGCCTTGGGGCGGTTGCGGCTCCCTGAGGTTGGGCCTGAAAGTCCTGGGGGGGGCGGGGGCAATTTCTGAGGACGAGCCCGCAGGAGGGGGGTCGCTAACTAAGGATGACAGCAACAGATTGGGCGATCGCCACCTACGGCCTCACCAAGCAGTTTGACCGCCATCTGGCCGTGAACCAGGTGGAATTCACCGTGGGACCGGGGGAGGTCTACGGCTTAATCGGGCCCAATGGCGCGGGCAAGACGACCCTGATCCGAATGCTGGCGACGGTGGAGACCCCCAGCGCTGGCGAGATCTACATCGGCGGCGATCGCCTCCGCCCCGGCCAGGCCAACCGGGAGATCAAGCGGCGGCTCGGCTACTTGCCCGATGATTACCCCCTCTACGAGGATCTAACCGTCTGGAATTACCTCGAGTACTTCGCCCGGCTCTACGGCCTGCGATCGCCCCAACGCCAGCGCCGCCTCTACGAACTGCTGGAGCTGGTGCAACTAGGTCCCAAGCGCCACAGCAATATTGCCACCCTCTCGCGGGGCATGAAGCAGCGGCTCAGCCTCGCCCGCGCCATCCTCCACGAGCCCAGCATCTTGCTCCTCGACGAGCCCGTGTCGGGGCTTGATCCCCTGGCTCGCCAGCAGTTCCGCCAAATCATCCGCGTGCTTCAGGAGGCCGGCTTGACCGTGCTCATCTCCTCCCATGTGCTCAGCGACCTGGCGGAACTCTGTACCACGATCGGGATCATGGAGCTGGGCTGCCTGGTTGAGAGCACCTCCCTGGCGGCGCTTTACCAGCGTTGGGCTCGGCCCTACCTGATCATTGGGGCTCTCCAGGGCGATCGCGCCGCCCTCGAGGTCGAGCTAGGCCACTGTCCCCAAGTACAAGGATGGGAGCCCATCGAGTCCGGCAGGGCCCTGCGCGTTGCGTTCACCGGTGACGAAGCCGCCAGTAGCAACCTGTTGCGGGCCCTGGTCCAGGCTGGAGTATCGATTGTGCAATTCCGCTACGAGCGCGACGACCTCGAGGACATCTTCCTGAAGCTGGGTCATCAACAGGTGTCCTAAGCCTGGCTGCTCGACCTCCTCCGCAATGCCTTAACCCAGGAAAGCGATCAGACCACAATCCGGGTTCCAGAAGCGCGCTTCCAGCCCTCACCCGAAACCGCTCTCCCGGCGGGCAAGGGGCTTTGGACCTCCCCTTCTCCCTGAGGGCGAGCGTGATAGTCCTTTTAAGAGTGGGGCTCGCCAAACAAAACCAGCGAGCAGGTAATTTCCTGGATCGCCTGGGTCGTCACATTGCTCACCGCCAAGCCCCCGGCCGTGCGGCGGCGCATGGAGCGGAGTACTACCATGTCAAAATCTCGGGAAACTTGGACAATCGCCCGGGCTGCATCGTCCTCGAGCACGGTCTCGATCTGGTAGGGAATTGGGGGGTCGCCGGTGCTCATGATCGCCGCGAGCTGGGCTTCAAAGGCCTGCACTTCCTCGCGGGTCGTGCGGCGATCGCCCACATGCAGCAGGGTCAGACCCCCTTCATTCGTATTCGCAAACAATTGGGCAAAGCGAACAGCCTGAATCGCCGTCGGCGTGATGATCTTAATGGGGACCAAAAGCCTCCGAATCTTCAGCGGCTCCTCCAAGAGGCGCATCACGACCACCGGACAGTGGGAAGACCAAAACACCTGGTCAATGATGCTGCCAAAGAGCCGCGCCCGCAGCCCCTGATCACTCCAGCCCATGACCACCAGCTTGGCGTTCACCTCCCGGGCCGCGCGGCTGATCCCCTGAGCCACATCGTCATCAATGCGGAGCAGGGGCTGCACCGGAACCCCAAAGGCCTTCGCCGCTGTTTCTGAGCGCTGGAGCAGCTTACGGCTGTGGTCGATGGCCACATTGAGTTGCGGCTCGTCCATGTGGACGTGGGCTGGAGCGACGATCAAGGGCACAACGCGCCCCAGCTCGTGACGGGCGAGCAGGGCAGCCATGCCAATCAGGTAATGCTGGGTCAGGGGATTTCGCACCGACACCACGATTGTGAAGGGCTCTACCGTGTCGCTGACGGGGTTGCCCAGATTGGTCGCGGCCAAGTCCCAATCCAGCGTCGTCTCGCTCAGGGGCTGGGGCCCTCGGGGTAGGCGGCGGGCAAACTGAGCCGTGAGGACAGGCCCCAGCAGCGACGTGATCAGCATGAGCACAATGACGCTGTTAAACACACTGTCGGAGAGCAGGCGATCGCCCGCCGCATTCACCGCCTGATAGCCAGCCAGGGCCGCCGCCAGCGTCGCCGCCACCTGAGGCAGGGAGAGGGACCACATGGTGAGCATCTCGTTCCGACTGTAGCGGTAGACCAGCCGAATCACCGCTGCCGCCGCCAACTTCGCCAGGATCAGGCCGCCCACAATGCCCAACACCAAACCCAGGTCCAGCGTGAGTGTGCGGGCAAAGGCCTGCACATCGAGCAGCAGGCCCATCCCTACAAAGAAGAAGGGAATAAACAGCACACTGCCCACGAACACCACCTTTTCCTCCACCGGGCCGCGGCCAACCACATCATTGACCGCCAAGCCGGCTAAAAACGCGCCGACAATTTTATCAACATTGATCGCCTGGGCCCCGAGACTCGCGAGGAAGACGGCTCCGAGCACAAAGAGAAATTGGTTACTCTGCTCATCCCCCGTGCGCCGAAAATACTCCCGGCCGAGCCAATCAAAGCCAAAGAGAACCACTGCTGCATAGAGCGCGAGGCTGATGAGTTGCAGCACCAGGCCCTCGGGAGAAAAGTCCCCTAGATGGATGGGGACGCAGATCGCCAGCACGAGGAGGGCGGCAATGTCGGTGAAAATCGTCGCCCCGATCGTGACCGTGACCGCTTCATTCCGCACGACACCGAGGCGGCTCACAATCGGGTAGGCCAAGAGGGTATGGGAGGCTAGCAGGGAGCCAATCAGGGCGGACGTATTCCAGTCAAAGCCCCCGAAACGACCCACCGCCAGACCCGTGAGCAGCGGGAGGGCAAACGTAGCCAAGCCAAAGCTAAGGGAGCGATTTTGGGTCTTCCGAAAGTCGGCTAGGTCAATCTCCAACCCGGCCACGAACATCAGATAAATCTTGCCGACATCCGACAGCAGCTCGATCGTGTCGTCTTCTGGGTTGAGCAACTGGAGGCCGTTGGGGCCCAGGCACACGCCTGCGACCAGCAACCCGACCAGGCCGGGAAGGCGCAACTGCTCAAAAATCGGCGGGATGACCAGCACAACCAAGAGCAGGAGGGTAAAGGCAAAGAGGGGGGTATCGAGGATTAAAGTTGCGAGGCCGAGCATAGGAGTGAGGAGTGGGCAGTGGGCAGTGGGCAGTGGGGCCCCTAGGCTGGAGCGTCCCGATCCAGGGCCAGAAACGTGTGCAGCAGAACATTCGCCCCGCGAATGCAGTCTTCGGGGCGGGTGTATTCAGCTTCGGCATGGCTGAGGCCGCCGACACTGGGGACAAAAATCATCCCCATGTCGGTGATCTGGGCCAGTTCTTGGGCATCGTGGCTGGCGCGGCTGGGGAGGTGGGTGTAGGAGAGCTGGAGATCGTCGCAGACTTGGGCGATCGCCCGCTGAATTCGAGGCGCGGCGAGGGCTGGCTCAGCGTGCAAGCGACGATGGAGACGAATGCGCGTCTGGGTCCGGAGCGCCAGGTCCTCGAGCCGGTGGCGCAGCTGCTCGAGCAAGCGGTCGATATGGCGACTGGATAGGTCTCGCAGGTCGAGGCTCATCGTCACCCGACCGGGGATGACATTGGGAGCATTGGGGATCACGTCCAGTTGACCCACGGTGGCGACTTGTTGGCCGGGGGTCTGGCCGAGCTGGTGGACGGCTAAGACGACTTCCGCGGCGGCCACAAGGGCGTCCCGGCGCAGATACATGGGGGTCGTCCCAGCGTGGTTCGCACTGCCCTCGATGGTGATTTGGTAGCGCCGCTGGCCGACAACGCCTTCCACCACGCCGATGGGGCAGTGCATGGCTTCGAGGATCGGCCCCTGCTCGACGTGCAATTCTACAAAGGCGGCGATCGCCCCCGGGGCCCGGCGCGCCTCATCGATCCGGTCCCAATTGCCCCCCACCTGCCGCAGACAGGTTTGAATATCCGTGCCGTCCGGCCGCTGGTAGTAGGCAGAGTCATTGACCACGCGGCCGGCCAGGCCTTTGCTGCCGATCATGCTGCCTTCTTCGTCGGTGAAAACGATGACCTCGTAGGGGTGGGTTAAGGAAACCTGCTGCTCCTGGAGGACTCGGGCGACTTCCAAACCCGCTAGCACCCCGTAGGCCCCGTCGTAGCGACCCCCGGCCGGCACGGTATCGAGGTGGGAACCCGTGGCCAAGCAGGGGGCAGCCTCCTTACGGCCGGGATAGCGGCCGATGAGATTGCCCGCCGCATCCGTGCGGGTGGCAAGGCCCGCTTCGGTAAACCAGCGCTGGAGGAGCGATCGCGCCTGGCAATCCTCCGAGCTAAAGGCGAGGCGACGCACGCCGCCACCTGGGAGGCCGCCAATTTGGGCGAGGTCCTCGAGACTGCGGAGGAGGCGATCGCCATTAATAGACAAGGTAGGCGTGAGCTGGCTGACCATAGTATCGATGCCCTTGCGAGGAAACTCTCTCCCTGGGAATTCTACGGGACCATCCACAAGCCTGGCTGTCGCTGAGGGACCCTTCGCCAGCGAGTTGCCCCCACCCCGCCGCGCGGGGGTGTTCGCTACTCGTTGCGACCCGGGAGGTGGCGATCGCGCCCCACCGCACTCTCCATCGCCGCCAACACCGCCCGCTCGGCCGCCAGAATATCACGCTCCTCGCCGCCGAGGTAGAGCCGGCCAAAGCTGCCCACGGCGGAGATTTGCAAAATATTGATCGAAGCAGCCTTCTCCGCTTCATTCGCGGCAAGGGCGGCATAGGCCGCCGGCTCGACCTCAAAAACGTAGAGGGTTTGATTCGCCAACAGCATTTGCCCTCGGCGGCTGCGGTTGATCAATTGGACATGGTGCGCGTCCATATTGCGGATCACTTGGCTAGAGATCACCCGGGGCCGGAGGCAGTCACGACGCTCGACCCCCAAGGCTGCCAAGATCGCCTCTCCGGCGGCCCGGGTGTCCCCCTGGCGGCTGGAGTGGATCTCCAGCACGCCGTAGAGACGTTCGACCATGAGCACGCCGGGCCGCACGATCGTAGACTTCAAAGCAACGTCCATGATGCGGTTGATCTCAATGCCGGGGGAAATCTCAATCCAGAGGGAGGTATCACCAGGGAGGGGCAAAAAGCCAATCGAAACCGTGCCCATATAGGCCGCGTGCTGCGGTTGCAGACTATCTATAAAAACGTAGCTGCGTAGCTCGATGCCCAAAGTGCTTGCGTCCTCTCCGTAGCTGTCCTCTGGAACTCTAGCAAGAATTAGTCCCCTACTCCAGCTTCCTGAGTCCTGCGGCATCCGGGAGCTGGAGTAGCGCCGGCCCTCCCCTCACCTAACCGCGCTGCCCTGAGGCGACGATCATGGAGCCAATCCCCTTGTCCGTGAAGATCTCCAGGAGCAGGGCGTGGGGGATGCGGCCGTCGATGATGTGGGCGGCACTGACGCCTTGGGCCAGGGAGCGCACACAGCAGTTGACCTTGGGGATCATGCCCCCGCCTACGGTTCCGGCGTCGATCAGTTGGCGGGCTTGTTGAATGTCCAGCTTCGGCAACAGGGTGCTGGGGTCGTCGCGATCGCGCAAGATCCCCAACGTATCGGTCATCAAGATCAACTTTTCGGCATCTAGGGCGGCGGCAATTTCTCCTGCAACGGTATCCGCGTTGATATTGTGGGCCTGGCCACTGTCGTCGGCGGCGACGCTGGAGATCACGGGCACATAGCCGCTGGCAATCAGGGCCTTCACCACTTTGGTATCAATGCTCATCACTTCTCCGACGAAGCCAACCCCCTCCTGGCCCACATGGCGGGCGCGGATCAGGTTGCCATCTTTCCCACAGAGGCCCACGGCGGTTCCCCCGGCCTGATTGACCAGGGAGACGAGTTCCTTGTTAACCCGGCCCACCAGCACCATTTCCACCACATCCATCGTGTCGGCATCGGTCACGCGCAAACCATCTTTGAACTGGGGTTCAATGCCAAGCTTGTCGAGCCAGGTATTGATCTCCGGCCCGCCGCCATGGACGACCACGGGCCGGATGCCGACACAGGAGAGAAACACAACGTCGCGAATCACCTGATCCTTGAGGCTAGAGTCGCGCATGGCCGCCCCGCCGTACTTGACGACAATGGTACGACCGGCAAACTGTTGGATGTAGGGCAGGGCTTCGCTGAGCACGCGCACGCGAGTAGCTTCCACTTCGCGGATGTATTCGCTGTTCATCAGGGTTTCGAGGGGCTGCAATGGTTTGGGTGCATCCCAATTTTGGGATACGGTGGGCCCCTCATCCCCCAGCCCCGGCTGCCAAGACGGAGAGCCGGGGAGTTAGCAGTTCCTCTCCCAAGGCTGGGAGAGGGATGGAGGGGGAGGGCTGCCAAGCTGGGATGCTCCCCAGAGTTCTTCTGGAGTTAACGCTAAGGGCGATCGCCCCCGCAGATACATTGGCTACGAAATTCGCTATCGTGGGAAGGTCGGCCCTGACCTTGGAGTTCCCCGCTGCGCGGCGACTCGTTTTCCCCAGCCCGTGAAGATCCACCTCCCCTTGACGAAGCGCCTCCGCAACCTCAGTCCTTTAAGCCTCTGTCAGCGCTGGTTGCCCTACGCCCATCAGCGCGTCTTACTCGCCTTAGCCGGTGGCACGATGGTGGCGGTGGGGATCACGGCCTACCTCAGCTACCAGGCGGTGCGGGAGATCATTCTTCACAACCTGACTCAGAATGCCTTGCTAGAAGTGCGGGGGGAAGTGGAGACCGTGGAGGCGTGGCTGGGCCAGCGGCGGGCTGAGGTGGAAATGATCGCCAACTCGCCGACGGCGCGATCGCTCGATTGGGAGCGTATCCAGCCCTATTTAGACCAAGAGCGCCAGCGTTTGCCCTACTTTCACTTACTGGCCTTCCTGGATCAACAGGGCATCTACTACACCAATCAGGGACAGCAAGGGGATGCGAACGATCGCCCGTTCTTCCAGCGCGCCATGCAGGGGGAAACCAATGTCTCTGAGCCGATCATCTCCCGCTCTACCGGCATCCTCCAAGTCTCCTTTGCGGCCCCGATCCCGGCCGCCACGGGCTCCCGGCCCCTCGGAGTGATCGCCTGCCCCGTGCCCGTTGACTTATTGCAGCAGGTAATTGAAGAGCTCGAGTATGGCGAGGGTAGCTATGCGTTTTTGCTCAACTCGCGCGGTATCCCGATCATTCACCCTGATCCCCAGCGGGTCGGAACGGAGGAACAGCCCGCCCCCAGCTTACGGGACGATCCTGATCCACAGCTTGCCCACCTAGCTCATCAGATGTTGGCGACGGCGGAGCCGGCTATTGGCCGCTTCACCCTGGCAGGGGAAGTAGTCTATGTGGCCTATATGCACCTAGAGCAGGTGGATTGGGCTGTGGCCTTGGTCATTCCTCGGCTGAATATTGAGGGCCAGCTGGCGGATTTGAACTGGCTGGCGATGCTGATCGGGGGGCTGCTGGCGGCCATGGTCGGGGCGTCGATTTTGGTGGTGGCCTCCCTGCGCGATCGCACCCTGCTGCAACAACTGCGCTGCGAACTACGCGATCGCCGGCGAGCCGAGCAGGCCCTGCGGAGCAGCGAGGAGCGCTTCCGGCAGGTGGCTGAGAATATGCACGAGATCGTCTATCTCTTCACGGTCGATTTTCAGGAAATGCTGTATCTCAATCCGGCCTACGAGACGATCTCCGGCTACTCTCTAGAGGCGGTGGGCAGTGATCCCCAGGCCTGGTTACGGGCTGTGCATCCCGAGGATCGCGATCGCCTGCGCCAGGCCCTGGCCGCTCCCGAGCAACGGGCTAGCCTGAATATTCAGTGCCGCCTCCTGCACCCAGGGGGCGATGTGCGCTGGCTGCACATACGGAACTTCCCAGTTTGCAATGAGGCAGGGGAGATCTACCGTATTGCGGGCCTGGCTGAGGACATTACCGACCGCCGGCACTGGGAGCAACTCCAAGCGGAGATGCAGACTCGCCTAGCCATTCAGGTGGAAGAGCGCACGGCAGAACTGCGGCAGACAAATGAGCGCTTGCAGGGATCGATCCGGGAGCGGGAGCAGGCGGAACAGGAGGTGCGGCAGCTCGAGGAGCGGTTCCGGGCCCTGTTCACCCAAGCGCCCGTGGGCCTTGCGGCCTGCGACTCAGGGGGCTATTGCTTGGATGTGAACTCGGCCCTATGCGACATCTTGGGGGCCGAGGCGGCGGATCTGGCGGCGCAGCGGCTGCCGGAGCTCTTGGCCGACGCTGAAACCCAGACCAGCGCCGACTACTTTGCCAGCTTGACCCGTTCGCCAAGCATCGTCGCCGGACCAGCGACCCCCTCAACGCCGTTGGCCTGGGAGCAGCGCTGTCAGCGTTTGGATGGCCGCGAGATTTGGATTCGCCTGACCTTAGCCCCCCTCACGGCGGCGACCCGGCCCGAGGAGCCGGCCGTGATCGCCGTGGTGGAAAATATCACCGAGCGCAAGCAAACGGAACAGCAGAAGGAGGAGTTTTTGGCGATCGCCAGCCACGAACTCCGCACCCCCCTGACAACCATGCAGGCCTCCCTAGATTTGCTCAGCACCGGCAAGCTGGGGGACTTTGATCCCCGGGGCCAACAACTGCTCGAGTTTGCCCGCCTCGACACCGAGCGCCTGATCCGCTTGGCCAATCAGTTACTCTGCTACCAGCGGCTCCGCTTTGGTCGGGGCCGGAGCGCCGCGCAATGGTTCCCGGTGGCGGACTTGGCGGCTAGCGCCCAGCGCGCGGTGGCGGAGCAGGCCGCCCAGTACAAGGTCGGGATCGAGCTGAGCGTGCCGGCGGGGTTAGCGGTCTATGGCGATCGCGATGCCCTCGAGCGGGTAGCGATCAATTTGTTGGACAACGCGATCAAGTTCTCGCCCCCCGGGCAATCGGTCTGGCTGCGGGCCCAGGCCTTGCCGACGGATCAACCCCCGCCAGCCGTCCACCTGGAGGTGGAAGATCAGGGAGTTGGCATTGCCGATGATCAGCTAGAGCGGATTTTCAAACCCTTTGAGCAGTGCGGCACTCCGGCGCGCTTTGCCCAGGCCGGCACGGGCCTCGGCCTCGCCATTTGCCAGCAGATCGTCCAGCAGCATGGCAGTACACTCCAGGTCAAGAGCCAGGTGGGGCAAGGGAGTTGCTTCTTTTTCACCCTGTCGCCGGGGAGCAGGACTCAGGGCTAGGCCGTTGCCTGCGGAGCTGAGGGACGAGGGAGGGGTGAATCAGGGAGTCGGGCTATTCCCCACTCCCTCCCCTCCACCATCCAGGTTGCAAAACTGGGCGATCGCCTGCCAGAGTTGCGGCAAGACATTACCCAGGCTGTGGTCGCTGTCTAGGGGGACTAATTCCACCCAGGGGCGATCGCGCTGGTAGTCCTGGGCAGCCTGGAGCGGGATCACGGCATCGTGGCGACCGTGGAGGAGTCGCGTCGGCACAGGCCGCTGCAAGCAGGCTTCGTCATACTGGGCCAGATCGGTCAGGAAGCCATAGTCCAGGGGCAGGGAGCGCTGCTCGCCGTAGTGGTAAACGGGCCTCTGGCCCTGGGTCTGCCACTGTTGCCGTTGGTCCGGGCTGAGCTGCTGTTGCCAGTAGGCGAGGAAGTGGAAGGCCGGGGCCAGGCCGATCACCCCCACGACCTGGGGCGCTCGCTCGGCCAGCCAAGCGGCCGTCAGGCCCCCGAAGCTGGAGCCGATGACTACGGTGGGCTCCAAGGGCCTCAGGGCGGCCTGGGCTTGGGCCAGTTGGCGACTCAGGGTGAGGTGGGTGAAATCCCCCTGGTTGAGGTCCAGGACCTGGAGGGTCTGGCCCTGGGCGGCGAAGCGATCGCGCAGGTCCTGGGCCTTGGTCGAGCGGGGGCCAGAGGCAAAGCCGTGGAGGTAGAGGTAAGCGGTCATGCGGGTTGACGCAACTGGGTGGGAATCTCAACGATGAACTCACTGCCCTGGCCGGGGGTCGAACGACAGGAGAGGCGGCCGTGGTGACGATCAACGATGATCGCGTAGCTCATGGATAGCCCCAGCCCCGTGCCCTTGCCCACGGGCTTGGTCGTGAAAAAGGGATCGAAAATGCGATCGCGCACCTCGGCGGTCATGCCGATGCCATTGTCGGCAATGCTGACACTGACCCAGCCAGGAATCGTGACCTGAGTCCGCAGGGTGAGGCAGGGGCTAGTAGTTTGACCAACGGCGACGGCACTTTCCAAAGCATCCAGGGCATTGGTCAACAGATTCAGCCACACTTGGTTGAGCTGACCCGCATAGCACTCGACCCGAGGCAACGTCTCGTACTGCTTCTGTACGGCGATCGCCCCCCGAGTCGGCGTCGGCCCCAACTGGTGCTGAAGGATCAACAGGGTACTCTCCAGGCCGGCCTGGAGATCGACAGCCTTGCCCTCGGCCTCATCCAACCGCGAGAACACACGCAGCGAATTGACAATGGTGCTAATCCGGGTCGCGCCCGTCTCGATGGACGCGATCACTTCCGGTAGATCCTCCCGTACAAAGTCCAGTTCCAGATCGGCCGCCATCGGCACGAGGCGGGGCGAACTGGGGTCCGCCGCGTAGGCCGTGGCAAAGGTCAGGAGGGCCTCGCTGTAGCTGCGGAGGTGTTCCAGATTGCCGATGATGAAGCCCACCGGATTATTGATCTCGTGAGCGACACCGGCTACCAGTTGCCCCAGGCTAGCCATCTTCTCCGTCTGCACCAATTGGGCCTGGGCCCGCTGGAGATTGTGCAGCGTGAGGGCAAGGCGCTCATTATTCTCGGCCAGGGCCTGGGTTCGTTCAGCCACCCGCGCTTCTAGGCGGTGGTTAGACTCGGCCAACTTGGCATAGGAAAGCTGCAACTCGCCGATCATTTGGTTAAAGGC
The DNA here is from genome assembly GCA_964397305.1 of uncultured bacterium. Taxonomy (GTDB): domain Bacteria; phylum Cyanobacteriota; class Cyanobacteriia; order Cyanobacteriales; family Spirulinaceae; genus JAAUTY01. Next base: position 149,254 of record CAYNIP010000002.1, read on the forward strand.
CTGGGCCAAAATTCCGAGCTCGTTGCGGGCTAGGACGGGAACTTGGGGCAAATCCTCCACCCGGCGGGCGTGCAAGCGATCGCTCACGAGCCGCGCCGCCTGGGCGATCGCCTTCACGGGCCCCACGATCTGGCGGCCCAGGCTGACGGTGGCGATCGCCAGCACCCAGGCCAGGCCGCCGCCAATGGCCAGGCTCGACAGGGCGAGACGCTGGGCCGGCGCAAAGGCGATCGCTTGGGGTTCCTCCGCCAGCAGCGCCACATCTTGCTGGGGCAAAAAGTTGTAGACCCCCACCACGGGCACACCGCGATAGTTGCGGTAGAGGCCGCGCCCATCCTGTCCTTGCATAGCCGCCTCGATCCCCGGGCTGGTGATACCGGCCGCAAACTCGGCATCGCCAAACTGGCTGGCCCGCACGAACTGATAGCGACGGGCGAGGCCGCCCCCGAGGTTGCCGACCAGGTAAATGTCGCTGCTAAGGTCACTACTACCCCGCCGGCCGACAATCTCATCCAGACGCTGGAGATCGAGGTGAACCGCCCAAAAGGCCGGGGCCGCCTCCGAGGCCGCCGTCACCGGAACGGCCAAGGTGATGCGGGGCCGCTGGGTGTCGGGCGCGGGGTACACATTCGCCGCGGCCGTGCGGCCCGTCGCTGTCATCGTGCTGGCCTGGGTCAAGGGCTGATATTGACCGCGCTGCTTAGGGTCGCTGGATACTAGCACCCGACTGCTGGGAGAGAGAAGAAAAAGCTCTTTCCACCCCGGCTGCGGGCCAATGAGGGCAGCGGTAGCTGCGGCTAACGCCTGTTGCGCCTGCTGGTGGGCTGCCTCCCCGGCCTCGCGATTGAGCAAGGTGGCACTCGGGATGGCGATCGCTGGCAACTGGGCCACAGCCCGCAAGGTCTGGTGTTGGTCAAAGAGCCAGCGGTTGAGTTCATCTTCCTTCAGCTCCACCAGAGTTTCCAACTGCTCAAACACCGCCTGCTTCAAGGCCGCTTTTGCCTGAGCAAAGGCCGCGTACCCCACCAGCGCCACAATCACCAGGGCCAGCAGCAAAAAAGAGCCAACCAGTTGCACGAGCAAACTCTTGCGCCAGATCGTCATCGGAAATACCTCGCCAAGGGACCGGGGGCGACCGACACTCCCGGGGAGGGCCCTGGTTCCGCAAAACGAGCGCGGACCGACCCGGAGTTACGATACTCACCTTTGCTGAAGAGAGGCTGAGAGCGAGCGGGCAAGCCCCCTAGGACCAAGCGGCGAAGATCGCCTGGATGCGGGCGATCGCCCAAGCCGCCGCCTGAGTCGCCGTCTCCCCCTCTCCGATCATGCGCTGCAACGCCTCACCCCAGACATTTTCCGCCTGCACCTGAGCATAAGCCGGATTCAGCACTGAGTAAAACGGGCGTGTCTGACCCGCCCGAAACTGCTTCACCCCCGCCACCACATGCGGATCGGCCGGATCATTCCAGAAAGGATCAGCCCACAACTCCGGCATCACCGGAAACCAGCGCCCCTGAGACCCTTTCACATAGACCCCTAGCGTCTCCGGCTGTACGAGAAAGCGCAGAAAGTCCCGGGCCGCCTCTGGGTGCGGCGCTTGGGCAAAGACGATCGCCTGCTTAACTCCCACGAGATAGTTGGGCGGCTCCCCATCCGGCTCCTGGGGTAGGCCCATCGTTGCCATCTGCTCCTGGTAAATCTCAGGGTCCGCGCGCTGGGAGCCCGGAATCGAGAGGCTGGGGTTCAGGGTCATCAACACTTGGCGGTTCAAAAAGCTGGCATTGTTGTCGGCATCGAGCCAGTCCACCGCCGCCGTCGGGATCGCTCCGGTACGGTAGCGATCCAGGAGCCACGTCAGCACCTGCACCAAGCCATCGCGCACCGCTGGCTGATCAACCTGGAGCTGACCCTCCCCATCCAGCACTGCCACATCATAGGCTTCCAGAAACTGTTCAAACTGAAAGAAGGTATCGACCGCTGGCTGAGAAAGGGTGAGTCCCAGGGCCCCAACATCCCCCGCCAGTTGCTCGCGGACCTGCACCCAGAAGTCCCAGAAGGCCTCCCAAGTCGTGGGGATCGCCGCCTCACTCACCCCGGCCTCCGCGAGCAAGTCGCGCCAATAGTGAGCGTGGAGCGTCTGTTGCTCGATCGGCACCCCGTAGTAAGCACGGCTCTGGGTGGTGGCGTTGTAGAAGTTCGCCGCCGCCAGGGCGCTGGGGCTGTAGCGATCCGCCACGGGGGCAATCACCTCGCTCAGATCCGCCAGTTGATTGTCCCAGGCCCAGCGGGGAGTATTGGTAAAGTCTGCTTTGACGGAAAAGAGGATGTCCGGCGGCGTCCCCGCTGCCAAGGCCTGGTTTGCCTGTTGCAGGAGATCATCCTCATCAATGAAGCGTAGCTCAGCGGTCTGTTGGCTCTGAGCGGACCAAGCTGCAACGGCCCGTTCCAGGGCCTGGTCTTCAGCCGGATAAAAGCCCTTGCTCCACCAGAGGGTCAAGGCCGGTGATGACTCAGAAGGGGCCGTTGTCAATTCCGGTTCAGCCCGCAGGCAGGTGGCCAACCAAAAACTACAACTCAGCAGGAGTAGGAAGCTACCCCAGCGGCGCAGGCAAGCAGCAAGAGTCGGTCTCATGGAGAATGTCCAGCCAGATCTTTCGTGGGGAGCGGATTGTTGGGTTGAGCAGTCGTAGCTCCAGGTCCATGAACCCTGAGTGCGGGCGGTGGTTCAGCACGGACCGCCCCCAGCAGCAGTATGACACACCCCTTAATCGTTTCCGGGCTGGGTCATAAGCGATTACAATCAGATTAATATTTCGCAACGATTCGTAACGAATCCTTACTTTTGCCATGACCGGATTCATCCGCGGCCTCTTCGGGGGCAATAAGGACAAAGCAGCCAAGCAGACTAATGAGCCCAAGCGTCAGCGTTCCTCGGACGCCTTCTTTCTAGACCCCGATGATGCCAAGACCCTCGGGGATGCTGAGTTCATGCGGCGGCCCTTTGAAATCGAGCGCAGCTTTCCCAAGGTCCGCGACAACCCGGGCTTCTCGATCAAGAAGCGCGTGACTTCGACCACGGAAATCATCGACGATGGTACGCAGCCCGAGGGGCCCAGCACCAGCGCCAACAATGGTGCCGCGCCGACACAGCCCGATTCTTCATCCACTCCCTCCCGTCGCAGCAACACCGATACCAGCATGGATATGTTTCGCAAAATGGCGAAGCAGATCAAGCGCTAGTCGAGCCCCTCGTCAGGGTGGCCTGAGCGCCTGAGCCGCTGGAGTGAACGGGTCCTGGGGCGATCGCCTGCCTGACTTGTGCCGCTTCTACCGTTGGCGCTGTCTGCTAGTTTCATAGCCTTGGGCGTTCCTGACCCGGTAGCGTCCCTGAGCGATGGGGCTCGCTAGACAGCGCCTCTGGCTGAATAGTATGGTGAAGAAGCCTAATTCCTTTGTGTAATCAGACTGTGTAATCAGACCATGGTGGACGGCCCCCAACTCTTGCAGCAACTCCTCGATCGGCAATCCCTCAGCCAAGAGCAGGCTGCCGCCCTCATGGAAGGCTGGCTCAGCGAAAGCATTCCCCCAGTGCTTACCGGGGCTATTTTGGCCGCTATCCAGGCCAAGGGGGTCTCCGCCGATGAGCTGGCCGGGATGGCACGGGTGCTTCAGGCCCAGTCGCTCCAACCAGAGTTCCTCTCCCACCCTCTGCCGACCATCGATACCTGCGGCACGGGCGGCGATGGCGCCCAGACCTTCAATATTTCCACGGCCGTAGCTTTTGTGGTGGCCGCAGCAGGGGTGCGCGTGGCGAAGCATGGCAACCGCTCGGCCTCGAGCAAGGTCGGCTCGGCCGATGTCCTGGAAGCTCTAGGGGTCAATCTGCAAGCGCCCCCGGAGCAAATTCGTGCTGCCCTAGAGGCGGTGGGGATCACGTTCTTGTTTGCCCCAGGCTGGCATCCAGCTATGAAAGCAGTCGTGCCATTCCGCAAGACCCTGAAGGTTCGCACGGTCTTTAACCTCCTGGGCCCCCTGGTCAATCCCCTGCGGCCTACGGGGCAGGTGTTGGGGGTTTTTGCCAGTTCCTTGGTGCCGATCGTGGCGGCGGCCTTGGGCAAGTTGGGTCTGCCAAAGGCGATCGTGCTCCACGGACGGGAGCAGTTGGATGAAGCAGGCCTGGGGGATCTGACGGATCTGGCCATGATGACTGAGGGCAGCGTGACGCCGACAGCCCTCGATCCCCGCGCTTTAGGCCTCACGCCCGCGCCCTTAGCGGCGCTCCGGGGGGGCGATGTGGCGGAGAATGGGGAGATTTTGCGGCAGGTGCTCCAGGGGCAGGGAACCCAGGCCCAACGGGATGTGGTGGCGCTGAATGCGGCCCTGGCCCTCCAGGTAGGGGAGGCGGTGGATTGGGGCGATCGCACCCAGGGGCTGGCGATCGCCCGGGAGATCCTTCAGAGCGGCGCAGCCTGGGACAAGCTGGAGGAACTCGTGCGGTTCCTCCGCGCCTAGGGACTTCTAGCTCCCTTCTCTCGAGGGGAGAAGCGGCCGGGGGATGAGGGCTTGGTAGAGACATGGGCATAACTGGGATGCACCCAGTTAACCTACCTTTTATGCTCTGGACTGTTGAAGTCTGATTTACATCCAGCGTTCCAAACATCGGGTTGATTGCCGTGGGCTGGAATGCCCCCATTGTCTTTCAACAACCTCGCCATGTGCATACAATTCCAAGCCAAGAAGGTTGTGTTTCGATTCGTAAAATCATTCTCTGGACCGCCAGAACCGGGATCTAAATACGATGGGCCAGGTCCCACTTCTCCCAGCCAACCAGCATCAGCCTGGGGAGGAATTGTATAGCCGATGTGAGACAGAGAAAACAGAATGTTCATGGCACAGTGCTTAACTCCATCTTCGTTGCCGGTGATTAAGGTGGCCCCCACCTTGCCGTAGTCACGATACTGACCTTTCTCATTGAGAAGGTGGGTGTACCCATACATTCGCTCCAGTACTCGGTTACAAACAGAGCTTTTCTCCCCGAGCCAAACGGACGTACACAGCACCAAAATATCGGTCGCGTCAACCTCTTTTTGTATCTGGGGCCAATCATCCCTGTCCCATTCATCTGTTTGGGACATATCCACACCCAACCCCGCTGCAATTTCGTAATCAACGGGACGAAGGACCTTGACCTGTACCCCATTAGCCTCAAAGATGGCTTTGGCAATCTGGATAACACCTTCTGTGTGCGACAACACTGGGGTGCGGTTGAGCGTGCAGTTCAGGAAAAGTGCTTTCAAATCGTCAAACTTTGCTGGAGCTGTTTTGCATTGCTGCTCAGTGATTCTCGCCAATTGTTCCGACATGGGTGTAAGGCTCCGGTTAGTCTGCATAGTCCTTGCTTCCTAAGGGCACCTCGATTAATTCAAGTTTATTGAGAATCAACTGGCTTTGTTGAGAATAGGAAACGAGTTAATGAGGGTTTCAGGGACTAAGATTCTTAAGGAAATCTATTTTTCGAGGTTCCCCTAAGATAATAACAGTAAGCTTGTATAAAGTGTTGACCGCTAACGTCTCAGATGAGCGGCGCACTGCCGGCATTTCACTTTAGGCACTTTATCCATTCCGCATCCACTCAATCCACTTGCTAGGCCTTTATTGCATTGAATGAAGACCAATGAGATTACCCTCCGTATCGGACACAATCGCGACGAAGCCGTATTCTCCAATCGACATCTTTTCCTTGAACACCGAGCCACCGTTAGATGTGGCGCGGGCTGCCTCAATCGCACAGTCATCGCAGGTGAAGTACACAAGGGTACTGCCGCCAGAAGGGCATTCAGGCATTTTCACCAGCGCGCCAGGTGCGCCATGGCCTGCCATCGACATGGGGAATGCCCACATCTCCATGTCAGGGAAGCCTTTCGAGTCAGGATTCTCCAGGGGCGTCAGCACCCCTTGAAAAACCGCTTCGTAAAAAGCTTTTGCGCGCGACATATCCTAGACGTAGATTTCAAACCAACTAACTGGATTGGTTTTCATGGTTTCTCCTTCAAGATCGCTCGGCTGACAAGCCTAACTAGGTATTAAACTGCGCTTGCGGGATAACTCCGGTATTACGGGTGCTATCCTGCCATCATCGGATAATACCCTGATTGGGGACTTTTGCCGCACCATAGCCCGCCATTCCCAAGGCGTCAATACTGCATCGGTCACCCAAAGCCCTCTCAAGGGGTTTTGCCGGAAGGCCTACACCTGGCCTTTCTGCCCCATATCAGGCCAATTAACCCAAGATTTTTAGGCAGTTCAGACCTGCCTGCTCTGAGTTCACAGTGTGGTCGATTAAGCGGACTTTATATTAATCCCCGCCCAGGCAACCCGCAGAGCGACTCTGGCCTATTCTCAATGAAGCCTTAGCTAACCGGGTATTTGAAATCCTAGATGACCTCTTAGAACGGACAGAGCAGCGCTGTGTGTAACTCCTGCGCCTCCCAGGTTTTATCTCAGGTTTCACCCAGTTTTATGGGTGCGAGGCGTTTCAATGTCCAGTGTGGCTGATTAAGCGGACTTGGTATTAGACCGCCAGGCCAAGGCTAACGAGCTATCAAGGTTCTCAAGCCTGAAATTTTGGGGAAACAGGTCAGCGATCAACTTGTGGGTACTTATCCCTCTTGTGTTATTTCGGGAAATTCCCACGAATTTCCACCATTACAGCCGACGAAAAATCAGCGTTTCACCCCGATCTGACCTAAGAGTTATAGTTGTTTCAATTAAGAATGATATGGATTGGCCCTGACCCTCCGGCGGAGCCCACTTTTCGAGAAGCCGCTGCGCGTCTACATCCCCTAACCCCTTCTTCTCCCACAGGAAGATAATAACCTCCCCTCTCCCTCCGGGCGAGGAGCTGGATGTGGGAGCTGCAATCAGCCGCTGTTTCTGGTCTTGACCCTGTTCCGAGGTGTCTCAAAATTTCTTGAAACGACCATAGGAGCCCAAAGAGAGAGGGATCGGAGGCTGGAAGCCTCTCGCCCTCTGGGAGAGAGGTTTGGAGAGAGGGCGAACCTTGAGGCTTCCTCCCAGTTTCCCTCCCCTCACCCTAAATCCTTCTCCTAAACTTGAGAGATAAACCTCTAACTCCCCTGCTCCCAGCCTTAGGAGCAGGGGCCGGGGGACGAGGGCAACGGCGATGAACGCTGCGAACTCAAGCCGCATTGTGTAGTAGGTTTTACCAAAATTACCGTGAATTCCGATCTTTTCCTTAAGAGCTCGCTTCATTACCTAGACTTATTAGACACTTGGAAGAACTGAAGCAATAGAGGTGCATCTTAGTGTTGGAGATGCCTTTCCCAAGTCCCCATCCCCTGGTAGGGTGGCTGAAGCAGGTGGCGGTCACAGTGAGATGTACCCAGACAGGAAGCGATTCCTTTGAGTTTTATAGAAGTCTTGATTTAGGTTACTCGGCAACGTCAATGATCCGGCCTTGAATGAATTTGCTTGCCAGTTAGCCTACGAATCAAGCAGCCTCGGAGAGCCTTGCATTTAGTTGTATTTCTAACGTTTTGGTTTGGAGTCTGGGTATGAGTAGCAATCAAGCGCCGTCTAAGCAGGGGCTTTATGATCCGCAATTCGAGCACGATGCCTGTGGCGTCGGGTTTATTGCTCACATGAAAGATCGCAAGTCCCACGCGATCGTCGAGCAAGGATTGACCATCTTAAAAAATCTTGAACATCGCGGCGCTTGCGGTTGTGAGCCCAATACGGGCGACGGTGCCGGGATTTTGTTACAAATGCCCGAGCGCTTCATGCAGAAGGCCGCCGCCCAAGCAGGGATCACCTTGCCCGAACCAGGCTACTATGCCGTGGGCATGGCCTACGCATCCCCCGACTCGGCGGTGCGGGCTCGCAGTCGCGAGGCGTTGGAAAAAATTGTTGCCGAGCTTGGGCAGACGGTTTTGGGTTGGCGCGATGTGCCGACCGATCATTCTTCCCTGGGCGCGACGGCCCGGGCGAGTGAGCCGTTTCTGGAGCAGGTTTTCATCCAGCGCAGCCGCGATCTCGCAGATGTCCTGGCCTTTGAGCGCAAGCTGTATGTCATCCGCAAGCGCGCTCACCGGGCGATTCGTGAGGCGGGGCTCGATCCCTACTGGTATTTCACGAGCTTGTCATCGCGCACTCTGGTCTATAAAGGAATGCTGACCCCGTGGCAGGTGGGACTGTACTATCCTGACTTGCAAGATCCGGACTTGGAAAGCGCCCTGGCTCTGGTTCACTCCCGCTTCAGTACCAATACCTTCCCCAGTTGGGAGCGATCGCACCCCTACCGCTACATTGCCCACAACGGCGAGGTGAATACCCTGCGGGGCAACACCAACTGGATGTATGCGCGACAGTCGCTGTTCCAGTCGGAGCGATTCGGCGATGATCTCCAGACGGCGCAGCCGGTTTTTAACATTCACGGCAGCGATTCGGGGATTTTTGACAACGCCCTGGAGCTGTTGACGCTGGCGGGGCGATCGCTCCCCCATGCAGTCATGATGATGATTCCGGAACCCTGGACGGCTCACGAGTCCATGAGCCCCGAGAAAAAGGCCTTTTATGAGTACCATTCCTACCTCATGGAGCCCTGGGACGGGCCGGCCTCGATCGCCTTCACCGACGGCACGAGCATCGGGGCCGTGCTGGATCGCAATGGTCTGCGTCCCTCCCGTTACTATGTCACCCAGGATGACTGGGTGGTGATGGCTTCGGAGGCTGGGGTGCTGCCCATTGCGCCGGAGCGGGTCGTCCGCAAGGGGCGCTTGGAACCGGGGCGGATGTTCCTGGTGGACTTGCAAGCAGGGCGCATTGTAGCCGATGAAGAGTTGAAGCAGCGCATCGCTACAGAACAGCCCTATCAGGAGTGGCTCGAGCGCCACGCCGTTGCGCTCGAACAACTCCAGCCCGCGCCAGCCGCGCCCGACATGGACCCCGCAACGGCGCTCCAGCAGCAAATCGCCTTTAACTATACGTTTGAAGAATTGCGGCTGTTGCTGATCCCCATGGCTCGCAATGGCGTGGAGGCGATCGGCTCGATGGGCGCGGATACGCCGCTGGCGGTGCTGTCCGAGCGCCCCAAGCTGCTCTACGACTACTTCCAGCAACTCTTTGCCCAAGTCACCAATCCGCCGATCGACTCGATTCGCGAAGAGATCGTCACCTCCGCCGTCACGAGCCTGGGCTCCGAGCGCAATCTCCTCGAGCCGGAGCCGGCGAGCTGTCACCTGATCGGCTTAAAGACGCCGATCCTGAGTAATGCGGAGCTGGCGAAGCTCAAGCACGTGGCCGAAGGGGATTTTCGCTCCCTCGTGCTGCCGATCCTCTTCGACCCCAACTCCGGTCCTGAAGGCCTGGAGGCGCGCTTGGACGAGTTGTTTGGGGAAGCGGATCGGGCGATCGCCCAGGGTGTCAATATCCTGATTTTGTCCGATCGGGGCACCGACCGGAACCATGCGCCGATTCCGGCCCTGCTCGCCGTGGCCGGTCTCCATCACCACCTGATCCGCGCGGGCAAGCGGACCCAAGTCGGCCTGGTGCTGGAATCAGGCGAGCCTCGCGAGGTCCATCACTTCGCCACCCTGATCGGCTATGGCTGCGGGGCGATCAACCCCTACGTCGCTTTTGAAGCCCTGGCCGGTGCCCTGCGCCAAGGTTTACTCGTCGGCGTGGACTTTGAGACGGCCTGCAAGAACTACGTCAAGGCCGCCACCAAGGGCACAATTAAGATTGCCTCCAAAATCGGCATTTCGACCCTGCAAAGCTATCGCGGCGCCCAAATTTTTGAGGCGATTGGCCTGAACCAAGCCTTGGTGGACAAGTATTTCACTTGGACGGCCTCGCGCATTGAAGGGGCGGATTTGGCGGCGATCGCCCAAGAAGCGCTGCTCCGCCACCGCCAGGCTTTCCCGGAGCGGGAAACGAGCGGGCGTGTGTTGGCCGTGGGCGGCGAGTACCAGTGGCGCAAAGATGGCGAGCGCCACCTCTTCTCGCCAGAAACGATCCATGCCCTGCAAAAAGCCGTTCGCACCGGCCGTTACGAGATCTACAAGGACTATTCAGCCAAAATCAATGATCGCCGCCAGCAGCGCTTTACCCTGCGGGATTTGCTGGAATTTAAGCCCCGCACCCCCGTGCCCTTGGAGGAGGTAGAGCCAGTCACGACGATTGTGAAGCGGTTTAAGACGGGGGCGATGAGCTACGGCTCCATTTCTCAGGAAGCCCACGAGGCCCTGGCGATCGCCATGAACCGCATCGGCGGCAAGTCCAACACCGGCGAAGGGGGCGAAGATCCCGAGCGCTACGTCTGGACCAACGAGCGTGGCGATTCTAAAAACAGCGCCATCAAACAGGTCGCCTCCGGTCGCTTCGGCGTCACCAGCCTCTACCTGTCCCAAGCCCAAGAAATCCAGATCAAGATGGCCCAGGGGGCGAAACCCGGCGAAGGCGGTCAACTTCCCGGCCGCAAGGTATACCCCTGGGTGGCAAAAGTGCGCCACTCCACCCCCGGCGTCGGTCTGATTTCGCCGCCCCCCCACCACGATATTTATTCGATTGAAGACCTCGCGGAACTGATCCACGATCTGAAGAACGCCAACCGGGAGGCCCGCATCTGCGTCAAGTTGGTCTCGGAGGTGGGGGTTGGCACGATCGCCGCTGGCGTCGCCAAAGCCCACGCTGATGTCGTGCTGATTTCCGGCTTCGACGGCGGCACGGGTGCATCGCCACAAACCTCGATCAAGCACGCGGGCTTGCCCTGGGAACTGGGATTAGCGGAAACCCACCAAACCCTGGTGCTGAACAACCTCCGCAGCCGCATCACCATCGAAACCGACGGTCAGATGAAAACCGGCCGCGATGTCCTCGTCGCCGCCCTGCTGGGAGCGGAAGAATTTGGCTTTTCTACAGCCCCCCTCGTTTCTCTGGGCTGCATCATGATGCGGGCTTGCCACCTGAACACCTGCCCAGCGGGCATCGCCACCCAAAACCCGGAACTGCGCCAAAGCTTCCGGGGCGACCCGGAGCACGTCGTGAATTTCATGCTCTTTCTGGCTCAGGAAGTCCGGGAACTGATGGCACAACTGGGCTTCCGCACCTTTAACGAGATGGTGGGACGCTCGGATGTGCTGGAATTCAAACCGGCGATCGCCCACTGGAAGGCCAAAGGTGTCGATCTCACCAAGATCCTGCACCAGCCCGAAGTCGGCCCCGAAGTGGGGCGCTACTGCCAGATTCCCCAAGACCACGGACTCGAACGCTCCCTGGATTTAGCCGTGCTGCTGGATCTCTGTGAACCGGCGATCGAGCGCGGCGAGCCCGTGCGCGCCACCTTACCGATTACCAACGTCAATCGCGTCGTGGGCACAATCCTGGGCAACGAAATCACCAAGCGCCACTGGGAGGGCCTGCCGGACGATACCGTTCACCTCCACTTCCAGGGCAGCGCCGGTCAGAGCCTCGGCGCGTTTGTCCCCAGGGGCGTCACCCTGGAGCTGGAAGGGGACGCCAACGACTACCTGGGCAAGGGCCTGAGCGGCGGCAAGATCATCGTCTATCCGCCCAAGGAATCGAGCTTCGTCCCCGAGGACAATATTCTCATCGGTAACGTAGCCTTCTACGGAGCCACCGGCGGCGAAGCCTACATCAACGGCGCGGCCGGCGAGCGGTTCTGCGTCCGCAACTCCGGCGTGAAGGCTGTAGTGGAAGCGATCGGTGATCACGGCTGCGAATACATGACCGGCGGCCAGGTGATCGTGCTCGGCCCCACCGGACGCAATTTTGCGGCCGGCATGAGCGGCGGCGTTGCCTACGTGCTCGACGAGGCCGGGGATTTCGCCCACCGCTGCAATACCCAAATGGTAGACCTGCTCTCGCTCACCGACGCGGCGGACATCGAGGAGCTGCACCAGGCCGTCGTGCGCCACGTCCAATACACCCACAGCCCCAAGGGCCAGCGCCTACTGGCCGCTTGGGGCGCTGTCGTGCCCCAGTTCGTCAAGGTCATGCCTCGGGATTATGCCCGCGTGGTTAAAGCCATTGAACAAGCCCTGGCGGACGGCCTAAACCACGACGAAGCGATGGCCGCGGCCTTTGAGGCCAATGCCCGCGACGTAGCCCGCATTGCTGGCAGCTAGCGCGCTAGCCTAGCCTGGGCCCCAGAAACGGCTCGCCCCTAAGCTCAACGTCAGCCTCTTCAAGCCAAACCCCTTAGTCCAACCATCGCAGAACCAGACGGAAGCAACACCATGGGAAAACCAACCGGCTTTATCGAGTACCAGCGCGAAGTGCCCGCTGATCAGTTGCCCGGAGAGCGCCTTCGCCATTGGGATGAAATTCACCTGCCGCTGTCAGAAGACAAGCTCCAGACTCAGGGCGCGCGTTGTATGGATTGCGGCACTCCCTTCTGTCACACCGGCATCGTCCTCGGCGGCATGACGGCGGGCTGCCCCGTCAATAACCTCATTCCGGAATGGAACGATCTGGTCTATCGCGGTCTCTGGCGCGAAGCCCTCGATCGCCTGCACAAAACCAATAACTTCCCCGAGTTTACCGGCCGCGTTTGCCCCGCGCCCTGCGAAGGGTCTTGCGTGCTGGGCATCACCCATCCGCCCGTCACGATCAAGAGCTTGGAGTACGCGATCGCCGAGCGCGGCTGGCAAGAAGGCTGGATCGTCGCCGAACCCCCCGCCCAGCGTACCGGCAAACAGGTGGCGATCGTCGGCTCGGGTCCGGCTGGCCTTACGGCCGCAGCGCAACTGAACCAAGCCGGCCACTGGGTGACAGTCTTCGAGCGGGCCGATCGCCCTGGCGGCCTCCTGACCTACGGCATCCCCAATATGAAGCTGGACAAGCAGAAGGTTGTCGGCCGGCGCTTGGACTTACTGGAAGCGGAGGGGGTCAAATTTGTCTGCAACGTCGAAGTGGGCAAGGATTTACCGGCGGCAACCCTCCTGAAGGATTTTGATGCCGTCGTCCTCTGCACCGGCGCGACCCGTCCCCGCGATCTGCCCATTGCAGGGCGCGATCTCCAAGGCATCCACTTTGCCATGGACTTTCTAACAGGCAACACCCAGTCCCTACTCGATGGCGAGCTGAAGGACAGTTTCATCAACGCGGCGGGCAAAGATGTAGTCATCATCGGCGGCGGCGACACGGGCACTGACTGCGTAGGCACAGCCCTCCGCCACCGGTGCCAGAGCGTCACACAGTTGGAGATTGCCCCTCGCCCACCCCTCGAACGAGCAGCCGACAACCCCTGGCCTGAGTACCCCAAAACCTATCACCTCGACTACGGGCAAGAGGAAGCGGTGGCCGAGTTCGGTAACGATCCCCGCGAATACCTCACCAGCGCCACCCGCTTTGAAGGCGACGATCGCGGCCATGTGGCCGCCGTCCATACGGTCAGCGTGCGCTGGGAGCAAAATGAATCCGGGCGCTTCGTTCCCCAACCCGTTCCCGGCACGGAAACGGTGCGTCCGGCGCAATTGGTGCTGCTGGCCATGGGCTTCCTCGGCCCCGAGCAACCGTTGTTGGACGCCCTCGGCCTGGAGCGTGACCCCCGCAACAACGTCCAAACACCGGCCGGGCAGTACGCCACGTCGATCCCCGGCGTCTTTGCCGCTGGGGATTGCCGTCGCGGCCAAAGCCTAGTCGTCTGGGCTTTTAAGGAAGGGCGCGGTGCAGCCAGGGAATGCGACGCCTACTTAATGGGCAGTACGGACTTGCCGGAGTAAGGTTCCCTATTACACCATAGTTGCGCTTCAGCGCTCCCGCCGGCCGGCTCCAGCAGGGCTCAAGCCCAACTACCTCGTCTCGATATCCGGGCAGCATGGCCCAGAGAATCGCTCCTGAACTCAGGGCTGGCTGCTGAAATCATGACCGACCGCGATCGCCGTCTCGAAGTCTCTGAGGCCGCTTGGCGGGTCATTGTCCGCGAGGGCTTGGCCCGCACCAGTATGCGCGCCATTGCTCAGGAGTTGGGCTGCACCACCGGCGTTGTCACCCACCACTTCCGGGACAAATCCGAGTTATTGCGCTTTGCGCTTCAGCAAGTGACCCAGCATCTCCAGGTCGCGATGGTGGCCGCCGCCCAATCTGCCCAGGGCCCCGAGCGCTTGGTGGCCATGCTGGCCACCTTTCTCCCCCAAAGCCTCGAGGAAACCCAACTGCTGCAAGTCTGGCTCGCCTTTTTAGGGGCCGCCGTCGGCCAGCCCTCCCTGCTCCACGAACATCAGCACTCGGCCGCTCAGTTACGCGCCCTAGTCGTGCAAGAACTGCGGACTTTGGCGGCGGCCCAGATGCTACGGGCCGATCTCGATCCCGAACAGGAGGCGAATATCCTGTTAGCCTTGGTCAATGGCCTGAGCCTCGACTCCCTGATCCAGGCGCAACGGCTGCAACCCGCGCAACAACGGGCCGCGCTGCAACGTTATGTCCAGGGACTGAGCCCCGGCACCGGAACCTCCAGGGGCGGTTAGGGTCGCAACCCCCACCACACCATCATGGGGGGTCATGACTGGAACCAACTTAGACTTACTCCGCGCGCTGCTGCTCGCTCTAGCCCTTGCCCAAGGCGAGACGATGGAGCTGGAACAGGCCGTATGGCAGCCGGTTCCCAATACGGCGATGCCTCAGGTGGAGTTATTCTCAGACCCGGCCTACGTGGATATTCGGGGCCTGACACGGCAGGGAGCTGTCGTCACCTACGATCTCGTGAGCCCAGATGCTGCTTACTTCCGCCTGGAAACCAATTGCCAAACCCAGCAATTGCGAGCGGTCCGGCAAGGGTTTTTTGAGACCGAAACGCGGGTTAATTACGTGAGCCTGGAGCATCCTTGGGAGGTCGCCGCCGCCGGCTATCAACAGGCGCTGGTCGCCTTTGTTTGCCCTCGGGGCGGGAGCATCCCCCTACTAGAGCCGCCCGCACCCCCAAGGCCTCTCCCGGAGGGCGAGCAGCCTTGAGGCCGGGCGATTTTTGGGAGTACGAGGGCGAGGAATTGGTCCTAGGTGCGATCGCGCCCGTGCGGTTCCCCATAGTCCAGCACCGGGCCGGCGGGAATGATGCCATTAGGGTTGAGTTCCGGCAAGCCGGCATAGTAGAGCTGCTGCACATGGTCCAGACGGCAGACCTCGCTCACCCCTGGCTGCTGGTAGAGGTCACGGCAGTAGGCCCAGAGCTGGGGATAATCCACCAAGCGGCGCAGGTTGCACTTGAACAGGCCGTAATAGGCTGGGTCAAAGCGGAAGAGGGTGGTAAACAAGCACCAATCCGCGAGGGTGGGGCGATCGCCACAGAGATAGCGTTGCTGACTGAGCACTGTCTCCCAGTGATCCAAGGCCCCAAAGAGCTCCTGCACCGCCCGCTCATAGGCTGCCTGGGAGGCCGCAAAGCCCGCCCGGTAGACGCCATTGTTAATCGGCCCATAGATGGCATCTTGAGCCGCCTCAATCTGCTCCCGGAGCGCCACCGGGTAAAAGTCGAGGTCAGGCCGGCGAGCCCAAGCATTGAACTCGCTGTTCAGGAAGCGGATGATCTGCCGCGATTCATTGTTGACAATTGTTTGCTGCTGCTGATCCCAGAGCACCGGCACTGTGACACGTCCGGTATAGCGGGGGTCGGCCCGGAGGTAGACCTCGCTCAGGTAGCGAGCACCGTTAAGCGGGTCTGGGGTACAGCCGGGTTTCGTTGCCGCAAAAGCCCAGCCCTGGGGAGAAATGACCGGATCGACCACCGAGAGACCGATCACCGTTTCTAAGCCCTTCAGCTTCCAAAGCAGCGCCGTGCGGTGGGCCCAAGGGCAGCCAAAGGAGATATAGAGGTGATAGCGACCCGGGGCTGCCGGAAAGTCACCCGTTCCGTCAGCGGCAATCGTGCGGTGGAACCGCGTCGGCATCCGCTGAAAGGAACCATCAGCTTCGCGCTCCGTCCAATCAGAGCGCCATTGTCCATCTACCAGTTGTCCGAGGGCCATAGGGAATTCTCCTGGGGGAATTGGAAATTGGGGAATTGGAAATTGGAAAATTGGAAAATTAGGCCGAGGCGGGGAGGGTGACGAGGGCCTCTAGGTCGGCGCGATCGCCCCAAGCATAGGCCGCCATGCTGAGGGAGTGGTAAGTGTAGCTGTCGTGGAGGGTGAGGCTTTGGGCCTCGGGGCCGCCCGCGCCGAGGGCGACAAAGAGGGGGAGCAGATGCTCTTCCGTCGGGTGACTGCGGTAGGCAGCGGGTGCGAGTTGGCGGTAGTGCCGGAGGGCCGGGCGATCGCCGTGTTCTATCGTGGCCGTCAGCCAGTCACTGAACTGGCGGGCCCAGGCCGGGGGCGGCGAGGGAGCCAGGCTGAGTTCAGCTAGGTTATGCGTCACACTGCCGCTGGCGAGGATTAGGACTCCCTGATGGCGCAGGGGGGCGATCGCCTGGCCCAGAGCCTCGTGCCAGGCCGGATCACCGCCCCGTTGCAGGGACAGTTGCAGCACCGGAACCTCAGCCTCAGGATAGGCCAGCAGGAGCGGAACCCAGGCCCCGTGGTCGAGCCCCAGCAGGGGCTCGAGGCGACTGCTGAAGCCAGCAGCCTCCAAGAGGCCGGCCACCTGAACCGCGAGATCCGGGGCCCCCGGGGGCTCGTAGCGGAGACGATAGAGCGCCTCAGGAAAACCACCGAAGTCATGAACCGCATACTGCTGGGGCCGGCTGCTCAGGCTAAGCACCCGGGCTTGCCAGTGAGCCGAGATCACCAAGATGGCCTGGGGCCGGGGCAAGGAGTGACCGAGATGGCGAAGAAACTCGCGGGCAGGGCTAGGCGCGAGGGGGAGGTTCGGCGCGCCGTGGGAGATAGAGAGGGGAGGGAAGGCATTATTTTGAGTCAATATTGTTTGAGTACAAACTTTAATGATTCAAAGTTAGCACAAAAACTGTTTGAATACAAACAATTTGACCCAGGCCGATTAAAACAACTGCCGTAGCCGCTGGAGATGCTGCTGAATCTGGGTCAACTCCGCCGCCGCCAAGGGCTCGAAGCGCTCGGCCAAGTAAGCAATGTGGGCTGGGAAGACCCGCTCAAAGGTCTCGACCCCCGCCGGGGTCAGCACGATGGTAAAACTGCGGCGGTTGTCGGGGGGAACCTGACGCTGCACGAGGCCCTTCGCCTCGAGTCGATCTACGATGCCCGTCAGAGTTCCCTTCGTGACTAAGGTGCGCTCGGCTAGGTCGCCCATGCTCAGACCTTCCGTGTTGCCGAGCGTGGCAATGACATCGAATTGAGGCGGGGTCAGCCCCAACTCTCGGACGTGCTGGGCGGAGTAGGTGGCGAAGGCCTGGTAAGCCCGGGTCAGCTCCCGCAAGAGGGCAAGGCAGGGTTCACGACTGGCCGCGAGGGTGGCGGCGCGACGATCGGCGGCGCTGGACATAGAGGCAGGAACAAAACGAGGGGGCAAGGGGCGGGAGAACCCCTCGGGATTGTAGGCTACTGTGTCTTCCCCGGATACCAATTCCTCCAACTCCCGCTCCCAAAGTCCTGCCTCCCAGACCCTCGCCCTCAGGGTTGTTCGGCCTGAACGGCGGCCCTAAGCCCACCGTTCCGGCCGGCTGCAATCCTGGGCGAGGAGGGCGGGCGGGATGCTGAAGGGCTCGCCAGAATCGGGGGCATCTCAGTTAGGCAAGTTTGCCCCCTCTGCTCTTTGAGCCATCGCTCACAATTCAGGGGAGCCGCGCTTTTTTTCGTCCACCCCCAGATCGCAGGGTTGCTTGACTGAAGGAAATTACCGTGCATTCTGGAGGATCTGCGACCGGCTGCCGGCTTGCTGACTTTCGCAGACGGGCTGCACTGAATCCCCAACCCCACAAAGTTTTGGCCGCCGCAGGGATCTGGCTGTTTGATCCGTCCGTCAGCCCAGGCCCTCGTCCTGATGCCCAGCCTGGGAGCCGTAGAGAGGAGTAGATGTTCTCCTAACCGCTATGTCTGCCTACACCGCCGCCCTGCTCGCCAGCCTACTCTGGTTTAGCATTCTTCCTGGCTCAACTCTGCCCGAATCCTTTCAGGTCGCGACCGATGGGGAGACACTGGCGGCGATGGCCCAGGTCAACAGCAACCGGCGATCGCGAAGGCGCGGTAGTGGTCGCCGGCAGATGCTGGGGTATGCCCAAGACACGGTTTTGACCGACTACGGGCTCCATCGCCCCCCAGCTCCCTAAGGGTTTAGCGTCCACCTCTGTCCTCAGTCTGCAACTAGCAGCCGTAGTAGCGGCTGCTTTTTTGGCGATGGTCTTACTCGGCGGGGGGGTCTGCCGTGGTCTCCGGGAGGGGTTCTCCGATGGCCTTGAGAATGGCTTGAATCTCTTGCGGGGAGGTCACCAGTTGGGCCAGTTCGTACTGGGCATCTTCATAGCAGCCCAGGCGGCCGGAACTGAGGCAGCGCTGCGCCGCCTGCTGGAAATCGGCGATCGCCGCCTTCCGTTCCCCCAACCGCCGGTGGGCCAAGCCACGGTCGTGGTAGACCAGCACATGGTCCGGGTTGCGGGCAATGGCAGCGGTGAAATCGGCGATCGCCCCGGCCACATCCCCCAAATCTTGGCGGGTCAGGCCGCGATTGTAGTAAGGATCAGCATCCTCCGGATCGAGTTCGATGGCAATGTTGTAGTCCGCCAGGGCTCCCGGTAGATCCCCTAGGCGACGGCGCGCCAAGCCCCGGTTCTGATAGGCCAAAGGACTGGTAGGTTGCAGGCTGATGGCGCGGTTGCAGTCAGCGATCGCCCCTTCGTGATCCTCCAGGTTCGAGCGCGACAGACAGCGGTTCAAGTAAGCGGCGGCTAAGCGGTCCTCGAGTTCGACGGCCTGATTGTAGTCCGCCAAGGCCCGGGGATCATCGCCCCCATCCGCGTGGGCATTGCCGCGATTCACATAGGCGGCGGCGAAGTCGGGGCGAGCCGCGATCGCCGCCGTGTAGTCTTCGATGGCCCCTTGGCGATCGCCCACCAAAAAGCGCAAATTTCCCCGCTGGTAATAGGCGATCGCCGGCTCCGGGCTGTGCTGAATCGCCGCCGTCAAGTCCTCCAGAGCGGCCTGGGTATCGCCCTGCTCCCGCTGGGCCACCCCCCGCCCCAAGTAGACCCGGCCGCTGCGGGGTTGCCAGGTCAGGGCCTGGTCGTAGGCCGCCACCGCCATCGCCCACTCACCCCGCTTCGCAGCCGCCTCCCCCTGCTGCCAGAAATAGTAGCCCACCAAGGCCTGGGGCAATCCCAGACCGACCCCAGCGATCGCCCCCAGACCCAAGATCCCCAAGGCCACCCCCCCCACCCAGAAGCCCCCTCGGCGCGGGCGGGGAGGCGCAGGCTCAGCGGGAGCCGGCTCGGGAGCCGGGGGCGGGCTCGGGGCCGCCGCCAGGGCCAGTTCCGCCGGCTCCGGCGACGACGGGGGCAGGTACACTGGCGCGAGGCGATCCGAGGCCAGGGCCGGAGCCTGGCCCTTCGTCGTGGGCCGTGGCCGCGCGGGTTCCGCCGGCACGGACAGCCGTGATTCTTGCTCCCAAGCCGCCAAGGCTTGCAGGGCCGCCGCTGCATTGGGGTAGCGCTCCTGGGGATCTGGGTGAACCAAGCGCTTCAGCAGCGCCATCAGGGCCGGATCGAGATCCAGGAAACTGAACCAGGAACCCGGCGGGGTCTGGCCCGCAGCCGTCTGGCGGAGTTGGTTGAGCTCTCGGGGAGTCTTGCCGCTGAGGGCTTGCAGAGCGATCAGGCCCAGGGCGTAGAGGTCGCTGCCCAGCTCCGCCTTACCGATCACCTGCTCAGGGGCAAGGTAGAAAATGACCTCCGGCGGGGCCGGCTGAGGGGCGTGACCCTGGGCCCGCAGAACCTGGGCCCCAATTTCGCGGAAGATACCAAAGCCGGTTAATACCCAGCGCCCATCCGACTGGCGCTCAATCAGACTGGCGGGCTTGATACCGAGGTGAATCGTGCCCCGCGCGTGGATGAATTGCAGCACCCCCAGAACCTGCCGGAGCAGCGTGAGCACGGGGGCGATCGCCCAGGGCTGGCCGGGGAGCAACTGGGAACTCAGGGAGCGACCCGCGACAAATTCCTCGACCAGGTAGAAGCTCTGGCCCTCATGAAAATGCTCAATAATGGTCGGAATCTGGGCATGGGCGCTCAGGGCTTGCAGGCTGACCGCCTTTTTCCGCAGCAACACCAAGCTGACCTCCAAGGTCCGGGGGTTCGTCGTCGGTAGCTTGATTTGCTTCACCACTCGGCGCGGTTGGCCTTGAACCTTCGTGTCCCCGGCCAAAACAGTAGTACCGCTAGCGTCCGAGCCCAGGGCCTTGATCAGTAGGTAACGATGCTTGAGTAGTTGCCCCATCGTGCCTCCCTGACCCTCCGACCCCCATTATAGAGGAGGGTCTGACGCCCACCTCGGATCGCCGGTCTGCGATCAGCGACCGCTCAATTTCACCACCCCAACGCCGCCGAAGTAAAGCCCCAGCACCGCCCCCCCTAGGAGCGATTGGGTCACTGGGTCCGTAGACGGCGTGATCACGGCTCCCAGGATCGCGGCCCCGAGAATCACATAGCGCCAGCCTGCCAACATTTGCCGCGAGGAGACTAGGCCGAGCTGGGCCAGGATCAGCTGCAAAACCGGCACTTGGAACACCAAGCCCGTGCCAAACATCAGCAGCAAGATGAATTCAAAATAGCGCTCAATCGACCAGGCCTGTTCAACAACATCCGCGCCGTAGCGGATGAAGAAGTTGAGCGCGGCGGGAATCAGGGCCAGGTAAGCAAACCCGAGACCGACGAAGAACAGGAGGCTCGACCCCAGCACCACCGGCCCCAGCAAGCGCCGCTCGCGCCGCGTGAGGCCGGGGAGCACGAAGCTAATCGCCTGATAGAGGATGAAAGGGCTCGCGACAATCAGGCCGCTATAACCAGCGACCTTGAAGGAGACCCAAAAAAATTCGCCGGGGGCAATTTGGAGAAACTTGACCCCCTGGGCGGGCACTTCTAGGAGGGCAACAATGGGCCGCACAGCGAAGAAACAGGCAGCAATCGCCACGAAGGCCGCGATCAGGGAGTAAAAGAGGCGCGATCGCAACTCCTCCAAGTGCTCGAAGAGGGACATTTCCACATCGTCGGGAAGCTCGTCAGGATCGGGCTCCGGCGGTTGGACAGGTCGCGTGTCGAGTTCGGTACTAGCCATGGCAAGCGTTGCCTGGGGTGATGGTGCAGTTTCATAATTGTATCGAGAAATTGGCTGGAGCCAGGGTTGTTGTGGTCGCCCGGCGGTGAGCACTCCCCCCCATCGCGGCCCTTCCAGATCGGTCAAGCCTCGCGAAACCCCACAGCCCCTCCCGGCCTATGCTCCACGTGACACCCTCCCAACTCCAGATCATCCACACCCAAGCGATCCAGGATTACCCGCACGAGTGCTGCGGGCTGCTGCTCGGTTCCCCCGCAGGAACCGGGGCCCGCGTCGCCGAGGTCTGGCCGACGGCGAATGCCTGGAATGCGACGGTGGCAGTCGAGTTGGCAGCGGGGATCGAGGCTCTGCCGCGCTCTGGGGGCCCTGGGGAAAACTTTAGCATTGCACCCCAAGATCTGTTGCGGGCTCAAAAGGCGGCCCGCGATCGCCACCTGGCTATCATTGGCATCTACCATTCTCACCCCGATCACCCGGCCCAGCCCTCGGAGTTTGACCGGGCGATCGCCTGGCCGGCCTACTACTACCTCATTCTCAGCGTGTGCCAGGGCCGCCCCGGGGCTCTGGGGTGCTGGCGACTCAATGAGCAACAGCAATTCCAGGCCGAATCCCTGGTTATTCAACCTCGTGCCTAGGGTGCGTCCTGCTTAGCCCCCGCTGGGAGCTGTTCCGCAGCAACGCAGGGCAGCCCCCCTGGGATGTTCCCCACGACTATTCACAACCAGGCCATGAATCAGGGGGAGTTGGGCTCAACTCCCCCAAGGTTGCAACGATCCAACCGTGAGCCGTGCGGTCATTTCTGACCCATGGCAATTCCCGGTGCATAGGCCTCAACCACGTTGCCCGTGCGATCGCAATGAACCAGCAAGTAGTCGCACGCGGAGCACTCTGTCTGCACAAGGCACTGATGCTTCTGATAGATACGCTCAGCGGGATTGCCACAATTGGGGCAGCGAACAATTTCAATAACTCTCATGGCGTACTCTTAAACTCACTTGCTTGGAGGTCAATCCTCTTAGGCTTCAGGCT
The DNA here is from genome assembly GCA_964397305.1 of uncultured bacterium. Taxonomy (GTDB): domain Bacteria; phylum Cyanobacteriota; class Cyanobacteriia; order Cyanobacteriales; family Spirulinaceae; genus JAAUTY01. The sequence goes on from CAYNIP010000002.1 coordinate 171,492, forward strand.
TGATCACCCAACGATTGGCCAATCAATGGCCTGACCACAAAATCCTTAACCTGTTATTAATTATGGCAATCTGATTTGAGGATGTCAATTGCGATCGCTCTGGGTAAGGATGCCATTTACCTTGATCCCCACCTTGAAATCAGCCAAAAGCCTGACGTTACGCATAGTGGCATTGCTGCCAAGAGGGATGACCTCAAAGCCAAAGTACCAAACTTTAAGCTTTGCCCAAGATTCTTCTTGTCTCTTTACAAGCTTCAGGGTTGGCGATGGGCTCAAGTTTTTTAAGAATTGATTAATACTTCCCGTTGCTTCTTGTCGCGTTTCTCTCGCGGGTGAGCGCAGCAACCCTCACCCCGAACGACTCTCCCAACGAGGGAGAGACGCTTGCCGGGGGTATCACCCTCCATGGCAATTCCCTGTAACCCTACCTAGCCTTGAGCGCCCAGGGGTCATTCTGACGCTATGGTAAGAAGAGTCTCTCGTGATGATCCCCTAGTTCTATGCCGATCGACTGGCAGCCGGTTCGGGAATACGACGATATCCTCTACCACAAGATCGATGGCATCGCTAAGATTGCCATCAATCGCCCCCACAAGCGCAATGCCTTCCGCCCCAAAACGGTGTTTGAACTCTACGACGCCTTCTGTGACGCCCGGGAGGACAGCCAGATCGGCGTCGTTCTGCTCACGGGAGTTGGCCCCCATACCGATGGCAAGTATGCCTTTTGCGCCGGCGGCGACCAGAGTGTGCGGGGAGAGGCGGGCTATCGCGATGAGGCTGGCGTGCCGCGCCTCAATGTGCTTGATCTCCAGCGCTTAATCCGCTCCCTGCCTAAGGTCGTGATCGCCCTCGTCGCGGGCTATGCGATCGGGGGCGGTCATGTCCTGCACCTGCTCTGTGACCTGACCATCGCGGCCGACAATGCGATCTTTGGCCAAACGGGGCCGAAGGTGGGCAGCTTTGATGGCGGCTTCGGGGCTTCCTACCTAGCGCGGATTGTGGGTCAGAAGAAAGCGCGGGAAATCTGGTTCCTCTGTCGGCAGTACAGTGCTGCTGAGGCTCTGGAGATGGGGCTGGTGAACTGTGTCGTGCCGGTGGCCGAACTAGAAGCGGAAGGGGTGCGTTGGGGTCAGGAAGTGCTCGCCAAGAGTCCGATCGCGATTCGCTGCCTCAAGGCGGCCTTTAATGCGGACTGCGACGGCCAGGCGGGTTTGCAGGAGCTGGCTGGCAACGCGACGCTGCTCTACTACATGACCGAGGAGGGGGCAGAAGGGAAGCAAGCATTTCTCGAAAAGCGATCGCCCGATTTTCGCCAATATCCCTGGCGACCCTAGCCCGGAAGGCGGCCGGGGCAGCTCGTGAATCCACGACGGGGCTGAAGCCCTCAGCTCAGGGCGATCGCCAGTGCCAGGCCTTGGGCTGCGTGAAGGTTTGAATCCCGTAGGTTGAAAGGGTTAATCCCAGGCCGGAGTGACCGCGCCCCGACCAGGGCAGACGGGGCGAAGCGCGATCGCAACAGTTCCAGTAGGCACTGCCCACCTTGAGGGAGCGCAGGATCGTCGCGGCGCGATCGCGGTCGGGCGTGTAGACCCCCGCCGTCAACCCGTAGGGCGTATCAGCCATCAGCCGCACCGCCTCCGCATCGGTCGCGACGGCTTGCAGGCCAATGACCGGGCCAAAGCTCTCCTCCCGCATCACCACCATCGAGTGGTCTACCTGGGCCAACACCGTCGGCTCAAAGAAGTAACCCGCTCCCGGCACCGAGCGCCCACCCCAAAGGAGCCGCGCCCCTCGCTCCACCGCCTGACGCACCTGCTGCTCCAGGACAGCCCGCTGAGCCGCCCGCGTCAGGGGACCGAGATCGGTGCTCTCCTGCATCGGGTTGCCCAGCTTGAGGCGCTGAACCGTTGCGAGGAAGGCCTCGAGGAAGGGTTCATAGATGCGCTGGTGGACGTAGATGCGCTCGACCGCGCAACAGCTCTGGCCCGTGTTGTAGAAAGCTCCCTCAGCGACACTGGCGGCCGCCGTGGCGATGTCCGTGATGTCATCGCAGACATAGACCGGATCTTTGCCCCCCAGCTCCAGTTGCACCTTCATCAGTTGCTTGGCGGCGGCGATGGCCACGTGGCAGCCCGTGGCATAGGAGCCAGTGAAAAAAACACCGTGGAGGGGCTGTTGCTCCAGGAGCATCGCCCCGACCGCACCGCCGCCGATGACCAGTTGGAAGAGATCCGGCGGCAGCCCCGCTTCTTGCCAGGCGTAGGCGATCGCCCGTCCCGTGAGGGTGGCAAACTCCGACGGCTTGTAGAGCACGGCATTTCCCGCTAACAGGGCCGGTACAAAGACATTCGTGCCGACAAAGTAGGGATAATTCCAGGCCGAAATGTTAGCGATCGTCCCTAGGGGCTCCAGCTCAATCTGCTCCTCAAGGCCGGGCTCGGACCAGACCGTTGCCGGGGCCAAGGCCGCCTCAGCGTGGGCCAGGAAGAACTGGAGGCGATCGCCCGTCGCCTGAATTTCCGCCCGGGCCTGGGTAATCGGCTTCCCGGTTTCCGCCGTCAAGGTGCGAGCGAGGCTGTCCGTTTGCTGGAGGAGCTGCTCCCGGAAGCGGGCCACGATCTGACCTCGGGTTGCCAGCGGTGTTGCGGCCCATAGGGGCTGGGCGGCCCGGGCCCGGGCCGCCTTCGTGGCGATCGCCTCCGCATTATCTTCCGAGAGCTGGGCCAGGATAGCCTCCGTAGCCGGATTGAGAATGGTGAGCATGGTAGGCGCAGGGCAGTTTCTCTCAGTCTAGAGAACGGTGCGGGCGGATGAATACAATTCCATAAAACAAGACCGTCAGGACCAGCAGCGCGACCAGTCCCCAGAGCGGATCGGCGCTGTCACTGAGGACCAGGGCCGGCGACGGCAAGGCCGAGTCTCGGGTGTTGAACAAGGCGACGATCGCCAAGTTATTGCCTGCATGAACCCCGAGGGCCAGCTCCAGGCCGTGATCCCGGAGGGTGATCAGGCTCAAGAAAACCCCCAGGCTGAAGTAGCTCAGGGCCATCAAGACCCCGCTGCGGCCCATCTCCGGATTGCCGAGGTGGGGAACCAGAAACACCAAGCTCGAGGCCAGGATCAAGAGCCAGCGCTGGCGGGTGCAGAGGCTGAACCCTTGGAGCAAGTAGCCCCGGATGAACAATTCTTCCGCCGAGGTCTGGATCGGGGTCAGGATCAGGGCGACCAGGACAAAGGGGAGCCACTGGCCGGGGTGGAACTGGAACTGATAGCTGCCCGGATGCAGGAGGAGGCTCCCCAGGTTCAAGCCACTGAGGAGCAGCACCCAGAGGCCGCCGCCGAGGGCGACGCGCCGCCACCGGAGTGGGGGCCGGGCCCGAATCAGCGATCGGAACGGCCGCTGGTGAATGCGAGTGACCGCGAGCCAGAGGGCTAGCAGGGTGAGCCCAAACCCCAGGTTGGTCGCGACAAACAACAGGAGCGAGGGACCCTGGCTCTGGCTCTGGCTCTCCCCCATCAACTCCTGCCAGAGGCTCTCAGGGACGAAGCCGAGGATAGCGGCCAGGGCGAGCACCAGGATCACGCCCAGGGAGCTGCCGAACCAAGTACCGAGCACTAGGAGCAGGCTGAGCAGGTAGCGCCAGCCGTGGTTTTGGCCTTGGTAAACGGCGTCGAGAAAGTGGGGGCTTGTCATCACAGCGTTAGAGTTTCAGATCGAGGAGGCCTTGCTCCTTGAGCTTTGGGTTAAAGCGCAATTCCATCGTGACCCCGCGCGATCGCAGGGCCTGCACCCGTTCTGCCTCCACCCGTCGGGCGATCGCCTTCAGGAGTTTGCCCCGCTCGAGGTCATCACTGGCCGCGTAGCGGGCCTGCTCCTCGGCGGTCATCGCTGGCTTGACATCGATGGGATCGCGCCAGGCCGCGGCCTGGGCCCCATGGCCGGGGGGCAGGCCGCCAGATTCCGCCAGCCAGTCGGCCTGGAGCTGCTCGAGGACGGAGCGACTGGGCCGCTCGAGGCAATGCACCTTAAGCCAGTGACAGGCCTGGGGCTGACGCACGAGGTGCTGGGTCAGACTGAGGGCGACATCGCGGGAGTAGGCCACCAATTGCAGGGCCTGGGCCGCGTCGAAAATCGCGTAGAGGCCAATTTTGCCCCGGAGGTGCGGGGCAATGGTTCCATCGACCACTAAGGGCTGGAAGTCGAGGTCCCAGAGGCGCGGGGAAGATGCGGGCATCACCATCAAGATTTCACTGTTGCCATCCTACCCGGAGCGGTGGCGATCGCCCTCAGCGGTGAGTATTGCGGGCAATCGCGTTGTAAGCCTCGTGGGACAGCAGTCGCTGCGGGATGATCTGCTGATCGCGTTGATCGCACAGCAAACGATAGCGGCGACCGATGGAGAACCGAATTTGCTGGCGATCGTGGCGGAATCGCCGGCCCCCCAGGCCGTGATAGGCTGCCCCCTGGGCCAACTGGTGAGCGGTATGGCAGGCACGGCGGATGATCGGCTGGGGCAGGCCGCGGAGGTCGAGGCGGGCCAGGGGGCAAGCGGGGCGGTGGGCGCAGGCTTGGTGACAGCCGCGCGGGCGTTGCGGAGACCGAGAGGAGGCGTGGCCACTCATAGACACCGGGGAAATGGGATACCCTTAATCCCCAACCGGGAACCCTAGCAATTCTGACCCCCTCAGGGGGCGATCGCCGCCCCATCGGTTCGGTTTCTCCCCCGGGGAGGCGACCAATCTCAGGATTGACCCAACGACTCCTCCCGGTGGTTCACCGCGATCCGGCCACGGATATTATATGCTTGAGGAAAACTAGCCCCGACCGTCCCTGCTGTCCCACCCGAGGCTCGCAATCCATCGTGAGGCTACACCACACTCCCGCCGACTCCCCCCTGTTGCCGCTGAGTCCTGAGATGCCTGCTGAGCCGGTTTCCCAGCAGTCGGTGATCGCCCAAGCGGTCGCCCTGCTCGATCACTATGCCTTCGATACGGGGCGGCTCCCCTGTACCGAGGTCGCCCGCCAATGGCTGGAGCGGTATGAACCGGCCTGGATACGGGCCGCCGCGATTGAAGCCCTCTACCTCGGTCGCTACAAAGCGGTTTCAGTGGCCCAGATTTTGGAGATTTGGCAGCGGCGGGGCCAGCCGACTCCCCACTTCAACGGCGACTTTGAGCGCCTGATCTGCCGTAAATTACCAGACTATTTCGCCGCGCCAGGTGATGCCTTGGATCTGGCCCTGGATCTGGGGCTCACCCTCGACCCGAGGGCTCGTGCCGCCAGCTCCTCCTCCCTTCTCGACCCTCGGGCCCTGCCCCTGGCCTCGCGATCGCCCCAAGCCGTACCCACCGCCGAGCGGAGCCCCGACCCCGCCCGCTCCTTACTCGTGGTTCCAGCCCGCTCCACCACCGCTCTTCACAACGCCGACCCCTTCCGGAGCCCCATTCGGATCTACAGCCCACCGGTGGATACCTCGGAGTTTTACGCCCGCCTCTGTCGCTTTTTGGCCCGCTCCCTCGCTTTGACGCCACCGGCTCTGCCCTCGGAACGGCCAGAGGAGTGGGTGCTGGAGCTGGGCATGTGGCACCTAGAACTGGACGAGGGGACCGAGGCATCGCCGCAAGGGTCCGAGACCCCTGGGACCTCCGAACCACCCCCAGAGCCTGAATCGACAGCGGCGGAGCCATGCGACTGTACCTAATTCGTCACGGCCTTGCCGGTGAGCGCGAGGATTACGCCACCGATGCCGAACGGCCCCTCACGGAGGTCGGCCGGAAGAAGACCCGCCAGGTCGCCGAGCGGCTGCTTGCCTGCGATCTGCGCCTAGAGCTGGTCTTGACCAGCCCCTTAGTACGGGCCTACCAGACAGCAGATATTCTCCAAGCTGTGGGGGTCGCCACCCAGGTGCTGGAGTTTGCGCCCTTGGCTCCGGGGGGAGAGCTGTCGGCTTGGTTGGCGTGGCACGATCACCACCCCATCGATCCTGTAGCCATAGTCGGCCACCAACCCGACCTCGGGATCTGGGCCGAGCAACTCGTCTGGGGTCGGTCCGCGGAAAAGCTAGTGGTGAAAAAAGCTGGCTTGATTGGGGTTGAGCTGCCGGAGCAGGGCTCGCCCCTGGGTCGCAGTGAGCTGTTTTTGCTCACAGCACCCCGCTGGCTACTGTAGGCTTTGCGTCCTCGCGGGCCTGGGCAATCCAGGTCGCGCAGGGGGCATGGTGCATAACATAGTTGCTGGTACTGCCGAGCAACCATTCATCCCAGCCCGAGCGCCCCCGACGGCCCATCAGAATCAAGGTCGCGCCCCAGTCCCGAGCACAGTCGCAAACACTGAAGCCCGCCCCACCGATACGCAGCTCCCAAGCGGCTTCCACCCCCACGGCGATCGCCCGCTGGCTGTAGCCCTCAAGCCAAGCCTGGTCCTCACGGCCCGCCGTCTCCAGGCCCTGGTAGAAGCTCTGAGACTGCTGCACCAGCTCCTCACTATAAACCTCGCCGAAATACTCGAGGCGCTCTTCCACGGGCTGGCAATGGAAGAATAACAAGCGAGCCGGCTGGGACTGAGCCAAAGCCAGCGCTTGCTGAAACAAGGCTTCGGCCCTCGGAGCCCGATCCAGGGCGACTAAAATCTTCGCCACCGGCTCCAAGGGAGACTGGGACCCCTGGACGACCAAAACGGAGCAGCGAGCCCGGTGAACGATGTAGTTGCTCACACTGCCCAAGAGCAGCTCGGCCAAACCCACACGGCCCCGCCGTCCCATCACGATCAGGTCAGGAGAGCAGCGGCGAGCTGCCTCCAGGAGGCCCTGACTCGGCTCACCAATTTTCCAGTCCCAAGCCGCCTCGACCCCGGCCTGCTGGGCGCGATCGCTATAGGCTGCCAGCCACTGGCAAGTTTTTGCCTGCTGTTGCTCGATCTGGTCCTGAAGCGAGCGCGAAAAGTTGACCAAATCCTGCCCATAGAGGTCACTATAGGAACCCACCGTCAGATCCTGCGCGTCAAACGGCAGGCAGTGAAAGAGGTCCAAGCTAGCGGCCTGGTGCTGGGCAAGCTGGAGGGCCGTAGTGAAGACGGCTTCTTGCTGCTCCGACCCATCAAGGGCGACTAAAAACTTCTGCTGGCTCATCTCCTGAATCCTCCGGCTAGCGATCGCATTCCAGGCCGTCGGCCGTCGCCACGGCTCTCCCTCTATCCTCACACCAAAGCCCTAGCCAAGCCATTACAAACTGCGAAGCTGTGCAAGCAGGGATTCTCGGTTTAGCAGCCCTTCCCGCCCAATCCCGCTCCTAAGCTTGGGAGCGGGACTTCTAGCTCCCCTACTCCCAGCCTTGGGAGCAGGGGCTTGGAGGCTATAAACGCACAGGAACTTCTCGCAGCGGGTCCACCCTCAGCAACGGTTAGGGTGCGAACATTGTGCTACAGGACAGGTGCTGCGGGACAGCGACACAGCTTTTGGGGCATCACGCTGGGGGAGCCCCTATCGTCAATACGACGCCGCCTGCGACCCGGCCGGCTGCTCCGTGAAGCGCGAAGTTGCTGGCGGGAGTGAGGCCGGGGGATGCTCTAGGGCTGGCTCATACCAGATTTGGCGATAGATCAGTTCCAGCTCGCTGCCAACCTCTGAGAAATAGTCAATCTGTCGCGATTGCAACGTCACCAGTGTGCGGAACACCAGCAGCGCACCAATCGCCACCATCATCCCCGCTGCTGTCGTGATCAAGGCTTCCCCGATCCCCGCCGCAGCCTGGGAGGCTTCAGCACTCGTGCCGCCGCCACCAATATTGAGGTTGTTGAAGGTGGTGATGAGACCCGTCACGGTTCCCAACAGTCCCAGCAAGGGAGCCACTGCCACCACGGTTTCCAAGAACTTATCCCCTTTCCGCATTTTAACAAACTCCTTATCTGCCGCTGCTTCCATCGCCAGCCGGAAGGTCTCGGGCGGGGGCTGCTTCAGTTGCAGCGGCGCGAGGAGAAAGCGCCCGATGGGCAAAAAGGCCGCAAACTCTGCGATCTCTTGCGCTTTCGCGAGGTCATAGCGCGCCGCATCCAAGACATCGTGAACAATCTTGTCCTCCTGCGACAGCAGACGAATCCAGAACCAGGCACGGTCTAGCGCATTGGTCAGGGTGAGAACCGATAAAGCCAAAAGGGGCCACATTACGGGCCCGCCGCTGAGAAAGAGGCTGTAGAGGCGAGTCATAGGGGCTTAGCAAAATCGACTATGTCTGCAATCCAGTCCATCGTCCAACTTGGCGATTAAGGCAGCGTTAAGGAATGTTGGCTGCTAGCTCGGCTTTATCCCACCCAGCGTGGTCAGCATCAGTGTAGCACGGACTCCCACCTTCGTAGAGGCTATGAACGGAGGGCCTGAGGCCGGTTCTCGGCACGGAGACTGCTGTTCTAAGTCGCCAGTCTAAGCCTAGGGCCAGCGCTCGACTCTATCGATAGCTTGGCTGAGAAGAATTTGGTTAGGATCCCTCTCAATCCTAGGTTGAGTTGTAGTGAGCTTCCATCGAGGGCGATGAACTTAAAAGCCCCTCTTTTATCAAGGGAGGGGCTTCTGGCTCTCCCTCTCGCGCCAGGAAAAGAGGCAGGGAGATAAGGGCTTAGAAGCAGCACTAGCATCACTAGGATGCACTGGTGTAACTCACGTGCGAGAGAAACGTTGTTAAGCCCCGCGAAACCCAAGAATGGCAAAGGGAATGCTGGGTTTCTTACCATCAACCCAGCCTATGAATTTTCAGGGTTTTAACTGTTGTGTCGGGGCGTCAGGGCTCCTAGCCCATGCCAATATCTGCACTACTCATGACCGACCTTAGAACCCTACTCCACTGCCAAGATGATATTGGAGGCTTTGACGAGGGCAGAGACTTCTTTTCCGACCGCCAACTCGAGGCGGTCGCTCGAGGCTTTAGTGATCACTGAGACTACTTCAACTCCAGGAGCAACTTCGATAATAACTTCTGCATTGACGGCACCTACCACCAACGATTTGATTGTCCCTTTCAAGACATTACGAGAACTGTACTTCATAGAATCCTTGTCACTAATTCAATTTTGTAGCCTAGATATCAGGATATTCGATTTTGCATCAAAAAAATGTATTTTCCACTACCAATAGCATAACAATTGGCTTGATGGTTCTATCGAGACATTACCATCAGACGCGCTGGGTTAAGATAAATATTCCAGGGAAAGGGGCGAGTTTTCAATGCTTCCCACTTCTCGCGATAGATTTCGGCTTGGAGATGATAATCCTGGGGCGATCGCGGCGGGCTATGAAGTTTGAGATAAAGGCTGACCCGGTGCTGAGTTTCAGTGATCGCCGCCAGCCAGCCCGGAAAGGTATTACTCAGCTCCGCCGTCGGCAGGATTTGGACATGATGAGCCCGTAGGCCGACGTAGTGTAGGTCGGGTGGTAGCGGCTGGCTAACCTCTAGAGAGCAGCCCCAATCTAAAGCTTCGATCGAACAGGTACAGATGGGACGAGCCCGGGTAATGTTTTTGCATTCCGTGATCTGGGCTACTGCTAGAGTCGGTGGAGTGCGAAAAATCACTTCTTTAGGCCCCATGGCAAGAATCTGTCCCCCAGAAAGCACAGCCAGCTTTGGACAGAGACGGTAGGCTTCCTCTAGCTTGTGCGTGATGAATAGGGTAACGCCTTGGTATTGTGAGAGGACATCGACTAGCAGTTTTTCCACTTGACTGCGGAGGTGGGTATCGAGGGCCGAGAGGGGCTCATCAAGGAGCAAAATATCGGGCTGAATGGCGAGGGCCCGAGCGAGGGCCACCCGCTGCTGTTGTCCACCGGAGAGCTGGTAGGGATAGCGATCGCCCAAACCCGCTAAACCCATGCGATCAAGATAGTTCACGACTTCAGCTAAGCGCCAGCGCCGGGATCGCTTCTGCATCCCAAAGGCGATATTTTGGGCCACCGTGAGATGGGGAAACAGGGCGTAGTTCTGAAATACTAGGCCGACCTTGCGATCGCGGCTAGGGAGATTAATCCGCCGATGGGCATCAAACAGTACTTGCCCATTCAAAATAATCTGTCCCCGTGTAGGTGTTTCTAAACCGGCAATGCAGCGCAGGGTCATGCTCTTGCCAGAGCCCGACGCTCCTAGCAGTCCCAGGGGCTGGCGATCCGCCTGGAAGTCTACCTGGAGGTGGAAGCCGGGAATTTGCTTCTCGATCTGTACATGGAGGGCCGCAGCTTCAGGGCGATGATGATCCGTTTCCTGAGCGTGCAGGGCGATCGCCACGGCCGCTGTTTTGGCCGCAACCCCCTCGGGCTCGAGGGGGGTTGCGGCTGGAGGTGATCCACCCGACCCCACTAAAACCAGCGGCTGGGCTGCCGAGGGGCGATCGCCCCCTAAATCAGGAATAGTAGAATCCATTTCTCCTGAAGGCGGCTCCCACGACCGTCGCCACAAACTCTCCCCAGTCCACCTGCGGAAATAGAGCCAATTAAACCAACGCTTCACCAGAGCATTGGTAAAAGCCGCCTTCTGAGCGGGTCGGCGGTTGCCATAGTTAATACCGGCAATCACAGCCAACGAAACTACCACCATCAAAAATACCCAAGCCAGAGCCACCCCCATCCGGCCCCCTTCCGCTGCAAAAAAGATGGCGATTGGAATCGTTTGCGTCACACCGGGAATGCTGCCCCCTACCATCAGAGTCGCGCCAAATTCTCCCAGCGCCCGTGCAAAGGCCAACACCGTCCCGGCCAACACCCCCGGCCACGCCAACGGCAACAAAAGCTGCCAGAAAATACACCATTCTGACGCCCCCAGGGTGCGAGCTGAGCCGAGCAGGGTCTGATCCACTTGCTCAAAGGCTCCTAGAACTGTTCGATACACTAAGGGAAAGGCAACCACCGTTGCTGCTAGCACTAAGGCAGTCCGCGTGAAGATAATCGTGATCCCCACGGAGTGCAGTAGTTGCCCGACCGGGCCATTTTTTCCGACTAGCAGTAGTAGCAAAAACCCCACAACGGTCGGGGGCAAAACTAAGGGCAGGGTGAAGATACCATCGATGACGCCGCGAGCACGCCCTTGATAGCTCAGCATCCAACGCGCGACCCCGATCCCCAGCCCCGTGGCCAGTAGGGTCGCGACTAGGGCTGTATTGAGGGAAACCCAGAGGGGTGCAAGGTCTTCAGGCATGAGATTCACCAGACAGGACTACGAGGAGGAGCGCGTGTGGACAAACACGCGAAGGGCTGACAGGATCAGGATGAAACCGAGGACAAACTTTAGGAGCGATGCTGGGATGATGCCGACTAGCAAACTGCCGGCGATCGCACCGATCACGGAGCCTAGACCCATCGGAAAAATTGTGACTTGTACTGACTGACGATCGGCAAAGGCTCCCGCACGCAGGTAACGGAGAAGACCGATTGTCACCGTCGGCAAACTAACGATCAGGCTGCCAGTACCCGCTGACTTGATATCAACGCCAAAGGCAACGATCAAGGTGGGAATGATTAACTCTCCCCCAGCCACACCGAGCACACTACTGACGAGACCAATGGCGAGGCCAAACAACACTCCGGTGGGAATTTGCCACTCCAGGGTAGCGGGCACAAATCCCGGCAAGGTTGTGGGTAAAAAGGCTTCGATTAGCAAGGCAATCCCGATGGCCACCAACAACCCTAAGATCACACGCTCCAAGCGCTCGTTGGAGATGTGGCGTACCCAAGTGGCCCCTAGGTAGGCTGTCAAAACTGCACCGGCGATCAGGGAGACCAACACCGGCTGGAAAACAGCGAGTTCCGCTAAGGGAAGGGTCTGGCCGCGAATCAGCAGCGCAACCCCGATCGTGACTAGGCTAACGGCGAGATTGATTGGGACTGCCTGCTTTGCCAAATAGCCTAGGGGCCCGGCGAGAACAGGAAGACGGAACTCAGCTCCACCAAGACCCATCAGGCCCCCTAGCAAGCTGATGGGAACAGCCCAGAGAAAGGCGAATAAGGCTTTGCTTGGTTTCATCAATAAATCGAGCCGATAATCGTGAGTTGATTGCCAGGGAGTGGATTGACCACTGGACACATCTTGATAGGGTACGTTTCTAAGGAGTTAGGTTGGGTACATCTCAGTTAGGCAAGTTAGCCCACTCTGCGAGAAGCCGCTGCGCGTCTACATCCCCCGGCCCCTGCTCCCAAGTAGGGCAAAGGGGAGTCTCCAAAGTGAGATGCGCCCGCTAGGGTTGAGCGCTAAAGCGCAACTACGAACTCATAGTCTCTAAACTCTCAGCAATCCTGAACTTAGCCATTCTTTAAAGCGATCAGCCGTTGCTAGTGCTGGGAGAGAGGTAACTATTCGACCATGGTGAAGCCGTAGGCCTGGAAAATGGCGATCGCCTGCTCCGACGAGAGAAAATTGACAAAGGCATGGGCAGCTTCCGCCTCAGTACTGTCCTGCACAACAGCAACAGGGTAGACAATCGGCGAGTGGGTCTCGGGGGGAGCTGTTGCGACAACGCGCACCTGCTCCGAGCCTTGAGCATCGGTCGCAAAAACTAGACCGGCCTCGGCGTTACCGGTCTCAACGTAGGACAAGAGCTGCTGTACATTTTTGCCCAGGACGAGCTTGGGCTCAATCGCTGTGAAAATTTGCAGCGAGGTCAGGGTTTCCTTCGCATATTGTCCAGCAGGAACACTTTCCGGCTCCCCCATCGCCACGTTCGTAACGTCAGCGGCTGCTAAATCCTCAAAGCCACTCACACCAGTCCGATCTTTGAGAACAATCAAGACAAGTTCATTCTGGAGGAGATTACGGCGGGAGTCAGCACGAAGTTGGCCTTGATTCTCCAGTTCATCCATCCACTTTTCCGAGGCGGATAAGAAGACATCACTAGGGGCTCCTTGAAGAATTTGCTGAGCTAAAGAACCGGATGCGCCAAAGTTATAGGTAATCGAGACCTGAGGGTTTTCGGTCTCATAGACTCCCTTCACCTCCTCCAAAACGTTGGTAAGGCTACCGGCGGCAGAGATGGTCAACGTAACGGGATTGGCGGGTGTTCTAGGAGTCGATTCGGAAGCAATTAATTCAGGGATTGTTTCCGGGCCACAACCCATCGCTCCCAGGGATGTAACCAGAGCCAGGGCTGACAGGGCAACGAACGTGCGTCGGTTGATATTCATGGAATTCTTGCAGAGCGATGCCAATATTCTTGCTCGCTGTTAATTTTATCGGCAGCAGCCGGTAAATCTGTAATGTTAGGCACAAAACTGCGCCGAGCTGGGAGCAGGAGGGTGGGGTCAGCCAAACCCGATTACACTGGGGGGGAGCATGAGGACGGACGGCCTGGCCCCTTTTGGCGGTCGGTTGGGTTGAGCCTAGCGAAACCCAACCGCAGGGGTGGACGAAAAAAAGCGCGGCTCCCCTGAATTTTGAGCGATGGTTCCAGGAGCAGAGGGTTGCCCTCTATCGCTCCGCGACGCTAGCGCGAACAGCGTTACCGGGCCCTCATCCCCCGGCCCCTGCTCCCAAAGCTGGGAGCAGGGGAGTTAGAAGCCCCTCTCCCAAGTTGGGAGAGGGGTTGGGGTGAGGGTTAAGCTAAGGAGTACCAACATCCCGCGTAAAATTTCGTCCACCCCAACAGCAGCAAGGATTGCGTTGGATTTTCAGCGTCAACTTAACCTAGAGGTGATCCAGGGTTACAGGCGTTGTGTCGGTCAATCAGGCGTGAGGGTCGAGTATTGCCGTGAAAGAAGGGCTACGCAATAACCTCAAGCAAACGCGGATGCGGCTGGGGTTGAGCCAACAGGATCTCGCTACCATGGCTGGGGTCAGCCGCCAGACCATTAGCAGCGCCGAGTCTGGGCAGACGGCTCTCTCGATCGCCGCCGCCCTGCGCTTAGCCAAGGCCTTGGGGTGTTCGGTAGAGGACTTGTTCTGGCTTGACCGTGAGGCGATGACGCTAGAAGCGGTGGCAGCCCAACCGCTGCCGGGGGCTGGGCCGCTGCGGGTCAGTCTGGCGAAGATTGGCGGCCGCTGGGTTGCTTACCCTTTGGTGGGGTCCGCGGCTTTCCGAGCCGAGCTGCTCCCGGCCGATGGGGAGGCTAGGGTTGCACCGACGGGGGATCGGCTCACCGTGACGTTGCTGGATGAGCTGAGCAATTTGCTCAAGACGGTGGTAGTGGCCGGGTGCTCGCCGTCCTTTTCCCTCTGGGCTCGGGCGGCGGAGCGCTGGCACCCGGAGTTGCGCGTCCAGCTCGTGTTTGCTAACAGCGCGATCGCCCTGCAACGCCTTGCCCACGGTGAAGCCCATATCGCGGGTGTCCATCTGTATTGCCCCCAAACTCAGACCTTTAACGTTCCGTTTGTGCAGCAAGCCTTGCCGGGGCAGACGGCTGTGCTGATTAACTTAGGGGTTTGGGAAGAGGGGCTCCTGGTCGCGCCAGGAAATCCCAAGGCGATTCGAGGGATCGCCGATCTAGCCCGCCCTGAGATCACACTGATCAATCGAGAACCAGGGGCGGGGAGCCGTGATTTATTGGAGCAAATGCTAGCAGCAGCTAACCTATCAGCCGCGACGATCTCAGGGTTTGAGCGCTTGGCTCCCTCCCATCAAGCTGTTGCCGAGGCCATTCTCGCGGGAGCAGCGGATGTGGGCGTGAGCGCGGCGGCGGTCGCCAACACCTATCAGTTAGAGTTTTTGCCCTTGCGGCGATCGCAGTACGATCTGGTCACGCTCAAGCCTTACCTTGAAGAAGATTCGGTGCAGCAGCTTCTGGGAACGTTGGGTCATCCCCGCGTGCTATCCCAACTGGAGATTTTGGGCGGTTACGATACTCGCTGCACCGGAGAAGTGGTGGCCACCGTAGTGAGTTAGCGACTGGGAGCGCTGGCTGGAGGTGATGCACATCACATTTAGAACTGGCTCACGCTCACGCAGACCCCTGATCGAAGTTGGCCCCTTGTTTGATCGCTGTCGCGCTTCGCATGAGCCCTAGATCGCTGCTCTCCCATGGTTTTGCGGTCATAGTGAAACTATACCGATGGTTAGCACTTGAGTTTGAAGGGGATTTCATGATGAGAGTTGATATTCGTGAGTTGGCTGCTCAGATTTTGGCGTCACG
This sequence comes from uncultured bacterium, assembly GCA_964397305.1. Classification (GTDB taxonomy): domain Bacteria; phylum Cyanobacteriota; class Cyanobacteriia; order Cyanobacteriales; family Spirulinaceae; genus JAAUTY01. Next base: position 186,581 of record CAYNIP010000002.1, read on the forward strand.
GACGATTTCGCGTCTCGAGCAGCAGTTGATGGCGGCTTTGTTGGGCCAAGAGGGTCTAGATGACCAGGAACGTACACTGATTGAGCGGGTTTTCTATGGGGTTCGCCACGGTCTGCTGAACGTTGTGGAGTAACAGGGACGGCCTCGAGTTAACAACAAACCGTTAGCATTAATGCTTTAAGTTAAGCTAGCCCTAGGGTGCAACTGTGCTCCGGGGCTATTTTGATCGGGGTTTGTGCCAATGCGGAAATTCACGGTCATCGCGATTCTGCCAGCAAGCGCTCCCACGACAGCTTAGTTCAAACCCCTATTCTTCCAAAGGGATGGGGAGTTTTCGGGATTGGGCTAGGCCGAATAGACGCGATCGCCCCCTTCGGCCTGGGCCCGCTGCAAGGTGGCCTCCGCGGCCTGGGCGATCGCCTCCCACGTCATACCCCGTTCTGGGAAGGCCGCGGCCCCGGCTGAGAGCACCCAGGGCCCGCCCCCCTGCGCCTGGGGAAACTGCTTGAGCCCGGCTTGTAATTGCTCGGCTCGCTGCTGGGCGGCGGCCGAGTCGGCCTTGGGCAGCAGCAGCGCTAGGGTGCTCAGGCTCCAGCGAGCGGCCACCTCCTCGGGGCGGAGCAGCTTGCGGAAGCAGGTTCCGAGGGCTTGCAAGCGGGCTTCGCTGCCGGGATGGGCGGCGTCGCTCTGGAAATGAAGTCCTTCCAGAGCCAAAAGGACGAAGCCGAGGGGCTGTTGCTCGCGACCGGCCCGGTTGATCTCGCGTTCGAGGGCGGCTTCTAGGTAGGCGCGATTGAAGAGGCCGGTGAGGGGATCGCGGATGCTATCGCTATCGAGACTGAGGCGCAACTTGACATTGGCCAGGGAGATCGCGAGCTGCTCCGCGACGGTCTGGGCAAACTGCTGGCGCACGGGGGACAGGGCCCCCGCCGTCGTGGCGGTGAGGTGGAGCAGGCCGAGGGTCTGCCCCTGGGCCAGGAGGGGAATGCTGAAGGTCTCCACCGGCAGGGGGTCGCGGTGAATGTGGGGGCTGAACAGGCGCGGGTGTTGGTTATCGGCCCAGTGGGGTTTCCCGAGGCGCAGGGCCCAGCTGTCGGCCGGGGGGAAGTGCAGCTCGCTCTGGAGGGAGTCGCCCCAGGTGGCGATCGCCTCGGCCAGGGTTCCCGCCTCATTGAGCGCAAAGACAGCCCCCGAGCAGTGGGGAAACAGCGGGGCGATCAGCTCGGCGATCGCATCATAGGCTTCCTGGAGCGTGCGGCTGACCCGCAGAAAGTCGGTGAGCACGGTGAGCTGACCCATTTCCTGCTGGCGGGCGGCCAGCTCGTAGGAAGAGGCGTCTAGTTGCTCTTGGGCCCGGCGTAGGCTCTCGGCCTGGGTCCGTTGAGTCGTGATGTCTTCGACAATATAGGCAAAGCGCTCCGAGTTCGGAATCGGGGCCACCGTCGCCGCCAGCCAGCGCAGCTCGGTTTCGTCCCCGTCAAGGTCGATTTCGTGGGCATATTCAAACCGCACGGGCTGTCCCAAGGTGGCGCTCTCGCGGCAGCGCTCCAGCCAGTGTTCGCGGATGTCAGCGGGCACCCCCATTTCGCTAGCGAGGCGATTGTGCATGGCGAGGGGTGAGACGCGGAAAAATTCGGTGGTTGTGGGGTTATCCGAGATATGGCGGAGGTCGCCATCCAGCAGCTCCACAACGCCCATCATGGCGCGGCTACTGCTGTAGAAGCTGTTGAGGGTCGCTTCAATGCTCGCGAGGGCCGCCTTGGCTACCACCCGTTCCCCGGCATCGGCCACGGCCGCGAGGAAGTAGTCTACCTCGCCGCTGCTGTCCCGCACGGCTGTGCCACTGAGCTGGACCCAGACGGGAGTGCCATTGGACTGCATATAGCGCTGCTCTAGGGAGAGTTGGGTGATCTCGCCGGCCAGGACACGTCGGAACTGGGCGATCACATGGGCGAGGTCCTCAGGGTGGGTAATTTCCTGGAAGGTTTTGTTACAAAGGTCACTTTCGGCATAGCCCACTAGTTGAGCAAAGCGGGGATTGACTTTAAGGAACTGCCCGCTGCGGCTGGCTTGGATAATGCCAATGTCGGTTTGAGTAAACAGGCTCTCGAAGCGGCGCTCGACAATATGCAGCGATACCTCAGCGCGGTTGCGCTCGTCAATTTCGTGGAGCAGCTCCTCGTTGAGGTTCATGAGTTGGGTGGTGCGCTCCTCAACCCGCAGCTCCAGTTCCTCCGTGCGTTTTTTGAGGGTTTCTTCCGCTTGTTTGCGCTCAGAAATGTCGCGCACCGTCAGCAGAAAGCGCTTCTCTTGGCCCTCCCAGAGCCGCGAGATGGACAGCTCCACCGGGAAAATCGTGCCGTCTTGGCGCTGGGCCAGGAGTTCGCGTCGGGCTGTGACCCAGGCGGTGGAGGTAGGGGCCTTTTCGAGGGCGACGCTGTTGGGGTCCGGTGAGGCCGAGGTACTGCCCTGGGCTCCCAGGAGGGCGGCCTCGACTTCGCCTTCCGCAAAGGAGACGAGCAGCATATCCACCCGTTTGCCCACCACTTGAGCCGCAGGGTAGCCAAAGAGTTGCTCGGCCGCTCGGTTGAAGACTTCAATGATGGCACGGTCATTGAGGGCGATCGCCCCATCAGCGGCATTCATCACCAAGGTGCGATAGCGGGACTCGGTGTGCAAGAGGGCCTTGACGGCCCGCTGAGTCAGGCGGGCATAGAGGAGGGAGACCAAGGTGCTGAGAAGGAGGGCGCTGGCAAGCACGACAACCCCGACGCGCAGGAACGGCATCCCCAAATCCAGGAGCTTTACCTGGGCCACCGCCCCCCAGGGGGTTCCTTCAATAGGCTGGTAGGCGGCGACCACCCACTGCCCGCTGTGATTGCGGCCGAGCATCGTGCCGACGTTGCCATTCAGGGCTGCCCGTAGGGGTTCCGCCAGTTCCGTAGCGCTGGCGGCAAGGGGTCTGAGTTCTAGGGGTTCGGGGCCCCGCCGCCCCCAGAAGACTTCGAGCTGGTCGCCGACTCGTTCGCCCACAAAGACCTCGACGCCGGGCTCTAGGGCGGGGGTCTGGTCCAGGAGGGCGATCGCCGCCGCCGGGGTCAGGGCCGCCGGGGGACTGGGTTCTGGGGGACTGGGAGCTGCCTCAGGGGCTGCATCCTCTGTAGGGAGCATTTCTTCTGGCGGTGCTGGCTCCGGTTCCCCCGTGGCGCTCTCCTCCAGGGGCTCCAGGCGGCTCGCCAGGGTATCACTGAGGCGAGCCTGCTGCTGCTGCAAGCTGGCAATGAAGAGGAAGTAGAGGCCGAGGCCCGCAACAACGACGGAGAGCGCCGTGGTGGTAAAGATTAGGAATCCGAGCCGAGGGGGGCGATTCTTCATCGTTGTAGTTGCGGTAATGACGTGGAGATCGGGAACAATCAACAGCACTCGTTCGGATACGCTTCCGCAAACCGAGCACTCGGAGTCAGGGGCGGGACCCAGCGGCCGGCCATACCCTAACGAGGGTTATTGTACCGACTGGGTGGCGTGGCGGCGCGAGCGGATCGGGGTCGGGGGCCGGGGAGGCTAGGGGCAAGGGATGAGGCCGCTGGCTCGGGGGCCACGGTCTGGCTGCAACTGAAGCCACCATAGCGACTGACAATATCAGACTTACGCCCTCTTTGGCGCAAAAATAACTGGAGTTGACCCTGGGTGATGGGTGCATTCTAAGTCGGGGGGTTGCGGAGGCCCTCGTCTCCTGGAGGCTGAGCGACTGCATCATGCGCCCGGGGGCGATCGCGGTGCGTCCCGAAGCGGGGATCGCCTCCCTGGCAGGGCCGAAAGGAGCGGCGATGTTGAGGAGAGGGGCCGTAGCGCTGGAGGGCGAGGCGGTGACGCTCCGTGCCATAGCCCTTGTTGGCTGCGAGGTCGTAGTCGGGGTACTTCGTAGCCCAGCGCACCACAAGGTCATCGCGCCAGACCTTCGCCACGATGCTGGCGGCGGCGATCACCAGGGACTGGCGATCGCCCTTCACCAGATTTTGCTGGGGCATCTTCAAGTCCGGCAGCGAGAAGCGGCCGTCCACCAAGCAGAGATCCGGGGGCGGTTCGAGCTTATTCACAGCCCGCTGCATGGCCCACAGGGAGGCTTGGAAGATGTTAATCTGGTCAATTTCCGCCGCCGTCGCATAGCCGACTTTGACATCCAGGGCGAGCGCCTGGATCTGCTGGGCAAAATCAGCCCGGCGGGCCGGGGACAGTTGCTTGCTGTCACGCACCCCGGCTTGCACCAGCGGGGCGATCGCCGTCCGGGGCAGGATCACCGCCGCCGCCACCACGGGGCCAAACAGGGCTCCCCGCCCCACCTCATCGACCCCGGCAATGCGGGCGGCGTTGCTGAGCAACTCCGGCAAGTGCTCACACTCGAAGGCTGGGGGCAAGGGTCGCCGTACCACAGGCTTTGCACCACCGTCCCGCAGGCAGTCTAGGCCTCCCGCGCCGACGAACGGCGGCGGCGGCGGCGCGTCACGGGCCGGCCGCTGCTACCCTGCGGCTCGAGATCTGGCTCAAAGTCTGGCTCGGTCGCCGGGTCCGGGTCCAAGTCCGGCGCTGTCACCAGGGTCGGCAGCGGTAGGTCAGGGCTGAAATCTGCGGACGAGTCGGAGTCTTCAGCCGGCTCCGTGACCCATGCAGGGGCTGCCGGCGAGGGCGTCGCTGACCTTGGAGTAGCGACAGCATCAGGGTCCGAGGCCACCGCCGAGGCTGTAGCGCCTGGGCTTCCCGGCTCGTGAATCGACAACACCACAGCGCGGGGGTCCCTCACCTCCCGCTCCAGGCGGATCAGGGGCGAGACACCCATGAGGGCATAGACTTCTTGCTCGAGGGGGGTCATCTCGACGGCAACCTGCTCCAAGGGACCGGGCTCGCGGCGCTCGCGGCGCTCGCGGCGCTCCCCCCGTTCCGGGCGCTCGCTGCGTTCTCCCCGTTCCGGGCGATCGCCGCGTTCGGGGCGCTCACTGCGGTCAGGGGCCACGTCCGGCTCCGATTCCCCCGGAGCCCGCTGGCCATTGCTGGGTTGGGGTTTCCCCTTACTACGGCTAGTCAGGTCTAGCTCACCAATCCGGCGACGGCGACGGCGACGGCTAGTCCCCCCCGGCTCCTGATAGCTGGGGTGATTCATCAGGTCGATGTAATCCTCATCGGCCTCGGGGTCAGGGTCTGCTCCAGGCTCCACAGCCGCCACGACGGGAAGTTGCGGCTCCGGGGTGCGGGGGTCCAGGGGCGATCGCGTGGGCACGGGGCTCAGGGTCATGACACTGCGCTCCGGCAGGGCCTGGGGCGCGTCTCCCGGCAGTCGGACTAAATGCCCTAACCCGCCGCAGTGGGGGCAGGTTTCGCCAAAGAGTTCACGCAAATTTTTTCCCTGACGCTTGCGGGTCAATTCCACCAAGCCCAGCTCCGACAACTGGGCAATCTGGGGCCGCGCCTTGTCAGCTCGGAGATGGCGGGTAAAGTGTTCGAGCAGCGCCAACTGGTCGCGGCGCGAGTCCATGTCGATAAAGTCCACAATGATCACGCCCGCAATGTTCCGCAGGCGCAATTGGCGAGCAATCTCCGTGGCCGCCTCATAGTTGGTCCAGAGCACCGTCTCCCGGGAAGTATTCGAGCGGGTGAAGGAGCCGGAGTTGACATCGATCACCGTCAAGGCTTCCGTGGGCTCGATGATAATGTAGCCCCCGGAGGGCAGGTCCACCCGAGGTTTCAGGGCCTCACGAATCGCGGCATTGACCCGGAAGTACTCCAGGAGCGACTGGCGATCGCGGTGTTGGTCAATCAGCACCCCTTCGGGCGCCCGACCACCGCTCCAATTCATCAGGTGTTGCTTCACCCGCTTGACTCCCGTGGGGGAATCCACCACGATGCGGTTGACTTCGCCGCTGTAAATATCGCGCAGCACCCGCTGGATAAAGTCATCATCCCGGTTCAGCAGGGCTGGAGCCTTGGTGGCACTGGCTTGGAGCTGAACGGCTTCCCACTGCTTCTGGAGGTACTCGAGGTCCTCCATAATTGCGTCCTCATCCTTACCCTCGGCTTCAGTACGCACCAGCAGGCCCATGCCAGCCGGTTTGATCAACACGGCCAAGGCGCGCAGACGGCTGCGTTCATTGTCCTTGACAATCCGGCGTGACAGGTTCACGCCGCGACCGGAGGGCATCAGCACCAAGTAGCGACCGGGCAGGCTGACATTGCCCGTCAAGCGCGGGCCTTTATTGCCCGTCGGCTCTTTCATCACCTGCACCAGGACCGTCTGCTGGGGGGCCAGCAGTTCGGTAATCGCGCCCGCACTCCGCCGCAGACGCAGCGGGCCCAAATCGGTGACGTGCATAAAACCGTTGCGCTCGCTATCGCCAATATTCACGAAGGCGGCATCAATGCCAGGAATCACATTTTCAACAGTGCCCAGGTAAATGTCGCCGACCTGCTGCGTGCCCGTTGAAACGACAAGTTCTTGAATCTGATCTTCTGAAAAGACCGCAGCAACCTGTTCCTGCTCGGAAATAATAATCTGCTTCGGCATGCAATTTCCTCAAAAGTCTGGGCTCACCCCCCCACGGAAATCTCTGCGCTCTGACCTAGCTGCTCGCGCCTCCTCCACAGGAGACCGAGCGATGCGGTGGTGGAGTTGGGCAGTAGGCCAGAGGAACCTTGGGGCAAGCGGGTCAATGAACAGTGGCTAGCAGCGGGAGACAAAACACCGCCTCAGTTAGCCAACCCAGTGTGCGGACTAGCGTTGTCAGCGCGACCGCCGGACTAAACCTGACGCAGCGAAAGTCTCACAATGGCCGAGCACCCTAACCTAGTAAGCAGTCCCCAGCGATGACCGTCTGCGGCCTTAGGGGAACGCACAAAATACTCCACAGGTTCAACTCGAGAAAATCGGCTCGCGCGCTGGCAAGCGATGAAGCGAGCTGTACCTAGTGCTGGGAAAACTGTCGAAATCTAGGCGGATGGCGGAACAGCTAGCACAATCGGCGAGGCGCAGCCGCACTAACTGAGTCGCATTATAGCTCACAACTCCGATTATACAGCCTAATTAGGCAATTTTATCACAATTAGGTCCGCTAGCGGCCTGTCGCAGGGATTGCACCGTCGTGACAACCGCGTGGAGAGCTTGCTCAATCTGGGCGGCCGTTGTGGCGCGGCCGAGGCCGAAGCGCAGGGAGGCTCGGGCCAGGGCCGGCGATCGCCCCAAGGCCGTGAGTACATGGGACGGCCTCGTCCCGGCACTGGAACAGGCGGAGCCGGAGGAGACCGCCACCACGGGCTGCACCCCCAGCACCAGGGCAGACCCATCCACGCCGCCAATGCTAACATTCAGGTTCCCCGGCAGGCGCTGCTCCGAGTGGCCGTTGAGATAGATCTCGGGTAGGCCTTGCAGCCCCTGCCAGAGGCGATCGCGCAGTCGCCGCTGGGTCTCCGCCACCGTCACCATGGAGGCGAGCCCTAATTCAACCGCCTTCGCAAAGCCGACAATCTGGGGGGGGTAGAGGGTTCCGGACCGCAGGCCCTGCTCTTGGCCGCCGCCCCGCAGTTGGGGTGCGAGTTGCACCCGGGGCCGCTGCCGTCGCACATAGAGCGCGCCGATGCCCTTAGGGCCGTAGAGCTTGTGGGCCGTGAGGGACATGAGATCGATAGACAGGGCCTCGACATCCAGGGGGATTTTCCCCAAGGCCTGGGCGGCATCGGTGTGAAAAAGAATCTGGCGATCGCGGCAGAGCGCGCCAATGGCCCCCAGGGGCTGCAAAACCCCGATCTCGTTGTTGGCAGCCATGACCGAGACCAAGATCGTCTCGGGACGGAGCGATCGCTCCAGCTCGTGCAGATCCAGCAAGCCATCCGGCTGCACCGGCAGCACCGTCAGGTCAAACCCTAAGCTTTCCAGGTAGCGGCAGGGGTCAAGCACCGACCGATGCTCGGTAGCGACGGTGACGATGTGCCGCCCCCGGCTCAGGTTCGCTTCCGCCACCCCGAGCAGGGCCAGGTTATTCGCCTCCGTGGCCCCGCTCGTGAAGATCATCTCCTCCGGGGTCGCCCCAATCGCCTCGGCGAGGGTCGCCCGGGCCTGCTTCACCACCGCCGCCGCCTCCCAGCCGTAGGCATGGGTGGCACTGCTCGGGTTGCCGAAGGCCTCGCTGAAGTAGGGGAGCATAGCCTCAAGGACGCGCGGATCAACCGGAGTCGTAGCCTGATGGTCGAGGTAGATCGGGCGCATAGGGTCAGGGGGTGTTGGAGCAGTTTCCCAGAATCTAGCCCTGGCCAGGAGCGCCGCGACTCCGACGGTTGCACCCCTCAGCCCGCCAGCATGGCAGCCGACTCGGCCAACGTCAGCGCGGCGCCGCCGGGGGCCGGGCCTTAAACCGCCTGGGGTTGTCCCTGGGGCTGGAACTGGAAGAGGGAGTAGACGACATTGCGGCGAATGTCGATCATCGTTTCCAGGAACATCTCGTAGCCTTCTTGCTTGTACTCGATCAGGGGGTCCTTTTGGCCGTAACCCCGCAGGCCGATGGACTCCCGCAGGGCATCCATCGCTTGCAGGTGTTCCCGCCAGAGCGTATCGATCTGTTGCAGGATAAAGAACCGCTCCGCTTGGCGCATCAGGCCCGCTTGCAGTTGCTCGATCTGGTTTTCCTTGATGTCGTAGGCCTTGCGGACTTCCTCGTGGAGGAAGTACTTGATTTCACTCACGGTCATATCATCCAGGTGCTTGGGAGCCAGGTCTCGGAGTAAGTAGACGAACTCCTTCACCTTGGCGAGCAGGTCCTCGAGCTTCCACTCTTCCGGCGGTAGCTCCGGATTCACGTAGGCGTCTACGATGTCATCCATGGTGCGCTCGGCATAGCCGATCACCTGCTCCTTGAGGTCGCGCCCCTCCAGCACCCGCCGCCGCTCGGCATAGATGGCGCGGCGCTGGTTGTTCATCACTTCGTCGTACTCGAAGACCTGTTTACGAGTGTCGTAGTAGAAGGTTTCCACCTTCTTTTGGGCCCCTTCGAGCGATCGCGTTAGCATCCCCGACTCAATGGGCATATCCTCTTCGACGCGGAAGGCATTCATCAGGCCGGCGACGCGATCGCCCCCAAAGATCCGCAGCAAATTGTCCTGCAAGCTGAGGAAAAACTTGGTGGAACCGGGGTCGCCCTGGCGGCCAGCGCGGCCCCGCAACTGGTTGTCAATGCGGCGGGACTCGTGGCGCTCCGTGCCAATGACGTGCAAGCCCCCTAAACTCACCACTTCGTCATGCTCGCGGCTGGTGAAAGCTTCGTACTCGTGCCGGACTTGCTGATAGACAGCTCGCAGCTTTTGCAGCACCGGATCCTCGACGGGGGCATTTTCGGCGGCGATCGCGATCTTCTCCTCCGCCTCCAGCTCCGGCAAGCTCTGCTCCCCGTAGGTCTGGGCCGCAAAGTGAGCCGCTTCCTTGAGCTGAGTCAGGGTCTCCGGCAGGAGATCCGTGGGAAAAATGCTCGCCGTCGCCTTCCAGGACTTCGGCTTCTTGCCCTCCCCGCCACTGCCAAAGCCCGCCGAGCGCGGCCGACTGGGCCGCGCCCCCGCCGCCGTCACCGCCAGAGCCCCCCGATCTTCCGGCATGACAATCTTCGGCATCAGGTATTCCCGCAGCTTCAAGCGGGCCATATAGTCCGCGTTCCCACCGAGAATGATGTCCGTACCGCGCCCAGCCATGTTCGTGGCGATCGTCACCGCCCCCTTGCGGCCGGCCTGGGCGACGATCTCCGACTCCCGCTCCACATTCTCAGGACGGGCATTGAGGAGATTGTGGGGAACTTGGCGCCCACTCAGGAGCTGCGCCAGCAGTTCCGATTTCTCCACGCTGGTAGTACCGACCAGAACCGGGCGACCCTGATCGTGCATATCCGCACATTCAGCCGCCACGGCCTCCCATTTCGCCGTTTCCGTCTTGTAGACCACATCGGCCAAGTCCCGCCGCTGCGAGGGACGGTTGGTAGGAATGATCGTGACTTGCAGGTTATAGATTTTCTCGAACTCTGCCTCTTCCGTCTTCGCCGTACCGGTCATGCCCGCCAGCTTCGGATAGAGCAGGAAAAAGTTCTGATAGGTAATGGTGGCCAGGGTTTGGGTCTCATTTTGAATCTTGACCCCCTCCTTGGCCTCAATCGCCTGGTGCAGACCATCACTCCAGCGCCGCCCCTGCAACACGCGGCCGGTGAATTCATCCACAATCACCACTTCATCATTGCGGACAATGTAGTTCACATCACGGGTGAACAGCTCCTTGGCCTTAATCGCATTAAAAATATAGTGGGCCCAGGGATCGTTAGGGTCGTAGAGATCCTGCACCCCCAGCAGCCGCTCCGCCTCCGCAAAGCCCTCGTCGGAGAGCAGCACATTGCGGGCCTTTTCGTCCACTTCATAGTGACCATCATCCCCCGCCTCGCTCTGGGGATACAGGTGCTTAGCGATGTCCGCCGCCCGCAGATACTTCTCCGTCGGGCGCTCAACCTGACCAGAAATGATCAGCGGTGTCCGCGCTTCGTCAATGAGGACTGAATCAACCTCGTCAATGATGCAGTAGTTAAAAGGACGCTGCACCACCTCCTCCATGGAGGTGGCCATGTTATCCCGCAGGTAGTCAAAGCCCAGTTCACTGTTAGTCGCGTAGGTGATGTCACAGCCATAGTTCTTCTTCCGCTCGATCGGGGTCATCCCCGATTGAATCAGACCGACACTCAGCCCCAGGAAGCGGTGAATCTGGCCCATCCATTCCGAGTCGCGGCGCGCCAGATAGTCATTGACGGTGACGACGTGGACGCCCCGACCCGCCAGAGCATTGAGGTAGGAGGGCAGAGTCGCCACCAGGGTTTTCCCTTCACCGGTTTTCATCTCGGCGATCTGGCCTTCGTGGAGGACGATGCCCCCCAGGATCTGAACATCGAAGTGGCGCATCCCGAGCACGCGGCGGCTCGCTTCGCGCACGACAGCGAAGGCTTCCGGGAGAATGTCGCCGAGAATATCTTGCTCTTCGCGCTCGCTGTCGGCCTTGGCCAACTGAGCTTGAAATTCGGCCGTCTTGCCGCGCAGTTCATCATCGGTGAGGGCGGCGATGTCGTCTTCGATGGCCTGGACATCGGCGACCAGCGGCTGGAATTTCTTAAGCTTACGCGCGTTGGGATCGCCAAAGAGCTGTTTCAACATGGTGGTTCACTAGCAACGGCCCCTGCGGCGGGGTTGGTTGGGCCGGGAGCCCAGCAACCCGGTGACAGACGGCAACGGAATTATTGGCTATGGTATCACTTCCACTCGGCTAAACGGGGCGGCGGGAAACCGAAGGGGGTCGGCCGGAGGGCGGGGTCCTCAGCAGCGGTAGGGGCGAACGGGGACTGGTTACAGTCCTTACCAGAGAATGATGATGTCATCAATGACAATGTGATCATTCTCGAAAAATTCTGCGGGCGGCGCTTGCCGAGGCTTGGGGCCGGCGAGAAATCGCTTCAGGGAGATCTTGCGCGCCAGAAAATCCTGAACAAAGTCACGGATGCTCGTCATCACCTCAACGCTCGTTTCCAGTTCGTTCAGCATGGCAGCGAGGGGATCAATACCTTCGCGGCGAGCTTTGCGCCAGGTCGCCACAATCATGCCCTCTTCGGTTTGATTACGGAGCTTCCTTAACTCGGCCTTGATGCCTTCGTATTGCTTGCGGAGGCTGGCGTTTTCCCGCACCAACCGCTGGCATTCCCGCTCAAACTCGGCCTCGGTAGACAGGTTAAGAATAGGGTCTTCGCCCCCGAGCTGCTGTTGCTCCAGTTCTAGCAAGCGGGCAAAGTCGCCGGACTTGTAGGCGCGGTTGATTTCCTGCATGATGGCGGTGTTGCGCTGCTGGGTGTCGGCATCTTCAGCCCGGTCGGGGTGATAGATGGAGGCGAGGCGGAGAAAGGTCTGGCGAAAGGCCCGTTGAGGGGCAGGAGCCGCTGCGTCGGCTGGCGCCGCTGAGGATGCGGGCCCGCTGCCTGGGGGGTCGGCCTCGGACGGGGCGCGATCGCCCTCCGGGGCCCCTTCAGGATCTTCCCAATCTTCGTAGGTCCCTGCCTCATCCGCCTCAAAGGACTGGGGGCTAATAATACCTTTCAATTGCAGAGCAAGATACAAATCTTCGATTTGCTGTTTGACCCGCCGCCGTATTCGCCTGGAGGCAAAAATTTCTGCAAAGAGTGCGTGAATCTCAGCATTGATGGCGTCTAGTTGTTCGTAAAATGGTGCGCTGTAGGCCAATAAGCTGGAGAGTACAAACCGCATTTCCTCCAGGAAATTATCTAGCTCAGTCCGCTTGCGGCGGATTTGCTTCAACAACCAGGCCCGATCCGCTTGCAAGGCGGCAAGCTGCTGGGGCAGAGGAGCCCACGCTAGAGCCGTGGTCGGCGCGGTGGCAGGCTTGCGGGTCGATTGACGCTTAGCCATGAGATGACGGCTCCTAAATTCAGCACCGGGTAGCTCACGTCACCAAGCTCTAGCTCTGAGCACTGGCGGGCTGGCTACTAATCTTTAATTATCCTAACGCCTGATGCCGATATGTCTCACGGCTCAGCAAGTGGGGTGGACGAACAAAAGCGCGGCTTCCCTGAATTTTGAGCGCTGGTTCAAGGGACAGAGTGTAGCCTTCTATCGCTACGCGACGCTAGCGCGAACAGCGTTACGGAGCCCCCTCTGCGAGAAGTCGCTGCGCGTCTACATCCCCCGGCTGCTTCTCTCAAAGCTGGGGGAAGGGGAGTCTCCAAAGGGAGATGCACCCTTGTCCTTGAGCAACGGGGGTTGTCCTTGAGCATGGTTAGGCTAGGGGCAGCAATTAGGGTGTTGGCGTAGTTTTGAAGGAGCCTAGGGCTGCCAAGCGGGGATGCTCTTGTTGCCTAGAAGCCCCGATGCCAGCGCAGCCAATCACCGCGGACCTCAGCCCAAGCGCCCGTGGGTAAGCTGCTGGTGCGGCTGCGGTTGGGGGCCTGGAGGAGTTGGGTCAAGGCCTCGAGGTGCTGGAAGCTCGGGGCGATCGCCAACTGCTGTTGCCAGAACTGGCGCAGCACCCGCCGCTGCAAGGCTAGGGGAGCCGCCCGAAGACTGGGGCGATGGAGACCGAGGCCATCGGGCGCGAGGCTGGCCTGGAGCAAGGCCTGGGCCTGGTGGTTGAGGTATTCCACCTCAGCCCCTAGCAGTTCCGCTGTCTGGGCTAGGGCTGTCTCCACCTGAGGGTTGAACGCTTGGCGCAGCAGGGGCAAGACTTGCTGGCGCAAGCGGTTGCGGGCGTAGCGGAGTTGTTGGTTGGCTGGGTCGGCCCGAACTGGCAGGTTAAATTCTTGGCAGAAGGCGCCAGTTTCAGCCCGGCTCACCCCCAGCAGGGGGCGGACAAGCGCTAGACCGGCCGTGAGGGGTCGCTCCCAGGCCAGGGCCTGCAAGCCCTCAGCCCCGGCTCCACGAATGAGATTGTAGAGGAGCGTCTCGGCGCGATCGCTCAGGGTGTGGGCCGTGACCACGCGGCGAGCCTGGGCCTGGCGGGCTAAGTCGGCTAGGGCAGCGTAGCGCCATTGTCGAGCGGCCGCCTCCGTTTCCGGCAGGGGCTCCGGGCTCCGGGCCAGGTAGTAGGGCAATCCACAGGTCTGGGCCCAGGCAGCGACCCCGGCGGCGACCCCGGCATCCATCGACCAGCCGTGATCGCAGTGGCCGATGGCGAGGGTCCAGCGCCACTTGGGCTGGAGGTCTTGCAAGAGGCGCAAAAGGCAGAGGGAATCTTGGCCGCCAGAGACCGCGATGAGGAGAACGTCTTGGGGCGGGAGGAGCGATCGCTGGTGGAGGGTGGCGTGCAAGCGTGCATGGAGCGGCGTCCAAACAGCGCTCATCGAAATTTAGGACCTCACGCAACCATTAATCATCAATATCTTGCCAGATGTCTTCAAAGACATCCTCCTCATCCTTCCCATTGGCCTCAGGGTCGCCACGGCCGCGGGATAGCTCATCGGTTAAGGCATCACCGAGGTCAAAGTCGATGTCTTCCCCCGTCCCGAAGATATCATCATCGCCATCCGCCGCCAGCTCAGCGCCAGCCCCCCCATTGCTCTCGAGCAGCAGTTCGTCCTCCTCCTCGGCGGCGGCGAAAATATCATCGGTGTCGTCGAGGGAGGTGGCCACATCGCCTCCGAGGCTGAAGAGATCCTCCCCTTCGTCCTCCTCCACGGCTGACCCCAAAAAGCCCTCACTCGCCTCCTCACCGGCCATCCCGAAGAAGGCGTCATCCTCTTCTGCGGCTGCGGTCGCCGCAAACAAGTCATCCTCCGCTTCGTCCTCGGCGGTCACGGCAAAGAGATCCTCGCCGTCTCCCTCCTCCAGCCCCAAGAAGTCATCGCTCCCCTCGGCCAAGGCGGCCTCGGTCGTCCCCGAGGAATCCTCCTCCTCTGGGATGTCCCCAAAGACATCTTCGGTCTCGTCGTCCGCCGCTCCTACTAGATCAAAGTCGTCGGTGTCCTCATCCTCATCCTCGTCATCGTCGCCTAGAAGCAGGCTGGCATCTTCTTCATCTTCTTCAGGAATCTCGACCAGCCCTAAGTCCGGCTCCGGAGCCCCGTCGAAAATATCGCCGACCTCCGCATCGGTATCATCGAAGACCCCTTCCAGTTCGTCGTCTTCTGCGTCATCCAATTCAAAGTGAGGGGGCGGCGCGTCTTCAAAGACCTCTTCGACCTCATGGGCGCTGAACTCTGGCTCGGAACTCGGCTCCAGTTCATCTTCGACCGGCTCAAAGGGATCAGAGACGGGGGGCTCTGGAGCTGGGGGTTCAACCGGCTCCAGCCAGTCCTCGCTGGTATCTGGGGCGGGAGTGCCGATCGCAATCGGGGGGGAGGCGATCGCCGGCTCCGGCACTGTTTGGGCCTGGGCATCCGGCTGCAACTCCTCGCTCTCGGGGTGAAACTCCAGCCGGATGCGGACGCGGCCGCGCTGCCAACCGCGGGCCCCAAACCGCAGGGCCTCGCAGGCAACCCCCTGGTCACTAAACCAGTCCCCTTGCGCGGGGGAGCCCTGAGTTTTGGCGAGGACGACGCCCTTGAGGGCAGCCGCAAGCTCGCTGGCTCGAAACGTTGTCTGTCCGAGCAGCAATTGCACGGATTGATCGACGGACAAAACCTCACCACTCGCCAGCGGCTCGAATTGCTTATCCACGCCTCATTCACCCCTTTTGCTACAGAGTTCGCTGTGTCCCTAGTTTGCCTGGTCGCCTGACGACCCGCAATACTTTAGGGCCCTCAGTTTGGCCGCACCCTGCTACAGTCTAGCTGCGATCGCTTCCGAGAGAGAAAATTCTCGCCGGTCGCGTCTAGAAGAACCAGCCATAGGAATGGAGGCCCTTGCCCAGGAGGTTAACGCCTAGGTAGCAGACCCAGACCACGGCAAACCCCACCGTGGCCAAAATCGCCGGCCGCCGCCCCTGCCAGCCCCGGGTGAGGCGGGCGTGAAGGTAGGCAGCAAAGACGAGCCAGGTGATCAGGGCCCAGGTTTCCTTCGGGTCCCAACTCCAGTAGGAGCCCCAGGCCTCGTTGGCCCAGACAGCCCCGGCAATGATCCCAATCGTCAGCAGGGGAAAGCCGAGACCGATGATGCGATAGCTCACATTGTCCAGAGTTTCCGCCAGGGTGAGGCGCTGGGGCGAGAGGGCCGGGGGGGCGGCGGGGGGCGCGAGATCAAGGACGGCCGTGCTGCCCAGGCGATCGCCACGATTGAGCACAGACTCGGCAGGGGCCGTCGCCGTTGCCGCAACCCCTGACCGGCGCAGATCGCCCAGGCCAAAGGAGCTACCCCGCAGCGAGACGGCCTGCCCCCGGGTCACGACCAGAAAGGCCACGGAGAGCAGCGAACCCACCAGCAGGGTGGCGTAGCTGAGCATCATGACGCTGACGTGCATCATCAGCCAGTTGGATTTGAGGGCCGGCACAAGGGGTTCGGCCTGCTGCATGTCGCCCGGCAGGGTCAGGGCCGCAAAGGCGACAATGCCAGTCGCTAAAGGAGACGTGAACACGCCCACCAAGCGGGAGCGGCTGAGGGCTTCGGCGAGGAGGTGAATGGCTGTGATCCCCCAGGCCAGAAAGAGGAGCGATTCGTAAAGATTGCTCAGGGGAAAGTAACCAGCCTCAAGCCAGCGAGCCCCGAGCAACGTGGCGAGGCAGAGATTGGCGATCATCATGCCCGCGAGGCCCAAGGTCGGC
Source organism: uncultured bacterium (assembly GCA_964397305.1). GTDB lineage: Bacteria > Cyanobacteriota > Cyanobacteriia > Cyanobacteriales > Spirulinaceae > JAAUTY01. The sequence goes on from CAYNIP010000002.1 coordinate 202,831, forward strand.
AGCATCGGCAGCTTCGGAAAGGCCGCGCTGACCCAGTAGGCAAGGGCCGTCATCATCAGGACAGCAAAGGCCGTATTGTCGAGGATTGTTTGGAGGGCGATCAGATCCATACCAGCATTGTTGACGGGAACGGGCACTGCTGGGCGATCGCCAGCAGTTACTTCTTACATCCTATCGGTTTCGCGGCCGCCCATTGGTTTAGAGTGAGAAAGGTCTGTCCCCCGCCTCCCAAGACAGCACCAGCGCCACCCCAAAATTCTCCGACCCGGCCTTGAGCCTTACCGTTCCCCACTCCCCTCCCATGCCCGACCTAGACCTGACCCAAGCTCGCCAACTGCTCGACCGTTTCAGTTGCACCGAGACCCGGGCCGTCACCTCCGAGGCCGAGCGTCAGCAGCTCCAGGCGGCTCTCTTGCGCTTGGCCAGCGAGTCCGAGTCTGAGAACCTCGGGGTCTGTGCCGCCACTTGGGAGCAAGCACTCCAGGCCACCAGCCAGTACTTACAGGCCCTGGGCTACTCGGTTCCTCCAGCCCTCGGCCAAGAGTCGCCTGCTCCAGGACCGCTCTACCTCAAGTTCAATACCGCCAAGCAGACCTATTTCATCGATACCTACAGCGGCGAGTATCGCGGTGTCCTCGTGGCCTGCCAGGCGGAGGACGAGGCGATCGCTGGCGTCTACGGCCACTTGCCCCTCGACTTGTTCGCCGACACTCCAGCGCAGGCTTGAGGACCGGGGATGGTTTGGGGGCATCCCCCGCTGTTGCGGCGGCCTACCCCTAGAGCCCAGCGCTGGGCAGTCGGGAGAGCAGGGAAAAAACACCGAAGCCCACCAAGAGCGCGCCGCTCGCGGGGGTAATCCAGCCGGACCAGCGGCGCAACTCCAAAAACTGCTTGAGCAGGGCGGTGAAGGTTCCAGCCAGCACCAGTGGTACGACATAGCCTAGGGCATAGGCCAGCAACAGTCCTGCTCCGAGCACGACGTTCTGACTGGCGCTGACCCAAGCGAGGAGGGTTGCCAGGACAGGGGTACTACAGGGAGAGGCCACCAGGCCGAAGGTCAGCCCCAAGGCATAGGCCCGCAACCCCACCGGCCAGTAGGCGGGAATCCAGGCCGTGTCGCCGCTGGCGGGGAGTGGCAGCGGCAGCACTCCCAGTAAGTTCAAGCCCATGAGGATGGCGATCGCGCTGACCAAGAGCGGTAGGCCAACGCCAATCTGGCCATAGACCCGGCCGAGCAGAGCGGCGCTGAGGCCCAGGAGCGCCAGGGTTGTCGCCAGACCGAGGGCAAAGCCGATGGACTGCTGGGCAGCTTGGCGGCGATCGCTCCCCGGAGTGCTGCCGATGTAGGCCATGGACAGGGGTAGCATGGAGAGCATACAGGGGGTCAAGCTGGTCAGCAGGCCTGTGGCAAACACAATCCCCAGGCTCAGCAGGCTGAGGTGTTCCAACTCAGCCGCCGCCAAGCGGTCAGCTCCCTGGGAGAGGTTGTAGAGTTGCGTTTGCAGCACGTCTAGCATGGTGACAGCAGCGACGCCAGAGCGCCGGTCAGGGTCCGGTCGTCATTGTAACGCCGGTTCTGCACCCCCGGCGGTTCGGAAAATTGCTGATGAGATATATAAGTAGATTTGATGGCAAATCGGAGCGAGAGTATTGCCGCCTTTGTAAATTTTGGTTACATTTATTTACAGAACGTTACAAACAGAACGTTACAACTACTCAACTGAGGGCACAGCCATGGAAAACGAAACTCGCAACGATTTCAAATTCGGCTTCACCGCTGGTGCTGAAAACTGGAACGGTCGCCTAGCAATGATCGGCTTCGTGACGGCTCTGATCATCGAACTCGCCAGCGGCCAAGGCCTGCTGCACTTCTGGGGCTTGATGTAATCCCTACATCTAAAACCTCTGTCAATCTCTAGTCTGTCTCTAGTTGTACGCTGAGCTTCGCATTCTGGCAAGCTCAGCGTTTTGTTCGTCTGCCGATCAGCACCCGCCAAAGGGAGCGATCGCGACAGACAGCCCCGCAACCCTAAGCGACTTCAGGTCCTAGGCGATCGCCTCGCCTCCAGTCGCCAGAGCCTGCTCGAAGCGCGCTAACAGGGACGACTCCGGGCTGCCTTGACCGTAGAGCTTGGGCAGGCGTTTGGTGGCTTGCAACACAGCCCGCACTTCTTGGTTCGTGACGCTGGCGAGGGGGCGATTTTGATCGAGGGCGATCGCGGCGGCAAGGCCAATTCCCTGACCCACCCCAACGTTAAATTCCACAATCCGGCCCGCCGAGGAGGCCAGGCCAGTGAAGCCAGAACCCGGGCTGACCACCGCCAGGTTCGGCACCGTCCGCAGCTGCGCGTGACGAATACCGTAGTTAAAGGTCGGTAGCCCAAAGCTGACGCTGTTAAAGCCCAGCTCCAGGGCCTTGGAGCCGATGCCACGAATGCCGCCACGCACATCGAAATGGTAGGCGAAGGAGCCAAGCGCTTCCGACTCGGGCAGGCCCCCAGCCAGCATCTGGGCACCGGAAAAGGGCTGCACAACATCAATCACATTGCCTGCGTGGCGGATGTAGAGTTCCTTGGCCGGCATGACGGTGCTGGCCCCAATGCTGCGGAGCCAACGCTCTACCTGGCGCATCTCTTCCAGAATCGGCGGGCTGGGCTGGGCGGCGTTGCTGGCCAGGGCCTCGGCCTCGGAGCCGGTGGCGTAGTGGAGCAGGGCATTCCAGGAAAGGCGATCGCGCCCCAAGATAGCGATATTCGGCTGGTCTAGAATCGTCAGACTACTTTGTAGATCCAGCTTCTTGCCCCGGAAGGACTGGTAGGCAATCGATAGCCCCGGAGCCCGCACATCGGCAAAATCCGGTCCCACGTACATGGTGCGGAGGCGGCCGTTCCCCTCCGTCAGGCGACTGCGGAGGGATCTTTCGAGCTGGTCATCCCGACCAGCGGCCACCCGGAGGTAATTCTGGGCTTCCCGATCCTGAGGATTGGCAAAGCGCCGCAGAAATTGCTCTTCAAACCACTGCAACTGACCGATGGTGATCCCCTGGGTTTCAAAGACCAAGCTCACGGGGAGTTCTGAATCGGGCAGGCCGAAAGTACCAAACCCCTGCCAGCGCCGAGCACCCGCGTGTTTCGCCAGCTCCGCGTTCACAGTTGAGTCGATGAACTGCTGAGCGCGATAGAGTTCGCCCCGCACGAGTTCGATGCCCGTGAGGCGATCGCCCTCCTTGTGGACTTTGGCAATGCGAGCCAGGCTGAGAATGTCGGCCCCCACCTCCGAGAGCATCTGTTGCAGGGCAAAGCTGCCATGACCGGGATCGAGGGCGATTTGGCGCACCCCCGCCCGCTGCAAAAACTCGGTATAGATCGCCGCCGGATCACCAAAAGTCGGCAGTTGGTGCTGAGTACGCAGGCTGGTAGACACATGGCTCCGGTCAAGGTACGCAAGACGTCCGCGAACCAAGTGGCCGCCGAGGCCATAGTGGGCACTGCCCATCAGCAGAAGCAGGAGGCGGGGGTAGCGGCCCTGGCGGCGGCGAAACTCGCGGCCTGCGGCGACGAGGGCCAGGACGCCAGGTACTTCGTCACCAAAGCCGATGATGTCGTAGTCGCGGATACGCATGGGGCCGAAGCTGGACAAGCAACTGTACTCACTATAGGCGGTTGCGATATCAACGCGGCCGGCGGGGGGAATTTTGGGCGGACGAAAAAAAGCGCGGCTCCCCTGAATTTTGAGCGCTGGTTCAAGGATCAGAGGGTCGCCTTCTATCGCTCCGCGACGCTAGCGCGAACAGCGTTACCGGGCCCCCTCTGCGAGAAGCCGCTGCGCGTTGACCTCCCCCGGCCCCTGCTCCCCAAGCTGGGAGCAGGGGAGTTAGAAGCCCTTCTCCCTACTTGAGAGAGGGGTTGGGGTGAGGGCTGAGCGAAGAAGTACCAGACATCCCGCGTAAAATTTCGTTCACCCGTGAATTTTTGTTTCGGGTTGGCTGTGAGCCAAGCGGCGTCGGGACTGCACCGGGCTACAGCGTCCCCCAGCCTAGGCTGAACTCACCGGCACCGTAGTGCTGAGGGCCGCAGTGAGCCGTTTTGCGAGGTCGAAGATTTCGTAGAACTTGGCCACTCGCTGCATCCAGTCCCGGGGGATGTCTTTGGCCCCAAAGCAGAGCCCCGCCAGCCCCCCCGTGACGGCTCCGGCGGTATCCGTATCTTCGCCAAGATTAATCGCTGTGAGCACCGCCTCAGCGTAAGAATTGCTGTTGAGCAAACACCAGAGGGCAATCTCCAGCATATTCACCACATAGCCATCCGAGTGGAGATCCCGGGGGGTGAGGGTGTCCACTTCACCGCTCCAAAGCCGTTGGAAGTGAGGTAATTCGTGGCGGTAGGGGGGGGCTTGGTAGTAGGGCTGGACCCGCTGCAAGCCGTTCACGTAGGCCAGGGCCGCCGGTTCGTCCTGCAACAGGCCAAGGGCAACACTGATGTAGAGACCACAGGCCATCTGCGATCGCGGGTGCGCGTGGGTCATGGCAGAGATTTGGTGAACCCGCGTCAGCAATTCCTCAAACTCGAGGTGGGCAGCACAAAAAGCTAGAGGTAGAATCCGCATCAAGGAACCACTGCCGTTGCTGCGTTCGTGGCGTTCACCAGACTCGAGGGGTGAAATACCCGCGTACAGGCAGCGGAGGGCCGTGGCGAGGGTCTGGCCCATGTCCAGGCGTTCGCGGGGCGTCTGCCAAATCTCGCCCCGATACCAACGGCTGAAATAGGCGGCAGTGCGGTGGAGCAGTTCCGGGGTAGACTCGCTCCCTTCACAGAGGGCTTCGGCCTGGCAGAAGGTGAGCGCACTGTCATCGGACCATGTACCAGGGGGGACATCGTAGGTCCCGTAGCCCTCCATGTCGTTGACGGGGGCTCGTTGGCAGGCTGCACGGCTGCGAAACTTCGCCGGAATGCCGAGGGCGTCGCCGACGCAGACACCCATGAGACCGGAAAGAATACGCGCTTGTGGATATGTCATTGTTGCTCTGTCTCCCTAGACCCTGCTGCGCCTGTTAAGTTGAATCCATCCTGTGTTGTGTTGCACCCTACCGAAAATGATGTCCCCGACCCCCGAGGCCACCATAAAGTTACCGTTACTCGTGCGTAGCCGTGCAGCCCTACTCTTGGTGGGACAGCTCGGCTGGCGCCTGGTCGCGGGCAAGCTCTACCGTCGCTGCCTGCTGGAACAAATGGCGACCGTCGGGGTTGATTCCCTCGTGCCAGCCCTGCTCATTGCGCTCTGTGCCAGTGCCATCTTCACCGTACAAACAGCCCGAGAACTGGCTCAGATTGGCGCGCTAGGGGCCTTGGGAGGAGCCTTTGCGGTTGCCTTTTGCCGTGAATTAGCCCCGGTACTCACCGCCAGCATCGTGGCGGGACAGGTGGGCTCCGCTTTTGCGGCGGAACTGGGGGCTATGCGTGTGACCGAGCAGATCGATGCACTCCTAATGCTGAAGACTGATCCCATTGACTACCTGGTGGTTCCCAGGGCCTTAGCCTGTTGCGTGATGCTCCCGATTTTGAACCTCTGCGCCCTAGCTGTGGGGCTGGTCAGCGGCACCCTGGTGGCCGAAGGATTTTATCAAATCGAACCCGCTTCGTTTCTCAATTCTATCCAAGAATTTCTCTCCCTCTGGGATCTCTTCCGGCTCGTGGGCAAAGGGGTGGTCTTTGGGCTGGCGATCGCCACCATCGGGTGCAGTTGGGGCCTGACCTCCCGAGGCGGCGCGCGCGAAGTCGGTCAGTCCGCCACAGCCGCCGTCGTCGTGACCTGGATCACGATCTTCGTCCTCGATACGGCCTTCACCTTCCTGGTCTTTGGGGGTCCCTCCCTCTAGGTACGGCCTCGGTCCGGAAGCAGCCCTGGCAAACCAGCCCCAGAATCCTCCCCCCTCCAAGACAGCCATGAAAATCGCGATCGCCCAACTCAACCCCACCGTCGGCGACCTCACCGGCAACGCCGACCAAATTTTGAGCGCCGCCCAGGCAGCGGCGGCGGCCGGCGCCCACCTGCTGCTGACCCCCGAACTCGCCCTCTGTGGCTACCCGCCCCGAGATCTCCTGCTCAATCCCAGCTTTATCGCGGCGACTCTCGCCCAGCTCGACCACCTGGCCCAGGCCTTGCCGCCGACCCTGACGGCCTGCGTCGGCAGCCTCGAGCCCAACCCCGAAGCCGCCGTGCGGGGCGAAAAACCCCTGTTTAACAGCGTGGCCCTGATCGCCCAGGGCCGCGTCCAGCGCTACTGCCGCAAGCAGCTACTGCCGACCTACGATGTCTTCGATGAAGACCGCTACTTTCAGCCCGGAACCTGTGGCAACCCGGTGTCACTGCCCGCCGGGAGTGCCCCCCCCCAACTCCTGGGGATCACGATCTGCGAAGACCTCTGGAACGATGAGGAGTTTTGGGGCGAACGCCGCTATGGGGTCAATCCCCTGGCGGAGCTGGCGACAGCGGGGGTTGCCTTGACCGTGAACCTCTCGGCCTCTCCCTACAGCGTCGGCAAGCAGCAGGTGCGCGAAGCCATGCTCCGCCACGCCGCCCGCCGCTATGGGCAACCCCTGATCTACGTCAATCAGGTGGGTGGCAACGATGACCTCCTCTTTGATGGCAGCAGTGTGGCGGTGAATCGGGCAGGGGAAGTGGTCAGCCGCGCTCCCCATTGCCAGACGGCCTTGCTGCTGGTGGAATTTGACCCCGAGCGGGGGGATCTGTTGCCGGGTCCCGTCGCGCCGCCCCCCGCCGGGGAAGCGGCGGAAATCTGGGCGGCCCTGGTGCTCGGAGTACAGGACTATGCTCGCAAGTGCGGCTTTCGGCAAGCGGTGCTGGGCCTGAGCGGCGGCATTGACTCGGCCCTAGTAGCGGCGATCGCCGCCGAGGCCCTGGGCCCAGAGCAGGTGCTGGGGGTGTTGATGCCTTCGCCCTATAGTTCAGACCACTCCCTCAGCGATGCTAAGGCCCTCGTGACCAATTTGGGAATTCGCAGCCAGGTGTTGGCGATCGCGCCGGCCATGACCGCCTATGACGAAATTTTAGACCCCCTCTTTGCTGGCACAGAATTTGGGGTTGCCGAGGAGAATCTTCAGTCCCGCATTCGGGGCAACCTGCTGATGGCGATCGCCAACAAGTTCGGCTACCTCCTCCTGTCTACGGGCAATAAGTCAGAACTGGCCGTGGGCTACTGCACCCTCTACGGCGACATGAATGGCGGCCTCGCGGCGATCGCCGATGTCCCAAAAACCCAAGTCTTCGCCCTCGCCCGCTGGCTAAACCGAGAGCGAGACGTGATTCCCGCCAACATCCTCACCAAGCCCCCCAGTGCCGAGCTACGCCCCGGCCAACTCGACAGCGATTCCCTGCCTCCCTATGACATCCTTGATGACATCCTCGACCGACTGCTCAATCAACACCAGAGCATCGCTGAAGTCGTCGCGGCCGGTCACGATCCAGGGGCTGTAGCCCGCACCGCCAAGCTAGTTCACCGGGCGGAGTTCAAGCGCCGCCAAGCACCCCCGGGGCTGAAGATCACAGATCGCGCCTTTGGCACAGGCTGGCGGATGCCGATCGCCTGCCACCCGCCGGAGAGCTGAAAAAGCTGCAAGACGATAGTAGGCCTAGTTGAGCTTTAGCCCCCTTTCAACGGGCCGTTGGGAGCGCTGAAGCGCAACTACGGTGCTTCCGTAGGTGTAGTGGGGCTTTGATGGGCCAAGGCCTGAAAAAGCTGCGCCACCCGCCCTAAGTCCTTGTCCCCGGGGGCCCGCTCAACCCCGCTGGAGAGGTCGAGGCCGTCGGGCTGCACTTGGGCTAGGGCCGCCAGCACATTATCCGGGGTCAGACCCCCCGCCAAGAGCCAGGGTTGCGGCGGGCGGAAGGCTTGGAGACTAGCCCAATCCAGGGTCTGACCCGTGCCGCCATAGAGGTGAGGGTGGTAAGCGTCTAGAAGGAGCCAATCCGCGCAATCGGCATAGTCGGCCGCTCGGTCAAGATCCGCCTGGTTTCGCACCCGCAAGGCCACCGTGATTTCGCAGTCCGGTAGCGCGGCTCGTAGATGGCGGCAAAAGGCCGGGGATTCACCGCCGTGGAGTTGCACCCCCGTGAGCCCCTGGGCGACGGTGGCGGCGATCGTCGGCAGGTCCGCCTGCACAAAGACCCCAATACGAGCGATGCTGGCCGGGAGTTGGGCGGCGATCGCGCCAATCTGCGCCGGGGTTTGGTAGCGGGGGGACTGGGGCGCGCAGATGAAGCCGAGGGCGGTCGCTCCGAGCTGGGCGATCGCCCGGCCCTGCTCCGCGTCACAAAGGCCGCAAATCTTAATTCGCACGAGTTTCAGGCGTACTTGGTGAAGTATTTCTAAGTAACATTGCGATTTGTATCAAAAACCCGGCCCTTCGTAAATAAATAAAACAGACCGCCGGGAGCTGCTCAGGAAGTCTACCAATTTATGCGATTTTGACATCGGATAACCGTCACCCTGGAGATGATTTGGTCATGAGCTTAGCCAGTACCTTGGTCATTCTAGCGTCAACCCCTACTACGATTGGTTGGACGCCATCCGTCGGAGTCATTATGATCCTGTGCAATATCTTCGCCGTGGTCATCGGCCGCTTCGCGATCCAAAATGCCGGTCAAGGCCCCGATCTACCGATTTCTAAACCCGCTCTGTGGAACGAGTTTGGGGTGCCCGAGCTTTTGGCTACCGCGAGCCTTGGTCATATCCTTGGCGCTGGCGTGATCCTCGGCCTCGCCAATGCTGGCGCGATCTAGCCCCCAGCACCCCTTGTTATCAGGAAGTCTCGCCACAAAACCCCCGGTTTCTGACGGAAGCCGGGGGTTTTGATGCCACTACTGGGCCATCAGACGGTAGTGCCAGCGCTCGCCGGGCTGGAAGGAGCCGATCCAAACTCGATAGGTTCCGGCCGGCCAAGTCTCGGCCTGGATCATCGCATCTTTCCCCTGGCCGATGTCGTCACCACAGAGCAGCCAGTTATTGGGACCTTGCACCACCAGAGTGGTATCGTTACCGCCACTGTTGACGGTGAGGGACAGGGGGCCAAGGTCCTCCCTCAGGGTCATCATATGGTCGGGCGTCTGGGAGCCAAAGCCCATGCAGCGCTGACCCCGGCTGTCGCGCACCGCAATTTGATCCAAGGAAAAATTGCCGCCCGTGTGACCACTGACCACGGCCTCGGACCGGCTGAAGCCCCTGGCCAGTTCTAGGGCCTCGAAGTTGGCGGTTTGTGCTAAGGCTGGCAGGGCCACCGTGGCGATCGCCAAGACCAGCGACCCGCTGTACAGATTACGTCGTCCCATCATGCCTCCGTAAGTTCTGGTTCGGGCTGGATGTCACCCCAAGCACAGCCCGCGACGCGGCATCCTGCGTCTGAGTTCTAACCCTAGTGTAGGCCGATCCCTGAGCTGTCAGCCAGCCCGAGGGCCGCTTGCGCGGTTGGCCTAGGGAGCATCGCAGTTTAGCTGCCCTACGTTTCTCCGAAACAGGCTGATGGCTCCGACAGGCTAGCGCGAACACCCTAGACCCCTCAGGCCCCCGCTCCCCAACATGGGCGCAGGGGAAACCGGGCAAGACTTTCCGGCTCTATGCAGCTTCTATCCATCAACAGCACCGCGCTTTACGCTGAG
>CAYNIP010000003.1:0-7978 GCA_964397305.1 uncultured bacterium
AGGATTAATATACCCTTTTTTAAATAGTTCAAATGTACCGTTCAACATTTCTGCCTGAATACTGACTTAGCTAAGATTTTTGCGGCGATCGAAAGCTCTGCCAATGGCTACCCCTCCGAGATGGACATCAAGGGGCTGTTTGCGGATTTTGACACCACCAGCAACCGCCTTGGCAACACGGTGAAAGATAAGAACCTGCGCTTAGCAGCGGTCCTCAAAGGGGTGGCAGGGCTAGATTTTGGTGACTTTGATGCCAGCCATATCGACCTGTTTGGCGATGCCTATGAGTTTTTGATTTCTAACTATGCCGCCAATGCGGGTAAATCGGGCGGTGAGTTTTTTACGCCGCAGCACGTCTCGCGGTTGATTGCCCAGCTTGCTATGCACCAGCAAACCAGCGTCAACAAAATTTATGACCCCGCCTGTGGGTCGGGTTCGCTGCTCTTGCAAGCCAAAAAGCACTTTGACGCTCACATCATTGAAGACGGGTTTTATGGGCAGGAGATTAACCACACGACCTATAACTTGGCGCGGATGAATATGTTTTTGCATAACATCAACTACGACAAGTTCAATATGCAGTTAGGCAATACGCTGACTGACCCACATTTTGCGGATGAAAAGCCGTTTGATGCGATCGTTTCTAATCCGCCCTATTCGGTGAAGTGGATTGGGAGTGATGATCCGACGCTGATTAATGACGATCGCTTTGCGCCTGCTGGCGTTCTCCCACCTAAGTCTAAGGCTGATTTTGCCTTTGTGCTGCATTCCTTGAGCTATTTATCGAGCAAGGGGCGGGCGGCGATCGTCTGTTTCCCTGGTATTTTTTATCGGGGCGGTGCGGAAGCTAGAATTAGAAGGTATTTGGTGGATAACAATTATGTGGAAACGGTGATTGCCCTTGCGCCTAATTTGTTTTTTGGCACGACGATCGCCGTGTGCATTTTGGTGTTATCGAAACACAAGCCCGATACTGTGACTCAGTTTATTGATGCCAGTGGGTTGTTTAAGAAGGAAACGAATAATAACACCCTGACGGATGATCATATTGACAAAATCATGGGGGTGTTTGAGAGCAAGGAAAATGTTGATTATTTTGCGCGATCGGTAACTTTTGAGGAGGTTGCGGCGAATGGTTACAATCTGTCGGTGAGTAGTTATGTGGAGGCGGAGGATACCCGCGAGGTGGTGGATATTACCCGGCTTAATGCTGAGTTGAAAACCACTGTGGCGAAGATTGATCGGTTGCGGGCGGAGATTGAGGCGATCGTGGCGGAGATTGAAAATGAATAATCTGAGCTTTGACCTGCTTATTGAAAGCATTAACCAACTGCATAGCTCCTTTCAAAGCCAGTCGGTAAAAGCCGTCAATATGAGGCTGACCATGCGGAACTGGTGCATTGGGTTTTATATCGTAGAGTTTGAGCAAAACGGTGAGGATAGAGCTAAGTACGGCACTGCATTAATTGCCAATATTGCCCAAAGCATAAAAATTAAAGGGCTTACTGCTCCTGAGTTGTCGCGTTGCCGCCAGTTTTATAAGGTGTACCCTGAGATTCTTGGGACAAAAACCCAAGAATTGATCCGCAATATTACAAATGGCAAAACACCTCAGCAAATTTTTGGGTTGACAACCCAAGAATTACAAAGCAATGAAAATCAGCTTGTTTCGTTTATTTCGTACACTCACTTTGTTGAACTGATTAAAATTGATAATCCAGTTAAACGAAAATACTATGAACTCTTAATCTTAAAAATGCAATTCAGTGTGAAAGATTTAAAAAGGGAAATTGCATCACTGAGCTATGAGCGCTTAGGAATGACAGCCGATAAAGAAGCAGCCTTTGCACAGCTTGCTCAAAAAATAACGCCTGCCTTGCCGAAGGATATTGTTAAATCGCACTATTTTTTGAATTTTTGGGAATTAATTCTCCAGAAATGATTGAAGAGTCAGCGCTTGAATTGGCGTTAATCAATCATCTTCAGCAATTTATTATTGAGTTGGGTAATGGTTTTTGTTTTGAGGCGAGACAAAAGCGTATTTTAATTGGTGAGGAATATTTTTTCGTTGATCTGGTTTTTTATCATCGCATTTTGAAATGTCATGTGGTGATTGAGCTAAAGGTCGATAGTTTTTCTCATGCCCATGTTTCACAGTTGGTTACTTATCTCAATTTTTACAAGCAAAATATGATAGAAGAAGGTGATAACCCGCCAATTGGTATTTTACTGGTAACTGATAAAAATACGGCGTTGGTTGAGTATGCGACAGCCAATGAAAAAGATCGGCTTTTTGTCAGTAAGTACAAGTTAAGCCTTCCATCTGAGCAAGATTTAAAAATGTTTATTGAGAAGGAGTTGGAAGGGTATAGTTATGAGTAAATCAAAACGACCTATTGCTTTAATCGATCCGCCGGATGGCTATAACGTCTGGTTGAGGGAACTCAAGGGACGCATCCATACAGCCCAGCAACGAGCGACATTGGCTGTCAATCGTGAATTGGTGCTGCTCTATTGGCAAATTGGGCGTGATATTTTGAATCGGCAAGCGGAACAGGGCTGGGGAGCAAAGGTGATCGATCGCCTCGCCCATGATTTGCGTAGTGCATTTCCGCAGATGAAAGGGTTTTCGCCACGCAATCTTAAATATATGCGAGCTTTTGCCGACACATGGACAGATATTGAATTTGTGCAAGAGGTGCTTGCACAATTGCCGTGGTATCACCAATTGGCGCTTTTAGATAAATTAGACAACAATGAAAAGCGTATTTGGTATGCCCAAAAAGCGATAGAAAACAACTGGTCGCGTAATGTGTTGGTGATGCAGATTGAAGCGTGCTTAATTGAGCGACAAGGCAATGCGGTTTCTAATTTTGAACAACGCTTGCCTAAACCTGATTCTGATCTTGCCCGTGAATCGATTAAAGATCCCTATCGTTTTGATTTTTTGGGTCTAACGGAAGAGGCTCAAGAGAGAGAAATAGAAGGAGCCTTAGTCAAGCACGTTACGCAATTTTTGCTGGAACTGGGGGCGGGATTTGCCTTTGTGGGTCGTCAGGTGTTGCTGCAAGTGGGTGAGGAGGAGTTTTTTATCGATTTGCTGTTTTATCATTTGAAGTTGCGCTGTTATGTTGTGATTGAACTCAAAGCCGACAAGTTTAAGCCTGAGCATTTGGGTCAGTTAGGGTTTTATATGACGGCTGTGGATCGGCAAATGAAAGCGAAAGAGGATGCGGTTACGATCGGCTTGCTGTTGTGCAAAAGCAAGGACAAGGTGGTTGCTGAGTATGCTTTGGGAGATAAAAGCCAGCCGATGGGCATTGCTGAGTATAAGTTATTGGAATCTTTACCTGTTCCTTTACAAACTCAATTGCCTAGTATTGAAGACATTGAGCGAGAATTGATGGGATTTGATGGAGGTGAGGAATGAGTGGGATGAGTTTTCTGGAAAGGTTGTTGGATGGGGCGGCGGTGGAGTGGAAGGTGTTGCGGGAAGTAGCGAACTATTCACCGACGCGAGTTGACTCCGCTGAACTTGATGCGACCTCGTTCGTGGGAGTGGACAATCTTGTTGCCAATAAAGGTGGGCGTGTTGACGCAAGCTATTTGCCTAACACTACCCGTTTGACAGCATATGAGCCGGGAGATACCCTTCTCGGCAATATTCGCCCATACCTCAAGAAAGTGTGGAAGGCAACCAATTCAGGTGGCTGTAGTGGTGATGTTCTTGCTGTACGCATCTTAGATAAGTGCAAACAATTCGTTAGTACGGAATTTCTCTACTACTTATTGTCATCAGACAAGTTCTTCTCGTACAACATGCAGCACGCAAAAGGCGCAAAGATGCCACGCGGAAATAAAGCGGCGATTTTGAATTATCAAATCCCCATCCCATGCCCAGACAATCCTGAAAAATCGCTTGCTATTCAAGCCGAAATCGTGCGGATTTTGGACACTTTTACAGCGCTGACCGCCGAGTTGACCGCCGAGTTGACCGCCGAGTTGGGCGATCGCCAAAAACAATATGAGTATTATCGCGATCGCCTGTTGACTTTTGAAAAAGGTGAAGTGGAGTGGAAGACATTGGGGGATATATGTGAATATTCAAAATTGCGTATTCATTCTGATCAGCTTGATGAAACGAATTATGTTGGGGTTGATAATCTTTTACAAAATAAAGCTGGAAAAATAGAATCAAGTTATGTTCCAACAACAGGTAATTCAACCAAATATCATGAAGGAGATATTTTAATTGGCAATATACGACCTTACTTGAAAAAGATATGGTATTCAAATTGTATTGGCGGAACAAATGGTGATGTACTTGTAATTCATATTACTGATAAGAGTGTTTGGTCACGATATTTATATCAAGTTCTGGCTGATGATAAGTTCTTTGAATATAATATGCAGCATTCTAAGGGCGCAAAAATGCCCCGTGGCAATAAATCAAAAATTATGGAATATAGCGTTCCTATTCCATCTCCAGCCGAACAAGCCCGCATCGTCACCATCCTCGACAAATTCGACACCCTCACCACATCCATCAGCGAAGGCTTGCCCCGTGAAATCGCCTTGCGCCAACAGCAATACGAATATTACCGCGACTTATTGTTAAGCTTTCCCAAGACTGAGGAGAAATAATGAGCAAAGATTGTGTCGCCGCTGGTGTCACAATTTGAAGTAAGGGAAAGACTAGCAGAGCAAAAGTATTTAGAGGATAAAAACCAATGACCGACTATAAGGCGATCGCCGAATCCAATAACTTCATCATCCTGGAACAATACAGCAAGCAATCAAGAGTTAGGGAAAGCTACCAAAGCGAATACGACTTAGAGGGCGAGTTTATTCAGGATTTAATTCGACAAGGCTATCAACACCTGCCCAGAATCACCAATCCCCAAGCCATGCTCGCCAACGCGCGCGAGCAGTTGCAGACCCTCAATCAGGTGCAATTTACCGAAGGCGAATGGCGGCGCTTTGTCGAAACCTACCTAGATAAACCCGGCGACAGCATTACCGAAAAAACTCGCAAAATCCATGACGACTATATCCATGATTTTGTGTTTGATGATGGCCGCATTCAAAACATCTACCTGCTGGATAAAAAGAACCTGGCCCGCAACAAAGTCCAAGTGATCAAGCAATTTGAACAAACGGGAACCCAAGCCAACCGCTACGACGTGACCATTTTGGTCAACGGCTTGCCCCTCGTGCAAATTGAACTAAAAAAGCGCGGCGTAGCCATTCGTGAAGCCTTTAACCAGGTGCATCGCTACAGCAAAGAGAGCTTTAACGCCGAACACTCGTTGTATAAATATTTGCAACTGTTCGTCATTTCCAACGGAACCGATACCCGTTACTTTGCCAACACCACCCAGCGGAATAAAAATAGCTTTGACTTCACCATGAACTGGGCGAAAGCTGATAACAGCCTGATCAAAGACATCAAAGACTTTACCGCCACCTTTTTTCAGAAAAATACCCTGCTCAGTGTGCTGTTGCAGTATTCCGTATTTGATGTGAATGACACCCTGCTGGTGATGCGCCCCTACCAGATTGCTGCCACCGAGCGCATTTTATGGAAAATCAACAGCGCCTACCAAGCCAAACACTGGAGCCGTCCTGAGGGCGGCGGCTACATCTGGCACACCACCGGCTCCGGCAAAACCCTAACCAGCTTCAAAGCGGCGCGGCTGGCGACGGAGCTAGACTTTATCGACAAAGTGTTTTTTGTGGTCGATCGCAAAGACCTCGACTACCAGACCATGAAAGAATATCAACGCTTTTCGCCCGATAGCGTCAACGGCTCCGATAGCACCGCAGGGCTAAAGCGTAATCTGGATAAAGACGACAACAAAATCATCGTCACCACGATCCAGAAACTCAATAACCTGATGAAAACCGAAAGCGACCTCGCCATCTACACCAAGCAGGTCGTCTTTATTTTTGATGAATGCCACCGCAGCCAGTTTGGTGAGGCACAGAAGAACTTACAGAAAAAATTTAAGCGATTTTATCAGTTTGGCTTCACGGGCACGCCCATTTTTCCGCAAAACGCCCTGGGCGCAGACACCACCGCCAGCGTCTTTGGTCGCGAGCTACATTCCTACGTGATCACCGACGCGATCCGTGATGAAAAAGTGCTGAAGTTCAAGGTGGACTACAACGATGTGCGTCCACAGTTCAAAGCCCTTGAAACCGAGCAGGATGAGCAAAAGCTCAGCGCCGCCGAAAACAAACAAGCCCTGTTACACCCCAATCGCATTCGCGAGATTTGCCAATACATCTTGAACAACTTCCGCCAAAAAACCCACCGCTTGCAAGCAGGTAGCAAAGGCTTTAATGCCCTGTTTGCCGTGAGCAGTGTGGACGCTGCCAAGCTGTATTACGAAATGTTTAAGCAGTTGCAAAAAGACCACGATCAACCCCTGAAAATCGCCACTATTTTCTCCTTTGCCGCCAATGAAGAGCAAGCAACCGTGGGCGAAATCTTGGATGAAGGCTTTGATGTATCCGCCATGAACAGCAGCGCCAAAGAATTTCTGAGCGTGGCTATTAGCGACTATAACAAGTTCTTTACAACCAACTTCAGCGTCGATAGCAATGGTTTTCAAAACTACTACCGCGACCTAGCCAAGCAAGTCAAAGCCAAAGAAATCGACCTGCTGATCGTGGTGGGGATGTTCTTGACGGGATTTGATGCGCCGACCCTCAACACGCTGTTTGTGGACAAAAACCTGCGCTATCACGGTTTGCTGCAAGCCTATTCCCGCACCAACCGCATTTATGATGCCACCAAAACCTTTGGCAATATCGTCACCTTTCGCGATTTAGAACAAGCCACCATTGATGCCATTACTCTGTTTGGCGATAAAAACACCAAAAACGTGGTGCTGGAAAAAAGCTACCGGGAATACATGGAAGGCTTTACCGATGTGGTGACTGGCGAAGCGCGGCGCGGCTTTAGGTCGGTAGTGGCAGAATTAGAGCAGCGTTTTCCCAATCCCGACGAGATTGTTTTAGAAAAAGACAAAAAAGACTTTGCTAAGCTGTTTGGGGAATACTTGCGCGTGGAAAATGTGCTGCAAAACTACGATGAATTTGCTAGCCTTAAAGCCTTGCAACAGGTCGATAGGAATGACCCGGCGGCGATTGAAGCCTTTCAAGCGGAACACTATTTAAGTGATGAAGACCTGACGGCACTGCAAGCCCTCAAGGTTCCGAGCGATCGCACCATTCAAGATTACCGCTCCACCTACAACGATATCCGCGACTGGTTGCGCCGGGAAAAAGCGAGCAGCGAAACAGAAGAATCCGCCATCGATTGGGATGATGTGGTGTTTGAAGTGGATTTGCTCAAATCCCAAGAGATCAATCTGGATTACATTCTGGAGCTAATTTTTGAGCAGAATAAAAAGAATAAGAATAAAGGTGAATTGATCGAAGAAGTGCGCCGCTTGATTCGAGCCAGCCTGGGCAATCGAGCTAAAGAAAGCTTGATTGTGGATTTTATTAATCAAACCAATCTTGATGAGATGGCCGATAAAGCCAGCATCATTGATGCGTTCTTTAAGTTTGCCCAAGTCGAGCAAGCCCGCGAAGCAGAGGAGTTGATTCGTTCCGAAGGCTTGAACGCAGAAGCGGCCAAACGCTATATCAGTGCCTCCCTGAAACGGGAGTTCGCCAGCGAGAATGGGACTGAGTTGAATTCCACCCTGCCGAAAATGAGTCCGCTTAATCCAGAATACAAAACTAAGAAGCAGAGCGTTTTCCAAAAAATTGCGGCGTTTGTTGAGAAGTTCAAAGGTGTAGGTGGTCAGATTTAGGACTGCCAATCGGCGAAAAAACGATGGGCAAACTGTTATCCCAAAACTGATGGGCCCGTTATAGCTTGTTCGGCTATTGCTTAGGATGGGCCCTCACCCTAAATCCCTCTCCCAGGGAGGGGGAGGGGCTTTGAGGGTAGGATGGGCCC
>CAYNIP010000003.1:8078-198566 GCA_964397305.1 uncultured bacterium
TCACCCTAAATCCCTCTCCCAGGGAGGGAGAGGGACTTTGAGGGGCTGTAACAGAAAATTTCTCTTTTAGGGAGGGGGAGGGACTTTGAGGGTAGGATGGGCCCTCACCCTAAATCCCTCTCCCAGGGAGGGAGAGGGACTTTGAGGGGCTGTAACAGATCACTGCACCCTCTTGGCTGTCCCAGGGGAGGAACCCAGCCTCGGTTAGCGCCGACTGGCAGCCCGCTTGGCTCGCTCCTCTCGAAGGCGCTGCACGCCGAGGGCCACCACTCCCAGCGTGACGAGTAGCATCCCGGCCAATTGGGGCACATCCAGGGTTTCGCCGATCAGCGCAAAGGCCATCAGCGAGGTCATCACCGGCCCTGTATTCGCCACGATCGAGAACGAGGCTGCCCCAGCCCAGCGAATGCCCAGGTTTTGGAATAGATAGCTGGCTAGGCTGGTGAGCCCGAGGAGGATACCCGCCAAGAGCAGCAGGGCTGTTGTGCCCGGATTGATCTGGATGCCCGTAGGCAGGGTGCCAAAGAAGAGGGTGAAGAACCCCGAAAACACGAAGATGACGCTGAACTGGATCAGCGTGAAAGGGGCGGGATTGATGTACTTGAAGCACATCTGGGCCAAGATGACGCAAAGGGCGAGGGAGATCCCGGAGCCGAGGGCCGTGATCACGCTCAGCAGGGAAAATTCAATCGCGCTCTCGAAGGGCAGGGCGATCAGGGCGACACCGAGGAAGACCGTTAGGCCAATCAGCACCCGAAATGAGGTGAGGGCTTCGCGGAAAAAGATCCGAGCTAGGAGCAGCGTGATGATCGGGTAAGTCAAGATCAGCGTCGTCACCACACCCGCTGCCATGCCGCCAAAGGCAACGTAGGCAAGGGTTTGGGACAAAAACAGGAAAAAGCCGCTGCCAATAACTTTTAGCTTGGCCCCCGGATTGTCCGCCCGCAGGAACTGGAACACCTCGCGCCAGAAAGGCTGGTCATCCAGGTTGTAGATGTGCGTGCCGAGCAGGGCGACGAGGGGCACCACGACCAACATCCGCAGCCAGAGGATGAAGATCGAGTTGCCAAAGCTGGGGCTGATGATGCCGCCGACGGACCAGACTCCGAGCAGGGTGCTGGGAAAGAGGATGACTCGCACGGCGACATTTTGCAGCGAGAAGGCGGCCGAGGAGAGCAGCGCAAAGATGAGCCCTAGCTGCCAGCGGGAGGCGCTTGGGGCGGGGGGCGGCGGTGTGGCCGGAGTCAGGGGCGGAGCCTCGGGGTGGGGGGGGGTCGGGGCGACCGGTAGGGGCTGAGGGCGGTTGAGGCCTTCGGCGAGGCCGGCCCGAGCCATCAAGCGGTCGAGCACGGCTTCTAGGAGGGCTGCGGCCTGGGACTCCATGCTGTGCATTTGGCTGAGTTGCTGCGAGAGGCTGCTTTGGTAGCTGCTGATGTCTTTTTGCAGGGTGGAAAAGGTCTCGCTGATGGTGGAATCTAGCAGGGTGAGGGAGCGGTAGGCGGCGAGATCGACGGGGGGCGGCTCGCCGTTGCTGAGGGCGTAATCGCGGGGGGCTTCAGGGCGCTGGCGAGCACCGGCTTCTTGGTAGAGGCGATCGCGCAGTTGGCTTTGCAGTTCCGTGGCGATCGCCTGGGCAAAGTCCCGGGCCCAGCGTTCCTGCTGGGCGCGGCTTTGCTCCCCTTGGATCTGCTCCCGCTGCTGCTTGAGGCGGTCGATCTCGGCCATCAGCCGGGTCTTCTCGCCCTGGAGCCAGCGCACATCCTGGCTCAGTTGTACGCTGAGATCCTGGCGCAGGGCTTCGATTTCCCGCGCTAGCACCCCGAGCATGGCTTGGGTAGGGTCCGATTCAAACTCAGGGGAACGCTCGAAGGAGTTCATACAAAAACGTGACGCAGTGTGTAGATCCCTAACAGTCCGGGTCAGGTTGGGCAAGGGAGCCGCAAACCGAGCGCGATTGCCAGCTTGCCTTAGTAAAGCGAAATTTGCCAACGACGGCGCGGTTTAGCCCCGATCAGTAACGTTTCTTTAATTTCTCTCGCCAAGACTTGCCGCGAGTCACGGTTGGGGGGCGTGGCGATCGCCAATAAACTGCACCAGAGGCCGGAACTGCGGGATCAAACTAGCGCGGCTGGCGACTAAGGAGGGAAAGGGGCGATCGCCATAGTCCTGCCCGAC
Source organism: uncultured bacterium (assembly GCA_964397305.1). GTDB lineage: Bacteria > Cyanobacteriota > Cyanobacteriia > Cyanobacteriales > Spirulinaceae > JAAUTY01. Next base: position 10,254 of record CAYNIP010000003.1, read on the forward strand.
TTGCAAGGGAAACACCGGCTGGGCTTCTAAGGAGACGAAACAGCCGCCGGCGGCTTGCAAAATTGCCCAGACGGCCGCAATGTCCCAAATCTTCGGCGTGGCCTCCACCCCTCCCAGGGCCGCCCCGGAGGCCACCAGCAGCACGTTGTAGCTCGCGACCCCCAGCAAGCGGATCTTGCAGGGAAAGGGCTGGGTCATCACCTCCGTACTGCGAGCACAGAGGTTGAAGAGGTGATTTTGGCTGGGCGCATCGTCGCTGGTATGCAGGGAGCGGTCATTGCAGTAGGCCCCCGTCGGGCCGCTCAGCCCCGAGTCGCCGTACCAGTAGCCGTAGAAAAACTGCTGGAGCTGGGGAAAATCCACCGCCCCAAAGACCGGGGTGCCGCGATAGAGCAGGCCTAGGGAAATGCCCCAGATCGGAATACCGCGCGTGAAGTTGGTCGTGCCGTCAATCGGGTCCACCACCCAGCACCAATCGGTAGCGGGGAGGATGTGGACGGTTTCCTCGGTCAAGACCCCGTGCTCAGGAAAGCGAGCGGCGATCGCGCTACGAATTTGTTGATCTGACCAGCGATCGGCCTGAGTCACCAGGGAGCCATCGGCCTTGCGCGCGGCCGCAATCGTGCCAAAGTCCTTGAGCAGTTGACGACCGATGGCTGCCGTCGTCGTGCGGCAAAAGTCCAGAATATCGTCCCAAAAGGCTTGCATCGGTTCAGTTAACCGCTCGGTTAACGGCTAGGAGTATCTGTCCATCTGTGGCCCGCATCCGTTGTGGGGATTCACCTCCTCCCTCGGATTCCCGAGGACCGCGTTAACCGTCCAACTCGCTCTCCATCGCCGTGGCGATCGCCCGGCCCGTGGTTTCCTTGAACTCCCGCACACTGACCCGATCCAGCATCGCGATCGCCACCAGGGCCCCCACCGCCTGCAAACCAAACACGAAGCTATAGGCCAGCAGCGTAGAGGAGAACAGGAGCCGACCCAGGTCCAAGATAATCCCACCGCCCCAGATGGCGATCGCCCGGGCCAGGGCCTGAGAGAGCCCCCAAGCGCCGATGAACGTCCCCGCCGCCTCATCCGCCGTCAGATCCAGCATGAGACTGATCGCGCCGATGGTCGCGACCCCGGCCGCCAGACCAAAGATAAACATCGCGGCCTTCAGCATCCCAGGCTCCCGGGTGAAGCCGGCCAGGATGATCAGGGCAAAGGAAACCGCGAGGAGCCAGCAGCCCAGCTTGGTGGTCGCCCGCTTGCCCAGACGGGGAACCACGAGAAAGCCCGTGAGCGCATAGCTCACCAAAATTCCCATCCCCCAAACCGCATTGAGGCCCGTAGTCTCCCCGAGGGACATCGCAAAAACTTGACCACCGTAGGGCTCCAGCACCGCTTCCTGCAAGAACAAGCTCAGAGTTAGCACCAGGAGGAAGCCGAAAAAGAGCCCCGTCTGGCGGCTGGCCGTAAGCACGCGCAGGGCGTTGCGGAGGGTGACACTGTCCTCGCGATCGCCCGCCGAGGAGCGCCGCGCAAAGAGCGAGTAGCGCCGCTCAATGCCCCAAGTCGCCGCAAAAGCCAGGGCGAGCACCAGCAGCGGGGCAACAGCAAAGATGCCATTCAAGGGCCCTTGGAGTGTGGCCAGCGTTTGCTGAAAAAAGTCATCGGTGCTCATCCCCCCCAAGGCCATGCCGGTCCGGGCGAGCTCGAGGACCTGGGGCAACTCCGGCAGGAGCACCGTCCCGCTGATGCCCCCCACAACGATCCCCACCATCAGCATCGACCAGACCACCGAAATCAGACGCGGGCGGGTCTGCTCGTCGGAAATATCCACCAGCATGGCGGTGAACGGAGTCGAGCTGGCGCTAATGGCGAGGCCGTAGACCGCGAAGAGAGCGATCAGCACCAAGGTCCAGCCCGTGATCGGGCCATTCCACACCCAGCCCGAGGCCGCATCCATCGCGCCCCCGAGCTGCCAGACCACTTGCACAACAGCGAAGACCGCCAGGCCGAAGGTCAACGTCCCCAGCCAGACATAGCCAGCCCGATGGACCCCGAAGAGGGGTCGCGCATCGGAGAGCTGGCCAAACCAGACCCGAGCCGGAGCGACAAAGTAGGGAATCGCCACCACCCCCGCCGTGATCCAGCCCGGAATGCCAATTTCGCTGATCATGACCCGGTTCAGCACCGCCACCGTCAGCACGGACATCAGCCCCAGGCCAAAGTTAAACAGCCCCAGGCGAACAATGGTGAGGGGGCCCAGGTCTGCCGCCGTGGGTTGCCAGATTGTGGCCGCAGATTGCTCCGATAGGTCGCTCGCAGTCATGGTTCTTTCGTCACAGCACCGTTGCCAAACTGCATCCTATTGTTGCACAACGGTGGGCCGGGGTTGGGGTCGCGGTGGTCGGCCGCCCCCAGACCCCGAATCCGATTGCCTACTTCGACACGAGCCAGAAGGGGACGTTTTGGCTGGGGTTGATCGTGAGGTTCTCGACCCCGTTCTGAGCAAAGATATACTCCTGATTTTGCCAGAGGGGCAGGTAGGGGACATCGGCCGCGAGCTGCTCCTGGATCTCGGCAAAGAGTTCCAGACGCGCCTCGGCCTCTGTCTCCTGGCGCTGGGCCGCGATCAAGTCATTCATCGTCTCGTTGTAGTAGAACGAGCCTTGACTCTGGGCGCTGCCCGACTCGCAGCCAGCGGTTTCAGAGCCTTGGTCACAGGCCAGGAGCGGTTGGATGAAGTTATCCGGATCGAGAAAGTCCGGATACCAGTTCGACAGGGCGGCGGGGTAAATACCTTCCTTGATGTTTTTGAAGAAGGTCGCGCCGTCCACCGTATTGGGCTCAAAGACCAGGGCTCCCTCGAGTTCCTGGTCCGCAAAGGCCTGCAAGGTTTGGGCCACCAAGCTGCGGGTCGTCGAAGCGGCGGGGAACCAGAGGGGAATCACCGCCGGATTCTCGGGGGAGAAGCCCGCCTCCGTCAGCAACTCTTTTGCCTTCTCGATCTCGGCCTCGCCGTAGCGGGTTTTGAAGGTGGGCTCGTGGGCCTCGAGGGCCGTGGGGATCAGGCTGTAGAGGGGTTCGCCTTGGCCCTGAAGCACTCGCTCATTGATCAGCTCCCGGCTGACAAAGGCGGCGATCGCCTGACGCACCTCTAGTTGATCCAGGGGCGGTTGCTGGCGATTGAGCACCATAAAGTTCACCGCCGTGCCAGGAGCTTCCAGGGCCTGCCAGTTCCCGGCCTCTGCCCCGTCTAGGAGACTCTGGATCTGATCCGGATCGAGGGACTGGTAGGCGATGTCCACAGCTTGGGTGGTGAAGGCGCTGAACAAATTGGCGGCGTTGTCGGTGTAGATCTGAATGTCAACACCGCCATTGGCCGGGGCCTCGCCCCAGTAGTCGGCAAAGGGCTCCAGACGAATCGTGTCGCTGCTGAACTCTGCGAGGGTGTAGGGACCCGTGCCCACAAATTCATTGGGCGTGAACTGCCCTTCCCCGAGGTCATAGGCCGTGGGCGAGACGGCGCAGGTTCCCGCAAAGGCCAGGAGGGAAGTAAAGGCCGCGAAGGGCTGCTGGAGCACGATGGTGAGTTCGTTCTCCGCCGTGGCTTCAACCCGTTCCACAATGTCAGCGAGCAAGAAGGCCGGTTTACCGCCATTGGTCATAAAGCGCTCTAGGGAGAAGGCCATCGCTTCTGCATTAAACGGGGTCCCGTCGTGGAAGCTGACCGCCTCGCGCAGGGGAATGGTGTAGGTCAGGCCGTCCTCGCTGATCGTCGGCATCGCGGTCGCCAGGCTGGGTTTCAGGGTGGCGGTTCCCGGTTCGTAGGTGTAGAGAGTGTCGCCCAGGTTGTAGATCACGTTGAGGCCGGCGATCTCGTAGCTATCGGCCGGATCCAGGGTGCGCGGGGCGATGGTGGTGCCGAAGAGGAGGCGATCGCCCGTCGCCGCCGGGGTATCCGCCGGGCCCGGGCTCTCGGAAGAAGTCGGCCCCGTCGGGTTACAGCCGACGGCCAAAAGCAGGCAGAGGGCAAACAGCCCCAGGAAGCGCCCCCAGCGCCGGGGGACAAGCGCCAATTCGTTCATAGGTGTTTTTCAGATGTCCGTGAAAGTGCGGCGGTTTCTGTAACCTTTCACTATAGGGCACGGGGGCTAGGCGGTGTTTGCACCAGGGTTAGGAAAACGTCCGTCAGGGTGCTTTGCTCTTTGTGAACCCGCACGAGGGGTAAGGGCTCTAGGAGCGCGAGGGCGCGGTAGAACAGCTCTGTGTCTGAAACCCAGAGTTGGCGATCGCCCCGCAGGTGTACCCCCAGGTGGGCCAACTTCTCGCGGCGGGTGCTGTCCAGAGGGGCCGCCAGCTCCACCTGGTAGGCTTGGCCGGCAAACTGGGCGATCAGGGCTTGGGGCGCGGCTTTGGCCACGATCACGCCCCCCTGGATGATCGCTACCTGGTGGGCCAGCTCTTCCGCGATCTGGAGCTGATGGGTGGTGAGCAAAATGGCACAGCCAGCGGCGGCAATCTCCCGCACCAGTTGCTTCACGTCCTGGGTTGCCTCCACATCCAGCCCCAGGGTCGGCTCATCGAGGAGAAGCAGGTGGGGCTCGTGGAGAATCGCGACGGCGATCGCCAGCTTCTGCTGCATCCCCCGGGAGAGGGTCTGGACCAAATCATCCCGCTTCGCCGCCAGCCCAAAGCGGGCGAGCAACTCCCCACTGCGGCGACGCACCTGGGCAGGACCCAGGCCCTTGAGGGCCCCAAAGTAGGCGAGATTTTCCTGGACCGTCAGCCGCCAGTACAGATTGCGGTTGCCCTCTAGGACAGCTCCCAGGTGGCTGAGGGCCGCCGGTTCCCGGTGGGGATCGCGGCCGGCAATCCGGATTTGGCCCTGGTCGGGGACGATTAGGCCGGCGATCGCCTTGATCGCCGTGGTTTTCCCCGCGCCATTGGGCCCCAGAAAGGCTAAGACTTCGCCCGCCGCCAGGGTCAGGCTCAGATCCTGCACCGCCAGGAAGGCCTGGCGACCCTGGCCGTAGCGTTTGGTGAGTTGGTGAACCTCAAGGGCTAGGGTAGACACGCAGCAATCTCTCCGGGGGCATTTCAGGTATGGCAATTTCAATCAAGAATGAGGCAGTTGGCCAGTGGGCCTCATCCCCCAGCCCCTTCTTCCAATCCTGGGAGAAGGGGAGCCGGAAGTCCCTCTCCCAACTTGGGAGAGGGATTTAGGGTGAGGGGCGGCAACGGGTTAAGATTCCCTCCCTTCACGCCCGCCTGAAGTATCTCAAAATTATTGGAAATAACCATAAGTGTTGACCGCTAGGGGCGGCGGCGGCGCGGCGCTGGCTAGGAAGGCCTCAAACCACTGCTTGAGCCGGTAGGTGGCGCGGCAGTCATCTTCGTTGTAGCGGACGATGGCCTCCAGGAGTTGGCGATCGCCCTGACGCAGCCAGCGGTCGTACCAGCAGACGGTTTGATCGCCGCTGGCCTCCGCATCCCGCCAAGCAAAGCCCAGCCACTTCGCCAGGGTCTTGAGGGAGTAATTTTCCACCGGCAGCACGGCCGACTGCGTGACCCAGGCGTGGAGATCGACAAAGCGGCTCAGCACCTGGGGCAGGGGAACCTGAGCCGTCTTGTAGAGGGTGGCCAACCGCTGCACGGTCTCGACCTCGTAGGCGGAGAAGTGGAAGATCGGCGCTTCCGGATAGCGCAGCAGCAGGGCGAGAAACTGTTGCCAGATCAGGGCTTCCTCGGCCGGTGTCTCCGCCAGAAAGGCATGAAAGCGCTCGGTTCCTGTGCGGTGATTGACCACTAGCACCCCGAGTAAAAAATCCACGTTGCGATCGGGCTCGGCCTCGACATCGAAATAGAGCTCAATGCTGCCTTGGGGCAGGGGCTGATGGTAGCAGGATCTCCGATCAGGTCGCAGGAACGCCTGCCCGGCCAGGAGGGCCTGGGCCTGGGCCTGCAATTGGCTGGCCGCCTCGGGGGTCAGCACGGCGGCGGCCTGCCAGGGCTCGAGGTGGGCTAGGTCGGCCAGGGTGTTCACCCCCAGACGGCGCAGATCCTCGTAGCGGCTCGGGGTGACGCCGGGGACGAGGGAGAGGTGCTGCTGCTCCCGGGCCTCGGTCTGGCAAGCGGTCAGCCAGCGACAGAGGCTACAGCGCTGCCGGGAGATGAAGACTTCCGGGGGGTCGTTGGCGGCCAGGAGCTGGTGGCAGTCGGCGATCGCCTCCAGGAGTCGTGGTTGCCAGTTGTCTAGGTCAACCCAGTAGGATTGGTGCTCCCGCAACACCAGTTCCGGAGCCGGGACGGGGCCCCCTTGCACCTCGGCCAGGAGGTAGGCGTGGAGGGCGGCGACGAGCTTGTACTCAGGCTTCGGGCGCTTGCCCAGCTTGATGTTCACGGGCTGGTAGCACCAGTCTCCCCAGCGCGATCGCCCCGGCTGCCGCCGCAAAAAGGTAGGCCGGCCTAGAAGGGAAATCGGGGAGCCAGGAGTCGGCTCCCAGGCCCCCAACAGCAGGCCGCGATAGAGGCCGGGGACTCCCTCGGCCATCAGGGCCTCTGTTGCTTGGGCCGCCTGCTCCCAGTCTCCGGGGGCATAATCAGGCTGCACCCAGGTCTCGGCTGCCAGGAAGGCCTGGATCTGCTGCTGGTTTTCTTGGCGGAGTTTGTGAATAAAGTCCCGTTCGGGGTCTTGCTGGCGCGGATCGCCCCGAAGATTGAGAAAAAAGCGGCGATCGCAGCGTTTGTAGGCCAGAAGCAAGTCGTCAGTCAGCACGGTGCGGGGGGGCGAACCTGCCCAGGAGTTAGGGAAAAGGGAGGAAGGGTTGGAGGTCGCTCCGAACTACTTGTAGAGTAGAATGGGCAATTTGCTTTCCAGGTTAACCTGAAACCCCCACTCTTATGTCGAGCGTCTCGCCAGCCGCAGCCGAACTCCAGCAACACCGCCAACAGTTTCCCAGCTTGGCGAATAAGGCCTACTTCAACTTCGGCGGCCAGGGAACCATGCCGCAACTGGCCCTGGAGGCTATTTACAAGGCCTACGAATTCATCCAGCAGCAGGGACCCTTTAGCAGCCGGGTCAACGACTGGATTCGCCAAGAGGCTCAGTTGACGCGCCAGGCGATCGCCACGGAGTTGAATGTTGCCCCCGAAGCGATCGCCCTCACCGACAATGTGACCACGGGCTGCAACATTGCCATCTGGGGCCTGGACTGGCAGCCGGGCGATCGCATTTTGCTCACGGATTGCGAGCACCCCGGCGTGATCGCCATCGTCAAGGAGATCGCCCGCCGCTTCCGGGTGAAAGTCACCACCTGCCCGGTGGCGGCGACCTTAAATCGGGGCAATCCTGCCGCCGTGATCGAGCAACATTTGCAGCCGACGACTCGCTTGGTGGTGCTGTCGCACCTGCTCTGGAATACGGGTCAGGTGCTGCCCCTGGGGGACATCGTAGACCTCTGCCACAACTACAAGCAGAGCGATCGCCCGGTCTGGGTGCTGGTGGATGGGGCCCAGTCGGCGGGTTCCCTGGCCCTGAACCTCACGGGCCTAGAGCCGGACTTCTACGCCTTCACGGGTCACAAATGGTTCTGCGGCCCAGCCGGTGTTGGAGCCCTCTATGTGCGTCCCGAGGTGTTGGCGAGCTTGAGCCCCACCTATGTGGGCTGGCGCAGCGTGCAACTGGACAATAGCGGGATGCCGATCAACTGGCAGCCGGACTGCCGCCGCTACGAGGTGGCGACCTCGGCCTTTCCCCAGTACGCTGGCCTGCGGGCGGTGATCGCCGTGCATCGCCAGTGGGGCACCGCGAAGGAGCGCTACGGGCAAATTTGCCACAACAGCCACTACCTCTGGCAAAAGCTCTCCGAATTGCCCCAGGTGAATTGCCTGCGGGCAGCCCCGCCAGAGGCGGGGATCGTCTCGTTTCGGTTAAATTCCACCATTTCTCACCGCCAGTTCGTCGAGTTCCTCGAGCAGCAGAATTTCCTCCTGCGAACCCTCGCCAGCCCCGACTGCATCCGCGCCTGTGTCCACTATTTCACGCTACCCTCGGAGATCGACGCCCTTGCCAATGTCATCAGCAGTCTCTAGGCAGCTTAATGCCGGACCAGCACCAGGGATGTAACCTCCGGCGGGCAGCCCAGGCGGCCGGGGAAGTAGGTCCCCAGGCCGCGATTGACGTAGAGCTGATTGGCGCCCAGACGATGGTGGCCCCGGGCCCACTCCCAATGATCGACCACCCGCGCACACTCCCGCAGCAGAGGAATATGGCGATGCAGGGCCTTGGGGGTCATCTGGCGCAGGGGCTCAAAAAGCTGTGGCAAGGGCGTGCCATCGGGAAGGCTGATTTGGCCGCCGTGGGTGTGGCCGGCTAGGTGCAAGTCCACGCGCCACTGTTGCAGGATCGCGGCGGTATCCGGGTTATGGGAGAGGACGAGGCGCGGGGTTTCGGGGTCGATTTGGCGGAGCACGGGGCCGGGTTGGAACTCCCGGGACCAATAATCGGCGAAACCGACGACGGCGAGGTGGGGCCCTAGGGGATAGGCGATCGCATTCCAGAGCACCTGCACGCCGGCCTGGGTCAGGGCCTCGGTGACTACTTGGCGCGATCGCCGGAATAGCAAGTCGTGATTCCCCAGGGAGGCAAACACACCGACCCGCGCTTCCAGCAACTTTAAGCGGCGCGCTAGCTCCTGAATCGGCTCGGGCTCCTCGGTCACGTAGTCGCCCGTCAGGGCGATGAGATCCGGCTCTTCCTGATTACAGACCTCGATCGCTTCGGCCAGGAGCTCATCGCTAAGGCGCTGACCGTCGTAGTGCAGATCCGAGAGCTGCACGACTTTGGTGCCTTGTAACGAGGGCGGCAGATCGGCGATCGCAATTGTCACACGCTCGAGGCGGAGCGGCTCGAGAAAAAGGGGACCCATAGGCGGCGCGGCGGCTCTTCTGCCAGTGCGATTCTAGGATAGCCTATGGGACTGGATAAACGCGCAGCCAGTTGTGCTTCAGCGCTCCAGGCTAACGCGGCCCTAGGACTTGAGCTTGTTGGCTTGGGTCACTTGCTGAACGTTGGTGATCAGCGATCGCACCGTCGCCGTTCCCTCCGAAGGCTCGAAACGGAGGGGAAACTTGCCCCGGGCGAGCAAGCGCAGGCCGAGGGGGGCGAGGCTCAGCAGCCCCTGGAGGTCCCGGAAGTAGTTGCCCACGACTTGCACCCCGAACTGGCGCTCATCGACCCAGCCCCCCGCCTTGACCAGCTCGACCAGGCGTTTGCGGTGACGAATAGGGCGGCTGGCCTGTTCATCGTGGCGGGCCAGGACTTGCTGCTTGATTTTGCTGATCTGATCCATGGGGGCGACGCCCAGGGGGCAAACCTCGTTGCAGAGGTAGCAGCGGGTGCAGCCCCAGACGGCGGCGGTGTCGTTGTAGCGGTCGAGGCGGGCTTCGGTTTGGCTGTCGCGGGCGTCAGCGACGGTGCGCCAGGCCTTGGCGAGGGCGTGGGGGCCGGCAAACTGGGGGTTGACTTCGCGGGCATTGCACTCTGAGTAACAAGCGCCGCAGAGGATGCAGTTGCCAGTCTGATCCAACTGGGCCCGCTCGGCCGGGGTTTGCAAGAATTCCCGTTCGGGAATCTGCCGTCCCTGGGTGCTGATGTAGGGTTCGACCGCTTCGAGGTTGTCCCAGAAGCTCTGCATCTCAACGACCAAATCTTTGATCACAGGGAAGTTGCCAAGGGGGGCGATCGCGATCGCGGTTTCCTCGCCCTGGGCGGTGGCGCTCGCCGTCGCTCGCTCCCATTCACTGCCCACGTTTTCTTTACAAGCGAGGGCTGAGCGTCCATTGATCCGCATGGCACAACTGCCACAGATCGTATTGCGGCAATTTTTACGGAAGGCGAGGGAGCCGTCCAACTCCCACTTGATGCGGTTTAGGCCATCGAGAATCGTCTGGCCGGGGTCCAGTTCGAGGCGGTAGTGCTGCACAAAAGGCGAGGCGGTTGACCGCTGGCGGGCGATCGCAAAAGTCACTTGCATGGGCAAATTGAGGGAAATAGACCCCAGAACCCAAGGTTTTGGGGGCTGGAAACGGGGGCGGCTGGACTCAGCCCTCCCCCCCACGGGACACTCTCTCCAGTGTAAACCAGATAGCGGGAGCGGTTGGCTCCGGCTGGGAGTTTTGCCACCACTACCGTGCCGCTGTGGAAATCTCAAAGGGACGGACCGGCCTGATTTCCTGCTAGTTCACTGTCGATTCCTGGGGGGCTTTTTCCACAGGGAAGCCAACCCGAGAAATGACGATCACCGCCGAAGAATTTCGAGGCTGGTTGCTCTTAAGGGAGTCGTTGGAGTGGCCCTGGGGGGGAACCTTGATTCGGTCCCTGGCGGGTGAAAAAAATTCCGAAAGGTAGCTTGCAAATCACAAGATTAGCGGTATATTTTGTAATATCGTCAGACTAAGTTTTGCAAGACGACATTGACAGAGTAATCCTCAAGGAAAAATTTTAGGTATGCCTGAAACTCAACCAAACCCCCTCACGGGCAAGGCCTTACTCGCGAAAGTGAAAGAGCTAGCGAACTTGCCCCGCCGCGAGACAGCGAAACGCTGCGGTTATTACACGGTGACGAAGGGCGGTCAACCCCGCGTCAACTTGACGGACTTCTACGATGCTGTCCTAGCAGCCAAGGGGGTTCCTCTCGATCCAGACGGGACAAAAGACGGCCGGGGTCGTGAACCGACCTATCGGGTGAGCGTTCACAAAAATGGTCAGATTGTGATTGGCTCCACCTACACGCAAGAGATGAATCTGAAGGCTGGGGATGAATTTGAAATCAAGCTAGGCTACAAACACATCCACCTGCGGCAGGTAGAAGGTGAGTCGGAGGCAGCGACGGAGGATGCCGCCTAGGCCGGCTCTCCCGGTTTGCGGGCGAAAATGGCAAGCTAAACGTGTCGAGGCTTGGTCGCTCAGCCCAAGGCTACTGCGGGTTTGGCGGCCAAACTTCGCTAGGGGCAACCCTGGTCTGGCTGACGGAAATTAGCGTCAATTGTGCAAGCCCTTAGGCCCGTCTTGCGGTCCTTCGAGTCGGCTAGGCGGCAAGCCTGGACCCAAAGGTCATGATTTTCTGCGCTCTATCCCTGACGCCTTGGATGAATACTCTGGCAGGAGCCCCTGCTTGGGCGCGATCGCTGGCCTTTTTTGCTATTTGGATCTTGCTTTGGTTGCCCCTGGCGGTTCCCTTGGCTCGGGGGCTCGCTTGGCGGCCCGGTCAGCCCCTGGCCCCGTCTCAAAAAATTGCTTTCGTCGTTTCTCTCTACGGGGTCGCGTTGCCCCTGTTGTGGGGGATGACCCGTTTACCGGCTGCGAGTTGGGCAGTCTATGGCTTGCCCGGTAGTACCGCCTTTTGGCTGGCCGGGGCCGCGGGAGTCGGCTGGGCCTTGCTGGGCCTAGGGGTGGTTTTTGCGGCAGAATCGGCCGCAGGCTGGTTGCTCTGGCGACCCGGAAATAGCCGCCGCTTGCTAGCTTTGGCGCTGCCGATTTTGGGGCTGGCCTTGGGGATTAGCTGGACAGAAGAGGCGATTTTTCGCGGCCTATTATTGACGTGGTTGGCCGCGGATTTTGGCTGGCTTGTGGCTGCGGGGGTGGTCAGCCTGATCTTTGCCCTTTCTCATTTGCTCTGGGAGCAGCAGGATACCTGGCCACAGTTGCCGGGGTTGGTGTTGATGGGGCTGGTTTTGGCCTGGGCTCGCTGGCTCGTGGGGGGGCATTTGGGCTTGGCCTGGGGACTCCACGCGGGCTGGATCTGGGGCCTCACCTGTCTGGATGCGGCCGCCCTGATGCAGTATCGCGATCGCGCTCCCGCCTGGGTGGTGGGCCGGGGCGGCCAACCCTTGGCCGGCCTGGCTGGCCTCCTCTGTCTCGGGCTGACGGCCGCCGTGCTGACGGGGATCTACGGCTCCGCTCTGGGCCCCGCTCCCTGGATGACGCCCTAAGCGTCCCCCCCTAGGCCGGGGCTGGCTCTGAAAAAACTTGGTGTAGCAGCTCGCGGTGAAGACGAGCCCGATCCCGCAGGGATTCGATGCGACCGGGATCAAGGGGCAGGTCATTGGCGTAGCAGTGAAGCCACTGGCGGCTGAGGGCCTGGGCCTCGGGGGGGCCGTCCGCGAGGTGGCAGCCGGGGAGGGCCAGTTCCTCCATGAGTTGCGTCACTTTGGGATCGTAGCTGAGGGCAAAGCAACGGCAGCCCTCGGCCGCAGCCATGATCAGGCTGTGCAGGCGCATCCCAATGGTGAATTCAACGCCGATGAAGAGCCCCTTGCACTGGCGGGGATCGTCATAGCTCAGAATCACACTACTCTGGGGTAGGTGGCGGGCGATCGCCTCAGCCAAGGGGCGATCGCGGTGGGGCTGAAAGGGAACGAGCAGAAGGGTGGTGTCGGTGGCCCGCTGAAAATCCACCAGGGCCTGGGTCAAGACGCGCTGCCAAGCTAGCGTGAGCAACGGGTGTTCGCGCAGGACGACCGCCACCCGGGGAGCGTGCAGATCGCCCAGACCCGGGGGCGGCGCTGCCGCCAAGGCCCAGACCGGATCAGGAGCCAAGAGGTTAGGAATTTGCCAGCTCTGGAGCAGAGCTGCCGAGGCCGCATCCCGGACGCTGACAGCGGTACAGCCGGCCAGGGTCTGCCGCGCCAACCAACGGACCCAGCCCCGGTGTAGGGGGCCCAGGCCCTGGGCCCAAGCCAGGGTGCGGAGCCCTCGCTGTTGGGCAAAGGCCATCAACCCGCCGTAGTAGAGGGGACTGCGCCAAGAGGTGGCATCCTGCATCAAGCTGCCGCCCCCCCAAATGAAGGCATCCGACCGCCGCAAGCTCTGGAGCAACTGCCAGCCCGAGCGGCGATCGCAAGTCTCAACCTGAAAGCGCGCATAAGTAGCTGGGGGGTCTCCCGTGAGGACGATCGGCCGCACCGTCGCGGGCAACATTTGTAAGAGCGTCGCCAGCAAGGCCTCATCGCCCGCATTGCCCTGGCCGTAGTACCCGCAGAGAAAAGCCCGTTGTTCGCTCATGGTGGCGCGATCGCGCAAGCTTGAGAACGTTCCCCATCTTACGGCGGGACCCGTCCCCGCGTCTGCGGGCAGGCCCCAGGGGGGTGGACGAAAAAAAGCGCGGCTCCCCTAAATTTTGAGAATGATTCAAGGAGCACAGTGTAACCCGCTTCAGCGTTACTAGGCCCCCTCTGCGAGAAGCCGCTGCGCGTCTCCATGCCCCGGCCCCTGCTCCCAAAGCTGGGAGCAGGGGAGTTAGAAGCCCCTCTCCCAAGTTGGGAGAGGGTTGGGGTGAGGGCTGAGCGAAGGAGGACCAACATCCCGCGCAAAATTTCGTTCACCCGACCCCCCCAGAGTCTCAGGAGTCCGTCACGGAAACCCGCTAAAATAAAATTTGCTTCTGTCCCACCGCTCCAGAGTCTATTTGATGCCTTGGCTTAAGAGGCCTGGTCTGGGTTGAGAGCATCGATAGCCCCAGGGGCTGAAGTCCTCAGCACCTCGGGATGACCCCCCACTTTTCCACCGTAACTCCGACGGCCAATCCGCCATAATGCTGGGCCCCGGCTCCGGGATTCGGTGAAGAATGGTTGGATGCGAAGCGAATCAGCTCTCTTTTAACCGGGGTCAAGTGACGTGCCCATAACTTCGCAGACGACTATTCTCATTGTCGATGACAGCGAAGTGAACATCAGCATCCTTCGCGATTTTCTCGTCCGCGCTGACTTTAACATCATCACCTGCCGCGACGGGGCTCTGGCCCTGGCCGCAGCCCAAACCAACGCCGTTGACTTGATCCTGCTCGATGTCATGATGCCGACCCTGGACGGCTTTGAGGTCTGCCGCCAGCTCAAGGCCGACGCTAACACCCAGGGCATCCCGCTGATTTTCATGACCGCCCTCGACGATGTTTGCAACCGCGTCCACGGGCTTAATCTGGGGGCGGTCGATTACATCACCATCCCCTTCCAGCGGGCCGAAGTCCTAGCCCGCATCAACGTTCACCTCAAGCTCCACGCCCTCACCTGCGAGCTAAAAAAGCAGAACGAGCAGCTCCGCCGCGAAGTGACCGTCCGCGCCGTGATTGAAGAGGCACTTTGGGAAAGTTCGGCGACCTTGACCACGCTGCTGAGTAATCTACCGGGGATTGCCTACCGCTGCCGCCCGGATGCCTGTTGGACGATGGAATTTGCCAGCATTGGCTGCCAGGATCTCACCGGCTACCCGCCGGAAACCTTCACCATCGGCGGCTCGCTTCAGTTTTGGGATCTGATGCAGGGGGAAGATCGCGAGGCGGTCTGGGCCCAGAAGCGCCAAGCCCTGGCAGCCGAGCAGCGTTTTCAGGTCGCTTACCGTATTGTCACGGCTCGGGGTCAACAAAAGTGGGTCTGGGAGCAAGGCGTGGGAATTCTCGACCCCAATACCGGCGACCTGCGCGCCGTTGAAGGCTTCATCGCCGACATTACCGCCCAGAAACAGGCGGAACTGGAGCGCCAACGGGAGCTGGAGCGGGCGTTGTTGCTCAAGCGCATCACCGCTGACATTCGCGCCTCCCTCGACAGTCGCCAAATTTTCCAGACTGCCGCCACGGCCTTGGGTCAGGCCCTCCAAGTCAGCCGCTGTACGCTGCACACCTACATCGCGGCTCCCGAGCCACAGATTCCGCCCGTCGCGGAATACTGGGCCGGGGTTCTGGATTTACAGCCGGCGGCCCAGGCTCCTGAGGCGATCCGCCCAACGAGGTCCGGGGAGAGTCTGGCTTGGCAGGTGGAGCATCCCCTCATGGCCTTGGCCTTAGCCAGCGATCAGGCCGTGGTGATTGACGCGGCGGCTCAGGATGCCCGACTTGCGGGGATGGAGACGGGGGAGCCGCCGGCCTTGCGATCGCTGTTGTTGGTGCGGACCTCCTATCAGGGCCAGCCGAATGGAGCCATCTGCCTGGAGCAGCGCGATCGCCAGCGCACCTGGCAGGCCGCGGAAATCGAGTTGCTGGAGGCCGTGGCGGCCCAGATGGGGATTGCGATCGCCCAAGCTCGTTTCTTTGAGCAGGAGCAGCAGCAGCGGACGGAGCTGGCGATGCAGAATGCCGCCTTGCAAAAAACCGAGGCCGCCCTGATGGTCGCCAACCAAAACCTCCAGCGACTGGCCACCCGCGATGGCCTCACAGGGGTGGCCAATCGCTGGCACTTCAACCAGCGGCTGCGGGAGGAGTGGCAGCGCCTGGGCCGTGAGCACCATTTCCTCGCCCTCGTGCTCTGCGACGTTGATTATTTCAAACCCTACAACGATACCTACGGACACCTGGCCGGCGATGACTGCTTGCAGCAAATTGCCCGCACCTTGGATAAGTTGGTCCAGCGGCCGGCGGATCTGACGGCGCGCTATGGCGGTGAAGAGTTCGCGATCTTGTTGCCCAATACCACCTTGGCGGGGGCGGCCCATGTGGCGGGCCGGCTGACTCAGGCCGTGGCCGATCTACAGCTTGTTCATAGCCAAGCGCCGGGAGGCCATGTCACGATCAGCGCCGGGGTTGCCGCCCTGGTTCCCCAAACCAACCAGCCTCCAGAAACCCTGATCGCGGCGGCCGACCGCGCCCTCTACCAAGCGAAGCAGCAGGGCCGCAATCGCTTTGTGTTGCAGGCCGCCTTTTAAGCTTGGGGAACGAGGGGCTGAGCCGCCTCGGCTGCGTCCACAGTGACAATGGCTTCTACCTGGGCCTGACGGGTCTCGGAGTTGACGCGGGTAACGGCCCAACGCAGGGGCTGACCGTGGTGGGCCAGTTCCGCCTCAATGGCCTGCTGGAGTTGCTGCGGTGTGTCCTGAAGCTCGATTTCGGCGGTGATGAAGTGGGTGGTCATCGCGCGTTGGCCCTAAGGTCTCAAGGTCGTTGTAGTTTTTCTAGTGTAGGGCTTTAAGGGGCCCCCAGGGCGATCGCCAGCATCTCGTCCGGCGTCAGGCGATCGCGCACCACCCGGCCATCGGAGAGCCAAGTGATGCGCCGGGTGTGCCGTGCCACCTCCGGCTCGTGGGTGACCACCACGACGGTCATGCCAGCGGCATTGAGTTCATCGAAGAGGCCCAGCACCTCCGCTGTGGTGCGAGAATCCAGGGCTCCCGTCGGTTCGTCAGCCAGGAGTAGCACCGGCTGATTGACCAGAGCCCGGGCGATCGCCACCCGCTGTTGCTGGCCCCCCGAGAGTTGGTTGGGGCGGTTGTGGAGGCGATCGCCGAGGCCCACCCGCCCTAGGGCCGCCTCAGCCCGCTCGCGGCGCTCGGCTAGGGGCAGGCCGGCATAGATCGTCGGCAGCATCACATTCTCGAGGGCCGTGGCCTGGGCCAGGAGATGGTATTGCTGGAAGACAAAGCCCAGTTTGCGATTGCGGATCGCGGCCAGTTCTGGCTCGCTGCGGGCCGTCACCTCCAGGCCATCCAGGGCATAGTGGCCGGCCGTGGGGTGGTCGAGGCAGCCGATGATATTCATCAGGGTCGATTTCCCAGACCCGGAAGGACCCATAATCGCGCAGTATTCGCCCGCCTCAACCCGCAGCGAAATCCCGTCCAGGGCCTTCACCAGGGTCTGGTCGCGGCCGTAGTGCTTGGCGACTTGGTGCATGTCAATGATCGGCGGGGCGGACGCAGCGGCGGGTAAGAGCTGGACGGGTTGAGGCTGAGGCTGGATGGTCATGACAAATTATGTTGAGAAGCCTGCCACTCCTGCTTGCAGGATACCAGGGCTGAGTCACTCACTTGGGCGAGAAAGGCCTGAGCGATCGCGGCTGTCCTGTGGAGCCACGGCTGGCTCATCCTGCCGTGCAGCGACTCTGCCTGTAGTCTAGCGTGGCCTCGGGGGCCAGGGTCCCCAGGGCCCCGGCGAGCTGCTCGAAATGCTCCGGCCCGTGGGTCGCCATGACCGTGAAGCGGAGGCGGCTGGTAGGCACTGTGGGCGGCCGGATCGCCGGGGCAAAGATGCCGGCCTGGGCGAGCTGCTGGGCGATCGCCAGGGCCGCGGCCGGAGTCCCCAGCGAGGCACAGAGAATCGGCGAGGCTGAGGGCAGTAGCTCAAACCGAGGGGCTAACCGTTGGTACAACTGCTCCCGATTGGCCCAGAGGCGCTGGCGGCGCTCTGGCTCCTGCTGGATCACCTGGATCGCGGCCAGGGCGGCGGCGGCATCCGCTGGGGAGAGGCCGGTGCTGTAGATCCAGGTAGGCGCGCGGTTGCGGAGAAAATCAATCAGGGTCGCACGGCCGGCTACATAGCCCCCTAGGCTGCCCAGGGCCTTGCTCAGCGTGCCGATCTGCACCAGTTCTTGGCCGGTGCAGCCCCAGTGCTCCAGGCCGCCAGCCCCCGTGGCTCCCAGGACGCCGGTGGCGTGGGCTTCGTCGATCAGCACCATGCTATCGAATTGGCGGGCCAAGGCCAGCAGCTCGGGCAAGGGCGCGAGGTCGCCGTCCATGCTGAACACGCTGTCGGTGACGATCAGGCAGCGGCGATGGTGGGCCCGTTGGGTCGCGAGTTGCTGCTCCAGGGCAATGAGGTCGTTGTGGGGATAGTCGGCCAGGGTTGCCCCGCTGAGCCGCGCCCCATTTTTGAGGCTCGAATGGTTGTAGCGATCGGCCAGGATCAAATCCCGGGGCCCGACTAAGGCGGCGATCGCCCCCAGGTTCGCGGCATAGCCGGAGCTGAAGACGAGGGCAGCCTCGGTTTGCTTGAGCTGGGCGATCGCCTGCTCCAGTTCCTCATGCAAGGGACGCTGGCCGCTCAGTAAGCGGGAGCCGGTGCTGCCGGTTCCGTAGCGGGCGATCGCAGCCGTGGCCGCAGCCATCAAGCGGGGATCACTGGCGAGGCCTAAATAGTCGTTGCTGGCAAAATTGACCACCACGCGACCCTCCAGCTCCACGACGGGGCCGGGTAAGCTGGCGATCGGCCGCACCTGGCGATACCACTGGGCCCGGTGCAGGGTATCGAGGGAGTGCTGGAGCCAAGCGTAGGGACTGGCTGGGGACACGGTGCAAAGCGACGAGGACGCTTCCCAGCCTAGCGGAAATCGCCCTCTCTCAGCCCTCAATTACTCAGCCCAAAGCCACCAACCCGCGCGACAAAAGCGCCGCTATCCCGCAACGCTTCTGGTCAGGAGGCAAGGCTTTGGCCTGGGTTCCAGGAGCGCAGGTTTGCCAAAGTCGGAGGCCCCCGGCTCCCATTCCCATGAATCTCAACGTGCTATCTAGTACAGTCGGGCTATCCAGCTCTTTTTTAAGTATGTTTTAAGAATTGCCCCGATCACCCTACCGCAGAGCCCACCCCCAGGGTAGGGATTTCCCTACTGTGGAGCGCAAAGACTTGTCAAGGACCGCTAAACTGCGCTACAGTCAGCAAGAGTCATTTCGCCAGCCTTGTTGTTGCCCCTCACGTTAACTCTGTTGGCACGAGTTGAACTCCGATTTGAGTAAACCGCTGGCTGGATGGCTTGGTTGTTCAAAGCCAGTTTCAGTACCCAGTTTTTAGACGAGTTGAATTTATGACGAATCAAGTTGCTCACCCCATGGTGAAGTTGCAGCAAAAGGTGCGATCGCTTGTAGAGTCCAAGATCCTCAAGCCCGAGGATAGTATCTGGAAAATTGCCTTTCTCTATGGTGACAATTGGGACTTTTGGAAGCGTGAGTTGCTGGAGTTTGATTTCACTCTCCAAGATCCAGTCAGCGACTTGCTGCTTGTGGAGGATTGGGATGATGGCGATCATGATGAGTGAGCCCTCCTACCGCATTCCGAGAGCCCTGGCTGAGAGCAATGGTGAAAAGGCCAATTGCTCCCCAGAGACCTTCCTTGCGCTCAAGCGGCAGGGATTTTTTATCTAGCGAGGGAGCCTGAGGGCATCCCGCTCTAGCCTTTCTCCACCGTAACGCCAAAGCGGAATGCACCCCCCTCCCCGCTCGCTAAAGGGTGCATTTTGCTTTGGCGACTCCCCTTTGCCCTACTTAGGAGAAGGGGTCAGGGAATGTAGACATGCAGCAGCTCCTCGCAGAGGGGGCGAACTTGCCTAACTGAAGATACACCCTCGTTAAAGCAATCATTCTAGCGGGAGGGCTTGGGTCTCCAAACCCTCCAGAGCGGTATCCTAAGACACATCATGCCACCGCATTCATTGTCAAGTTAGCAGGATACAGCTTGTTCAGTCATCGCTTAAGACGGGCCCTCACCCCAAATCCCTCTTCCAGAGCGGGAGAGGGACTTTGAGATCGTTTTGCATGATTCCTGAAAGGGCTGTACTTCGCAACGATCGTTCCTGCTAAAACCATGACACAACTTGAAGTTGCTTCCCCTGGGCCGGCTGCTATCCCGCCTCCGATGGCGGCGGGATTGATCTACGGCCTCGATGATCGGCCGCCGCCCCTCGAGGCCGCCTTTGTTGCTTTTCAGCACGTTCTCGCCTCCTTTGTCGGCATCATTACGCCGCCCCTGCTGATTGCTGGGGCCCTCGGGTTAGGGGCCAGCGATACTAGCTACATCGTCAGTATGTCGCTGTTCATTTCCGGCCTCGCTACCTTTATTCAGTGCCGCCGCTTTGGCCCCGTCGGCTCCGGCTTGCTCAGCTTACAGGGCACGAGTTTCGCGTTTCTGGGGCCGATTATTGGTGCAGGCACTGGCGCGATCGCCGCTGGCCAGTCTCCCCAGGAGGCCCTAGCCCTGATCTTTGGGGTCTGCTTCTTCGGGGCCTTTGTGGAAATTGCCCTCAGTCGCTTTCTCCATTTAGCCAAGCGCATTGTCACGCCCGTGGTTGCAGGCACGGTGGTAACGATTATTGGCCTGAGTTTGATCAAAACGGGGGTCGTTAGCCTCGCGGGGGGGGCGATCGCCCGCGATACCGAAGCCTTTGGCAGCCTGCCAAATCTGGGCTTGGGCGGGCTGGTGCTGGTGATCATCGTCGGCTTGAATATCGTCGGCCACCGGTATCTGCGGATGGGGGCGATCGCCATCGGCCTCGGGGTGGGCTACCTGATCGCGCTGGCCCTGGGCTGGATCAACTTCAGCTCCCTCAGTGAACTGCCTTGGTTCCGCCTCCCTTTACCCTTTAGCTACGGATTTCGCTTTGACCTCACGACCTTCTTCCCCTTTGCCCTGCTCTACCTGATCACCGCCATTGAGACCATCGGCGACCTCACCGCCACCTCCGCCGTGACCCAACAGCCCGTCAGCGGCAGCCTCTACCTGCGCCGCATCAAGGGGGGCGTGCTGGGGGACGGGCTGAACTCCCTGTTGGCCGCCTGCTTCAACACCTTCCCCAACACGACCTTTAGCCAAAATAACGGGGTCATTCAGATGACCGGCGTGGGCAGCCGTTACGTTGGCTTCTATGTAGCGGGCATCTTTATGCTTCTGGGCCTCCTGCCAGTCGTGGGTGGCCTCTTCCAGACAATTCCCCAGCCCGTGTTGGGGGGAGCCACGATCGTCATGTTCGGCACGATCGCCGTGGCCGGGATCAACATCATCGCCTCCACCCAGTTGGATCGGCGGGCCCTGATCATCGTCGCGGTCTCCTTGGCTCTCGGTCTCGGGGTGGTCTATGAGCCGTCAATCCTAGCCGATAAGCCCCCTTTGATTCGCAGCATCTTTGCGTCAGGCATTTCTACGGGCGGGCTCTGTGCGATTTTGCTCAACCTGCTGCTACCGGAGAATTTCCCTGACAAGGTGATCGATACTACGGCGGCGGCCGAGGCCCCCGCTAGCGAGTTGCCAGAACCTTGAGGGATTCTGGTTAAGTTATCCCATGAGCGCTCCAGCGCAACAACCTGAAACGGAAGCATCCCCGTTGGGCAGTCCTCCCCCTCAATCCCTCTCCCAACCTTAGCAGAGGCACTTCCAACTCCCCTTCTCCCAGCCCTAGCAGAGGCACTTCCAACTCCCCTGCTCCCAGCCTTGGGAGAAGGGGCCGGGGGATGAGGGCAACAGCCGCTCCCAGCCGCCTCTGGGCAGAGCATTAGGATTCGGGAGCTGTCCCAAAGCGAAAGGTGATCGTCGCCTGACTCAGGCCGTCGCGGTTGCCCGTATTCGCGAGGGCCAGGGAACGGAGACGCTCCAACAAGGGCTGGCCGGCCGCGAGCAAGAGGCGGACACCGGGCAGGTTTTCCTCAAGGAGGGGACGGCTGCGGGGCCAATCCAGGTAGAAGTAGCCGCGACTGGTGGCCGGCAGGGTTGCCAGGAAAGCGCGGTTCGCCTGGGGGGCTGACTCAGCGGGGGTTAAAGCGGGGGCGATCGCCGCGAAGGAACTGGCCAACAACTCCACATTGCCCACGCGGCCCCGCACCCCTCGGACTTCTGCCTGAATCTTGCCCTGGCTAGCCACCAATTGCGTCCATGCTGTCACCTTGGTGTCGCCGAGGGGAACCGTGCCGAGGCTGAGATCCTGAGCGCGGGCGAGGTCGTCGAGGTGGGCGATCGCCGCCGCCGCCCCGTCCGAGCGCTCCGCCGCAAAAACCCAGTCAAAAGCTGGTCCAGAGCCTGAGGGCAGGAGGGCGAGGGCATAGTCCCCCTGGGCCCAAGCAAAAATATCCTCAGCCAGGTTAATCCCCAGGGGGGCTTCGATCGCCCCGAGGGCGCGGCTGAGCAACTGGCCTAGGGGACTGCCGGCCGGAAAGCTGGCCTGGAGGTGGGCCCAGAGAGACTGCAAATCCCGACCGGCGATCGCCACGCTACTATCGGCCGGCAAGTAGTCCAGCACCTGGAGCGGCGCTGCGGCGGGGGGCGAGGCGGTTGTCGGCGTCAGCCCCGTCAGGGCCGCTTGGGCTACGAGCTGGCGATCGCGCGTCTGCAAGGCTAGCAACAGGGTTGGCGGCTCGGGGGGCAGCGCGCCCGGGGGCACGGCCGCCAGGGCGGGCAGGTTGGCAAAGATCAGCCCGAGGCGGGGCTCCTCCAAGCTTGCTAAGGCTTGCTGGTAGGCCGGAGCCTGGGCGAGGCTCAAGCGCGTTGCCTGCACATTGTTAATCGCCTCGCGCAGCACCTGAGGATGGTTGGCCACCAGCAGGTAGCGATCGCCCACCAACGCACTCGCCAAGGGCGTCGCCCCCGTATCGCGCCGCCGAGGGTAGATCAGGGTCGTACCCTTGTAGGGCTCAAACTCAAGATCTGCCACCCCCGCTAAGGCACTGCGAGCAAAGAAGACCTGCAAAAAGTTACGAGCTAGGGCCCCCTGCTGGGCCGTGGCGATGAGCAAATAGCCCGGTTGTGCTCCATTCTCTGGGTCGCGGTCAAAGTCCAAGGCCGTGACTGCCACGGTGATCTCGTCTCCCAACCAGCGGCGAATATCGCGGCGGTAGCTCAGGCCCGTGCCCCGGAGCAGCCCAGCGGTGATGGCATCAAACTCCCGCTGCACCCGACGGCGATCGCCCAGGGGCGTTTGCAATTGCAGCAGGGCCTCGAGGCGGCTGGGATTGACGACCAGCGAGGCGACGATGGGTGCTTGCCGGGGCACGAACATCGCGGCGGTTGGTGCTGCCAGCGTGCCCCCATCGCTGAGTTGTAGGGGGCTTTGGGACAGGAGCCAAAA
Organism: uncultured bacterium; assembly: GCA_964397305.1. GTDB lineage: Bacteria > Cyanobacteriota > Cyanobacteriia > Cyanobacteriales > Spirulinaceae > JAAUTY01. The sequence continues at coordinate 32,823 of CAYNIP010000003.1, forward strand.
TAGGCTCGCCGCCGCGAGGGTCAGGGCCCCTAGGACCAGGGTTCCGAGGGTGAGAAAGAACGAGCGCAGCGTCATGAATCCAGCCAAGGTCAACCACGATCTATTATCTCAGGTTGCGGGGGCCCCTCGGTCTTCGGTTAGCCTGGGGTTGCGCTAAAGCCCGCGCCAACGCGCTCTAGGCAAAAATTCAGGGTTTCAGCGATGCGGCTACCGCGTTGGCTCTCCGTCAGCAGCAAGGCTCCCGCTCACCAATCCTCCGCTGCGATCGCTGCTGTCCCAGCCGCCACAAGGTCGGCCCGCCAAGCAGGCCAGTCGATGGCGGCCGTGGGTTGATCCGCTTCTAGACGGCCGGCCGTCAGGCGCAGGACGTGATCGCTAAAGGTTGCCACGAGTTCCAACTGATGATTAACCATCAAAATCGTCAGGCCGTCGTGACGAACCGTAGCAGCTAAAACTCCGAGGACCCGCTCCGCTGTGCCCACATCCAGGGCCGAGGTGGGTTCATCCAAGAGCAGGAGTTGGGGCTCCATCGCCAAGGCGCGGGCGATCGCCACCTGTTGCCGCTGCCCAACGGAGAGTTCCACCTCGCGGCGGTCCAGCCAAGGGGTGGGAATGCTGAGGCGATCGCGCCAACGCTCCAGCCGGGCTTGGATCGTGGCTGCGGGGAGCTGTTGCAACTCCAAAGGATAGGCCAAAGCAGCGGCAACCGTGGGCTGGAGCAGCTTTGGCTCCTGCAACACCAGCACCACCCGCCGCCGCAGCTCAAGGCTGGGAATGGTGGTGAGCTCGCGCCCCGCCAAGGTGATCCGGCCCGTTGTCGGCGTGCTGAGCCCGTTCAGCAGCCGCAACAAGGAGGTTTTGCCCGCCCCCGAGGCCCCCACAACGGCCGCAAAGCTCCCCCCGGACAGGGTAAAGCTGAGGTCCTGCAAGATCGTCTCAAGGCCGAGGGCATCAGTCAGGCCGACGTGGTGGAGCGCCAGCAGCGGCGGTTCTGAGATCATGGGGGCGATCGCTAGGTATACCGCCTTTACTGTAAAGCGTCGCGGCTTCGGAGGTTAGATCGGGGTGAATCTGAGGCGATCGCCTTGGCTGACAGGTTTTTTAGCGATCGCCCTCAGGGGGCAAGTCAGCGGTACAGCCGTGATTCACCAAGGCCTGTTCCACTTGGGGGGCCAGTTCTTCGGGCAAATCAGGGGGTAGGGTGGGGGGGCTGCTGGCCGCGACTACGCGCACCGTTTGCCGATCGTCCTCCACCACCCACAACATCACCGAGTAGGCTTCTTCCACAACATAGCGGGTGGTGAACAGGGCAGATCCCCGCGATCGTACTTGGCTACTACGGAGCATCCCCTGCGCCACCGTTGCCACAGAAAAGGACAGGATTTCCTCGCTGATCACATCCTGGGCGGTTTCCCCGGTTTCTTCATTGAGGATGTCGAGGCTCCATTCTGGTCTAAACTCCAGAATGCACACTTGCCCTGGGGTGAGGCTGGGGAAGACACTGAGGCTGTAGGGATAGCCCTCGTCGTTGTGCCAATAGCCGAGGAAATTGGCGACATCCGCTTGGATGGCACTCCAGGCCGCGCGGTAGTCCTGCAAGGCCTCAGAGTAGCGAGGCGGCGCGGGCACCTTGGCCAACCCCGCTAAGGCAAACCAGGTGTGCATCCCGGTCAGCATCTCTACTGCCAGGGCTTGCTCGGCCGCTTCGGTTAGGGGGGGCAGTAGGGGCTCTAGCACCACGGGTAGGGTGCGGGCCTCGGGGGGGCGGGAGTCTGCGGAGGACAGGGGTACACAGGCCAATACCTGGGCACTCAAGCTCAGGCACCCTAGACCCACACTAAGGCGAAGGCTCGCTTGGTGTATCCCTTGCCAGGGTCTAGTTCGGTGCATACAGGTGTCCTGGACTGATGTTGACCTTAGGCTATCAGCGCGATCGCCCGGATAGTTCTCAACGGTGCCACCGGTCGGGGTGTCACGCTCAGGGATGACGGACACCAACCGGCAATCCCCTTCGCCCCAGGAAGGCTCCGCCAACGGCTGGGTTGGGCTACGCCAACAGGGCAGGGTTTGCTGGCAGGAGAACCCAGATCTTGCTCACGCGGCGAGAGCATTGCCGCAGTCTTCAGCCGCTAGCATTTCATGACTGAGAGCGTTAAGCTCCCGAGTCCGCTGAGATCTTCACGGGCCACTGTAGGGCTGCAACGGGTTGATGTTCCCTACCTTAATGCTGCTCTGAAGTGTCTCAAAATTGCTTGAAATAACCGCAGTAGCCCATTTTGGGGAGCGGGGGACTGAGGGGTGCATCTCCCGGGTGAACGAAATTTTGCGCGGGATGTTGGTACTCCTTCGCTCAGCCCTCACCCCAACCCCTCTCCCAACTTGGGAGAGGGGCTTCTAGCTCCCCTGTTTCCAGCCTTGGGAGCAGGGGCCGGAGGATGTAGACGCGCAGCGGCTTCTCGCAGAGGGGGCCCGGTAACGCTGTTCGCGCTAGCGTCGCGTCGCGATAGAGGGGGACCCTCTGCCCCTAGAACCATCGCTCAAAATTCAGGGGAGCCGCGCTTTTTTTCGTTCACCCGTGAGGGCCGAGATGGGCACACGGTTCGGACGCAAACATTCCTGAGGCGCGAATCAGGCCCCTCTCAGGAAAATTTCAGGTCGCCTTGATTGAATAGCAGTAACAACCGGCAAGATGAGTTAGAAGGCAAACCCTTAAGTCAAACGTGAACTACCCGAGAGGATCGATCAGCATGGTTTCGACAGCACATCAACAGCCAGTACGCTCAGGGCCCCTACCCTTTCAGGCAACCCTCGGGGGGCCTCTGAGCAAACAGCCGATTACCGTGCTGCAAGTGAACCTAGGTCGGCGCTGCAACCTTGCCTGTACCCACTGCCATGTTGAGGCGGGTCCCCAGCGGACGGAGGAAATGCTGCCCGAAGTCTGCGAGCAATTGCTACAGGTGATCCAGCGCTTTCCCCAACTCCAAACCCTGGATCTAACCGGCGGTGCGCCGGAAATGAACTATGGTTTTCGTCCCCTGGTCGCAGCAGCTCGCCAACAGAATCTTGAAGTGATCGTCCGCTCCAATTTGACGATCATGTTTGAGCCGGGATTCACAGACTTGCCCGCCTACTTTGCCCAGCAGCAGGTGCGGATCGTGGCCTCCCTCCCCTGCTATCTTCAAAGTAATGTGGATCGTCAGCGAGGGGCTGGGGTCTACCAGGACTCGATCCGGGCCCTTCAGCAACTCAATGCTGTGGGCTACGGGCGAGACCCGCAGCTCGTGCTCGACCTGGTTTACAACCCGGCCTTGCCCCAGGATACTAACTTTAGCTTACCCCCCGACCAGGCTCAGTTGGCAGGAGACTATAAAGCCTATCTTGGCGAGCATTTTGGCCTGCAATTCAACCACCTGTTTACGATTACAAACCTGCCTATCGGTCGCACCAAACACTACTTACAGCGCCGGGGTCTTGAAGCCGATTACACGGCCTTTCTTGCCGCTCATCATAACCCGGCTACGGTGGCCAACTTGATGTGCCGTAACGAGCTGTCAATTGACTACTTGGGTCAAGTGTATGACTGTGATTTTAACCAGATGGAAGGCGTGCCAGCGCGTTTGCCTACGGGAGAGCCCGTGACGGTTGGGACGTTGCTGGCGCTCAATAGCTTGGACGTGATCCGTAAAGTGCAGACCCGGTCCTATTGCTATGGCTGCACAGCCGGTTGCGGTTCCAGTTGTGGGGGGGCTCTGCTCTAGATTCTGGAGTGGCACTCCAGGATTGCTCGATTACGCTCGTACATTCATCCTTTAGGAGGGCCTCGTGACTTCATCTCCAGTACCCGATCAACGCCGCCGCAAGGGGCTAGCGATCGCCAAGTTTGGGCTCCTAGCCCTCGTCGCGATCGTCCTGATTCTGCTCGCCAAACAATTCAACGTGCAAGACCTTTTTATTCAAGCGCTGGAGTGGATTCGTAGCCTGGGGGTGTGGGGTCCGGTGATTTTCATCGGTCTTTACATCATCGCCACCGTTTTCTTTTTGCCGGGATCGATTCTGACCCTGGGGGCTGGGGTGATCTTTGGCGTGGTCCAAGGCTCCATTTTCGTGTCGATTGCCTCTACCCTGGGAGCCACAGCCGCCTTTCTCGTGGGTCGTTATCTCGCCCGGGGCTGGGTGGCCAAGCAACTCGAAGGAAAGCCCCGGTTCGGGGCCATTGACCGGGCGATCGCCAAGGAAGGCTGGAAGATCGTCGGGCTCGTGCGCCTGTCACCGATCTTCCCCTTCAACTTGCTCAACTACGGTCTCGGAGTCACCCAAGTTTCCCTGCGGGATTACTGCTTGGCCTCCTGGATCGGGATGATGCCCGGCACGGTGATGTATGTCTACCTGGGGTCCCTGGCGGGCAACCTCGCAACCCTAGGGGCCGGCGGGCAACAAGCATCCCCCGTGCAGTGGGTAATTCGCATCGTTGGCTTCATCGCCACCGTGGCCGTGACCGTCTACGTCACCAAGATCGCCCGCCGGGCCCTGGAGGAAGAGATCCAAGCGGGTGAACCCGCGACCGAGCAGGATACTTAAGCATCGAGAACCCTGGCTGCAACGATGAGAAACCGGCGTGTCTGGAGTCTGTTAGCCCTAGGGGCCTGTCTGGCGGTTTGCTTGACCGCGCCGCCGCTGCGGGCCCTCTGGCTTGATCCTCAGGCCTGGGTGCTGCCCTTGGAGCGCCTCGGCCTGTGTGCAACCAAGACGTTTTTGCTCGCCTACGTGGTGTTGACGGTCTTGGGTCTGCCCGGAACGATCCTGACCCTGGCCGGGGGAGCCGTGTTTGGGCTCGCTTGGGGTACGCTCTGGTCGGTGCTGGGGGCTACCGTGGGCGCGATCGCCGCCTTCTGGACGGCCCGTTACCTCTTCCATGACTGGGTCCAAGACCACTTTGGGCAACACCCCTTGCTGCATTGCTTTGCCCAAGCGGTAGAACACCAGCCGCTGCCTTTCGTCTTGGCCGTGCGATTCGCGCCGATTTCACCCTTCAATGTGGTGAATTACCTCTTCGGGCTGACACCAATTCCCTTTGGTCCCTATGCCCTGGGTACGGCCCTGGGCATTGTGCCAGGAACCTTGGTCTATACCTGGATCGGCGCGACGGGGATGGCGGCTCTGGCGGGGGGCGATCGCCGACCTCTCATCGCCGCCCTGAGCCTGTTGGCCCTGCTATCGCTGGTGCCCGTCCTGGTCCGTCGCTGCCGCCCTTCCAGGCTGCCAAATTGCTCCCAGCCACGGTCCTCCTCGCGGTTGTAATCTTGACTTGCCGCCGGGGAAACGAGCGGCTAGGATAGAGCCAAAATTACGATGAAAACGAGGATTAACCGCTAGGATGGCTTCTTGGTGGCGGCCAAGCGCTAGTTCCTTCCCCTTTCATCGCTCTTCAGGGGTTTTAATCGCATCTGTAAGCCAATGGTTTGCGTTCTCTTCCCCCTAGTTCATTGTGAAATTTGTTATCGGCCTTGGTGTAGCTCTATGGGGTTGCGGCCTGGTAGTGCTGCCCGCTTCGGCCCAGCCTGCTCCCGATGGGGAGGCCCCCTCTACGACCGCTGCTGATTTAACTCTGTCACCCCGCCTCGGCGGCGGGGTTAGTACTTCTGGCAGTGGGGTTCCCCGCTTTACGCACCTAGAAGCCTGGGTGCCGGTATGGCAGGAGCCCGGTCAAGCGCTCACGTTTGTGGAGGCGCGCTTGCTCTGGCTGGATTATGCGACCCTGGGCACGAATCTGGTGCTGGGGCAGCGGCTGTTTGATGCGGCGGGCGATCGCGTATTCGGCGGCTATGTGGCCTATGACACCCGCGACACGGGGAATCATCGCTTCCACCAACTGGGCCTCGGCGTTGAGCGCCTGAGCGAGGCCTGGGATCTGCGCCTGAATGGCAGCTTTCCGGTTGGCGAGACGCGGCCCGCCGTGGGAGCCCCAACTACAGTTTCCGAGACGGTGCAACTGTCGGCGCTCCAGTTCCAGGGCCATGCCCTCCTGGCGAGCGGCCAGCGCACGGTGCGCCAACGCCAGGCCGTGGAAGCTGCACTATTCACCCTTGAGGGCGAGGCGGGGGGCAAGCTCTTTGACCTCGGAGACCTCGGCCAAGTCCGGGGCTATGGCGGCCTGTATTACCTCGGGGCAACCCGTACAGCGGCCTTGGGCTGGCGGGCGCGGCTGGAGGCTCAGGTGCTGGATCAGTATCTGCTGGGGCTGGCGCTTCAGGATGATGCCGTGTTTGGCACAAATGCGATCGCTAGTGTTCGGGTCCGTTTCGGCGGGGGAGCGCCGGCCTTGGGCGATCGCCGCAGCCAAGCCCAGCTCGGGGCCTCAGTCGCCCGCAACAGCACAATCTTGGTCGCCCCCCAAGAGGAAACGCGCACCATCACGGAAGCCTTCGAGGCTCAGGTGGTCCGCAACCCCGCCACTGGTGAACCGTGGTTCTTCCAGCACATTGGCAACACGGGGGCCGCTGGAGGTAATGGCACCTTCGAGAACCCCTTCGGTACGGTGGCCGCTGGCCTCAGCGCCGCTAGCAGCAACAGCATCGACAATCGCAACGAAATTGTCTATGTTCAGCTCGGCAACAATCCAGGTATCCCCGGCTTTACCATTCCCGATAACCTTCAGGTCCTCTCCACCGGCCCCAGCCAATCCCTCGCCACCACTGAGTTTGGCCCGGTGCAACTCCCCCTATCTGGAACCGGTCAGCGCCCTACCGTGACCAACACGGTGGTCATGGGTAACAACACCATTCTGTCGGGATTTACGATTACGGGCTTTGCAGATCATGGTATTGATGCGCGCAACAGAACGGAGTTTACGATTCGCAATAACACGATTAGTGATGTCACGCTGTTCGGCATCTTTGGAGGGGTCAATAATGGCAGCACGGTGGGCAATATTCGAGTCGAAAATAATACCTTCAGCAATGTTGGTAATGGTGCTAACCGTCACGATGCGATCTTCTTTGGGGTTGACAATGGCAGCACCCTCCAAAATCTGACCATTGCTAACAATACAATTAATAATGTCGGCAACGATGGTATTGGCCTGGGCGCACGCGCTGGCAGTACCCTGATTAATGTCATGGTGATGGATAATACGATCAACACTGTTGGTCGTTTCGGGATTGGTGTGGGTGCAGATACACCCGTGACTCCTTTGCTTCTAGGCCCAACGAACAATTCGCGCATCAATAATATAGTAATTGATGGCAATCGTATTAGCAATGCGGGTCAAAACAGCACAGGTATGTTGCCAGGAGCAAGTATCGGCGTAGCCATTCAAGCTAATAACAGCCGCGCCTGCTTCAGGGCCAGCGGCAATACGAGTATTGCGCCGAATAACCTTTTTGGTGGGGTTGCGAATCTGGATCTATATCTGCAAAATACGGGCGGGGTTGCGGCTAATTTACAAATCATCAATCGCGGTGCTTTGGGAACTGGCAATCTAGATTTCGATGTGATTCGTGTCTTTACGCCACCCCCTAACCTACTGCCTAGCTTGACCAGTGATGTAGCGAGTTGCTAGAGGGTGCATCTCAGTTAGGCAAGTTTGCTCACTCTGCGAGAAGCCGCTGCGCGTCTACATCCCCCGGCCCCTTCTCCCAAGTAGGGCGAAGGGGAGTCTCCAAAGTGAGATGCACCCGTTGCTAAACCTAGGGCAGGATATTTTTTGAAGTGGGCTATACTGCGAGAGCATCCCACGTTAGTTTTGAGTTTCCCTGATTGTCTTCTAGCGCTTTGCCTCCTCGCTGACCCGCTCCTTCAGCCTTTGCCAATCCCTCACCGTAATCCTGCCACCCCGCTGATAGCTGGCCACAGGTTGGAGCTGCTTGAAGAGCCGCGCGCACTCTTCGTAAGTGATGCCAATGGTGCGGGCGATCTGATAAAGGGGGAGCTGGGCCTTGAGCGCTTCTCCCCCGGAGCTGGCCACGTTCCCCTGCTCAGCGGCCATGTGCTCCAGGTAGTGGACGAGGCGCACGATCGCCCGCTCCGAGACCAGGCCGTGAATCCGGCCGTGCAGCTCTTGAAGTCGCTGGTTGAACACCACCAGCAAATGCACTGCCAGCTCCGGGGTTTGGGCAAAGCCTTGGAGGAGGGCCTGCCGCTCTAGGGTGAGGACCGTGGCGGGGACCGTGGCGACCACCTTGGCGGGGGCGTTGCCATCGCCAAAGAGCGCTGGGGCAGCAAAGACCTCTCCCGGCGGCAGCAGGCGCAGAATCGTTTCTTTGCCCGATGTGGCCATTTTGGCTATCCGCAGTTGGCCGGCAACGAGGACGTGCAGGCAGGGGGGCAGGGGATCTCCTTCTTGGCAGACCACGGCTGCGGCCGCGTAGTCCGTCAGGTGGCTGGCTGTCGCGAGTTGCTCGAGCAGAGCCGGCGCTAGGCCGGCAAAGAGTGGCAGGCGCTGTAGTTCCGAGATGGCGGCCGGGCGCGACATGGGCAGACTCCCTATTTCAGGCGTCACTATGAGCTACCTCATAGAACTAATTGAGAGTTTTTGTCAAACTAAAGCCCAAGCGTTCTGGTAAAAACCCATGGTTCAAACCTCGATAAATTTCAAGACAGCCCCCGGCCACCAGGTTTTGGCTGCGGCCGGCAAGCAGGCTTTGCGCCCTGGGGGGCGTGGTGCTACTGAGCAACTGCTGGGTTGGGCTAACCTGCAACCGGGAGAAACGGTGCTGGAGCTAGCGGCTAGCTTTGGCGATAGTGCGATCGCCCTGGCCCAGCGCTACGGGGTACGGGTTGTGGGGATTGAGAAAAATCCCGGCAGCGTGGCCCAGGCTCGCGTCAAGGTCGAAAAAGCGGGGCTGATGGGCCAGGTTACAATTCGGGAGGGTGACATTTTTCACTTAGAGCAGGTGACAGAAACTTTCAACTGTGTTTTAGCAGAAGCGATTCTGACTATGCAGTCGGCTCCGGGCAAGGCGAAAATTTTGGCGGGGGTGGGCGATCGCCTCAAACCCGGCGGCCGCTTCCTCAGCCATGAACTGCGCGCCGATGGTCCGGAGCTGGAAGCCATCTATCAAGATTTGGCTGCCGCGATTCGGGTCAATGCTCAACCCCTGACCGCCGATGACTGGATCGCAGCCTGCCACCAAGCCGGCCTCGCGGTGCAGCACCACAGCATCGGCCCCATGACCCTGCTGAACCCTCAGTGCATCGTCCAGGAAGAAGGCCTGCCGACCCTGCTGACCCTGGGCTGGAATCTGCTGACCCGCCCGGTGCTACGCGATCGCATTCTCACGATGCGCCAGGTCTTCCGCCGCCACGCCCACCACCTTGGCTACATCATCCTCTGCGCCCAAAAGCCGCAGTAACCATGACCCCTTACCTTTTACTACTGCCATGACTACGACCCTGATTACCCCAACGACTCCTACGCTCCAACTTCAGGAGCACTTCGACTTTCCCGAGGCCGGCGTTTTGAGCAAAGTCCTGTGGCAAAATTCCCATTGCCAGTACAGCCTCTTCTGCTTGGCGGCGGGAACGGAAATCTCGGAGCACACCTCCACCCGCAACGCTACGGTTCAGGTTCTGGCGGGCAGCGGCACGCTCACCCTAGAAGGCCAACCCATTACCCTCGAACCCGGCGTGTTTATCTGGATGGCGGCCAAGGCCCCCCATGCTCTGGAGGCTGCGACGAACCTGGCTTTTCTGCTCACTCTCTCTCCGGAGGGTTGAGCCAAGACTGCGCCCCCCGGGGGGCGTTACTGACCCACGGAAGTCCTGGACCCCTGACTGTTCAGGCTTTTCCCTCATCCCCCAACCCCGGCTCCCAGGGCGGGAACGGGGGCTTGAGGGGGTGAGGGGCCAAGCGGAGTTTACCCAGGAGCCGTTGGGCCTCCCCCTGGCCTTCCGGGGCGAGGTCGAGCGATGAGCGCAAGGCTCCGCTAGCGGGCGATCGCCCCCATATAGTTGCGCCAAAGTTCCGCCGCGACGCTGCTGCCGCCATTAGTCGGCGAATTGTCATCATTGCCGAGCCAGATGCCCGTGACCAGACTGCGGCTGGGGATCGCGCCCACAAACCAGAGATCCACCGCCCGATCCGTGGTTCCCGTCTTGCCAAATTCCCCGAGGCCGAGGGCGGCGCGGCTGCCCGTGCCCCCTTGAACGACGCCCCGGAGGAGGGCCACCAGGGTTTGGGCGTGGCTCGGCTCTAGGGCCTGGTGCTGTGCGCTCTGGTCCGTCTCCAGGGAATAAATGACGCGGCAGGTTTGGGGATCATTGGGGTCCTGGCAATCGCTGCTGTCGAGGATGCGCTGGATGGCGCTGGGGCGGTGCCAGAGGCCGTTGTTGGCGATCGCCCCATAGGCCCCCGTCAGCTCCAGCACGTTCACCTCACTCTCCCCGAGGACCAGCCCTGGGGAGGCCCGCAGCCGGGACTGGAGGCCCAATTGCTGGGCCATACGAATCGTCTCCTCCAGGCCGGCGTCTTGAGTGACGCGGATCGCCACGGCATTTTCCGACTGAGCGAGACCGCGATACATATCAATCGCGCCGCTGCTGCGCTCACAGCCCCGATAGCGCTGCCCCTGCCAGGTGACGGGTTCACAGGAGTAGGTTTTGCTGGGGGGAATGCCCTGGGCGAGGGCGGCCGCGTAGGCAAATACCTTGAAGGTCGAACCGGGTTGGCGCTGGGCCTGGGTGGCCCGGTTGAACTGGCTTTGCTGGTAGTCCACGCCCCCGACCAGAGCGCGAATCAGGCCGGTGCTGCTATCGAGGGTGGCGATCGCCCCTTGGTCAAAGTTCAGTCGTGCTCCGGTTTGCGCCACCATTTGCCGCAGGGCCTGCTCGGCCTGGGCCTGCATTCCGGGGTCTAGCCCCGTTTCCACAATAAAGTTCCCCTCCCGGGCGAGGGATTCCCCCAGGAGTTGCTCCAGTTCTTGGAAGATGTAGCTGTAAAAGTAGGGGGCAATAGTGTTCGACAAGGCCTCCTGGGCCGCAGGACTCACTTCGATGCGCGATCGCCGGGCCCGGGCCGCCTCCTCAGCGCTCACAAAGCCCAGTTGCACCATGCGATTGAGGACACGGTTCCGGAGCTGCACCGCCGTTTCGTAGTCCTGCACCGGGTTGTAGAGGTTCGGCGCCGGCAAAATCGCTACCAGGGTCGCCGCCTCCGAGAGGTTGAGGTCCGCGGCCGATTTATCGAAGTAAAACTGGGCCGCATCCTCGAAGCCATAGCTGCCGATCCCCAGGTAGACCCGGTTGAGATAAACGCGCAGCAGCTCCTGCTTGCTGTAAAAGGTTTCCAGCTTCAGCGCTACCGCCGCCTCCCGTAACTTGCGGCCGGCGGTATTCTCGCGGCCCACATAGTCGGGGTAGAGGCTGCGAGCCAGTTGCTGAGTGATCGTGCTGCCCCCTTGGCGGATACCCTGCCGCATGATGTTGACGATCACCGCCCGCAGGATGCCCAAGGGATCGACGCCGAGATGCCAGTAGTAACGGCTGTCTTCTGAGGCGATCGCCGCCTTCGGTAGATAAGGAGAAAAGTCCTGGAGGCGAGCCAACTCCCGGTGAACCTCGTTTCGCAAGGGGCGCAAAAGAGTTTGACCATCACGGGCATAGACCACCACCGGCCCCTGCACCCCGAGGGGCAGGGGGTTGACGCTGAACTTGGTCCACTCGAGGGCGATCGCCCCCACGGCTAGGACCGTCAGCCCCCCAAGGCCGTAGAGCCCGTAGCGCAGACCCCGGATCAGCTTGGGGGGCGGGTTGTGGTAGCGCAGCCGCACGCCACTGGCTAGTTCCGGCGGGCCGAGGGTCAGCACGTCGCCGTGACGCAGGGCCAGTTCTTGAAGACGGCGACGGCTGATGTAGACGCCGTTGGTGGAGCGCTCGTCCTTGAGCAGGAAGCGGTGGGGGTTTTGGCGATCGCGCCGCAGGGAGAGGTGCAGTTGGCTCACGACTGGATTTCGCACCACGATGTCGCTCTCTCGGGAACTGCGGCCCAGTCGGTAGTAATCGCCGACTAGGGGGTAGACCTCCGCTTTATCCGTCTCCGCCGCTTGCACCCAGAGCTGGGGCACTCGCGCTCCGGGCTTGAGGGCGAGGGCCTCCTGGACCTTCGCTTGCAGGGCCTGGACGGCCTGGGTGACAAACTGGGTGAGCTGGGTATGGGGCGGTTTGCTCATAAAACCTTGGGGACGAGGAGATAGGGTCTCAATAGTGGGGCAGGCGGCGATCGCGATCATTCCCTACTCTAATCTCTACTCTAAGAAATCCCGACCCGGATCGGGATCATCCCGGCGGACGGTCGCAGAACAGCCCCTAGCCCCGAGGGGCAGCCGGGAGCGATCGCTATAATGGGAACCTGCGTTTTGACCTGCGGCCCTATGCGATCTTGGTGCTTTTGGTGGCAATCGTTCGTGCTCTCGAGTCGGCAAAATCCACCCCGCTTTGTAGAAACCTTGATGCTCCTGCTGGCGATTCTCCTGCTGAGCTTCCTGCTCTTTGCTTGGCAGAGTGCGGCCCAGTGGCCCTACTTGGTGCTGAGCTTGAGCTACGGGATCGGTGCCTCCCTGTCGATCCTGGTGCGAGAGGCTCAGGGCCGCTCCCTACTCTTGACCCCGATCACCGCGATGATGCTCGCCTCCCTGGTGGTTTTGATCCTGGGGTTGCTCTTGGTGATCGGCGATGTGCTCGCCATGCAGTAGACCCGTCCAAACCGGCAAACTGGGGGTGAACGAAATTTTACGCGGGATGTTGGTGCTTCTTAGCCCAGCCCTCACCCCAACCCCTCTCCCAAGTTGGGAGAGGGTCTTCTAGCTCCCCGGCTCCCAGCTTTGGGAGCCGGGGCCGGGGAATGAGGGCTTGATAGAGACAGGAGCCTAGCTGGGATGCACCCCGAGCAAGTTCCGGTGCCGGCAGCTCGGTCGCCAGCCCTGACCCGGCCTGCTACAGTGGCGGAGACAGCCACGCAGGCGTGGTTCGGCCCTTTGCTCGTGGTTCCTGTTGCTTCTTACTGTGAAACCCGCATGGATGCCACTGATCTTGCGTTTACCTCGGCCCTCGACCAAGCCCAGCTGATCCGCACGGGCCAAGTCTCGCCCCTGGATTTAGCAGACCTTTACCTGCGACGGATTGAACAGCTTAATCCCCAATTGGGTTGCTTTTTTACCCTCCAGGCCGAGGCGGCGATCGCCGAGGCCCGCGCCAAGACTGAGGCCTTAGCCACCACCGCTCCCACTCCCTTGCCCCCCTTTTGGGGCGTTCCGACTGCGATCAAAGACTTGAATGCCGTGGCTGGCTGGCCCTTGAGCTACGGTGTTGCTGCCCTGCGAAACCAGATCGCTAGCTACGACGACGGCGTGGTGGCTCGCCTCAAGGCGGCCGGCTTCGTTTTGTTGGGAAAAACGGCGACGCCAGAACTGGGCCTGACCCCCTACACGGAGGCTCCAGGATTTCCCCCGACACGCAACCCCTGGCAGCTTGAGCACACGCCGGGGGGCTCGAGTGGTGGGGCGGCGGCCGCTGTCGCGGCCGGATTGCTGCCTGTGGCCCAGGGCTCCGATGGTGGCGGCTCGGTGCGGACGCCGGCCGCCTGTTGTGGCCTGGTGGGCCTGAAGCCCGCCCGGGGGCGGGTCTCGAGTGCGCCGGTGGGCGATCGCCTCAGTGGCTTGGCCACCGACGGCCCCCTGACCCGCACCGTGGCCGATGCCGCCGCCTTGCTGGATGTCATGGCTGGCTACATTACAGGCGATCCCTATTGGCTGCCGGAGCCGGCCACCTCATTTCTGGCGGCCCTCCAGCAGCCCCTAGGGCGATTGCGGATCGCCGTCAGCACGGAGATTCGCCCCCTGGGGACGGCCGATGCCGGGCAAGCGACGGCCGTCATGGCGATCGCCCAACAGATCGAGGCCCTCGGCCATGAAGTAGAAGCAGCTACTCCTGATTGCACCGGCCTCGCGGCGCCCTTTATTCGTCTCTGGCAGGCCAGCGTTCCCGCTGCTGGCCTACCGCCGGAGTTGCTGAGTCCCTTAGCCCGCTGGCTGGGAGATCAGGCGGGGTCCGCCGGAGACTACCTGCGCGCCGTAGCCCAAATGCAGATCGTCGCCCGGCAAATCGTCGGCTTCTTTGACCATTTCGATGTCCTGCTCTGGCCTAATCTCCTCCACGCACCCCCCAAGATTGGCGCTTGGGCCGACTTGGAACCCGAGGCAACCCTGGAACGCTTGGCCAATTGGATCGCGCCGGGGCCGCCGGCCAATGCCAGCGGTTTACCAGCGATCACCCTTCCCGCCGGCCACGATGCCCAAGGCCTGCCCCTAAGTGTGCAATTGCTGGGCCGGCCGGCGGCGGAGGCGACGCTTCTGGCCCTCGCCGCCCAACTAGAAGCAGCCCAGCCCTGGGCCCAGGGACGGCCGGCGATCGCTCAGTCCAGCCCCCACAAGGGTTTGGGCTAACCTTTGGGGAAGCCTCCTACTTGACTCAGGGCTTGGAGGCGATCGCGATCCAGCAAGTCCACCTGAGCGCTATGGACAGCGATCAGCCCTGGGTGGCTGAGGCGATAGAAGGCTCGCGATAGAGTTGCTGGGATCGTCCCTAATTGCGCTGCCAGTTGGCTTTTGGTCAAGGTCAGGACCACACTCTGGGCCGGTACAGCTCCCTCAACGCGAGGGGTAGCCTGGGCCTCTCCAAGGCAGCCGCTGAAGCCGGGAATGGTCTACCGTCCAAGGCGGCTGCTTCTGCAAAGTTATCCCCCGCTTCAAAAATATTGAGGGTTTACTCTAAAGACATCCGGCCCCCGAAAGTCCCGAGACTTGAGCTGCTGGATGTTGTAGTAAACCGTGAGGTTGCCGGAGATGTAGAAGTCGGGGCGATCGCGCCACCAGTGCTCTAGGAGTCGAATCAGCAGCTCAATCTGGCGGCGATGGTAGTCGGTTTCCAAGGGGGGCTCATCACTATACAAGTTACCCGGAGGCCCCTGAATCTCGGCGGTGCTCGCCTCGCCAAGTTCCGGGCGATTCTCCTCTAGACGAACCATGACCCGATACTCCGGTGAATCTGTTTTCAGTATAGCTTTGGGCCCTCGGCGGCTAACCTCTTGCCGGTGTTGCTGGATCGTCGGCAAAGTCGCGCGGCTCACAAGTCAGGTAGTTGAGCCGGGTCAACCCCCTGCGATCGCAGATAGGCTTCTAGCCGTTCTTTCGCTTGCCGCTCCAGCTCAGCTTGTTGCTGTGCTTGCTCGGCCCGTTGCTGGGCCTGCTCAGCCCGCTGGCGCTCAGCCTCTTCCGGCAACGGAATCAACTCCCCCGTGGCGGTAAACCAGCGCAACTGGCGGGCGTGAATCCCCAACTGTAACCCCAACTGCTCACTGGGCAAGCGCCCGCCTTCGACGGGGGCGATCGCCTCGTAGCGCCCATCCATCAGGTGAAATCCCGCAAACTCCAGGGTTTCGGGGTGGAACCAATAGTATTCTGGCAGCCGCCACACATCTTGATACAGGCTTTTCTTCGCTCCTTTATCCACCCGGGCGGTGGACCTGGAGAGTAATTCAATCACCACATGGGGATACTGGCCGCCTTCTTCCCAAATCGTCCAACTGCGGCGGTCTTTTTTTTCGGCTCCCAACACCACAAAGACATCCGGCCCCCGAAAGTCCCGAGACTTGAGCTGCTGGATGTTGTAGTAAACCGTGAGGTTGCCGGAGATGTAGAAGTCGGGGCGATCGCGCCACCAGTGCTCTAGGAGTCGAATCAGCAGCTCAATCTGGCGGCGATGGTAGTCGGTTTCCAAGGGGGGCTCATCACTATACAAGTTACCCGGAGGCCCCTGAATCTCGGCGGTGCTCGCCTCGCTAAGCGCCGGGCGATTCTCCTCTAGACGAACCATGACCCGATACTCCGGTGAATCTGTTTTCAGTATAGCTTTGGGCCCTCGGCGGCTAACCTCTTGCCGGTGTTGCTGGATCGTCGGCAAAGTCGCGCGGCTCACAAGTCAGGTAGTTGAGCCGGGTCAATCCCCTGCGATCGCAGATAGGCTTCTAGCCGTTCTCTGGCTTGCCGCTCCTGGTCCGCCCGTTGCCGCTCCTGCTCAGCTTGTCGTCGCTCCTGCTCTGCTTGTTGCTGGGCTTGCTCGGCCCGTTGCCGCTCCTGCTCCGCTTGTTGTCGCTCCTGCTCCGCTTGTTGCTGGGCCTGCTCAGCCCGCTGGCGCTCAGCCTCTTCCGGCAACGGAATCAACTCCCCCGTGGCGGTAAACCAGCGCAACTGGCGGGCGTGAATCCCCAACTGTAACCCCAACTGCTCACTGGGCAAGCGCCCGCCTTCGACGGGGGCGATCGCCTCGTAGCGCCCATCCATCAGGTGAAATCCCGCAAACTCCAGGGTTTCGGGGTGGAACCAATAGTATTCTGGCAGCCGCCACACATCTTGATACAGGCTTTTCTTCGCTCCTTTATCCACCCGGGCGGTGGACCTGGAGAGTAATTCAATCACCACATGGGGATACTGGCCGCCTTCTTCCCAAATCGTCCAACTGCGGCGGTCTTTTTTTTCGGCTCCCAACACCACAAAGACATCCGGCCCCCGAAAGTCCCGAGACTTGAGCTGCTGGATGTTGTAGTAAACCGTGAGGTTGCCGGAGATGTAGAAGTCGGGGCGATCGCGCCACCAGTGCTCTAGGAGTCGAATCAGCAGCTCAATCTGGCGGCGATGGTAGTCGGTTTCCAAGGGGGGCTCATCACTATACAAGTTACCCGGAGGCCCCTGAATCTCGGCGGTGCTCGCCTCGCCAAGTTCCGGGCGATTCTCCTCTAGACGAACCATGACCCGATACTCCGGTAAATCTGCTTTTAGTATAAAGGTTTGTATCCCAGGTACAGTAGGGATTTAAGGCACTTCCGACTCAGGGCTTGGCCGTAGATTGGGTTGAGCCCTGGGAAACTCAGCCACCGCGAGGGAAGTGCTGTGTTTCCAGTCGCCAACCCAACCTAATCATTTCCAGGGGCTTTAAGCCTGATGTCAGGTAGGCCGTGCCCCGGATTTCGCTGGGCTAGCTCACGGCGGTAGGCTGCTGGCTGAAGAAGGCCGCGAGGAGCTGTGCCGCGATCTGGGAACCCGTCAGGCCGAGCGTCGCCTTGGACTCTGCTGGCTTGGCGTGGTCTACCAGAGCATCCGGAACCCCGAAGCGCTTCACTGGCACGAGGACCTGGTGCTCTTGCAAACCCTCCAGGACCGCTGAGCCGAAACCACCCATCAGGCAGCCTTCCTCGATCGTTGCCACCTTGCCGATGCGTTGGGCCAAGGGGGCAATCAGTTCCGTGTCTAGAGGCTTTACAAAGCGGGCATTGATCACCGTTGCGGCAATGCCGTGCTCCCCAAGGATTTCGGCCACTTGGAGCGCCGTCGCCACCATGGAGCCATAGCCCACCAGGAGCAAATCATCCCCCGTGCGGAGAATTTCGCCCTTGCCGATGGGCAAGGGTTCCCAGCCGTCTTCCATCAGCGGCACGCCGATGCCGCTGCCCCGGGGGTAACGCAGGGCGATCGGGCCCTCGGTGTGGCTCACGCCGGTCGCCACCATCTGCTGCAATTCCGCCTCATCCTTCGGGGCCATGATCGTCATGTTGGGCAGACAGCGTAGGTAAGCGATGTCGTACATTCCTTGGTGGGTGGGGCCGTCGGCTCCGACGATGCCAGCCCGGTCGAGGCAGAAGAAGACGGGCAGATTTTGAATGCAGACATCGTGAATGATCTGGTCGTAGGCCCGCTGGAGGAAGGTGGAGTAGATGGCGACAACGGGGCGCATTCCCTCACAGGCCAGACCGGCCGCTAGGGTGACGGCGTGCTGCTCCGCGATGCCGACATCGATGTATTGCTTGGGCAGCTTGGCGTGGAGCTTGTCTAGGCCCGTGCCGGTGGCCATGGCGGCTGTGATGCCGACGATCTGGGGATTGTTCTCGGCGAGCTTGGTCAAGGTGTGGGCAAAGACCTTCGAGTAGCTGGGGGGTGTGGGCTTCTTGGCGGGGAAGGCCTTGCCCGTGGTCAGGTCAAAGGGGGATTGGGCGTGGTAGCCTACTTGGTCGCGCTCGGCGATTTCGTAGCCTTTGCCCTTGACTGTGGCGACGTGGACGAGCACGGGGCCGTGGATCTTGTGGGCCTGCTGGAAGGTGGCGATTAACTCTGGGAGGTTGTGGCCGTCGATGGGGCCGAAGTATTTGAAGCCCAGTTCTTCGATCACCGCCCCCACCTTGGGCACGGCCAGCCGCTTCATGCTTTCCTTGAGCCGCTCCATGTCAGGGGAGAGGCTGTCACCAAAGAAGGGGAGGTGCTTAAACTGTTCCTCCAGGTTGTCGGAGAGGAACTGCATGGGGGGCGAGAGGCGCACCTTGTTCAGATAGCGGGAGATGGCTCCGACGTTGGGGGAGATGGACATCTCGTTGTCGTTGAGCACCACCATCAGGTTGGTGTGGGGGAGGTGGCCGGCGTGGTTGATGGCTTCGAGGGCCATGCCGCCGGTCAGTGCGCCATCGCCGATGATCGCGACGACTTTGAAATCTTCACCGCGCAGGTCGCGGGCGAGGGCCATGCCGAGGGCGGCGGAGATGCTGGTGGAGGCGTGCCCGGCGCCGAAGTGGTCGAAGCGGTTTTCGCAGCGCTTCAGGTAGCCGGCAACGCCGTCTTTTTGGCGCAGGGTGTGGAATTGGTTGTAGCGGCCGGTGATCAGTTTGTGGGGGTAGGCTTGGTGGCCGACATCCCAGATCACTTTGTCGCGGTCGAGGTCGAGGGTCTGGTAAAGTCCCAGGGTCAGCTCGACGACGCCCAGTCCTGGTCCCAAGTGACCGCCACTCGCCGCGATCGTCTCCAGGTGTTTGTCGCGGATCTGTTGGGCGATCGCCTCCAGTTGCGGGATGGACAGGCCGTGCAACTGGTTAGGATGCGTGAGTTCGCTTAAGTGCATACTGAAATCTGCTTGCAAAACTAGAGTTCTTTGGGCTCGCCTCTGGCGATAGGGGCAGCTAGGGTCGCCGCGAACGCGATGTCAGCGCCAGCGATGGGATAAAACCGCGAGCATGGCCGCCCGAACCAGACGCGAAGTTGGTCTAATCCACACTTTAAGGGATTTAGCCAAGTCTGCTCGGTATTCTCGCGATGATTCGTGATGATTGGGCGGCATGATTGGGCGGCTACGCAGGGTGGCCTTGGGCCAGCGAGGGTTCCGCGTTGGTCAGCAGCGGGTCCGACGCAGACCCGGTCGCTGGGATGGCTGCTTCTGCCACCGGTAGGGGGGTGAGAGCGACGGCGCAGGCCTTGAGCTCCGGTTGTAGCGATTCGGGACAGGCCGCTGCATGGGCGAGGGCGTTCACCTCCGTGTCTTCGGCCCAGAGCGCGCCCCAGTGCAGGGGGGCGAACACCGTGCCCGGCGCGATCGCCGTTGTCACCTTTGCCCGCAGGCGCACGCAACTCCGGCGCGATCGCACCTCCACCCAGTTGCCGTCCTGGAGGCCGAGCTGACCCGCATCACGGGGATGGACTTCCAGCAACGGTTCAGGGTAAAGCTTGGCGAGCCGGGGAATCCGGCCCGTGCGGGTCTGGGTGTGCCAATGGCCGTAGAGGCGGCCGATGGTGAGCACGAGGGGATACTCGGCATCGACGGGCTCCGCTAGGCCTCGGGCTGCATAGGCCGCAAAGACGGCGCGACCGTCGGCCGTGGGAAAGCGGCGATCAGTGTAGAGGCGCTTGTTAGTAGAGCAAAGTTCTGTCTCCGAGGCCGGGTAGGGCCACTGACAGGGACCGGCCGCTAAGCGGGCATGGCTGAGGCCGGAGAGATCGCAGGGGCGATCGCGCGTCAGTTGAACAAACTCGGCATAGACCGCGGCCGCATCCGCAAAGGCAAAGGCGGCCCCAAAGCCTAAACGCTGCCCGACGGCGGCAAAAATTTCCCAATCAGCCCGGGCCTCCCCCGGTGGGGAACGAAACTGGGGGCAGAGCGTCACCAGGCGCTCGGAATTGGTCATGGTTCCCGCCTTCTCGCTCCACTGGGCGGCCGGGAGCAGCAGGTGCGCGTAGGCTGTCGTTTCCGTCGGGTGGTAGGCCTCTTGATAGATTGTGAAGGGGGATTTTCTCAGGGCCGCCTGCACCCGCCGCAGGTCGGGCATACTCACCGCCGGATTGGTGGCCGCGATCCAGAGCAGTCCCACCTCGCCTTGCTCTAGGCCTCGAATGATCGCCCAAGCATCCCGCCCCGGCTGGGGGGCAATGCTCCCCGGAGGCCGCTGCCAGAAGGCCTCGACTTCAGCGCGGTGCTGAGGATTGTGAACCTGCCGATAGCCTGGTAAAAGATTTGCCAAGCCGCCCGCTTCTCGGCCGCCCATGGCATTGGGCTGACCCGTCAAGGAGAAGGGCCCAGCCCCCGGCTTGCCAATGCTGCCAGTCATCAGGTGCAGATTGATCAGCGTCCGCGCCTTGGCGGTTCCCTCGGAGGATTGATTAATGCCCATGGACCAGAGGGAGAGGACGCGATCGCTCGTTCCCCACCAGCGAGCCGCCTGTTCTAGATCGTCAAGGCGCAGACCACAGGTACGAGCTACCTGCTCCGGGGGGTAGTAGGCCAGGGTTGCCACATAAGCGGGAAAATTGCGAGTGCATTCGTCAATAAACAGGGTGTCGAGCTGACCCCAGCGCCGCAGTAAGTTGGCGATCCCGTTGAGCAAGGGAATATCAGTACCGGGATGAAGGGCTAAGTGCAAGTCAGCCGCTTCGGCGGTCGCGGTCCGTCGGGGATCGACCACAATGAGCTTCAGATTGGGTCGCTTTTTGCGCTGCTTTTGCAAGCGGTTGAAGATAATGGGGTGGCATTCTGCCGTATTCGTACCGATTAAAAACACACAATCGGCGAGGTCTAAATCGTCGTAGCAGCAAGGGGGACCATCGGCCCCAAAGCTTTGGGTATAGGCAGCCACGGCGGAGGACATACAGAGCCGCGAGTTGCTGTCAAAATTATTCGTGCCAAGATAGCCTTTAAGCAACTTTTGGGCGACGTAGTAATCTTCGGTTTGCAACTGCCCGGAGCCGTACATACAGATGGCTTCGGGGCCCTGGCGATCGCGCACCCCCCGGATCTCAGCCACTACTCGATCCAACGCTTCGTCCCAACTCACCCGCCGCCAAGGCGTATCCAGCCGCTCCCGCAGCAGGGGGTAAAGCAGCCGATCTTTGGGGAGAGACTCCAGGACCGTAGCCCCCTTGACGCAAACTTGGCCTTGGCTGGAGGGATGATCGCGATCGCCTCGGACTTTCCCAATCGACGTGCCCTCAGCCTCAGGGTTGGTAGGGCCATTGGGAGCGGCGGGGGGCAGGACTTCCAGCCCACAGCCCACACCACAGTAGGGACAAAGTGTTTTCATAACTCCCATGAAATCGGTTGCAGGGGGGTGGTCGAAAAAAAGCGCGGCTTCCCTGAATTGTGAGCGCTGGTTCTAGGAGCAGAGGGTAGCCCTCTATCGCTACCCGACGCTAGCGCGAACAGGGTTACGGGGCCCTCATCCCCCGGCCCCTTCTCCCAAAGCTGGGAGAAGGGAAGTTAGAAGCCTCTCTCTCAAGTTGGGAGAGGGGTTGGGGTGAGGGTTTAACTAAGGCGTACCAACATCCCGCACAAAATTTCGTTCACCCGTTGCCGGGTGAGCGCGGGCGGCACTTGTTTACTCCTCAGCCTCATGGGCATAACGGCGGTAGAGGAAGTCGAGGGCCTCGTTTCGTAGCTCATAAAAGCGAGGGTCTTCCATGATTCGAGCCCGGTTTCGGGGCCGCGCAAAGGGAATATCAATGACCTCACCGATATGAGCGGCGGGGCCATTGGTCATCATCACGAGGCGATCGCACAGAAACAGCGCTTCATCGATGTCGTGGGTGATCATCAAGACGGTACAGAGCCGCTCTCGCCAAATTGTTAGCAGCTCCTCCTGCAATTCTTCCTTGGTGATCGCATCTAGAGCCCCAAACGGTTCATCGAGGAGCAAAATCTGGGGCTGGATCGCCAGGGCCCGGGCGATCGCCACCCGCTGCTTCATCCCCCCCGAAAGTTGGTGCGGCCGCTTGTTTCCCGCATCACTCAGGCCTACAAGAGCGAGGTGCTCACTGGCCAGAGCGCGCTTCTGGGAGTGGGGTAGCTTCGGAAAGGCGGCCTGAACTGCCAAGTAGATATTTTCCAAGGCCGTTTTCCAGGGTAGCAAGGAGTAGTTCTGAAACACCATCATCCGGTCGGGACCGGGTTCCGTAATCGGGCGATCGCCCAGATACACTGTCCCCGCCGTCGGCTGCGAAAAACCAGCCACCATGTTCAACAGGGTCGTTTTGCCACACCCCGAGTGACCAATGAGACAGATAAACTCCCCTTCCTGCACCGTGAGGTTGACCCCTTCCATAACGGAGTAAGGGCCCTTCGCTGTAGGGTAGATTTTCGAGACATTGTTAATCGACAGCAAGGAAGATGATGAAGTCACGGTAGCTTGACGTTGGCGAGAAGAAAGCGCTTGCATAGGAAAAAATTGTGAAGGAGGACGAGGAACCATTTAATGCACAGGCTCTTGGACTTTAGGCAGCTAAATCTAGCAAGTTAGAGGTCTCAACTACGAGAAAATCACCTCGGGCTAGGATTAATACGACCCGAGATCAAGCAACCGCACGCCCTGCCTCGAGACTGATTTCTTCAATGCGTACATCGCGGCAAATTGTCAAATTCTTGAGGTACTCCAGAGGCTGATCAGGGTTAAACTCCACCCCATCCAGCAAGGTAAAGGGCTTGCGTTCTGGCTCCAGGGCCGGTAGGCCCAGCTCCCGAGCCGCCGTATTGTACAGATCAAGCTGACGCACAGAACCTAAAACTTCAACCCAGTTTTTCGGAAAGGGGGTAATGCCCCAGCGAGCCAATTGGGTCATGATCCACAGTGCCTCGGCCCAACTAGGGCAGTTGGCCCGATCCACTGAGAATTGGTTGAAGCGCGGGAGCTGGAGTGGCTCATGCTCGTCGCCACAGTCGTAGGCCTCGAGGAAGCCAGGACGAATCCAGGCTGGCTCTGCCCCCAGATACTGAGGCTGGCTCAACCATT
Organism: uncultured bacterium; assembly: GCA_964397305.1. Lineage (GTDB taxonomy): Bacteria > Cyanobacteriota > Cyanobacteriia > Cyanobacteriales > Spirulinaceae > JAAUTY01. The sequence continues at coordinate 55,900 of CAYNIP010000003.1, forward strand.
CGAGGATTTCCGGACGGTTACGCCGGTCGTCGCAGTAATCACAGGCTTCTAGCAGGGCCTTGATCAAGGCCAAGTGAGTTTCTGGATATTGCTGAGCCCAATCCTGACGGACCCCGAGGACCTTTTCCGGATGCCCCGGCCAGAGATCCAAGCTAGTAGCAATCACATAGCCAAGGTCATCCTGGACAGCGCGGGAATTCCAAGGTTCACCAACACAGTAACCATCAATATTTCCCGCCTTCAAACTTGCTACCATTTGCGCTGGGGAAATCACCATCAAGCTCACATCCCGATCGGGATCAATGCCACTAGAGGCGAGCCAATGGCGCAACAGCAAGTTGTGCATTGAAGCGGGATGCACCATGCCCAGGGTGTGAGTGCGGTCGGGGGTCTGCTGAAAGACCCGCTGCAAGTCAGTGAGGGAGCGCACTCCTTGGTCATAAAGGGCTTTGCTGAGGGTGATCGCATTGCCGTTGCGGCTCAACACGAGGCCGGTGATCATCGGCACAACTGGCTTGTGGCCCATTCCCAGGGACATAGCTAGGGGCATTCCAGCCACCATCTGGGCCGCATCTAAGCGCTGGCTGGCGACTCCTTCGGCGATCGCCCCCCAACTGGGTTCACGCGACAGAGTAACGTCCAGACCATATTTTTTGAAAAAGCCCTTTTCCTGAGCAACGACGAGGGGCGCACAGTCAGTCAGGGGAATAAAGCCCACCTCGAGATTGACCTTGCCCAGACCCTGGGATGCCACCACCACCTTGGCTTTTTCTTGGCGGCGCTTCGCCCGTTTTTGCTGGCTCAAGAAGTAGACAATCTCGTTCCGCAAGGCATAGTAACTGGGGTGATTGACGACCTCTAAACGGTGGCGTGGGCGCGGGATCGCCACATTCAGAATTTGCCCAATCCGGGCTGCCGGTCCGTTCGTGAGCATGACCACGCGATCGCTCAACAACAGCGCTTCATCAACATCGTGCGTCACCATGATGCAAGTGGCATGACTCTCTTCGCAGATTTGCATCAGGCGCTCTTGCAGGTTGCCGCGTGTCAGGGCATCCAAGGCCCCAAAGGGTTCATCTAGCAACAAGAGTTTAGGGCGAATTGCCAGGGCTCGGGCGATCGCCACCCGCTGCTTCATGCCCCCTGAAAGCTCGTGAGGATAGCGGTCATGGGCCCGCCGCAGCCCCACGAGATCAATGTGATGCTCAATAATGCCGCGCCGCTCGCCCTTGGGCAGATGCTTCAGCGCTGAATCCACGGCAAGGGCAATATTTTGATAGACCGTTTTCCAGGGCAGCAAGGAATAGTTCTGAAATACCACCATGCGATCCGGACCGGGGCGATTGACTTCTCGCCCTTCCAGGACGACGCCGCCCGTGGTCGCCCGCTCCAGGCCCGCGACAATATTCAGCAGCGTCGATTTGCCACAGCCCGAGTGACCAATGAGAGAGACAAATTCCCCCTGCTGAATCGTGAGGTCAATATTCTGAAGCGCGATGTAGCGATCGCCATTGGGCAGTGGAAAAACTTTGTCGATGTGGTCAATGTCAACGAAGGAAATCATGGCTTGTAGAGTGCTAGAGAATTAGATTTCAAGGCAGGCTTGGAGGCTTGCTAGACCATCAGCGACTCAGAAGAGTTTTGCGAATCCAAGCATCGCGAGGCCTACTTGGCTACCAAGCCATCAACCACTAGGAAGGTCCGCCCGGAATGATGCGGTCTGCAATCAGCATCACCAGCTTGTCTAGCAATAATCCCACCAGACCCACATAGATCAAGGCGAGGATGATTTCACTGATCAGGGAGCTGTTCCAAGCATCCCAAATGAAGAAACCAATCCCCACACCGCCAATCAGCATCTCCGCCGCGATGATAGCTAGCCAGGAGAGGCCGATACCAATCCGGAGCCCGGTGAAAATGTGGGGCACGGTGGCGGGAAAGAGGATTTCAAAAAAGTAATCTTTGCGGGAGAGCCGGAGCACGCGGGCGACGTTTTTGTAGTCTTGGGGAACTTGCTGTACCCCTACGGCTGTGTTGATAATAATCGGCCAGACAGCGGTGATAAAAATCACAAAGATCGCAGATGGTTCACTGCTCTGAAAGGCTGCCAAAGAAATCGGCAGCCAGGCCAGCGGTGGTACGGTTCGTAAAACCTGAAACATGGGATCGAGGGCATCATACATCAGGCTACTGCTGCCAATCATAATGCCGACAGCGATGCCCACGACAGCGGAGAGGGTAAAGCCAATCGCAACCCGTTGTAGGCTCGCCAGAATTTGCCAAAACAAGCCTTTATCCGTACCACCGTTGTCGAAGAAGGGATCAATAATCAAGTCCCAGGTCTCCTGAAGTACGGCAATGGGGCCGGGTAACGGAGCATCAGGACTGGTGCAGAGAAGCTGCCACAGAGCTAGGGTGAGCAGGAGGGCGATCGCCGAGGTGAGCGGTTTACGAATGGACTGCGGCAGCTTCAAAAACCAAGCCGCGAGGGGAACCGGAGGACGACGGTGCGAACTGATAGCCATGGTGTTCAGATGAGTAGGTTACTAATAGAAGCTAATCTGCGCCTCCCCAGCCCCTTCTCCCGGGAGAGAAGGGGAATCATCCCTATCGATCTTTGCGATAAAAATAGGGGAGGGAACTACCAGGCGTTGCCTAAGCACGCTTGATCGCTAGGGATTTGAGATACTCCGTAGGGTTCTCGGGGTCGAAGATTTTGCCATCGAAGAAGGTCTCGACACCGCGCGAGGTACTGGTGGGAATCTCTGCGTCAGAAATGCCCAAGGCGGCCGCTGCTTCACGCCAGAGATCCTCCCGGTTTACTTCATCGACCAGGGCGACGGTATCTGTATCGGGCTCAAGATAGCCCCAACGAATGTTCTCAGTCAGGAACCAAAGATCGTGACTCTTGTAGGGATAGGAGGCAAAATCACGCCAGTACTTTTGCATCAGGTTCTTGTCTTCCATCTGGCGCGGGCCGAGGTCGAACTTGCCGAGGGAGCGGTCAATGATGTCATCGTAGGGGACTTTGAACCATTCCCGCTTGGCGAGAATTCGGCACATTTCCTCCTTGTTTTCATCGCGATCGCACCACTGCTGCGCCTCCAGGACCGAGACCAAAAGGGCCTGAGCCGCTTTGGGGTATTGATCGACCCAATCTGCCCGCATCCCCAGCGCTTTTTCGGGGTGATCTTGCCAGAGTTCCCCGGTGGTCAGAGCCCCGTAGCCCACCTTCTGGTTCACAGTCTGCAAGGGCCAAGGCTCCCCTACACAGAAGGCTTCCATCGTGCCAGTTTTGACGTTAGCTACCATCTGCGGCGGTGGCACCACGATCGTAGACACATCCTGATCGGGATCGATGCCCCCAGCCGCGAGCCAGTAGCGAATCCACAGATCATGAGTGCCGCCGGGGAAGGTCATGGCAACTTTGATATCCTTGCCCGCCGCCTTGGCTTGACCAAAGGCATCCTTGAGGACGGTGCTATCCAAATCGACGGCGAGATCACTATAGGTATTGGCCAGTTGAATGCCCTGACCATTCGTGTTCAAGCGGGCCAGAATGTACATGGGAACTGGCCGTCCGTCGGTCACTTTGCCGGTGGAAATCAGGTAGGGCATGGGGGTGAGGATATGCGCGCCGTCAATACCGCCCCCCTGAGAGCCCAAAACAATGTTGTCACGAGTGGTTGCCCAAGAAGCTTGCTTTTCGACCAGCACATCAGGCATTCCGTACTTAGCAAAAATACCCTTTTCCTTAGCGATGATCAGGGGAGCGGCATCGGTCAGGGCAATGAAGCCGAGTTTGGCTCCGGTCACTTCGGGGGGCTCCAGATCAGCGAGGGGGGTATCGGCAACCTCACTCCCCCCGCCGGCGCTAGAACTGCGGCTAGAAGGGGTGCTACAGCCATGGAGCAGCAGGGTTGCTGCGGTGGTGGCGCTAGCCGTCATTAAAAAGTTGCGTCGGGAGAGCTTAGACATGGGGATACGGTTCAGAATGGTACGACGTTGTTAAGCGAGGACAAGTCGCGCCAAGCCTCTTGTGATCCTGACCAAATTGAAGGGCAGGATAGAGGGTTGGACGAGTGCTTGTAGAAACGCTGGCGGGAGCAAGGGGGTGCATCTCAGTTAGGCAGTTTGCCCTCATCCCCCGTCCCCTTCTCCCAGGTAGGGCGAAGGGGAGTCTCCAAAGTGAGATGCACTCGATCAAGGAGGGCTGCGGGTAAGGCTTGGTTCTCCCACAAAGGCATGGTTTGTTCAGTGATGGAGGTTGCCTAAAGGTTGTGGTATTTGAGCCTTCTTGCCCTTGTTTTTGACGAGGGTAGTGATCGCAATTTCTCCAGACAGTGACGCGATCGCCTGCCAAAGTTCACCATCGTTTTAGGCCGCAATTCACTTAACTTGTGCTTAAGGTTCGCATTTACAATCTGGATATTTCGTATCTTGAGATACAAAACTTTACAGGTTTTGAATAAAGCGCATCTTAACAATCCTATTTACGCAAGCTGCGTTTCCGTCTGAGGGCGGCTAATCGGGAATCCTCCAGCTAGAGGTGCGTTAGGAGGCCCACTCTTCGAGAAGCCGCTGCGCGTCTACATTCCCCGGCCCCTGCTCCCAAGCTTGGGAGAGGGATTTAGGGGGAGGGCTGCAACGGATCGAGATTCCTGACCTTAACGCGGTTCTGAAGTGCCTCAAAATTGCTTGAAATAACCATAAATCGAGCGTCTGGAAACCGGATTTCAGATGAGCAGGCCACCAAAACGGGGGCGGAGTTGCACCCCGCCCCCGGTTGATCGGTTCCTTGATGAGTCCCTGGCTACGAAAGCGCCGACCTAAAACGTCGTGTCCGAGGTCGGGGTGTAGAGTTCGCGGGGGAAGTCCTCCGCATCCAGGCAGGCTGACATGATATCGAGGGGCGTTAGGGTCATGGGACGGCTGAGGCCGACCACACAGGCCGCGTAGCGTTGTGGCAACAGGCTACGACGACAGCGCTCCAGAGCATCGCGAGCCGTGGCCGCCAGCTCCACGCTGTCGCTGCGGTAGAAGGGATCGAGGGTCTCGCGCGTGATGTCGATGGTGCAGTTGGCCAGCTCCAGGGGCCGCCGCGACCGGAAGCAGGCAAACAGGGCTAAGTTGGCTTCGATGGGGGTGCGACGGGCGATGTCGCTGACGCAGGCCGAAAGATCGGTGGGAACTAGGGCATCAGCACAAGCGGCCGCCACCTGCTCGGCTGGGATGCCGTTGTCCAGTAAATCCCGCGCACAGTTCTGAAAGTAGCGGGGGTTGCTGCGGTCATGGTAACGGCGGAGTCGCCAGGCCTGACTAGGAGGGGCGATCGCCACCGACAGCAGTAGCGTCATCGTCACCAGGGACAGGCCACGGCGCAGGAGGGAGCAAAAACGTCGGTTGGTCATCAGCATTCACAAGTAGGCGGCCAAGATGCTTATAGCAGGTTCAGCAGGGCCTTTTCAAGCACCCCTTAAGGGAGCCCCCTGCTACTCGGAGGCGGGGAGGGGGAAACCCGCTTACCGTTCGCTGCCATCGGGCATCGTTGCCCCCGTCCACTCAACCCAAGTAAGAATAGCGGTGCTCAATTCTGCACGGGTCAGATTAGCACGGCTCAAATTCGCGCCCGTCAAGTTGGTGCGCGCACAGTAGGCTTCGATGAGATCCGCTTCGCTGAGATCGGCATTGCGGAGATTAGCGCGGCTGAGATCGGCTCGGTTGAGACGGCTGCCCCTGAGATTTGCTTTCTCGAGTTCGGCCTTATTGAGCTTGCAATCGGGCAGGACGGCCGCCTGAAGATTAGCCGCGACCAGATTAGCTTCGCTGAGTTGGGCGCGCTCCAGCTTAGCATTGACCAAATTCGCGCCCGCCAAGTTCGCGCCGAGCAGGTTGGCATCCGTAAGAAAGGCTCCCCGCAAATCAGCCCCCATCAAGTCCGCTTCGCTCAGGTCCGCATCCCGAAAGTTGACTTCCCGCAAATTGGCCCCATTTAGGTTGACCTTGGGCAGGGTTGCCCCTTTTAGGTCTGCCCCCTGCAAGTCAACCCGGGTTAGAATCGCGCCCATCAGGTTGGCGGTATAGATGCGCTTCTCCTCTCGGAGGTTCGCCCCTCGTAGGCAAGCGCCCGTCAGGTTTGCCCCGCTGAGATCACTCCCCCGCAGGTCAGCATCGATCAGGTTGGCATCGAGCAGGTTCGCTAGGGTAATATTGGCGCTCCGCAGGTCAGCTCCCTGTAAGCTCGCGCCGTGAAGATCGGCGTTGTGCAGGTTTGCCCCACTGAGGGAGGCTTGGTTAAGGTTGATGCCGCTGAGCCGGGCATCGGCGAGATTAGCCTTGTTCAAGCGGGCACGACTGAGGTAAGCGTAGATCAGCGTTGCGCCGTGCAAGTCAGCGCTGTGCAAGTCAATGCCGATCAAGTCAGCCTGGAGCAACTGCGCGCCGGCCAGTTTTGCGCCCATAAACTTGGTTTCGCCCGCTTCGTAGCGCCGGATGAGTTCGTTCGCGTCCATGAGCTACCTGCAATGATGGCGGGGGTTAGGCTTGGGCAAGGGCAATGGGGGCGGTGGTGCGATCGCGGTATAGCGGCTCCAAGGCCTTCACGATTGCGACCGCCGCCTGGTCGTCTTCCTCGGGAGCCCCGAGGCACTTCGCCGTTGCCTGAAGCTCCGTCTCGAGGTCTCTGAGCCGCTGGTAAGTCTCGTACAACTGCGCTAAGAGGTCGTCCAAGGGGCGCGTCCGCATACTCGACCACTCGTTGCCGGTCACTTCAAATTTATGGTGCAGGGTGGAAAAAGCAAGAATCTTGGCCCGCAGTGGGTTGGCATACTTCATCACCGCCAGCCGCACCTGGAAGGGGTCATAGGTCGGTGGTGTTGAGGGGGCGGGAGGCGAGAATTGGGGCGTCCCGTTAAAGTCCGTGGCGGTGTTGGTCGGTGTGTAGCCCGTCGTATCATCGCCGCCCTGAGCCGTGGGAACCCTAGGTCGCTGGGGCAGGACGGCTGTGGGCTGGTCCGCTTGGTTGACGGTGACGGACGTGGGGATGGGGGCGATCGCCTCCGTAGCGTCAGCCAAGGCTTGAGTCACCCGGGTGCCGGGGGCGCGCTCCTCCGCCGTCAGCAAGCCCGTATTCCCCTCAGTCGCCTCGACAGCCTCAACACCGTAGAGAGGCGTCATCAGCTCCAGCAGGGTCGCCACCAAATTGGCATAGGGATCGCGGCGACTGAGATTCTGCACAATGCCGTTGAGGACAACGGCTAAATACTCGGGGCTCGAATAGCGAGCCACTAGGGAGGCCAACAAATCAGCCCAGTTGAGTTGGGCCAACAAGTCGCGATTACTTTGCCACTCGCTGTAGTGAGCGCAGTAGAGGAGCTTACGGAGGCGCTGCACCTCTGGGTGGCTATCCAACTGGGCGGCAACCGCCGCGTAGGCATCCGTGGGGGGGGTGAGCAACTGGGTGCTGTCCGCCTCAGCTGCGAGAAACTGCGTCGTCTCCGTGGGATCGCCATAGAGGGATTCGCAGTGGGTCAGCAAAACGCTAGCCACCTGCGCGTACTCGGCCTTGCGGTTGAGTTGCTGGACGATCGCAAACAGGGTCTCGCTCAGTTGATCGAGACTGGCATGGGCGTGATAAAGCTCGAGCAGCAATTCCTGCCAGCTCAAACGTGCCAAAGCCGCCTGGTCATTCAACCACTGGCGGCGGCAAGCACAGACCAACAACTTTTTGATTCGCGTTGCGTTGAGGTCTTGTTCGAGCGCGCTGGTAATTTCCTCGACTAAGGACAGCGTTACCATTGCTCTTTCCTTCAGCAGATACACCTGATTATATAGTGTAACCCCAACCCCGAGAGGCGCAAATCGACGGAAAGAGCAGGGTTCCCAGGCTAGGGGTCTAATTTTTCGGCAGAGGAAAATACTAGGCGGGCCTCAGAACAGTCTCCCAGACTAGCACTCCCCCGCAGACGCGCATCACGCTGCTCTAGGAATAATCAGGAATCATCCGCCGCTACTGCATTGACATCGACGGTCTGCGTCCCAGGCTCTGGGTTAGAGGCCACTTCAACACCCTGGCGCCGCCGAAACCCTTCGATCGCCAGTTGCGATAGCTCCGACAGCATCAGGGCCAAGATCGCCAGATCGTCGATTTGCCCAACGATGGGGATGACATCTGGGGAAATATCGAGGGGGCTGAGCAAATAGATCAAGCTGCCCAGGATGATCCACCAGCGGTACTTGGGGTTGCGAATCAGGCCCCGATACCAAGCGTAAATCGATTTCATGCCAACTGCCATGTGAGACCAACCCTCATCACTGTACTCCAATTCTCGCCAAGGGAGCGGCGAAGCTACCAGTGTAGAAAACCGCCGTTGGGGAACCAGAAGGCCGGGGTGTGAAACCGAATCGTTAGGAACGGTTAACCGCTCCGAGGTCCTAGGGGCAAACGTTCGGCAATCCTCCCTCTCTAGGTTGGTGAAACCAAACCCCAGGTTTTTGGTGGCATTGTTATGGTTAGAAGCGTAGGGCGAAATAAGTCACAAACCGCCTTACTGCTAACAAGTTCTACCATAACCGGAGGTGACAGGTATGGCTCTCGTTCGTTGGAATCCTTTTCAAGAAATTGAAGCTCTGCAACGGGATATGAATGAACTGTTTGATGGCTTGGCGCCTCGGCGCATGAATGGCGATCGCGTTGGCCTGAGCTTTGTCCCGGCAGCGGAGATGAATGACACCGCCGAGGCTATTGAACTGAAGCTGGAAGTGCCGGGTCTGAAGCCCGAAGACCTGGATATTCAGGTGACGGCTGAAGCGGTTTCGATTAGTGGTGAGCGCAAGTCGGAAACCAAGTCTGAAGAGGGCGGCGTCACTCGCACAGAGTTCCGCTATGGCAGCTTCCGTCGGGTCATTCCGTTGCCGTCTCGTGTCCAAAACACCAATGTCACGGCGGAGTACAAAGATGGCCTTCTGCACCTGAATCTGCCGAAGGCGGAAGAGGAAAAGAACCGCATCGTTAAAGTCAATGTCAACGCCTAGGTTGGCTTAGACGCCAGGCCCTAGCCGGTTCCCCGAGGGACCAGCTAGGGCCTGGCGCCGTTCTTCCAGGCTCACCGCTGACAGCGGTGTATTTCAGCGATGGTGCTGCCAGGGAGCGGTCCAGATTGGCCGCTCTGCGCCTATCAATCCCGCTCCCAGCTTTGGGGGCGGGCGCTGGGCGCTACGGTTGAGATGCCCCCTCACGGGCGATCGCCCAGCTACGACAGAACTGGCGCATCCTCTGGCTCTAGCTTCGGGGCATGGGGACTCAGGAGTTCTTGCTGAGCCTCGGGCTGCTGGCAGGCGGCCATCGTCTTGACGTGCTCCATCTCGTCATCACGGATGGCGACAAACACATCGTAGAGGTTGTTGATTTGGGGGCGACGCTCTTCGGGCCGATGGGCGGTTTGGAACTCATCGAACATATAGAGATCGCCATCGCGGTAGTACTGCAACGCGACAGCCGGAGCCGGTTGCGCTTGCAAGGTGGCGGCTTCGGCGGTGAGGAATTTGTCATAAGTAGCGTAGGCGTGCTCTTCGACCAATTCCATGAACCGATAGGCTGAGCGGGGAGACACCAAATAGAGGGCCGCAATGATCCAGTAGTAAATCAGGGCAGCCGTTTTTGCCAGCAGGCGATCGCCCCAAAACTGAGCCCCACCCAGAGACTCCATGATCAACAAGTGGTGAAGTTCATTCCAGGATTCCGCAAAGTGAATCTTGAGCCAGTCAGCCTTGCGCCAAAATCCCAGGGTTTCATACAAGTGTAGGACGGAAAGGTAGGAGAAATAGGGGACGCGGGCGACCGTTTCTAAAACATAGAAACGTGGGTAGGGTCGCTCGGCGTAGACAGTGTTAATCACAAACACCAAAATGCCAACAAGCAGGCGAATCATACCGGTTCTCCTCGGAAGTTTCAGTACAGGGTTGGCGAGCAAGATGGTCAGCCAGTCTTGCAAATCCTAGGATAGTCTCCAGATCTGTTACTGATCTAACACATTCCACTGCTGCGGGGGGCGTCCTAGGGCGTGGGGGTGAACGAAATTTTACGCGGGGTGCTGATACTCCTTCGCTCAGCCCTCACCCCAACCCCTCTCCCAACTTGGAATAAGGGCATCTAACTCCCCTTCTTCCAAGTTGGGCGCAGGGGAGTCTCCAAAGTGAGATGCACCCGGTTCGAGGCAGGGAATCAGCGACCGATCAAGCGTGGCAGGACGGGCGGCCCGATCCTTGACCGGAAGGGTTGGCGCAACTGGATGCTTACTGGGTGAGGCTGGGATTAGCTTAGGGTTGGTTGATTATTTTCGCTCGGCGGGAGGGACTGCCAGACATCGCTAAACGGACTACCACTAAAGAGGCCGTCACGGCGAGTAGCTGCAAAATTACCCTAATTCACGGCTAGCAACCGCAGGGCAAACGAGGCAACATGAGCAAGCCGCTACAATACCCATACACTCCCCGCCACTCCACCCATGCCCAAATGGTTCAACACCGCCGGCCCCTGCAAGTCAGACATCCACTACATGCTCTCCCCGACGGAGCGCTTGCCAGACATTAAGCCCCTGATTGCTCAGCAGAACTATTTCGTCATCCACGCCCCCCGGCAGGTTGGCAAAACCACTGCTATGCTCGCCCTGGCCCAAGAACTCACTGCCAGCGGTGACTACACAGCAGTGATGGTTTCCGCTGAAGTCGGCGCTGCCTTCCCTGACGATCTCGGCAAAGCGGAAGATGCCATGCTCAGCGCGTGGCGGCAGGCTTGCCGCTTTCGATTACCAGCCGATCTGCAACCGCCAGCCTGGCCGGACGCCAAAGCAGGCAGCCAACTGGGTCTCGCCTTGAGTGCCTGGGCCGTTGACTCCCCCCGGCCCTTGGTCGTTTTCGTCGATGAAATCGATGCACTCCAAGATGATGTCCTAATCGGCGTCCTGCGACAATTCCGCGATGGCTATCCGAATCGGCCCGCTGGCTTTCCCCAATCCCTCGCCCTGATCGGCCTGCGCGATGTCCGAGACTACAAAGTAGCGGCTGGTGGCCGTCAACGATTAGGAACCGCCAGCCCCTTCAACATCAAAGTTGCCTCGCTAACGCTGCGAAATTTTACCGCCGCTGAAGTCGCGCGACTCTATCAGCAACATGCGGATTTGACTGGGCAGATTTTTACACCCGAAGTTTTAGAACAAGCCTTTGAACTAACTCAAGGTCAGCCTTGGTTAGTGAATGCGTTGGCGAAAGAAATGGTCGAGAAACTGGTTTCCGATCCGGCGCAACCTTTAACCCTAGAGCACCTCCACCAAGCGAAAGAAAACCTGATCGAACGCAATGATACCCACCTCGACAGCCTCGCCGAGCGTCTGAAAGAAGACCGCATCCGCGCCATCATTGAACCGATGTTAGCTGGTCAAGATTTAGGATCAATTCCTCAAGAGGATCTCCAGTTTGTTGTCGATCTTGGCTTGTGTCGAATTGATGCGCGCGGCGGCCTGGTCATCGCTAACCCGATCTACCGCGAAGTCCTGCCGCGAATGCTGGCTTTTGTACCCCGCGCTGGTCTGCCGATTATTCAGCCGACCTGGCTGAATGAGGCGGGCGAACTGCTCCCCGAAGCGCTGCTGGAAGCGTTTCTAAAATTCTGGCGGCAGCACGGGCAGCCCTTGCTGAAGAGCGCGCCCTATCACGAGATTGCGCCGCATTTGGTGCTGATGGCGTTCCTGCATCGGGTCGTGAATGGCGGCGGAACCTTGGAGCGAGAATACGCTATTGCTTCTCGTCGCATGGATTTATGTTTGCGTTACGGCCAGGTGACGATCGGCATTGAACTGAAAGTCTGGCGAGACGGGCGGCCCGATCCTTTACCCGAAGGATTGGAGCAACTCGATGCTTACTTGGCGGGGCTGGGCTTGGATTGGGGTTGGCTGATTATTTTTGACCGGCGGGAGGGGCTGCCAGACATCGCTGAGCGAACGACAACCGAAGCAGCGACGACGGCGGGCGGGCGGCGGATTCGTGTTGTTCGGGGTTAGGGTGTTGCTGGCGGGCGTAAATTTTTCAGCACGTTTCTTACTTTTCTCACCTTGCCAAAGCGCGCAAACGTTTGATATTTTAACGGTAATTTTTCACTTTCCCTAAGGAAAGTATTTTGATGAAGCGTGCCGCGTCTGTTGTGACGGTTGTTTCGGCGATCGCCCTCACTCCCGCGATCGCCCGCGCCAACCTCATCCCCGAACTGCAAACGGAAGCCGTCTCCCTCACCAGTCCCCCCCATCGCCCCTCGTTCAGCACCCCCCCCTACCAATCTGCCCAAGCTGACGCCCTCGAAAGCGAGCCTCTGAACCTGGAAGCCCGCATCAGCCTCACCCTCGACAGTGGGCCGGGCGCGGGCTACGGCAGCACCTTTAGCAGCTTCTATGCCTTCGTGCCCTTTGCCCAGGCGCCCGAGGAAAACACCTGGTTCGGCGAGGGGCGGCTGAATCTCTTCGCCCATGACGAAGTGGGCGGCAACGTGCGAATCGGCTACCGGCAGCACGATCCCAGCAAGGATCTGGTCTGGGGCGGCTACCTCGGCTACGACTTGCGCCATACGGAATTCAACGAGACGTTTCACCAACTTGGTCTCGGAGCCGAAGTCATGGGTCAGCGCTGGGAGGCGCGGCTGAATGGCTATTTGCCAGTCGGCGACACGCGGCGGCAAGTGGCCTTTGCCGACAGCGGCACGCTACTTTCTAACCTACGTTTTAGCGGCAACAATTTGCTCTTTGATCGCTTCCGCAAGCAGACGCGGACGTTTGAAGCAGCGGCCTCGGTCTTTGATTTAGAAGGCGGCTATCGCGTCTTCGATTGGGAGAGCGGCAGTCTCTACGCTTACCTAGGAACCTACTACCTCAATGCTCCTGGCGAAGGCGGTTATCTCGGCGCGCGCAGTCGCTTGTTAGCAGAACTCAACGAGGTGTTTAGCGTCGGCGTCGGCGTCTCAACCGATGGTAATTTTGGCACGAATTTCACGCTGCAATTCGGGGCGACCTTTGGCGGGCGGCCGGCGCGGAAGCGGGAGGAGACGCCTGCGGAGTCGGTACTAGCGCGCTTAGGGCAGCCGGTGCGGCGACAGGAAACCATTGCGATTGACCAGCAGCAGGAAGATAGCATCGACCAGGTTCAAGGGGATGTCGCCAGAAACCCAGTGACCGGACAACCCTGGCAGTTCTTTCACGTCACAGACGGGGCTACAGGCGGTAATGGGACGTTTGAGAGTCCTTTCGGTCAAGTGACGAACGCGATCGCCCTAGCCCAGAGCACGGGCAATGAGATTGTCTATGTTGCAGCCGGAGATCGTTCGGGAATGGACGGTTTTGCAATTCCTGATAAGGTGCAGGTCCTTGCAACCGGAGTGCCGCAATTTTTAGACTTGGCAGTAACCAGTACTCTGGGGGTAGAGATTTTCCCTGCTCAACAGTTACCGGACTCAGGAATTGGTACTCTGCCACTCCTAAATGGGGCGCTGAGCGTTTTCTCTGCAATGGTCGAGATGGGTAATCAATCGCGACTGTCAGGGTTTGACATTCGGACGACGGGCAACAACCAGCGAGGAATTCTTGTCGATACCGCGAGCAACTTCACGATTGACCGCAACCAAATCTCGACACTAGATTTTAATTCGGACGGTATCTTAGTTCGCGCTGAAAATGGAAGTGTCGATAATGTGAGAATTTTTAATAATACTATCAAGACCGCTGGTAATAATGCAGTCGGTATTGGTATGACTAGCCTCAATGGTGGGGTCCTTAGAAATGCGATTATCTCTGGCAATGTAATTTCTACGGCTAACGCCGCAGGAATCTACGCGCTCAGTCTTGGCGAACTTATAAGTGATATAACAATTTCAGGGAATACCATTTCTAGCTCTGGCAATAATAATCAGGCTATTCGAGTTTTTGCAAACACTGGTGGGACAATGCTTAATGCCACAATATCGGGAAATCTGGCTTCTGTTTCTGGCAATAATACTAGAGCAATTTATGTACTGTCTTTGAGTAATAGCAATCTGAACAACATTACAATTTCAGGAAATACCGTTGCCACATCTGGTCCCTTCTCTCGAAGTGTTGCTGTTACGGCAAATATTGATTCTGCTATCAACAATGTTTTCATAAAAGACAATTTAGCCCAGCAGGCCGGACAGCACAGTTTTAGCGTTGCTGCCGTTACTAATAGTAATGTCTGCATTGCTGAGTTCAGCGGTAACACCAGTCTGAACATTGGTGTTGCTGGCTTCGGTGGCAACGATCTAGATCTTGCGATTCCTGACTTAACTCTGAACTTTGTCAATTTTGCCAACATTGCCGCAACTAATAACGGCTTTGGTAGCATTGCAGGCACACCGAGCGGGCAGCCGGGGGCTTGTCCGTAGGGCAGGCGGTTGGTTGTCGGTCTTGCTCTCACCCCGGTTGCTCCTGGCAGCCGGGATTGTTGTACTGTGTTGCAGCCCTACCTCAGTGTGAGTAGACAAAAAATTTTCAAAGAATTACCATGCAATCACTCCCCACAACCTGACAGCAACCATGACTCTCGATCTGCGCAACATTCATCCCCTCTCTGACTTCCAGCGGAGCGCCAAGTCCTTCCTCGCTACCCTCAAAGAATCGCAAGCGCCGATTGTTTTGACCGTTAACGGCAAAGCCGCCGTCGTCGTCCAAGATGCTGAGAGCTACCAGCGCTTGCTCGATCGCATGGAGCTGCTCGAGTCGCTGGCGGGTATTCGCAAAAGTTTGAGCGAATTTGAGCAGGGACAAGGGCAGCCCCTTGACCAAGCCTTCCAGCAGTTGCAGCAGAAATATGACCTACCGGGTTGAAATTTCGCCGACTGCGATCGCTGATGTCGAGCGAATTTTTCTGTGGCTGCAAGAGGAAGCGGGCGATCGCGCCCATCGGTGGGTTCGGGGTTGCTACGAGACTATGCTGACTCTGGAGAACTTTCCGAATCGCTGTGCGCTGGCAGTTGAAAGCCAATATCTGGATCTGCCAGTGCGCCAGCTACTCTACCAAAAACACTATCGAATCCTGTTTACTGTAGCCGCATCAACTGACCCAGATTGCGCTGGTACAGTGCAGATTCATCGCGTGCTGCGGGCAGCCCAAGCGCGGTTGCAGGGGCGATCGCAACTCTTCGGCGACGAAGATATCTAAAGTCCTGCCGATACAGCTTTGCCCTGAGCGGTAGGCGAAAACTGCTCGCTACAATACCCATACACGCCCCGCCACTCCACCCATGCCCAAATGGTTCAACACCGCCGGCCCCTGCAAGTCAGACATCCACTACATGCTCTCCCCGACAGAGCGCTTGCCAGACATTAAATCCCTGATTGCCCAGCAGAGCTACTTCGTCATCCACGCCCCCCGGCAAGTCGGCAAAACCACCGCTATGCTCGCCCTGGCCCAAGAACTCACCGCCAGCGGCGACTACACAGCAGTGATGGTTTCCGCTGAAGTCGGGAGTGGCTATCCCAACGATACCGGTCAAGCCGAAACCGCTATTCTCAGGAATTGGTACGACGCTTGTACCTTCAGATTGCCTGCCACACTGCAGCCCCCAGAGTATCCCAATACTGTCAGCGGCGGACAGATTGGTACTTTTTTGCAGCGCTGGGCGCAGAGCTCGCCGCGCCCCCTGGTAGTCTTCATCGACGAAATTGATGCCTTGCAGGATGATACACTCATTGCTGTCTTGCGCCAGTTGCGAGCGGGCTATCCGAATCGGCCCGCTGGCTTTCCCCAATCCCTCGCCCTGATCGGCCTGCGCGATGTCCGAGACTACAAAGTAGCGGCTGGTGGCCGTCAACGATTAGGAACCGCCAGCCCCTTCAACATCAAAGTTGCCTCGCTAACGCTGCGAAATTTTACCGCCGCTGAAGTCGCGCGACTCTATCAGCAACATGCGGATTTGACTGGGCAGATTTTTACACCCGAAGTTTTAGAACAAGCCTTTGAACTAACTCAAGGTCAGCCTTGGTTAGTGAATGCGTTGGCGAAAGAAATGGTCGAGAAACTGGTTTCCGATCCGGCGCAACCTTTAACCCTAGAGCACCTCCACCAAGCGAAAGAAAACCTGATCGAGCGCAACGATACCCACCTGGATAGCCTGACCGAACGCCTCCGCGAACCCCGCATCCGCGCCATCATTGAACCGATGCTGGCTGGGCAAGACTTGGGCGACATTCCCGCCGATGATCGCCAATTCGCCATCGACCTCGGCCTCGTCCGTCGCCACCCGGCGGGAGGACTCGTCATGGCCAACCCCATTTACCGCGAAGTCCTGCCGCGAATGCTGGCGGGCGGCCCGCGCGACGCCTTGCCGCTGATTGCGCCGACCTGGTTAACTGAAGCGGGTGAATTGATTCCGGAAGCGCTGCTGGAAGCGTTTCTAAAATTCTGGCGGCAGCACGGGCAGCCCTTGCTGAAGAGCGCGCCCTATCACGAGATTGCGCCGCATTTGGTGCTGATGGCGTTCCTGCATCGGGTCGTGAATGGCGGCGGAACCTTGGAGCGAGAATACGCTATTGCTTCTCGTCGCATGGATTTATGTTTGCGTTACGGCCAGGTGACGATCGGCATTGAACTGAAAGTCTGGCGAGACGGGCGGCCCGATCCTTTACCCGAAGGATTGGAGCAACTCGATGCTTACTTGGCGGGGCTGGGCTTGGATTGGGGTTGGCTGATTATTTTTGACCGGCGGGAGGGGCTGCCAGACATCGCTGAGCGAACCACAACTGAAGCGGTCGTCACGGCGAATAGCCGCAAGATTACCGTAGTTCGGGGCTAGCAAGCAGCCAATCCTTAGGCCCTTGCAGCCGGGTGTATTGGGCACATCTCCGTTAGGCAAGTTTGCCCGCTCGGCAAGTATCCCCCGGCCCCTTCACCCAAGTAGATCGAAGAGGCAGCTTCAAGGTGAGATGCACCAGTGAGATGCACCCTATGCAGGAGGTTTAGGAGGTGAGTTCGGCTGGGAGGCGCTGAAAAGCGAGGCGCTCGTTTTCAACGGTGACAAAGATTGTGTCGCCTTCGGTAAAATCAGCTCGCAGGATCGCCTTCGCGATTTGGGTCTCTAGCTCGCGCTGAATTGCTCGCTTCAGAGGTCGGGCGCCGTAGACCGGATCGTAGCCCACTTCCGCGAGGAAATCGAGGGCTGTTTCCGATAGTTTGAGGGCGAGTTTTTGCTCCGTGAGGCGATCGCGCAGCCGCTCGACCTGAAGTTGAACAATGCGGCGCAGTTCCGACTTCGCTAAGCTGTGGAAGATCACAATCTCGTCAATTCGATTGAGGAACTCCGGCCGAAAGTTGATCTGCATCGCCTCCATGACCCGCGATCGCATGGTCTCATACTGAGCATCATCCCCCGCCAGATCCAGAATGAACTGGGAGCCGATGTTGCTGGTCATGATCACGATCGAGTTTTTGAAGTCCACCGTGCGGCCTTGGGAGTCCGTCAAGCGGCCGTCGTCAAGGATTTGCAGGAGCAAATTAAACACATCCGCATGGGCCTTTTCGATCTCGTCAAACAGGATCACCGCGTAGGGGCGGCGGCGGATCGCTTCCGTGAGCTGCCCTCCCTGTTCATAACCGACGTAGCCCGGAGGAGCCCCCACCAGCCGCGAGACGCTGTGTTTCTCCATGTACTCCGACATATCGATGCGAACCATCGCGTTCTCGGTATCGAAGAGATTTGCCGCTAAGGTCTTGGCTAGCTCCGTTTTCCCGACCCCCGTAGGACCGAGGAAAATGAAGCTGGCGATGGGGCGATTGGGGTCTGCGAGGCCGGCGCGCGATCGCTGAATCGCGTCAGCCACCACCGTGACGGCCTCACTCTGGCCCACAACCCGCTCGTGGAGTTCCTCTTCGAGGTGCAGCAGTTTTTCCTTCTCGGAGGCAATTAGCTTACTAAGGGGAATCCCCGTCCACTTGGAGATGATTTCAGCGATGTCGCTCTCCACCACCTCTTCCCGCAGGAGGGAGCTACTGCTAGTCTGAATTTC
The DNA here is from genome assembly GCA_964397305.1 of uncultured bacterium. Classification (GTDB taxonomy): domain Bacteria; phylum Cyanobacteriota; class Cyanobacteriia; order Cyanobacteriales; family Spirulinaceae; genus JAAUTY01. Next base: position 73,956 of record CAYNIP010000003.1, read on the forward strand.
TGCCAGTTTTGCTTCGGCCTCTTGAACCTGTCGCTGTAGATCCGTGAGCTTGCCGTAGCGCAGTTCTGCCGCCCGATTCAGGTCGTAGTTGCGTTCAGCTTGCTGAATTTCAACATTCACCTGCTCGATGGTTTCTCGCAGGGTGCGGATCTGGTCGATGACCTGCTTTTCTCCCTGCCACTGAGCATTGAGCCGGGACTGTTCTTCCTTGAGATCAGCCAATTCCTTATCCAGGCGTTCGAGGCGCTGCTTTGAGGCCGTATCCTCCTCTTTTTGGAGTGAGAGGCGCTCCATTTCTCGTTGTAGAATTTTGCGATCGACTTCATCCAGCTCTTCGGGCTTGGAGGTGATCTCCATCTTCAGTTTTGCCGCCGCTTCATCGACAAGATCGATGGCCTTGTCGGGGAGAAAGCGATCGCTAATGTATCGATTGGACAACATCGCCGCTGCTACCAGGGCCGTGTCCGCGATCTTGACGCCGTGGTGAACTTCGTAGCGCTCCTTAAGACCGCGTAAAATCGAGATCGCATCGGTTATAGACGGCTCATCGACATAGACTTCCTGGAAGCGCCGTTCAAGGGCAGCATCTTTCTCAATGTACTGGCGGTATTCATCCAGAGTTGTCGCCCCGATGCAGCGCAATTCGCCCCGAGCCAGCATCGGTTTGAGCAAATTGCTGGCGTCCATCGCCCCTTGGGTGGCCCCAGCCCCGACGACGGTGTGAATCTCATCGATGAACATGACAATCTGACCGCCCGAATCTGTCACTTCCTTCAGCACTGCTTTCAGGCGTTCCTCAAACTCACCGCGATACTTGGCGCCGGCGATCAGGGCCCCGAGGTCGAGCCCGATCACTTTGCGGTCTAGGAGCGAATCGGGGACATCGCGGCTGACAATGCGCTGGGCTAAACCTTCAACAATGGCCGTTTTGCCCACCCCGGGCTCGCCAATCAGGACCGGATTATTCTTGGTGCGGCGTGAGAGGATCTGGATCGTGCGGCGGATCTCTTCATCGCGGCCGATTACAGGGTCGAGCTTGCCCGTGCGGGCTAGTTCTGTGAGGTCGCGGCCGTATTTTTCCAGGGCGTCATATTTACCTTCGGGGTTTTGGTCCGTCACAGTTTGATGGCCTCGAATAGCTTTAATGGCATCGCGTAGCTTGGTTTCCGTGAGGCCGAGGTCTTTGAACAGTGTCTTGCCAAAGCGTCCATCTTGGGCATAGGCAAGGAGCAAATGTTCAATAGAAATGTAGTCATCGCCGAAGGTTTGGCGTTGCTGCTCGGCGCGGTCCAGGAGCTGGTCTAGGCTCTGACCGAGGTAAATGGAGTCACTGCTCTGGGCGAGTTTGGGCTGGCGAGCGACGAATTCGGTCGTTTTGTCGCGAATTTGCGCCACACTGAGACCGGCTTTATTAAAAATACTGCTGGCCAGGCCGGTTTGCTCTAGCAGGGCCAGCATGAGGTGCTCGCTTTCGATTTGTTGGTGGCGCTGCTGCTTGGCGATTTCCGGGGTTTTAACGACAGCGGCCCAGGCTTTTTCGGTGAATTGGTTGGGGTTCGTCGGTTGCATCGGGGGAAGTCTCCCATGAATAGGGCGATCGCGTTGCGGGTCATGGCTCCCGCTCCGAGGGGGCACTTACCCGCTGTTACTGTCATTGTAAGGGGCGCAGAAGTGCGCTCCGGGCGGGCGATCGCGACTTTGGGGGGGCGGATTTCTCCCCGTAGGCTGCGTGGTTTTAGCCGCGTGAGGGCGTCAAGAGCGGCAACTCCCCTTAAATTCCCCTATACCCATATAGTAGTAACTGGTTTCCTCCCCAGTCGATCTAGCCTCCCATGACTCCTTCCCCCCCCGATTCCTCAGTCTCGCCTTGGTGGCAGGGCCTGCGCCACTATCTCCCCGTCCTAGACTGGGGCCTACACTACCAGCCCGCGCACCTGGCCGGCGACCTCACCGCCGGGATCATCGTCGCCAGCGTGCTTGTGCCCCAGAGCATGGCCTATGCTCAATTGGCCGGTCTTCCGCCCCAGACTGGGCTCTATGCCAGCATCGTGCCCCTGCTGATCTATCCCTGGTTCGGGACGAGCCGCTTCCTGGCCGTGGGCCCGGAGGCGGTGGGCTCGCTGCTGGTCGCGGCCGGCCTGAGTAGTTTAACCACGGCCGACAGCCCCAACTATATCGCCCTAGCGGCGGTGCTGGCCCTGGGAGTCGGCCTGATGGAGATCGCCTTGGGGCTGCTGCGGCTGGGCTTTGTGGCCAATTTTCTCAGCCATGCGGTCACGGCAGGCTTTATCAATGCGGCCGCCCTGGTGATCGGTTTCAGCCAAGTGAAGCACTGGCTCGGAGTGCCGATCGCCGAGACCGAGAGCCTGGTGCTCCTGCTGGGGGAGCTGGCTCGGGCGCTGCCGCGCCTGAACCCGGTGGCCTTGGGGCTGGGCTTGGGGAGTCTGGTGATCATCTTGGGGTTCCAAACCTGGCTCGCGGCCTGGCTGCGGCGGCGGGGGCTGAGTCCGGTGGCGATCGTGCCCTTGGCGAAGGGGGGGCCGCTGGTGGCGATCGCCCTAGGAACAGTTTTGACCTGGAGCTTGCAGCTGCACGAAACGGCGGGGATCAAGGTAGTGGGCGAGATCCCTGCCGGGTTGCCGCCCCTACGCTGGCCGGATCTGTCCCTGGTGGGGTTGCCGGAGTTGCTGCCAGTGGTGTTGACCATCGCCTTTGTCGGCTTTACGGAGGCCTTTGCGGTCGCCCAGGCCCTGGGCAGTCGCCGCCGGCAGACGGTGGATGCGAATCAGGAATTGATTGCCTTGGGGCTGTCAAATTTGGGGGCTGCCGTGAGTGGGGCCTACCCCGTGAGTGGCGGTGTCAGCCGCTCGGCCCTGAACTTTACCGCCGGGGCAAACACGAGCTTGGCCCTGTTGCTCACTGGCCTCTTGCTGGGCCTGACGGTACTATTTTTAACGCCCCTCTTCTACTACCTGCCCCAGGCCTGTTTGGCGGCGATGATCATCGTGGCGGTGTCGAACTTTTTGGACTGGCCGACGTTTCACAAGCTCTGGCGCTATGACAAGGCCGATGCGATCACCTTTCTCGTGACCTTTTTCACCGTCATCGTGGCAGATGTGGTGGCCGGGATTCTGGCGGGGGTGGCGGCTTCGCTGCTGCTCTACCTCTGGCGCACCAGCCGCCCGCATATTGCGATTATCGGCCGTCTGGCCGGCACCGAGCATTTCCGCAATGTTGAGCGCTATGCCGTGCTCACCGATCCGCAGGTGCTGACGGTGCGCCTGGATGAGAGCTTGTATTTTGCCAATATGCGGGCTCTGGAAGATTTTCTGCTGGGGGCGATCGCCCAGAATCCCGAGGTCAAGCACCTAGTCCTGACCTGTAGCGGCATTAACTTCATTGATGGCAGTGCCCTGGAAACGCTGGAACGGCTGCTGGTGCAATTGCAGGGTATGGGGGTGCAACTTTACTTGGCCGAAGTCAAAGGACCCGTGAGCGATCGCCTGGAGCGGATTGGCTTTCTTGAGCACTTAGGGCGCGATCGCCTGTTCCTCTCCACCCACGCGGCCATGCAGGCCCTGGGTTGCCCCGAACGCGATCACTAAATCCCCTTACCAGCGCGCCTGGGGACCAGTCCAAACAGGGGTGCGACGGCGGCCATAGACCACGGGCTTATCGCCGTTGGCCAGGACCGTCTTGCTATCCAGGTCAACCGCCCACAGCGGCCAAGCCTCTTCGCCAAGGTTGCCGGCCCGGAAGAGGACCTGTTGCGGATCGAGGGTACTCCAGCCCAGCAGGACGGCGTTGGTGTACTGGATAGTCGTGGGGGAGAGGGTGTTGGTGTGGTTTTCGGCACGATGCCAAACCACGGCGTAGTCGGAGGCCTCGGAGGTGCTGAACATCCCTTCAAACTGGCGGGCGAGGAGGCGATCGCCCGTTTCCGACCAAGAGACTGGCATCAGGATCGAGATCGCGCCGGGTTCGTAGGGCTCTTCGCTGTTGGTAAAGGGGTTATCCGCTAGGGGCGAGGAGGCCGTAATCGTTTGTAAGTTGCCCGTCTGGAGGTTTTCCAGAAACATGACGCTGCTGACGCGGCTCTCGTGGAGTTGGTCTCCGGGCTGCATCTGGATGCGGCTGTAGGCCGCATACTGACCGTCGGGGGACACCAGCGCCGGACTGCGGTAGAAGCGTGGCTCGAGGTTCGTGCCCTCGCGGAACTCGGCAAAGGTCGCCATGACCCAGTTCCAGGGCACTGGGTAGGGACTGTTGAGCGGATCAGTCGGCATTTCGGGGTGGATGGCTTCTTGAGCGGTGTTGGCAACGGACAGCGGGGGCAAACTAGCCGCCACATAGGCTGTAGGGATCGAGACGCGCGGCCAGGGGTCAGAGTTCGCGATCGCCGGCGGCGGGACCATGAGCGTTGCCGCGATCAGAAGCAACGGCTGAGCCTGGCACCACTCAGAGGGAAGCAGGGGTTTGGGCATGGCAGAGCTTGAAGCGGGGGGCCGAGAGGGGAAGCGGACGGACGCATCGCGTTGCGTTTCTCCCATGGTAGGGGAATGAATGAACCTACGAACAGGAAATAACGGGGAAGCCGGGGCAGCGCGGCTTGCCGGCGGGGGCGGCCTGCGGACGCGGGCAGCAGGGTAAGACCCCTCGGAGCCCTGATCCCGTTGCGACGCGGCACGAACGCCCGCGCCCCAAGAATGCGACAATGGAACCGAGAAGCCGCTTGCTGACAGAATCTGCTATGACCAGCCCGCGTGTTATCTGCCTCGGCGAATTGCTCTATGATTGCCTGGCAACGCATCCCGCCACTTCCTTGGCCGCCGTGCAGGAGTGGCAACACCAACCCGGCGGCGCGCCGGCCAATGTGGCCTGTGCCCTAGCCCGTCTGGGTACTCCCACCGCCTTCATCGGGGCCCTGGGCGAGGATGCGGCGGGGGATGAGTTGCTCGCCTACTGCCAAGGGCGGGGCGTCCATTGCAACGGGGTGCAGCGTCATCCCAGCGCTCCGACCCGCCAAGTCTACGTGCTGCGATCGCCCAGCGGCGAGCCCACCTTTGCGGGCTTTGGGGATCACGAGCCGGGGGACTTCGCCGATGCTCACCTCGCGGCCGCCCCCCTGCCGCCGGAACTGTTCTTGCAGGCGGACTACCTGGTGTTGGGAACCCTGTTGCTGGCCTACCCCGAGAGCCGGGCCGCCGTGGCCCGGGCCCTGGAGCTGGCGGAAACCTACCGGCTGCAAGTCGTCCTCGACATTAACTGGCGGCCCGCCTTCTGGCCGGAGCCCGAGACGGCCCCGGCGCGGATGCGCGACCTTTGGGAGGCGGTGGATTTTCTCAAACTGTCGGCTGCCGAGGCCGAGTGGCTGTTTGACACCACCGATCCGGGGGCGATCGCCCACCAGTTGGATCACCTCGAGGGCGTCTTCATCACGGCGGGCCCCGGCCCCGTGCGCTACTGCCTCAGCGACAACGAGGGCAGCATCACCCCCTTCGCCGTGACAGTTCAGGACACAACCGGGGCTGGAGACGCCTTTCTCGCGGGCTTTCTCCACCAACTGGCCCAGCACAGCCTCGCCGACTTCCTGGACCCCGACCGGGCCCGCCACGCCGTCGCCTATGCCACCGCCGTCGGCTCCCTGACCACGACACAACTGGGGGCGATCGCCGCCCAACCTACGGCTGAGGCAGTGGCCGCGCTCCTCCAGTCCGAGGGTCGTCAGGCCCATGACTAGGCCCTACCCGTTGCCAGCGCTAGGGCTCCTCCGGGGCGACTGACGCGGCCTGGGGGAGTCGGCCGGGGCCCCGCCACCGCCCGGGCGGGCCCAACTCCCGCCTCTCAGCCCGAGCCGGGGTCTTGGGGGGCGGTGCGGCTAGGGGCGATCGCGCCGCCCCCGCCTCCAGAGCTGGCAACCGCAACAGCACCCCCGCAAAGAGCCAGTAATAAACCGCCACCGGATCGACATCGAGGGGGTAATAGAAGGTGTTGTAACTCACCAGCACCACAAATACCCAAAGGCAGATCCCCAGGCGGCGGAGGGACGGGGTTCGCAGCGAGCGGTAGGCCCGTAGGGTCAGCACCGTGACCAACGTGACCAGGGCCAGCATGGCAAACATCCCCAAAAAGCCCAGCTCGTACATCAGCTTGGCATAGTAGGTTTCGACCAACTTAGTGGAGCCGACCCAACGGGCCGCATTCGTCGCTCGCCCCAGGCCGCTGCCCAAGACGGTATCTTTATCATGAAATGTCCACTGAAACTGGTGGAGGATGAACTGGTGGGGAGGGGAGGCCTGCCAGCGGCTCATGAAGCTGAGGACCGGCTGGCGAATATCAATGAAGGCGCTAGCCAGCAGGCCGGACGCCAGGCCAAAGGCCCCCAGTTCGAGCAACATCCGCAGGCGGCGGCAGCTGGTGAGCACGAGTAAGAGGGCAAAGGTTGCAGGGACGAGGGCAAACGCAACGCGCTGACCGGAGACGACCACACTGGTGAGCAGCACCAACATCGTCAGCACACTGCCAAAACGCCAGGCGTGCTGGCGATCGCTCACATACACCGCATAGGTCAGGAAGCCAGCGGTGATCAAAAACCAGGCCCACTGCCAAGGAGACACAAAGGTTCCGGGCAAGCGGATCAACTCCGTCTCGGGACTGTAGAGCAAGGAACCGCCGACCAAGCAGCGAGCGGCCAAGGTTGCATAGCGCTGAGCGTAGCTGCCCAGGTCACGACTGCCCGCACAGATATTCTGCATCAGCAGTTGGTATTGCACGAGGAGCAGCGTGCAACAGACGGCGATCAACACCAGATGCAGACGCATGAACCGCTGGAGTTCTTGGCGATCGCGCACCAAAACCGGCACGAGGGCCAGAAACGGCACATACCCCAGCAGCGCCTTCAGGCCCACCAGCCCGATCAGCAGCGGTTGCCAGGTGAAACGCCCCTGCCACCAAGGCTCCCCATTGACCAAGATCAGGGTCAACAGGCAACTGAGCAGGAGCGGCCCCAGGGCCGGTAGCAGGGGCTCCAAGCTTGCTCTAACCGAGGGGCCCCAAGTCGATGAGCGCCAGAGGGCCAGGAGGGGCGGCAGATAGAAGGCATCCTTGAGGAGGAACAGCAAGGGGTGCGGCCCTAGGGCATAGATCATCGTCCCGCTGAAGGGGAGGTAGATCAGAAACAGCCAGAGGCTGGAGCGGGGGTAGCGATAGGCGATCGCCGCGCAGAAGAGGAGTACCGCCGTCCAAAATCCAGTCAGGGGGCTGAAAACCTGAGCCACGAGCCAGCCACTCAAGACTGATCCACTGAGAGGGGCTAAGAAGGGGGTAAGGGATTGCATCGATCAATAGTATGCGTTCGACCAGCCGGGGGAAGGAGCCTGGAGGCCGCCCAACACTCAGAAGGACATCAACCTCAGAAGCCCAGGCTCTCCCCATCATTCACTACACTTGGTTGGCACCCTGCTCAGCACCCTAGATCCCAGCTTAGCCTACAGCTCCGGAGCGTCGCTTCAGGGCGATCGCCGCGAACGGCGGCGAACTGAGGGTTGCGCCCGGCGTGGCCGCAAATTCGCACTCACCTCCCGCAAGACATCCCGCTGCAAAATCGGGTACTCCCCCACCCAAAGATCCTGGCTGGGAATGTAGAGATCGCTAAACCGCTCAATGCGGCTGAGATCCGGTTGATTGGAGAACACCACCCCCTCCACCCCCTGACCCGAGGCGAGAAGCTTATGAACTCGCTGCAAGGGGGCTTGGACCACAGCACGAAAGCCCGTTTCGTCGCCAATCTCCAAGTTAATGCGGCGCTCGCGATTTTCCACGATCGTCAACTCGCCGCGCTGGTTGAAGCTCTCGATCTCCTCGATCAGGTCATCGGAGATGAAAATATCCAGAATGCGCCCCCGCCAAAAACCACCGTACTTGTAGCGGCGGTAGCGGGCATTTTTCACACTGGCCCAGTAGACCGGCCCCCACAGCCAGTAGAGACCTACCACAATACTAAAAAAGAGATCCAGGCCCTGAGCAAAGCCCTCAAAGGCCAGACTCAACAGCAGGAGCAGGACCAGGCCCACCACCGAGATCAAGAGCTTTTGCAACCAATCCCGAGGCCGACCCCAGGCCCAGCGGTATTGGGGGCCAGTGGCGATCACCGGGATGAGCTGCTCGAACTTAGCGCGAGTTAGGGGCACGAGCATGGCTGTTATTCCCTCCGGGACGCTAGGCAGACAGGATTGGATCGCGTTGCTCAACAGCTTACCAAGCCGCGTCGGCCTTCTGGGGGCTCAGGCGGGGTGAAACGGGGCCCCCGAAGCGCGTAGGATCAAAACCAGCCATCGCCCCGGAGCATCCCCCCATGACACAGTTCTACACTTGGCGTCACTACCGCTGTGCCTACGACTACCACGAGCCCCCAGCCCCTAGCACCGATCCACCGCTCCTTTTGGTCCACCCCATCGGTGTTGGCCTCTCGCGCCACTTTTGGCAGCGCTTCGTGACCGCTTGGCAGGCCCAGCCCGGCCGGTCCGCTCTCTACAATCCTGACTTGCTTGGCTGCGGGGAAAGCGCCATGCCCCGGGCCGCCTATTACCCGGAGGATTGGGCGGACCAGCTCTGCGACTTCACACGCCAAGTCGTCGGTCGGCCAGCTCTCTGGACCGTGCAGGGGGCCTTGCTGCCCGTGGTGATCCGGGCGGCAGAGCGTTGCCCTGACTTGGTGCGGGGCCTGGTGCTCTCGGGGCCGCCGGCCTGGTCCCTGCTGAGCGCGGAGACCTCCAGCCGCCAGCACCGGCTAGCCTGGAATTGCTTTGATTCGCCCTTGGGCTGGGGACTGTACCGCTATGTGCGCCGTCCCGCCTTTCTGCGCTCTTTTTCCGAACGGCAGCTCTTCGACCAGCCCCAGGCCGTGGATGCGGAGTGGCTCGCGATGCTGCACGCGGGCTCGCGATCGCCCGCCAGTCGTCATGCCGTGTTCTCCTTCCTGGCGGGCTTCTGGCGTCAGGACTACCGAGCGGCGATCGCCCAGTTCCAGCACCCCACCCTCGTGCTCATCGGCGCCGCCGCCTCCAGCATCAGCCGCTCCAGCCGCGCAGAAACCCCGGAACAACGCCGCGCCGCCTACGAGGCCCATTGGCCCCAGGCCCAGGTCGAGTTTCTCCCCAGCCGCAACGTGCTCCCCTACGAGGCAACCGAGGCCTTTACCGAGGCGGTGGCAGCCTTTGCCCAAGGCCTCGCCTGAGAGTGTGTTTGAGAGGAGGGCCCCCGCAGCGCCAAGGCACTTCAGACTTGGGGGGGTACACAGTAGCCGGTCAGGAGCGGGACTTCTAGCTCCCCTGCTCCCAGCTTCGGGAGCAGAGGCCGGGGGATGAGGGGCCCCGTAACACTGAAGAGAGCGACACCCTGCTCCTTGAACAAGCGCTCAAAATTCAGGGAAGCGGCGCTTTTTCGTCCCTCCGCACGGCTTCCCTGATCACCCGCCTGTTCCCCGAAGTCGCTACAATCAAAGGACGTTTCCACCGCAGAGAGCTATGATCCCAACCGTCATTGAAACTTCTGGGCGCGGCGAGCGCGCTTTTGACATCTACTCGCGGTTGCTGCGCGAGCGCATCGTTTTCTTGGGCACAGGGGTGACAGACGAACTCGCCAACTCCATCGTCGCGCAACTGCTCTACCTCGAAGCCGAGGATCCCGAGAAGGACATTTACCTCTACATCAACTCCCCGGGCGGCTCGGTTTCAGCGGGGATGGGCATCTTTGACACCATGAACCAGGTTCGCCCCGATATCTCCACGATCTGCGTGGGTTTGGCGGCGAGCATGGGAGCCTTCCTGCTGAGCGCGGGGGCTCGGGGCAAGCGCCTGAGCCTCCCCCACTCCCGCATCATGATCCACCAACCCCTGGGCGGAGCCCAAGGGCAAGCGACGGACATTGAGATTCAGGCTCGCGAAATCCTCTACCTGAAGCAGCAACTCAACCGCTATCTGGCCGAGCATACGGGTCAACCCCTAGAGCGGATTGAGCGCGACACCGACCGCGATTTCTTTATGTCAGCGGCGGAAGCCGCCGAGTATGGTCTGATCGATCGCGTGATCGATCGACGCAACGATGTCAACGGTAGCCAGCCTGGCCACTAATCTCCTAGAGCCAACGCATGACCTCTGTTCTTCTTGCACCGCCCGCGACCCACGCGCCCCTCGTCCAGCGCTTAGCCAGCGGACTCACGGTGGTAGCCCAGCAACTGCCGATTGAGGTAGTGAGCTTTAACCTCTGGCTGCGGGCGGGCTCAGCCCTAGAGCCAGATGCCTTTAATGGCGTTGCCCACTTTCTTGAACATATGGTGTTCAAAGGTACACCCAACTTGCCGCCGGGGGAGTTTGAGCGGCGCATTGAGCAGCACGGAGCCTTGACCAATGCGGCCACCAGTCAGGACTATACCCACTACTACATCACAACGACTCCCCAGGACTTCGCTGATCTGGCGCCGCTGCAATTGGAGGTCGTGCTCAAGGCCAGTTTAGAAGCAGCCGACTTTGAGCGGGAGCGGCCGGTGATTTTGGAGGAGATCCGGCGGGCGGCGGATAGCGCCGGGCGACGCACTTACCGCCGGGCGATGGCGACTTGTTTTCAAACGCTGCCCTACCAGCGGCCGGTGCTGGGAACGGCGGCGACGGTGGAGGAGCTGCCGCTGGAGGCCTTGCGCCAGTTTCATGCTCGCTGGTATCGGCCTGAGGGGATGACGGTGGCGGTGGTGGGGAATTTGCCGGCGGCGGCGATGGTGGCAGCGGTGGCGGCGGCTGGGGAGATGTGGGAGCCGGAGCCGCTTTCGTCCCCTGAGCCTCGGCCGACCTGGGAGCCGGAGCCTCCTTTTACGACCATCCTCCGGAGTGATGCCGTTGATCCGCAATTGCACCAAGCGCGTCTGATTGCGCTCTGGCGGGTTCCGGGTCTCGTCAACCTTGAGGAGACCTATGCTCTGGATGTCTTGGGGGCAATCCTGGGCTCGGGGCGGCTCTCACGGCTCCATCGCGACTTGCGGGAGGAGCGGCGGTTGGTGCAGTCGATCGGAGCGACGAATATTACCCACTACTGGCAGGGAGTGTTCTATATTGCCGCTCAGTTGCCCTCGGAGCAGATTGGGGCGGTTGAAGCGGCGATCGCCACGCACCTCCGCCGTTGCCAGGAGGAGCCCGTGGCTGAAGCGGATCTGGAGCGCATCCGCACCCAGGTCGCCAATCGGTTTATCTTCAGCAACGAGAGCCCGGGGGAGCGGGCCAGCCTCTACGGCTACTACCAATCCCAACTGGGGGATTTAACGCCAGCTTTGGAGTATCCGGAGCGTATCCGCGCTGTTACGGCGGCGGATGTGCAGGCGGCTGCCCAGCGCTACTTGAACCCGGAAGCTTATGGCTTAATTACGGCTCGCCCCCCGGCCTGTTGAAAATGGCGGCTTCTAGCTCCCGGAGCGCCGTTTCCAGGTCCTGGTTAACAATCTGACAGTCAAATTCCCCGGCGGCGGCGATCTCGGCTTCGGCTCGCTGGAGCCGTTGGGCGATCGCCATCTCTGAGTCTTGGGCGCGAGCCCGTAAGCGCCGCTCCAGCTCTGTCAGGGAGGGGGGCAAGATAAAGATGCGGTAGGCGTCGGGGAAGGTTTTCCCAATGATGCGCGCCCCCGCGAGTTCAATCTCTAGCAGCACCTGCTTCCCCTGCTGGATTTGCTCCATCACCGTCCCCCGAGGGGTGCCGTAATAATTGCCCGCATACTCAGCCCATTCCAGCAATTGCTCCCGCTCGATCATTTGCTGGAAGTAGTCCCGGTTGACAAAGTAGTAATCGCGGCCGTTGATTTCCCCAAGACGCGGTGAGCGAGTCGTCGTTGAAATGGACAGGTATAACTGCGGCTGACGGCGGAGCAATTGCTTGACTAATGTGCCTTTGCCAACGCCACTGGGCCCGGTCAAGACGATGAGCTTGCCAGCCGACTGAGCTGTAGCGGCGGCTGGTTCAGAGGCAGAAGAGGTCAACATAATGCTGTCTCGGGTCAGTTACTGTGGTTTGCGTCTTTGTGCAAAACGAAGCGATGGGCAACGGTTTCTGGCTGAATGGCGGAGAGGACGACGTGACTAGAATCCATAACAATGACCGCTCGGGTACGGCGACCGTAGGTCGCATCAATCAGTTGAGAGCGATCGCGGGCATCCGTGATGATTCGCTTAATCGGTGCTGATTCTGGACTAACAATCGCCACAATTCGATTGGCCGAGACAATGTTACCAAATCCGATGTTGAGCAGTTGAATGTCCATGGGCGGTGAGGAACGAGAGATGGCAGGGGGTGAGGGAGCATCCCGCTTTGGCAGCCCTCACCCTAGGTCCTTCTCCCCTCGGGAGAGGGATTTCTAGCTTTCCTTCTGCCGGTGGGATCAAGAGGCTGGGGGATGAGGACTCGGCCGCATGGGGATTGACCTGGAAGCGAGCCCGCAAGTAGCCAATTTCCTTTCTCATACTAACGACAAAAAATTGGCTTTACAATCAGATTGGTGACAAAATCGCCCGTCTCAGGGCTGTTCCCGCCAGAATTAGCCCGATCGCTACGTCCTTTGAGCTACTGGCTATGCAACCCGTCGATTTCACAACCCTCTGTGCTGTGTGCGCTGAACTCCGGGCCGCTTGGTTGCCGGCTCGGGTTGAGCAGGTAGTCCAGCGCGATCGCCACACCATCTGTCTCGCCCTGCGAACCCTGCAACAGCGGCGCTGGCTGACCATTGCCTGGCATCCCCAGGCCGCCCGCCTGGGCCTGGAGCCGCCGCCGCCTCGAGGTCCCGATCCCTACAGCTTCAGCGACCACCTCCGCCGCCAACTAGGGGGGTTGGCTCTCACGGGCTTGGACTTCTTGGCTCCCTGGGAGCGGGTGCTCGATCTCCAGTTTGCCCGCCGGCCAGGGGAGCCGCCCCGCTGGCATCTCTATGTGGAGATCATCGGCAAATACAGCAACGTCGTGCTCACGGACGCCCAGCAACAGATCGCCTGTGTCGCTCACCAGGTCAGCAACCGCCAGTCCAGCGTCCGCACGGTGCAAATCGGGCAAACCTACCAGCCTCCTCCGACCTTGTTGGGGGCGGCTCCTAGCCTGGCGGAACCCTTTGCTCGCTGGCAGGAACGCCTCGCTCTGGTTCCCGGCCCCTGGCAACAGCAACTCCTGGCGGTTTATCGGGGTCTGAGCCCGGCGATCGCCCAGCAGATGAGTCGGGCGGCAGGCTTGCCGCCTCAGGTTTTGGTGAGCGACCTGAGCGAAGCAGACTGGCAACAACTCTGGCAACAGTGGTGCTATTGGCTCACCTGTCTTGAGCAGGAGCAGTTTCAGCCCGCCTGGACTGCCGGTGGCTATACCGTCCTGGGGTGGGAGGCGGCGCGCCGGGCGGCGACGGTGCAAGACCTGCTGGCGGCTTACTACGGCGAGCACCTCAACCGCCAGCAGTTTCAAAACCTGAAGCACCAGCTCCAGCAAAAGCTCCAGGCCTGGCAGCAGAAGCTGGGGCGCAAAGCGCAGGGATTTCGCGATCGCCTCCAGCAGTCCGACCAGGCCGATGACTATCGGGAGCGGGCAGACTTGCTCATGACCTACCTGCACGAGTGGCAGCCGGGAATGCCGTCCATTCAACTCCTGAACTTCACCACCGGCGAGCCTGTGGTCATCCCCCTCAACCCCGAACGCAATGCCGTTCAAAACGCCCAAGCCCTTTACAAGCAACACCAAAAGCTCCGCCGCGCCCGCGAGGCCGTACAACCCCTCTTGGCCGAGGTGGAAGCCGAATTGCGCTACCTCGCCCAAGTCGCCACCAGCCTCACGGCCCTGGAGCGCTACCAACACCCCAGCGACCTCGAGGCCCTGACCGACATTCGCACCGAACTGATCGAGCAAGGCTACCTGCCCACCCCCCGAGAACCTCTGCCCAAGCAGACCCACTCCTCCCAGCCCCACCGCTACCAGGCCCCCTCGGGCTACGAGGTCTGGGTGGGCCGCAACAATCGCCAAAATGATGCCCTCAGCTTCCGCACTGCCACGGACTACGACCTCTGGTTCCATGCCCAGGAAATCCCCGGCAGCCATGTGCTGCTGCGGCTGGAGCCCGGCGCCGTGGCCGACGCCCGGGATCTGCAATGTGCTGCTGACTTGGCCGCCTACTACAGCCAGGGCCGGGAGAGCGATCGCGTGCCCGTAGTCTACACCCAGCCGAAGTACGTCTATAAACCCAAAGGCGCAGGCCCCGGCCTCGCCATCTACAAGCACGAGCAGGTGCTCTGGGGCCAAGCCACCTCAGCCCCGGACTACCCCCGCTTGGCTTGAGGGAGCCGCTGCGTTGAGGGCCAGAAAACCGCCTTGCGCCCAGGCCGACGGGACCGCCAGCCCAGCCTCACGGCGACAAATTCGTTGTGAGGCTAAACGACTATAAATGCACTTTGGGAACGGGCAGCATTAGGGTCGATCACTTCTGTCTGTTATTACAGCCCCTGTTCAGCTTACAGAAACCCTACTTGCTTAATGGGATCACCCAGGCCAGAACCATGCTTACCAAAATGCTGACTTCTAAGCTATACATCGCGGTCATGGGCTGAAACCATCGCACCCAATCCCCCTGTCGTACCCCTGACCACCACCGGGATACATGGGCGGGCCAAAGGGTGGGGCTATCCTGAGGGCGAACCTGAGGGGCGAACATCGAGAGCAAGAGCAGTGTGCCGCCTACCTTGGCATTGATGAGCCAATGGAGGGCGATCGCCCCCACCATCACAATCCAGGAAATCAAATGGGCATAGTACCAACCGTGATTTAACTGGCCGCGAGGCAACCAAGTTTCATCCATCATTTTGCCGCTGAACAGGGCAAAGGTTAAAGCGAGGAGGACTAGGGTATTCGCGCCTCGGTTAAGGGTATACCACCAGATGGGTTTGCCAACTTGGGCGAGTTTACTTAAAGAATCGGACTGCAAGAGCCGCCGCTGCCCCCGATGGAAGGCATAGATCACCAAGGCAGGAAAGATCAGCAAAGTCCACAGCCCAAACGTGCCATGGAGGCCCTCAATGGCGCGATAGGTGGGCAGAGCAAGGCCACCCCAGCGACCGTCATAGGTGTCATAGGTCCAATAAGCGGTGAACAGGGCGGCGAGGAGGGCGAGGGTTGTGCCGCCATGCAGGAGCCGTAGGAGTAGGGGCTGATAGGGGGTGCTGGGTGACATATCTAGGGGAGCAGGGCAGCCTCTAACCCGGAAAAAGCGATCAATCTGAGTATAGCAAAACGCCCCACTACCAGTGACTTGGCCGCCTACGACAGCCAGGGCCGGGAGAGCGATCGCGCGCCCGTAGTCTACACCCAGCCGAAGTACATCTATAAACCCAAAGGCGCAGACCCCGGCCTCGCCATCTACAAGCACGAGCAGGTGCTCTGGGGCCAAGCCACCTCAGCCCCGGACTTACCCCCGCTTGGCTTGAGAGAGCCGCTGCGTTGAGGGCCAGAAAACCGCCTTGCGCCCAAGCCGACGGAACCGCCAGCCCAGCCTCATGGCGACAAATTCGCGGCGAGGGCAAGAACACCCCGCCAACACGGGATGCACCCTCACCCAAACGACTGATTATCAAGGGGAGCCAACCTGAGGCCGGGCCGTTCAGTCGGGAGGCTGGGGAAAAATCATCCTGAGCCTGGGCCCTAGGGCCCGTACCTAGAGAGCAGAGTAGATGCACCCTGACAGTTTGCTCCCCTGGCGTCCTGCCGGGGGATTTTTTTTGGGGAGCATAAGGCTATGGTTATTTCCATCAAGAATGAGACAGATTGGTCCTTGACCTCTGGCAGAGCCCTCATCTTCTCCTGCTTTGGGAGAAGAAGGGGTTAGGGGATGAGGGGCATTCCCGGCATGAAGACCCTCACCCCCGGCCCCTCTCCCAGGGTGGGAGAGGGGAGCCGAACCGCCCTCTTATTCCCCTTCTCCCCCTTTGGGAGCAGGGGTTAGGGGATGAGGGGTTTCTCTAAGTTGAAGACCCTCACCCCCGGCCCCTCTCCCACCCTGGGAGAGGGGAGGGGAGCTGAGCCATCCTCTTGTTCCCCTTCTCCCCCTTTGGGAGAAGGGGTTAGGGGATGAGGGGCTTCTCTAAGTTGAAGACCCTCACCCCCGGCCCCTCTCCCACCCTGGGAGAGGGGAGGGGAGCTGAGCCATCCTCTTGTTCCCCTTCTCCCCCTTTGGGAGCAGGGGTTAGGGGATGAGGGCCCGGTAACACCAAGCCTTCATAGAGCGGGCTCTCACCTTGCAATACAACGCTGGGATGCTCCGGGTTGGGAGCGGCTGGGGTCCCTTGAGGGCAGGCCCGCGCGGCCAAGGCCGCGCCGCTGGCACCAGTTGTTGGTAACGTTGAAGGGAATTTGCTGCGTTTCAGGCTCTGTGTAACCGTTCCATGACCTTGCCTCGACGCTCGCTACTGCTGACCCTGCCCTGGTTTCGCCTCGCCTTTGCAGGTCTCTTTCTGCTGTCTCTGGGGCTGCGTTTTTGGCAGTTGGGACAGTTCAACACCCTCGTTTTCGACGAAGTGTATTATCCCGTCTTCGCCAACCGCTACTTGCTGGGCGAACCGGTTTACAATGCCCACCCGCCCCTGAGCCAATTGCTCTTGGCGGTCAGTATGTGGCTGGCCTCTCACTTGCCCTGGGACCAGGACCTGGCCAACACCTACACAGGCTCTCTGCGCTCTACCGTCAGCTATCGCTGGCTCAACGCGGCGGTCGGGGCTTGCCTTCCCCTGCTCGTGGGAGCGATCGCTTACCACCTCACCTACCGCCGCAGCTATGCCCTGATTGCGGGCCTCTTCGTCGCCCTCGATGGCCTCTTTTTGGTCGAATCCCGCTACGGCCTCAACAATATCTACTTGGTAGGATTGGGTCTCCTGGGGCAACTCTTCGTACTCTGGGCGGTGCGGGAGCCGGCTTTGCCCGCCCTGCCCCGCCGCCAGCGTCGCTTGCGCCTTGATCGGGGAGCACGCCATCGCTGGATTCGGCGGCTGAGCGATACCTTCACCCGCACTTGGCTCAGTGAGCGGCCCCCCCTGGGCCGTTCTCAGCACCTCGCCTTGGCCGGCCTCTGCTTCGGGCTCGCGGCGGGGATTAAGTGGAATGGCCTGGGGTTTTTGCTGGGGATCTATCTGGTTTGGGCGGTGCATTGGCTCATGGCCTACGGGTCGCCGGCCCCCGTGAGCTACAGTTGGCGTCACCCCCGACCCAACTTTCGCCAACTGAGCCTGTGGCAGGTTGGCGGTTATCTGGGGCTGCTGCCGGCGATCGCCTACTGGGCGAGCTGGCAACCGCACCTCTGGCTCAATCCCCAGCCGGGGTTCTGGGAGATGCAACGGCGTATTCTCAACTTCCATCAGAGCGTCGGCAGTGGCCCCGACGTGCATCCCTACTGCTCCCCCTGGTACACCTGGCCGCTGCTATGGCGGCCCGTGGCCTACTTCTACCACATTGCCCAGGATACTCAGTCGCCGGTTCCCCAGTACCCAGAGCTGCCGGCCAGCCTGGGCCGGGTCCTCTACGATGTCCACGCGATGGGCAATCCCTGGCTCTGGTGGCTGTCAGCGGCGGCGATCGCGCTCATGGCCCTGTTGCTCTTGCAGCAGTTGGCCGCGGGAGCGGGTCTCGAGGGCACCACGGCCCTGAGCCTCTTTTTGGTCAGCAACTACGGTGCCAACCTCTTGCCCTGGATGAATGTCTCCCGTTGTACCTTCCTCTACCATTACCTCAGCTCGCTGGTGTTTGCTCTGCTAGCCTTGGCCTGGATGGTGGACCACTGGCTGCAGAGTCCCCGTCTTCTCTATCGCCAAGCCGGTTGGCTAACCATCTTGGTGGCGATCGCCGCCTTCGTTTTCTGGCTCCCGATCTACCTCGGCTTACCCCTGACCCCCGAGGGCTACCGCCTGCGGATGTGGTTTCCTAACTGGATTTAGAGCGGGGAGGTCGGAGTACAACATTTTTCTTACCAGTAAAGTACGTAGCCCTCACCCCAAACCCCTCTCCCGGAGAGCGAAGGGCTTTCGCTGTATTGCCCTAGGCTAAAAACCGCTGTACGAGCAATGATCCAGAAGATGAGCTGACGGAGCCGGAGGAGATTGCAGCGGCGATCGCCTCTCATTGAGGCAATGCTCTACGAGAAATTGAGACAATGATGAGTGAGTTTACGAGTGGAGGCGAAAACCCATGATTGTAAATGTTCAATCCCTGACCCTGACTCCTGACGAGTATTTGGCCTGGGAAGCCGAGCAACCGCTGAAGCATGAATATATCAATGGCGAAGTCTATGCCATGACAGGCGGGACGTTGCCCCATAATGCCATTGCTGTAAATCTGATCAGTGCATTACGGGGCAAGCTGCGAGGAACCGGGTGCAAAGTATACATGGCGGATGCCAAGGTTAGAGTTGCATCAAAAGGGCCGTATTTTTATCCCGATTTGGTGGTGAGTTGTGATGAGCGCGATCGCCGAGCAACAGAGGCGCTCCACTACCCCAAGCTGGTTGTTGAAGTCCTCTCGCCGAGTACTGCTGGCTTTGACCGGGGCGATAAGTTCAAGTTTTACCGCCGCATCCCCACGCTCCAGGAATATGTGTTGATTGACGCCGAGAAGGTGGGCATAGATTGCTATCGCAAAACCAGTGCGGGCAAATGGGAATTGACCGCCTACCCAGACGATGCGGCGGATGGGGAAAATCCAATTTTAGAATTGATGAGTCTGGATTTTCAGTGTCCCTTGGCGTCGGTCTATGAGGAGGTGGAATTTCCCGGGCCATCGTCACAGATGGTCTAGGAAGACGCTACAGCATTTTTCTTGCTAGTAAAGTACGTAGCCCTCACCCCCAACCCCTCTTCCAGAGGGCGAGGGGCTTTCGCTGTATTGCCCTAGGCTAAAAACCGCTGTACGAGCAATGATCCAGAAGATGAGCTGACGGAGACGGAGGAGATTGCAGCGGCGATCGCTACCCGTTTGAGCAATGCGCTGCAAGAAATTGAGACAATGATAGAGGAGTTCACCCAAAATGGAGGTCAGTCATGATTGTGAACGCTCAACCCAGCGGTTTTACCCCGACTGAATATCTAGCGTGGGAAACCGAACAACCCATCAAATACGAATATATTGATGGCGAAGTCTATGCTATGACGGGTGGGACGCTGCCCCACAATGACATTGCGTTGAATCTTTATAGCCAATTACGCCCACACCTGCGGGAACGGGGCTGCCGGGGTAATGTAGCAGATGCAAAGGTGCGCGTCAGTGAGAGGGGGCCGTATTTTTATCCCGATTTGGTGGTGAGTTGTGATGAGCGCGATCGCCGAGCAACAGAGGCGCTCCACTACCCCAAGCTGGTTGTTGAAGTCCTCTCGCCGAGTACTGCTGGCTTTGACCGGGGCGATAAGTTCAAGTTTTACCGCCGCATCCCCACGCTCCAGGAATATGTGTTGATTGACGCCGAGAAGGTGGGCATAGATTGCTATCGCAAAACCAGTGCGGGCAAATGGGAATTGACCGCCTACCCAGACGATGCGGCGGATGGGGAAAATCCAATTTTAGAATTGATGAGTCTGGATTTTCAGTGTCCCTTGGCGTCGGTCTATGAGGAGGTGGAATTTCCCAGGCCATCGTCACAGACGGTCTAGGAAGACGCTACAGCATTTTTCTTACCAGTAAAGTACGTAGCCCTCACCCCAAACCCCAGAAATGTTGAATCCAGATATAAAACTTTACATTTCAGGGTACAAAAGTCATACAAGCGTCTCTGGCATAAGATCGTAGCTCCAATGCACGATCGAGCAGCGACGACTCGGTTCCAGTTGTAAATATCGAAACTTATGCAGCAATTGACTGCCATAGAATGCCATAGAATGCCGGAACTTCGATTAACAAAAGAATCAAGTACGCGATGAGTACCATGTAGATTTGGATTGTCACGCCATTCACGTTTTTCGTAATGAACTTGTCGAGTTTTAAGTGCATTTTGGGAAATTTCCATAACACCTCAATCTGCCACCGATTTAGAACAGGCAACCTTAGTCAAAGCCTTTCGGGGGGAACTAGTGCCGCAAGACTCCAACGATAAGCCTGCTTCAGTATTGCTAGAGCGCATCCGGGCAGAGCGCCAAGCACAGCCTAAAAGTAAGAGCGCCAAATCAAAGCGGCGATCTGGGAAGCAGTGATGAGTCCGGGTGCATCTCCCGTTGGAGACCCCCTTCGCCCTATAACTTGAAATGCACCCCTCCCCTAAAGCCCGCATCAGCCCCTCCAGCAGCGACCCAGCCGGCCCCTCGAGGGGGATGCGGCCCCCAGCGGCTCCGTGAGGGACGATCCGCGTTGCTTCACAGCGACGACCTCGGGCGATCGCCCAGATGTCACAATAAGCAGCAAGCGCGGCCCTCCGGCCCGCGCTGGCGCGTCCGTTCCACGCTTGCGGCTAGAGCAGTTGTCTAGGCTGGGATCGCTGGCGCGTTGTTGTTGACCGACATAACTGCTGCTGCCATGCCTGCGATTCCCGACTACACCAACCTTGCCAACCTCAGCCAGTTCTGGCCCCTCACAGCCGAGCACTACGGCGACATTCTCGCCCTCCACGATCCCCACAGCGAGCCCGAAGTGCGCCTCACTTACCGCGAACTCGCTGCCCAGATTCAGCAATTTGCCGCCGGCCTCCAGGCCCTGGGGGTGCAGCCGGGGAGCAAGATCGCCCTCTTTGCTGACAACAGCCCCCGCTGGTTCATCGCTGACCAGGGCATCATGATGGCCGGGGCGGCCAATGCCGTGCGCTCAGCCCAGGCAGAACGCCAAGAGCTGCTTTACATCTTCCGCCACAGCGACAGTACCGGCCTCGTGGTTCAGGATCTGGCCACCCTCGCCAAGCTAAAGCCGGAGCTGGAGGACCTCCCTGTGAGCTTCATTGTTCTGCTCGCCGACGAGGAGCCGCTGACCGACCAACCCCTACCGGTGCTCAACTTTGTGCAGGTGATGGTTAAGGGACGCGAGGCGGCCTTGCGCGCCGTGGCGCAAACCCAGTCTACTCTGGCGACCCTGCTCTATACGTCCGGCACTACGGGTCAGCCCAAGGGGGTGATGCTCACCCACGGCAACCTGATGCACCAGATCGCAGGAGCGGCGGTGGTGATCACGCCGCAACCGGGCGATCGCGCCCTCAGCATTCTCCCCAGTTGGCACGCCTACGAGCGAGCGGCGGAATACTATCTACTTGCCCGGGGCTGCACCCTGGTCTACACCAGCATTCGCCATTTCAAGAACGACCTCCGCCGCCACCAGCCCCACTACATGGTGGGGGTCCCCCGTCTCTGGGATTCGCTCTATGAAGGGATTCAGCGCACCTTCCGCGAGCAGCCGGCCAGCCGCCAGCGCCTGGTGACGTTTTTCTTCCACTGCTCCGAACAGTATGTGCGGGCCCGGCGCCTTGCGACGAATCTCGACCTGGAGCGCCCGGAGCCCTCGGGGGGCGATCGCCTCCGGGCTCGCCTGAAGGCCTGGCTCTGGGCCCCCCTCCACGCCCTCGGCCATGCGATCGTCTATCGGAAAGTCCGGGCGGCGGTTGGGGGTCAGTTGCGCTGTGTGATCAGCGGCGGCGGCTCCTTGGCCCGCCACTTGGATTTGTTTTATGAAATCGTCAACATTCCTCTGCTGGTGGGCTACGGCCTGACGGAAACCGCGCCGATTACCAATGCCCGCCGCCTGGATCGCAACCTCCGGGGGGCCTCAGGTCCGCCCCTGCCCCAGACGGAGGTCCGCATTGTCGATCCGACCACCCGCCAGCCGCTCCCCCCTCGCCAGCAGGGCCTCGTGCTCTTGCGCGGCCCCCAGGTGATGCCGGGGTATTACAAAAACCCGGAGGCGACCGCTAAAGCCATCGATGCGGATGGCTGGTTCGACAGCGGCGACCTAGGGATGATCAGCCACGGCGACCAACTGGTGCTCACGGGTCGGGCGAAGGATACGATCGTGCTGTCCAGTGGCGAGAATATTGAGCCGCAGCCGATTGAGGATGCCTGCATTCGCAGCCCCTACATTGATCAGGTGATGCTGGTGGGCCAAGACCAGAAGCAACTAGGGGCCCTGATTGTCCCTAATCTGGGCACCCTCCGGCAATGGGTTGAGCAGCAGGGCTTGGCCCTCACGATTCCAGAGCTGGGGGCTGCGGAGCGGGGGGATCTGGACGATCCGGCGATCGCCAACTTGATCCGCGCTGAACTCATCCGAGAGGTCAAAAACCGCCCTGGCTATCGCCCCGATGACCGCATCGGTCCGCTCTACCTGCTCCAGGAACCCTTTAGCATTGAAGCGGGAACCCTCACGCAGACCTTGAAGATTCGCCGCCCGGTGATCACGGAGCGCTATCAGGGGATCATCGCTAGTCTGTTTGAATCCCGGTAGGCCTGAAGTGGGCTGCTCAGGCCTGGGCCGGTTGGTGCTTTGGGAGCGTGGGGGGATTGCGGGCACGGGTGGAGGACGCCATCGCGCTACAATCGCAAGCGATTTTGACCTTGCATCCCTATGACTCGCCCCGCTATTTATTTCGCAATTACGGCCCACGGTTTTGGCCATGCTGTCCGGGCCGCCTCCGTGGCCGAGGCTGTTCGTCAGCTTGACCCCGAGATTCAGCTCTTTTTGGTGACGACCGCGCCGCGCTGGTTGCTGGAGGCCTATATTCAGGGGGACTATATTCACCGGCCGCGGGCGCTGGATGTCGGCGTGATCCAGGCCGATAGTCTGACGATGGATCAGGGGGCGACCCTGGCGGAGTTGCGGCGACTGGGCGATCGCCGCGCGGCCCTGATCGCTAGCGAAGCGGATTTCATTCGCACCAACCGGATTAGCCTGGTGCTGGCCGACATTCCCCCCTTGGCAGCTCCGATTGCGGCGGCGGCCGGGGTTCCCTGCTGGATGATGAGCAATTTTGGCTGGGATTTTATCTACCGCGATTGGGGTGGGGAGTTTTTGGCGATCGCCGACCAGATGAGCCAAGATTATCAGCAGTGCGATCGCCTCTTCCGCCTGCCCCTCCACGAGCCCATGAGCGCCTTTCCGCACCTCGAAGATACCGGCCTCACGGGGGGACACCCTCGCTTTCCCCTGGAGTACCTGCGAGCGACCTTCCAGCTCACCGCCCTGCCAGAGCGCACCGTCTTACTCAGTTTTGGCGGCCTCGGCTTGCAGAAAATTCCTTACAATGTAGTCAAAGACTTTCCCGACTGGCTGTTTATTAGCTTCGATACCAAGGCTCCTACGTTGCCCAATTTGCGCCGCATTGAAGACCGCCGTTATCGGCCGGTGGACTTCATGCCTCTCTGTAACCGCGTTATTTCTAAACCGGGCTACAGCACGTTTTCCGAAGCGCTGCGTCTTGGTCTGCCCATTGTTTCCCTGACCCGGGAAGGCTTCGCAGAATCGCCGCTCTTACTGGCTGGGATTCAAGACTACTCCGAGCACCAACTGCTCACACCGGCGGAGTTCTTCCAGGGTTCTTGGGATTTTCTGAACCGCGCACCTGACCCCCCTCGCCAAGCCACCCGCCTGCCTACTGATGGAACCGAATGCATCGCCCGTATCATCGTCAACGCCCTCCACACGGCTCTCGGAAAGTAACCTAAAGCGAGCCGTGGGGCTGTTTGTCAATCGACACGATGAAGCGATCCCGGATGAGTCGGCTCTGAGGGACGCGGCCCGTAAGTTGGGGGAAACAGCCCGGGGCCCTAGCTGGAGTACGCTCTCCCTCGCGGCCCATGATGTGCGGGTTGTGATCGAGCAACAGCGCCAGCAGAGTGGCATGATGACCACGAAGCTCAATATTCTCTTTGTGGTCAACGGGGCCCTGCTCACCAGCCTGACGCTCTCGCGACTGATGTTTATCCCCAGCTTATTTAGCCTGGGCGAGATTGCCGGTTTCCTGATAAACTTTATTCTCTTAATCAATGCGTTTCTGCCGCGCCAGGTTTTCATCAGTCCCAATCTCAAGGACAGTAAATTTCTCGAACGCTACCTGACACTGACGCCCGAAGAATATCAGCTCCGCATGATGGTGAACCTGGTGCAAACCTATCAAGCCAATGAGCAACGCCTTGATGATGTTTCGCAATCTCTCACCTATTCTGCCTATGTGACGCTGGCGATCGCCTTCGTGATCATGCTCCATACCTTAGCTGCCTACTTTCTCCCGGTTCTTCAATCCAGTCGATTTAGCCTTTGATCGTGAGTTCCCAGCCTGCGCCCATGAATCCACTGCCCGATAGCTCCGAGTCGCCCGCCGCTCCCCCACCCCCGGAGCCTCGCTCTGAGGCCTCTGATCCAGCGGCCGAGCCTGCGGGAGATCCTGAGGCGTTTAAGCTGCCGGAGCCTGATCCTGACAACATCACGGTGCTCACCAAAAAGCTGCCCAACAAGCCAATCCTGCCCTGGAATCGCTATGATTCCCCCGGCCAGGAGGAAGAAACTGGGGCGGCTGCCGCAGAGGAAGAGGCTCCTCCCCCCAGCCCGGAGCCTGAGCAAGCGGCGATGGGGGACCGGCGGTGCGCGCCGCGTCCCGGAGGGATGAGCGCGACACCGGATGATCCCGAGGATGTGGAAGTGGATGAAGTGGAGTAGGAGCGTGGGGGAGGCTCTCCCGGGGGCGATCGCCGCCACCCCGCGACGGCCAACCTTTGGAGCCCAAGGCCGTGACCGCTACCCCGGTCTAGCGCTCACGGGAGCAGGATACTGAAAGGAACGAGACCAGGAGCCCATGACGGATACCCTCGCTGCTTTAGAAGAACTGATCGCGGTAGTCGCCAAGCTGCGATCACCTCAGGGGGGCTGCCCCTGGGACCTGGCCCAGACCCAGGAGAGCCTCATTCCCTACATCATCGAAGAAGCCTATGAAGCCGTCGCCGCCCTTCAGAGTGGCGACCAGGACCACATCGCCGAAGAGCTGGGCGATCTGCTCTTGCAAGTGGTGCTCCAAGCCCAAGTGGCCCAGGATCAGGGTCATTTCACCCTAGCCGAGGTGGCCCAGGGGATCACCGCGAAGCTGGTGCGCCGCCATCCCCACGTTTTTGGCGAGGCCAAGTTCACGACCCCCGAACAACTGCGCCAAAGCTGGGAGGCGATTAAGGCAGCAGAGAAGGGAGAAACGTCAGACCAAGCTTCAGCGCTGAGCCGCAAGCTGGAGCGCGATAGCCGCACGTTGCCGCCGCTGCTGGCGAGCGCTAAGGTGTCGCAAAAGGCAGCAGCGGCTGGGTTGGAGTGGGAGACCGTCGAGGCCGTCTGGGAAAAATTCGCGGAGGAGCTCGAGGAGTTCCAAGCCGCATTGCAAACCGAGGACACGGCCCATCAGCAGGCGGAGCTAGGAGATCTGCTGTTCACGCTCGTGAACTTGGCCCGCTGGTACAAGCTCGATCCGTCTCAGGCCTTGCAGGGGACCAACCAGCGCCTAGTGCAGCGGGTCGCGCTGATGGAGCAGTTCGCGGACCGGCCACTGACGGAGTATTCGTTGGCGGAACTGGATCAGTTCTGGGCGGCGGCGAAGGCCAAGCTCCAGCAGGGCGGGGGCGATCGCCCCCGGAGGGCCGAGTAGACGGCGGCATCAAGGGCGACAGGATTCGAGCAGCGGGTCGGTGGGGTTGCGTGCCTCAGCCCAACTCAACCGGAAGCTCGACGGGAATCGTAGCCTGTTTGCCGCGACCGAGTTCTAGAAGCTTGCTCCCCCAACTCAGGGGAGCGATTTCGGGGGAGGGCTGCCCAACGGGGATGCTCCCGCGTCAAACCGAGGGCCGTAGTTCGCTGGCGGACTCTGTAGTAGGGGGGGCGCGGTGGCCGACATCCCCCCAGCGTCACGCAATTGTTAAGAATGTTAACGTGAGAAGATACAGCACCTGACCGGGCCTCGGCCTACCCCTCATCGACCGTGAACGTTTTCGCAACCCTCCCACCGTCTATACGCCGCAGCCTGCTCCTGCTTTTTCTCTGTGGCTTTTGCTTCTGGGCTAGCCTCACCTGCCTGCTCCCGGCCCTCCCCCTGTATATCGAAGCGGCCGGCGCGAACCAGCAACAAATTGGCTTGGTCATGGGCAGCTTTGCGATTGGTCTTTTGCTCTCGCGGGGTTTGTTGGGCCTCTGGGCCGACCAGCGCAGTCGTCGCCTCGTGGTGCAGATCGGCACACTGGTGGTCGGCCTCGCCCCCCTCACCTACCTCCTGGTCAACTCCCTGCCCCTTCTGGCCTTGGTACGGGCTGGTCATGGCATTAGCATCGCCGGATTCACCACGGGCTACAGTGCCCTCGTGGTGGACTTGTCGCCGCGCCAGCAGCGGGGCGAAATCATTGGCTACATGACGCTGGTGGTGCCGATTGGCATGGCCTTGGGGCCAGCCTTGGGCAGCTATCTAGCCGAGGATTTTGGCTACGCGGCCCTCTTCATCACGTCGGGTTGCCTAGGGCTGCTGGGTTTTCTGCTGGCGGGCCAGATCCGGGAGCCCCGCCGGCCCGTTGCGCCGGCGGGCGCTTGGTCCCCGGCCGCCCTGTTCCGGGCCGCTTTCTCGCTCCGCCTGCAAGAGTTTGTCCGCAATCCCCGCCTCCGCACCCCCGCTCTGGTGTTGCTGCTCATTGGCCTCGTGTTTGGCACGCTGACGACGTTTCTCCCGGCCTACATCCGCGATGCCGAGGTGGGTTTGAGTGCCGGACTCTTCTACACCGCCGTAGCCTGTGCCAGCTTTGCGGTGCGGGTGGTGGTGGGGCGGGCCTCGGATCGGATTGGGCGCGGGTTTTTCATTACCTGTAGCTTGCTGAGCTACATCACCGCCATGGCGCTGCTGGCGATCGCCCATACCTCCCTCGGCTTCCTCCTCGCCGCGATCGCCGAGGGGGCCGGAGCCGGAACCCTGATCCCGATGATGACAGCCCTCGTGGCTGATCGGTCAACCATGGCCGAGCGGGGGCAAGTTTACGCCCTCTGTATTGGCGGCTTCGATCTGGGGATCGCCATCGGCGGACCCTTGTCGGGCTCCTTTGCCAGCACGCTGGGTTATGAGGGCATCTTTGCCCTCGCCTGCGGTCTCGCGGTGCTGGCCCTGCTGATCTTCCTCACCCGCTCCAGCAAAGACCTGGCCCACTCCCTCCGCTTTGCCACCGGGCGCGGGGGCGACCTCTACGCGGTGGAGGTCGCCTCGCAGTCTTAAGCTCGAGGGAGCAGGGGCGGCCGCTTAGGCGAAGCGGCGGCGGAGCAGGGGTTGAATCAGCAGCAACACGGCGAGGTCAAAGGCCAGCAACACGGCCAGCATCGCCCCAAAGCTGAGGGAACCCCAGGGCGCGACCAAGACGGTGCTCCCCAGGGACCAATCAGCCTGGAGATAGAGGTAGCGAATCGGCTCGATCGCGTAGGTCAAGGGGTTGAGGCAGGCGATCACTTGCAGCCAGTCGGCCATGAAGTCGAGGGGGGCTAGGGCCGTGCTGGCAAAAAGGAGGGGCAGGTTGGTGACGAAGATCACCGCGATCAGCTCAATGTGACCGGGCAGGGCAAAGGCGAGGCCGAGGCTGAGGGCCGTGACGCCAAGCACGATGGTGAGCACGATCAGGGCGATCGCCCCCAGGCCTCCGAGCCCCGGCAGGCCAGCCCCCAGCAGCGCACTGGCGGCGACGATCAGGGCTGTTTGTAAGAAGGCGAGGCTAATAATGTAGATCGTGGAGGCCGCGACGATCGAGTAACGCGACGCTAGGGGAGCGACTAGAAAACGGTTCAAAAAGCCAAACTCGCGGTCAAACATGACCGGCAGGCCGGCATTCAGGGCTCCCGAGAAGGCGGTGAAGACGATGACCCCCGGCGCGAGGAACTGACCATAATTATCATTCACTCCAAACAGGCCTTGGGGCGCATGGTAGAAGAGGGCCCCAAACAGCAGTAACCACATGAGGGGTTGGATAATGCCCGCTACGAGGGTTGAGGGGCGGCGGCGCAGTTGGATAAACAGGCGCTGGGTCATGGCCAGGGTTTCCTGCACAAAATCCTGCCAAGCCGCTCGGAGAGCCAGCGTGGGTGTGCTGGGGTTGGGGGCGAGGCCCTGGAGGGCCTTGGGGGTCATGGATTGGCTCATAGGATAGTTCGCAATGATGCTGCGGCAGTTTTTCGGGGCGTTCCCTTCTCAGTCTACCGAAGGGCCGGGGCGAGGGGGGGAGCGGGAGGCTTGGGCTGGGAGGAGGGGCTGGGGGCTGTAGACGCGCAGCAACTGCCCGCAGAGCAGGCCTAATGAAATTTTACGCAAGATGTTGGTACTCCTTAGCTAAACCCTCACCCCAACCCCTCTCCCAAGTTGGGAGAGCAGGGTGGTTTCATCTAGGGAGAGAAACATGAGAATGAGAAAAGTTGATGCTCCGACCCTGAGCCATGACCACGAACTTCCCCCTCATCTCCAAACTCCAGGCGATTCCCGACTATCGCAAAGCCAAAGGACGGCGCCATGACTTATGATTACTCCTGCTCCTGATTTTGCTGGGCACTTTTTGCGGCTATCGCGGCTATCGCCCGCTCGCCAACTTTTGCCAAACCCACTGGTCCACCCTCTGTGCCCAGTTAGCCTTGCCCCCCGCAACACGCATCCCTTCTTACTCCACGTTCCGCCGTGTCCTGCATCAGGTGGACTTTAACCCGCTCCTCGCTCTGTTCAATGAATGGGCTGCCCTGTTTCTCCGCTTGCCAGGAACCACCTGGGTAGCGGGGGACGGCAAAGCCCTCAAGCGCACCCTGTCAGACTACGAGGAATCCTATCAATCGTTTATCAATACCGTCAGTGCCTTCACCCATGAGTCGGGCTTGGTGCTGCACTTACAGGTGGTGGATAACAAACAAGGCTCGGAGCAAGGGGTGGTGGAGCAGTTAATTCAAGCTCTGGCGAGTCAACCCGGGGTGTTTACCTTCGACGCCCTCCATAGTCAAAAAAAACAGTAGAGCGGATTGTGTTCCAGAAACAAGACTACCTGATTGCCCTCAAAGCCCATCAAAAGACCCTCTACCGCAAAGTGCAGGAGCTCCATGAGCAAGGTCAAGGCCAGGACCAAGTGACCACGTTAGACACCAGCCATGGTCGCGAAGCCTACCCTCGGGTTTCAGTCTATCCCGCGCCCCCGGAAACCCAAAGTCAATGGGCAGGGCTCACCTCGGTGCTGTGGGTTGAGCGCTGGGGAGTCCGTAAGAGCAAGCCCTATACAGAGCAGATGGCTTATATCAGCAGCTTGAGTTTAAGTGCGGCGGACTTGAGCCAGCGGATTCAAGCGCATTGGCGGATTGAAAACCGTCTGCATTGGGTGCAGGATGTTTTGTTTGAGGAAGATTATGCGCGTCCGGGGGGCAACGCGCCGATCAATTGGGCAATTTTGAATTGTTGGCTGCTCGACTTGGTGCGGCCGTTGGGCTGTCGAACGGTTCCCGAAGGACTGAGGCGTTTAGCCAATCAGGTGGATCTGGTCTGGACTATCTTAACCCAGGGTTTTTCTCTGGCCAAATAAAACAACCCTGCTCTCCCAAGTCAGAAGAGGGGTTTGGGGTGAGGGCTACGTACTTCACTAGCCAGAAAAATGCTGTAACTATAAATTTTTGGGCGACTGTCACCTGGCTGAATTGATGACAAGCCCTAGGGTTAAGCAGGCCTCTAATCCTGAAGCAAGGGTGCTGCCTATACAGGAAGAGCACCCATGCTATCAGTCCGTCAATCACCCGGATGATTCAGCCAGCTACCCCGTGGTTGATTACGGGGCAAGGCAGCCGGTTATCCTTCCGGTGAGGCTCCTTCAGTGGGGCTCTCTTCGGGGACCGGTGCTTCGCCGCCGCCACCACCACAAGCAACCAGCGTTAGCGACACCATAGCCGCCAGCGCTACCAACAAGACAGACCAACGCTTCATAGGAACTTCTCCTTGAGAATTAACGTCCGATCCTGATCCTAGCTCTAGAGATCGCAATTGTCAGAACAGGCCGGTAAAGTTGGCTGTCATCTTTGTGGGAGTGGTGTTCTAACCGCAGGGGTGGGAGCGCCGGCAACAAGGGTCATCCCTGGGCTCTGGAATAGCTCACCCCCGATTTTCGATCCCAGCTCCGGGTGGACGAAATTGTACGCGGGATGTTGGTACTCCTTCGCTGGGCCCTCACCCCAACCGCTCTCCCAACTTGGGAGAGGGGCTTCTCGCTCCCCTTCTCCCAGCTTTGAGAGAAGGGGCCGGGGGATGTAGACGCGCAGCAGCTTCTCGCAGAGGGGGCCCCGTAACGCTGGAGGGGGCGACCCTCTGCTCTTGAGCGATCGCCCAAAATTCAGGGGAGCCACGCTTTTTTCGTTCACCCCCCAGTTCCCCAGCCCACCGCTCAATTTTGGTGAATTTAACTATAATTGTTAACTCAACCCCTATTCTGGCTTTTGTACGAGGCGCTGCTGTGTTTGCGACTACTCTATCCCGCCCCCAAGCTCCGGCCCTGCCGCTCGATCTGCACGCGGCGATCGCCGCTCTCAAGCGCGAGCTGAAGGCCGTGATCCTCGCTCACTACTACCAAGCGGGGGACATCCAAGACGTGGCAGACTACGTGGGCGACTCCCTGGGCCTCTCACGCCAGGCTGCCGCAACGGATGCGGCTGTGATCGTCTTTGCCGGCGTTCACTTCATGGCCGAGACGGCGAAGATCCTCAACCCCGACAAGCTGGTGCTCCTCCCGGATCTTGATGCAGGCTGCTCCCTGGCCGAAAGCTGCCCCCCGCAGGAGTTTGCTGCTTTCAAGGCCGCCCACCCCGATCACCTCGTCATCTCCTACATCAACTGCACGGCCGAGATCAAGGCCATGAGCGACATCATCTGCACCAGTGCCAACGCGGTGCGGATTGTTGAACAGATTCCCCGGGAGCAGCCGATTATCTTTGCGCCGGACCGGAACCTGGGCCGCTACGTGATGACCCAAACCGGGCGCGATCTGCTGCTGTGGCAGGGAAGCTGCATCGTTCACGAAACCTTCTCGGAGCAAAAGATCATTCACCTGCAAGTCGCGCATCCCCAGGCCGAGGTGATTGCTCACCCCGAATGTGAGCCTTCGGTCTTGCGCCACGCCCAGTACATCGGCTCCACCACGGCGCTCCTGAACTATGTACAGCACAGTCCGGCTCCCGCCTTCATCGTGGCGACGGAGCCGGGCATCCTGCACCAGATGCAGAAGCTGGCTCCGGACAAAACCTTGATCCCCGCTCCGGCCCAGAATCACTGCGCCTGCAATGAGTGCCCCCATATGCGGCTCAACACGCTGGAAAAGCTCTACCTGGCGATGGTGCGCCGGGAGCCGGCGATCGCGCTGCCGGAGTCGATTCGTTGCGCGGCCCTAAAGCCGATCCAGCGGATGCTGGACCTCAGTGCCTGAGGGGTGATCCGTGCCGGTGGGTCTGGCTAGGCCAACACCAAACCGTGCCTGCAAAAAGTCGGCCAGCACCTGGACCTTGACCGACAGGTGGCGGTGGTTGGGATAGAGCAGGCAGAGCCAGGTGCGGGGGGCTTCATACTCGGGCAACACCCGCACCAACTTTCCCTGCTGGTTGGCTGGGGCGATGATGAATTCGGGTAGCAGCGCCAGGCCCAGGCCGGTGATCGCCGCCGTCCTGAGCACTTCGCCATTGTTAGAGCACAAGACGCTGTTGATGGCGATCGCCAGCTCCCCGGTCGGTCCCTGCAAGCGCCACTGGGGGTTTGGGGTGAGGGGGCCGTAGTGAAGACAGGGGCGATCGCGCAGTTCCTGGGGATGCTGGGGTTCCCCCTGGGCGGCGAGGTAGTGGGGTGCGGCCCAGAGCCCGCGTTGCACCGGAGCGAGGCGCTGCACCACCAGGGCCGGGGACTCCGGGGGGGCAGCGAGGCGGACGGTGAGATCGAAGCCTTCCTCAATCGGGTCGATGAGGCGGTCATTGAGCACCAGTTCCAAACGGAGGTCGGGGTACTGAGCCGCAAACTCGGCGATCGCTGGGGCGAGGTACTGCGTGCCAAAGGTCATGGGACCATTGAGCCGCAACCGCCCCCGGGGCTCGGCCTGGAGTTGGCTGGCAGCCTGCTCGGCCTCCCGGAGGGCCGCTAAGATTTCGACGCTGCGGGCATAAAAGGCGCGGCCGCTGGTCGTGGGGCTGACCTGGCGAGTCGTGCGCTGGAGTAGCTGGACCCCGAGGGTCTGCTCCAGCTTGACGACCAGTTTGTTCACCGCCGAGCGAGACAGGCCCAACTGACGGGCGGCGGCGGCAAAGCTACCCTGTTCAACGACTTGGGTAAAGGCTTGCAGGCTCTCGAATTTGTCCACGGGTTGGGGCCTCTCTCCCGGGCAGCCGCTCGGCGATCGCCCTCGGTGTGCTCAAGCGCCCCCCTAAGACCGGAGCACCCCCGGGGGCCTGGGATCGCGATCGCGGCTGGGGCTCGCTAGAGGATTTTCTCGAGGCCATAGACTAGGGTTTTGAGCTGGGTCACTTGGCGGATCGCTAGCAAGACGCCGGGCATGAAGCTGGCGCGATCGCTCGTATCGTGGCGCAGGGTGTAGATCTGACCCGGAGCCCCGAAGATCACCTCCTGGTGGGCGATGAGGCCCGGCAGACGCACGCTATGGATGCGGATATTTTCCGCCGCGAGACTCCCGCGAGCACCGGGGAGGAGCTCTTGTTCGGTGACAGCCGCCGGGTTATAGGTCTTGCCCAGTTCGGCCAGCATTTCAGCGGTCTTCACCGCCGTGCCGCTGGGGGCATCGGCCTTTTGGTTGTGGTGGAGTTCAATGATTTCTACATGGTCGAAGTACCGGGAGGCCTGGACCGCGGCCTGTTGCAACAGCACCATGCCGAGGGAGAAGTTGGGAATCACCAGCGCGCCGGTGCTCGCCTTGGCGGCAAAGGCGGCTAGATCCTCGATCTGCTCGGGGGTGAGGCCCGTCGTGCCGACTACGGGCCTCACTCCGTAGGCGATCGCCGCCCGCACATTCTCGTACACGGCATCGGGGTGGGTGAAATCAACCATCACCCCCTGAATTTTTTCCTGAGTTGCCATCACGAGAACACTCTGCAAGTCCTCCAGGATGGGAACTTCTAGCTCACCGCAGCCCGCGATCAGGCCCACATCTTCGCCCAAGTGCTGGCGATCAACGGCTCCCAACAGTTGCATATCGGGGGCCGTGGCGATCGCCTTGACGACTTCACGGCCCATCTTGCCAGCCGCACCATTGACGACAACCGGGATTAACTCTGAGGACATAGGCGGAAATTGGATGAAAAGGTAGGAGAGAAACTCGGCTTGCCCGGCCCCAGGCCCACAACCCTCGCGAATTTCCAGGGAGTGCGATACAGCATCGAGCCTCCGCCTCTTGGAGCTGCTGTGGACCCATAAATCCTAAACCCCTTACGGTTCGGACTGTCCTCCTGGTCTCCCAACCCCTGCTGCTCCCACAACGGGAGTCGGGGAGCCAGCGACCCTAGCATCATCCTCACCCATTTTTGCGAGCGGGGAACTGAGAGGGGAAGGGCTGAGCGGGGGATACCCAGGAAGCCTCCTCGGGAGAGGGCTGTGAACTGACTAATTCCGAGAAACACGCTGGGCCTGGGCAGGAGCCGTTGGAAGATCAGGGTGATACCCCCTCGTTACACCCGCTGCCACAACCGCTACTGAGAAGTTGAACCGGCCTAGGGCCGCAACTACCAGCGTACCGGGCTACGATAGCGTACAGCAAGCGAGCGTCTTGAAATGATGCGACGAGCTACCAGGGGTGGACAGCATTTTACGCGGGATGCAAGTACTCCTTCGCTTAGCCCTCACCCCAACCCCTCTCCCAACTTGGGAGAGGGGCTTCTAACTCCCCTGCTCCCAGCTTTAGGAGAAGGGGTCGGGGGAGGTCAACACGCAGCGGCTGCTCGCAGCGTGGGTCAACTTGACTAACTGAGATGCACCCCCGCGCTCCAGCCAGATTTGACCCAGGAATCCCGGAACCTGGTGTATGCGGCTGACCGGGCCCTCTACATCCCCAAGCGCGGCGGCCGCAACCGGGTCGAGACTTGCCAGGCATATTCCCAGTACTCGAGTCAGGGCCGTTAGGGCCGGGAGAACCGTGGCGTCTGGGTCAGAATCTCGGCGGCAGGGGCTTGGGAGCCCCCCCTTCGGCAACCTGGCCATCTTGCGGAACCGGGGCCAGGGTCTGGGACTAATGGGACATAGACCGGCTCGGGGTTTGCCCTTACTCGAGGGATTCGGGGGTGGGGGGTGGATAGGGGAGGCCGTCGGGGCGGATCGTTCCCTGCCCCCAGTAGACCCCGGTATCATCTACGTGCTTGGCGTGGCGGAGAATAGCTCCGTCCAGTTGAGCATCGGCTAACACCGCTTGGCGCAGGGTTGCGCCGGTCAAATCCGCCCAGCGCAAATCAGCTTGGCGGAGGTTGGCATAGCTCAGATTCGCGCCCCGCAAATTGGCCCCCGCCAGGGTGGCGTTGCTGAGGTTGGCGCTGGACAGGTTCGCGCGGTATAGGTTGCTGCCCGTCAGATCCGCCCCCGCTAAGTTGGCCCCTTCCAGTTCAGCGTTGCTTAAGAGGGTCTGTCGGAGTTGGGCCTGTTGGAGCTGGGCTTGGTTGAAGTTGCTATAAGGTAGGTAAGCTTGCTGTAGGTTACTGCCGCTCAGATCGATGCCCGGGAGCTGGGCCTCGAATAAGTCGATGCCAATCAGGGCGCACTGGCGAAAGTCCCGTGCTCCCTCAGCGTAGCGGGCTAGTAACACCGCAGGGGTCAGTTCCTCCATGAATGGCTTGAGCCTCTAACGGATCAGTAACTGAGTATTTGTACTCGGTTCATTACCCTAGAGGAGATTGGCTCCCGCGCGCTCAAGCTTAATACTTTGTTAACTTTTGTAAAGGGGTTGCCTCGGTTAGTCAGGCCCACGCCGACCTCCCCTCGGGGTGGCAAAACCCAAATCGGGAGCTGACGGCCGGCCAGTACAATTGCGATAGCCCCATTTCGGTTGGCTGGAGGCTGGCTGGCAATGATTACCCCCCCCGGTGCTGAGCGCTACTCCCTGACCACGACCCAAGGGGAGATGGTCTACTACGCCCTGACTGGCGAGCCCTGGGCGGGCCTCTACCGCCAGTCCTGGGCGGAGCTGCCGCCCCTTGTGTTTCTCCACGGCTTTGGGGGAGGCTCTTCGGCCTATGAATGGTCCCAGGTCTATCCTGCTTTTGCCCTAGACTACCGGGTTCTGGCTCCGGATCTGATTGGCTGGGGCCGCTCGGCCCACCCGGAGCGGGATTATCAACCGGAGGACTACCTGGCGAGCTTGACGGACTTTCTCGAGCAGACCTGCGGGCGGCCAACGCCTGTGATTGCTTCATCGCTGACGGCGGCTTTGGTGATCCGTTTGGCGATCGCCCGTCCCGATCTCTTCCAGAGTCTGATTCTGGTAGCCCCGGCCGGTCTCTCCGACTTCGGCAACGACTTCAGCCGCACCGTCTTGGCGCAGATTGCCAGTACACCGATTCTGGACCGGCTGTTCTATACCCTTGGCATTGCTACCGCCAGCGGCATCAACCGCTTCCTCAAGGTACGCCAGTTCGCTCGCCCGGAACGCATCTACCCGGAACTGGTCCAGGCCTATCAAGCGTCAGCCACGCAGCCCAAGGCAGACTATGCGGCCCTGGCCTTTGTCAGCGGCCGGCTCTGCTTTGATCTCGCGAACTATCTCGGCCAACTGACGGTGCCGACGGCGATTTTCTGGGGCGAGCAGGCGGCTTTAACTCCCCTAGACTTGGGCCGACGCTTAGCGGCCTTGAACCCTGAAGCCGTGCGCTGGTTTCAATCTCTGCCAGGGGTGGGCCTGACGCCGCAGCTCGAAGCCCCGGCGATCACCATTGCTTTGATCCGTCGGGCCTTACAACACCTGACCCCGGCGGCGACTCCCTGAGTCGTTCATTCTGCTCAAACCCCTGATCCCTATGCCGCTCCCTGTGAATGAGATCGTCCGCAACCTGCGGCGAATTTTTAACACGCCCCTCTCCCCCGGGGCCAATCCCCTCACTCTGTGGTTAGTCGTCAAGTTATTGCTGGCCCTGGCCGTCGTGTTCATTTTGATCCGGCTATTGCGTCAGTTTCTTACCCACCAACTGCTGCGGTCCCTGAAGGTGGATGTGAGCAATCGCGAGGCGATCGCCACCCTGATCAGCTATGTCACCGGGGCGATCGCCTTCTTCGCCCTGATCCAAGGTCTCGGCTTCCGCCTCGAGTCCCTCGCGGTGATTGTCGGTAGCCTGGGGGTGGGTATCGGCTTTGGCTTGCAGGATCTCACCAAAAACTCCGTCAGCGGCCTCACTCTCTTGCTCGAGGGCAAGGTCAAAGTGGGCGACTTCATCGAGTTCAACGACCTCAGCGGCTATGTCAAGACGATCTCGCTGCGGTCGATGATCATCCGCACCCGCGAAGGGGGAGATGTTGTGGTTCCGAACAGCCAACTGGTGGAGAATCGGGTGCTGAACTGGAACTATGGCAATCCCCAGGGCCGCATTCATGTCCCCGTCAGCGTTGCCTATGGCAGTGATCCGGTCCTCGTCACCGAGGCGCTGCTGAACGCCGCCTACGCGGAGCCAGCGGTCCTCCATGAGCCGCCGCCCCACGTCCTCTTTCGCGGCTTTGGTGACAGCGCCCTCAACTTTGAACTGCGGCTCTGGGTGGAGGGCTATGACCGTGAGCCTTATGTTCGCAGCGCCTTGAATTTTCTCATTGAGCAAAGTTTGCGCCAGCACGGGCTCGAGGTGCCGTTCCCCCAGCGGGATCTCTGGTTACGCAATCCTGAGGCCCTTCAGGTCCGGCAACCCGCCCCCACCTCGGAAACGTTGGCCCCGCTCCAGAGCTACCTCCAAGAGCAGGTAGCGGTGAAACCGGCGGCCAAGCCCCGTTTTATTCGCGATCTGTTGCGGCAAGTGGTCTATTTTCAAAACCTCAGTGAGCTGGAGCTGCGCCAACTGATCGAGATCGGCTATCGCAAGCGCCTGCGGCCGGGGGAAATCCTCTTCCAGGAAGGGGACCCGGGCGATGCTTTTTACATCATCCTCTCGGGAGTCGTTGAGGTCTACACTCAGAAGCTGAATAAGCGGCTGGCGACGCTGGAAGTGGGCCAATTTTTTGGCGAGCTGTCCCTGATGCTGGGGATTCCGCGCACGGCAACGGTGGCCGCTCAGCAGGAGGTGACGCTGTTTGCCATCAATAGCAAGGGATTCCGCCGCTTGCTGCAAGAGCATCCGGAGTTTGCGGAGGCGATCGTCCAGGAGCTGAGCCAACACCAGCAGGAATTGGGCGATCGCCGTCGCCAGCTTCAGGAGCTGGGCTTAGATGACGGTGGTGAGGATAAAAACGTCGTGGATTGGCTGCGGAAACGCCTCACGAAGTTGTTTGCCCTTTGAGCTACCCGAACTACGGCAATTACACGCCAATTCTGGCCTTCTTGCTATAGCCCCCGCTCGAGGGAGCGCTGAAGCGCAACGACCGCGATTGCATACGGCTGTAGTTGGGCTAATGGAATTTCAGAAAATAAGTGCATAGAGGGAAGAGACAAAGAAGAGGATAATTCAAGTAGTCGCCGACCCATTGAACTGAAGCTGAGCGCCTCAGAAAAAGAAAAACTAGAAGCGCTCCGGACGCGGGACCAGCGTCCGTACAGGCGAGAGCGAGCGGCTGCCTTGCTGAAGAAAGATCGCTGGCGATGAATCGGGATTGCCAGGAGCGCGCCAAGGCTTGCTCAGACCCCGAACACCAAGGACGGGCTATCAGTGGGGGCGACGTTACCAAGCGGAAGGCAGCAAGGGTCTAGAGATCCGAGCCGGGCGGGGCAGGAAACCCGCTTTTTCCCCCTGAACATGAAACCGAAGCGAGGGCCCAAGAAGAAGTCGTCGCCATTGGGTTGATGACTTCTTTAATCAGTCCCGAAATGGCTCTAGGGATCTTCTACCCTACGTTGGCCTATTGGGTACTTAATTTGTGAAATTCCATCAGCGGCCGGGCTTGCCAGGGGCCGGGCTTTTCGTGAAATTGCCCGTGTCATAATGGTTCTAGGACTTCGAGGGGTGCGTGCCGCAAAGAAATTATTAACCCTGAACCTATGCCTAGTACTTGGAGCTGCGATGTCAGCCGCGCCAGTGAGACCCTGGAGGCGTTTTTTGCTCTGTCCCCGGACTTGCTCTGTGTGCGTGGCGAGGATGGCTATTTGCACGCCGTCAACCCAGTCTGGCAGACAGCCTTGGGCTGGAGTGAGGCGGAACTGCGCGATCGCCCCTGGAGCGAGTTTGTCCACCCCAGCGACTTGCCCACCACCGATGAGCTAGAGCAACGTTGTCGCCAGAGCACGAGCGGCTATGTCACCTACAAAAACCGCTGGCGAGCTCAGGATGGCAGCTATCACTGGTTGCAGTGGCGAGTGTCCCCCTACCGCAACGGCCGCAGCTATGGCATTGCTCAAGATGTGACCGAGACCACCTGGCAGGGAAGCCGCAACTATTTGGCCCAGGTGCAAGCGGCGGTGAAGTTGCGCGATCGCGCGATCGCCGCTAGCAGTGTCGGCATCGTCATCGCTGATGCGACGCTGCCCGATATGCCCTTGATCTACGTCAATCCAGCCTTTGAGCGCATCACCGGCTACAGCCCCGCCGAAGTTCTGGGCTACAATTGCCGCTTTCTCCAGGGCAAACATACCAGCACCACGGAGCTGGAACGCCTGCGCGCCGCGATTCGCGCTGGCGAGGATTGCACCGTAACCCTGCTGAACTACCGCAAGGATGGCCAACCCTTTTGGAACGAGCTAAGCATTTCCCCGATCTACAGCGGTCCGCAACTCACCCACTTTGTCGGTATTCAAAATGATGTGACGGAGCGCATTCAGGCCGTCAAAGCGGTGCAGTTGGAAAAAACGCGCTCGGAGCGACTGCTGCAAAACATCCTACCGCAGCCCATTATCCAGCAGCTCAAAACGTTTACCGGCTCCCTGGCGCAACAGTTCGACACTGCCGCGATCCTCTTTGCCGACATTGTGGGGTTCACGCCCCTTTCGGCGGCCATGCAGCCCCTAGAATTGATCGAGATCCTCAATCGTATCTTCTCCACCTTTGACCGTCTGGCGGAGCAGTACGGCGTCGAAAAGATCAAGACGATTGGTGATGCCTACTTGGCCGCGGCCGGGATTCCGCTCCCGCAGCCCGAGCCCGTGGCAGCCGTGGCGGACTTGGCGATCGCCATGCAAGCCGCCAGCCAGCAGTTTTCTACAGCCAAGGGCCAGCCGATTCGCCTCCGGATCGGCCTCCACACCGGCCCGGTGGTCGCGGGCGTCATCGGCCTCAAGAAATTTAGCTACGACCTCTGGGGGGATACGGTCAATGTTGCAGCTCGCCTTGAGGAAAGTAGCGAGCCGGGACGCATCCAGGTGAGTCAAGCCGTCTATGAGCAGTTGGGCGATCGCTACCATTGCCAACCCCGGGGCCAAGTCACCCTCAAGGGCAAGGGCCCTCAAGCAACTTACTGGCTCCTAGCGCGCCGGTCCCAGGAATTAAGCCCCGCAGGCCTGGGAACCATCGGGTAACGCAGCTCCTCGAGGAACCCGACCCGGGGTGAACAAAATTTTGCGCGGGATGTTTGTAATCCTTTGCTCAACCCTCGCCCTAAATCCCACTCCCAAGCTTAGGAGCGGGCCTTCTAGCTCCCCTTCTCCCAGCTTTGGGAGAAGGGGCCGGGGGATGAGGGCCCGGTAACGCTGAAGCGGCTTACACTCTGCTCCTTGAACCATCGCTCAAAATTCAGGGAAGCCGCGCTTTTTTTCGTCCACCCCCCGACCCGGCGCGGCGATCGCCCCGGCCCAAGGCTTGCGTTACATTGAGAGATGTAACCGAGGTGACAGTTCGCAACCGTTTGGGGACAAGATCCCTAGTAGCGTCCCTGGGCGTCACGGGTGCATCTCAGCTAGGCAAGTTTGCCCCCTCTGCGAGAAGCCGCTGCGCGTCTACATCCCCCGGACCCTTACTCCCAGGTAGGGCAACGGGGAGCCTCCCCAGGGAGATGCACCCGAGCGTAACTGCTGACAAGTCATACCCTTAAACCCGCAGTGCTAAAACGCAAGCCATGCTAAATCAGCTTTCAACCTTTCTGAAACCCTTTCTCAAAGTCGCCCTGCTCGTTGGCCTGCTCCTCAGCCTGAGCCTTGGCCACGCCGATACCGCCCTAGCAGCACGGAGCGGCGGCCGCATTGGCGGCGGCTCTTTCCGGGCCCCAACCCGTAGCTACTCAGCCCCTCGCGGCGGTGGCATGAGCGCCCCTCGAGTCGGCGGCGGTTATGGGGGCGGGTTTGGTTTCCCCTTCCTGATTCCCTTCTTTGGCTTTGGGGGCGGCTTTGGGGGCCTGTTTACGATCCTGATCTTTATCGCCCTCGCCAACTTCTTGGTGAACACCCTCCGCAATGGCGGTCTGAGCCTGGGAGAAGGGGGTCAAGCAGCCCTGCCCAAGGTATCGATTGCCAAGGTCCAGGTAGGCCTGTTGGCCAACGCCCGCCAACTGCAAGCGGAACTCGACCAAATCGCCCGCCGCGCTGATACCGACACGGCGACGGGGCGGGCGAAGGTGTTGCAGGAGACCACGTTGGCCCTGCTCCGCCACCCCAACTACTGGGTCTATGGCGCGACGGAATCCCAGGAGCGCCTGCCCCTGGACCAGGCCGAAGGCCGTTTTAATCAACTCGCCTTAGGGGAGCGCAGCAAGTTCACGGCCGAGACCCTCTCAAAGGTGGACAATCGCCTCCAAGAGTCCGGCCTGGCCCCAGCGGCGACGGACACGACCTCCCTGGCAGCGCAGGTGCAGCAGGAACCCGGCGAATATATCGTGGTGACGCTGCTGGCTGGGGTTGAGGGCAAGTTGAGCCTGCCCAAAGTCAATGGGGCGGAGGATCTCAAGGCGGCCCTGGGAGCCATCGGCGGGGTGGGGGGCGATCGCCTGCTAGCCTTTGAAGTCCTCTGGACGCCGCAAGCCCT
Source organism: uncultured bacterium (assembly GCA_964397305.1). GTDB lineage: Bacteria > Cyanobacteriota > Cyanobacteriia > Cyanobacteriales > Spirulinaceae > JAAUTY01. The sequence goes on from CAYNIP010000003.1 coordinate 115,011, forward strand.
TGGCGACACCCTGAGCACCGATGACATCCTCGCAGAATACCCCAATCTGAAACTGGTCTAGGGCTTGGCCGACGCTGGACTTGGGGGGGAACCCCTAGGTTCGTCGTTGCGCTTCAGCGCCCCCGGAATCCCCTAGGAGCGAGAACCCGTCCGGAGCCAGCCTAGTCTGGCTCCGACTGCTTGGCCGGCACCAACGCTTGCACCCGTTGCCACTGCTCCAGGGTCACTTTGAAATTGGTGCTATTGGGAGCCCGTAAAACCAAGAGGTGCTGAAGTACGGGGTCTTGCTTGAGGGCGGGTCGCAATAGAGGCTGCTGGAGGAATTTTTGGGTGAACTGGAGCAGGGCTTGGGGCTTGCTGCCGATGCGGCTCTTGTCCAGCCAGTAGTCTCGGTCGGGGGGATCAGGGCGCAGGCGGGGCAATTCAGCAATGGTCGCGAGGGCATAGATTCCCGCCGCCGGGCCCGCGAGCCAGACGATGACTTCATCGCCGAGGGCCAAGTCCTTAGCGTAGCGAGTGGTCAACCAGGGCATTTGCTGGTAGTCGCGAAGCGCATCGAGGACACGATAGTACTTGGGATTGCCTTGGAACAGCCAGTAGGCCATGCGGGTTGGGGCGGGGTTAGCATCACTACTCCTTAGCATTAAACGCGATGGGCGAGACCGGGGGCAAGGGCGGTCCCACCCCTGGCGACCTACCCACCCGCTGAGCAGTCGGTGGGGTTGCGCCCGCCGTTAGCCCCGTGCTTGGGGCGGCCGGCGTCAACTCCGGCCTGGGCACTATCCAGGGTTTCAGGCTTTACGGTGGCGGTGGCGACAACTGCTGGTGGAGCAACTTGATCAGTTGCGCGGGGTGGCGGGCGACGGGAACCCGCGCTTTCTTGTAGGCTGCGATTTTCTGCTTGGCGGTGCTGGTGTGGGGGGCGGGCTGGACGAATTGACTGGCGATCTCGGTGGCAGCTTCTTGGGGGGGACGTTCGGCGGTAATGGTTTGGCCGGCGATGTAGGCGAGGAAGGGCTTGGGGAGGGCTTGGGTGCTCAGGGTCACGGCGGTGTGGCTGTCGAGCAGGTGCTGTTCAATCAGTACGATCGCTTCGGTGCTGGGATCAGCCGCTAGGAGGGGCAGCCAGGCCTCGGCCTCGCTGCCGAGGCTCGCGCCGCTGCCCAATTCAACGGCCAGGGACTGACCGAGTCCGGCTCGGCCGAGTTCGCTGGCTAGCTCATCCAGGAGGCCGTGGCTGCGGCTGAGCAGGGCGATCGCCCCGGGGCTGTAGCAGTCGGTGGCGAGCGCTCCCCAGGATAGTTTCCCAGGCACGATCACCCCGGCGCCGCCGGGGCCCAGGAGGCGGGTCCCGGCGGCGTCGGCTTGGTCCCTGAGGCGAAGCAGATCCAAAGGAGGCAGATCCGGAGTGGTAAGGATCAATTGCCGGAGGCCGGCGGCGATCGCTTCGAGGCCGGCATCCAGAGCCTCGTAGGGGCTGTTGAAGAGAATGCTGGTGGTCACATTCCCCGCCACTTGGACAGCCTGCTCGACCAAATCGAAGAGGGGGATCTCCCCGAGGCGATCGCCCCCACGCCCCGCCTGAACTCCAGCAACAATAGGTGTCCCGTAGGCCTGCATCTGGGCAGCCCAATAGGCTCCAGGTGGTTCGGCAATACCTTGGATGATCGCATTACCCGTTAACGACCAAGAAGAGGTCATGGCAAGCCAACATTGAGAATTGAAGGACTCGATACACCCAGCCGTTGAACAGGACGCGCCTAGCACGGCTAACTGGGTTAGCTGGCTTTACAGTAGCATTTCAGCCCGCTGTTGGTAGCAGCCCGCTCGTTGGGGGTCGGCGATCGCGAGCCGTAGCCAGCCCGGCGTCCGCCAGTGGTCAGTCAGAAAAGTGGCCCTACCCCCTTGCGTTAGATCCGCTAGGTATAAATAATGATGCTCAGGTGTGAGGAACAGTGAGAGTAGAAAGCTCTTGGGGTCGAAACACGGCAAGACTCCCAAGGGCTTTTTTACTTTGGCCGCTTTACTCCCGGCCCGAATCTCCGCTGAAGCCGTCCCAGGCGCTACACTGGGTTTGTTGTGCCGGGAGGTATTGCTGAATGCCCAGGAACCAACTCACCCAACCCAGCGCCAGGGCTCGTCAGGGCGATCGCGCGACCCAGGAGCCTCCTGATTACCCCTTGCCCGAGCTCGATCTCGCGGCTGTGAATCAGGAGCTGGCGCAGCAGTCGCCGACCGCGATTATTGAGTGGAGCGCCGCGACGTTCGGCCGTGGGTTGGTGATGAGCACGAGCTTTGGGATTCAGTCGGCGGTGATGCTGCACCTCGTTACCTCCGTGGTGCCCGATATTCCGATCATCTGGATCGACACCGGCTACCTACCGGCGGAAACCTACCGCTTTGCTCGCGATCTGACCGCACGCCTGTCCCTGAACCTCCAAGTCTATCAATCTCCCCTGAGCCCGGCCCGCATGGAGGCCCTCTACGGCAAACTCTGGGAGCAGAGCAGCATCGAAGCCCTCAACCGCTACGACACCCTCCGCAAGGTGGAGCCGATGCAGCGGGCCCTACGAGAACTAGGGGCGACGGCCTGGCTCGCCGGACTGCGGCGGGGCCAGACTGACCACCGCAAGACCCTCGATTTTGTGGTGCGCCAAGACGCGATCTACAAAATTTCCCCCATCCTGACCTGGCACGCGCGGGATGTGTACTACTACCTGACGGAGCACAACCTTCCCTACCATCCCCTCTTCAATGAGGGCTATACGACGGTCGGGGATTGGCACTCGAGCCGACCCCTGCTAGCCGATGATGCGGACGAGCGGAATACCCGCTTCCAGGGCCTGAAGCAGGAATGTGGCCTCCACCTACCGCAGACGGTCGGCGAAGCCGAGAGCCTCGATTCCAGCGCCCTCTAAGGTTGCGGCTTGAGTCACGAGCGTTTGAGTCACGAGCGTTTGAGTCACGAGAGCTTTGGTCCCGCTAGAGGCAGGCGAAGCCGCCAAAGCTCCCCACCGCTAGGGGCGCATCGTTGGCGATCGCCTCCAGTTCCTCCAACTCCATCGCGGCCGCCGACGCGGGCTCCTCGCCCAGCTCCCGCCGATCCTGCCAGGTTTGAGCCCCGGTGAGCGGCCGGGTCGCGACTTCGGGTAAACCGCCCTGGCCTTGGCGGGTGAAGGTGCTGCCATCGGCTACGGCATCGCAGGTGGATTGGATGCGATCGCCCGGATCGGTCAGCTCCGTGGGCAAGGCGCTCAGGCCCCGGGCCGGGTCAATATCGAGCACGTTGAGCCGCACATTGCCCTGAAGACCAAATTCAGAGCTGGCGGTGATGTCGCTCTCGGGGGTGAGGCGATCGCGAAACTCGAGACCAAACACCCCCTGAGCATTGATCGTGATGTTGCCACCGTTGCCCGCAAAAGCGTTGGCCGTGATGTCACTATTTTCCTTAGGCACAGCGATGATAAAGCGGGCATTGATGTCAATATTGCCGCCGTCACCCGCTCCCTGAGCCGTGCCAGCCGTGGCGCTGATGCGGCTGTTGTGGCGCAGGAGCAGAATTTCCTCCACATCCAGGCGGATGTTGCCCCCAGCAGCGCTGGCTGTTTCAGCCTCCAGGCCGGCCTGGTGAGCCAGCGTCAGGTTGCGAGCCTGGAGATCGATGCTGCCGCCCGTGCCGCTCCCCTGGCTACTGACCACGATTTGCCCCTGATCCTGAAGTTGAATCTGGGGAGCCCTGACCTGAAGGCTGCCGCCGGGGCCGCTAGAGCCGGGGCTGGTGTTGGCGAAGAGGCCGGAATTGGGGCCAGCGGTGATATTGGAGCCCCGGACACTGGGATTTTGGAGCGAGGTTTGCAGTTGGTAGTCCCCAGTGCCTCCCTGGGGTTCAACGCGCAGATAGTAGGTTCCCGACGCCGTGAAGAAGTGGTTGAGGTAGGGATCATTCGTGATCGGAGCCGACCCAGGAATGGCCGAACCCGCAGAGCCCGCATCGATAACGGTGGACTGACTGCTGGTGGCGATCGCCGTTCCCGTCCCATCCAGCAGCGTGAGGCGCGTATCCACCCCACCAAAGCCAAAGATCTCGGTATCAATATCAAACACCCCCTGGGTTCCCGCCTCCACGTCCAGACGATAGTAATGGGCCTCGCCGGAGCCTAGATTGGCCTGCACGGAGACATAGGGCGTTAGGGTTGAATTCCCTACCCAAGGATTCGGATCAGACGCTGGCGCGAGGGAGAAGGCCGAGTTTAGATCCAGGGCCGTGGCGAGGGATGGTTGGGCACTGCCCGCCAGGACCAGAGAAGCCGCTGGGGCGATGTTGGGCACCGAGGCGCGCAGGGGCGGGGGGAGGGTGGGGCGGCTGGCGAAGTTGGGATCACTCCCGGCGATCACCAAGGACTCGCCCGCCTGGACCCTGAGATCACCGGCCGCCCCGCTGCCGCGCGTCCCCGTCAGGATTTGCCCACCGCTGCTCAGCTCCACCTGGTTCGCCTGGACCTCGATCCGGCCGCTGTTGCCGCTGCTGAAGGTCTGAGCACTGAGCACCGCTCCCTCGCTGAGCCGCAATTCCCCCGCTCGCACGGTCAGATCCCCCCCGGCGAAACCATTGGCGGCGGTAGAGGTGTAGACCCCGCTGAGGAAACCCTGGGCATTGCGACCCGCGAAGTCAGCGCTCCCCGCCACGTTCAGTTGCACGGTCCCCGAAGCCCCCTGGCCTTGGGTCAGGGCCTGGATTTGGGCCCCATTCCGCAATGTGAGCGCTCCGGCGTTGACCTGGATATCCCCACCTTGGCCGATGGCCCCCCTGCTAACAGCGGTACTGAGATAGCTGTTGTTCAGGTAAACGGTGTCCCCAGCGTTGATCGCGATCTGGCCCGCGTTGCCCGTGCCGGCCGTGGCACTGAGAAGGAAGCTGTCTACCACATTGACCTGACCGGCATCAATACGAACATTGCCCGCCGAGCCGGAGCCGAGGGTACTGGTGTCGAGCCAACTGCCACTACGGAGTTCGACCAGCGGTGCGCCGAGGCTAATGTTGCCGCTCTGACCGCTGCCCGTGAGGGGCACAGTACTCGCCAGCCGTGAGCCCTCTTGGAGGCGAATCGCCTCCGTGGCCGTGAAACGGATGTCGCCGGCCACGCCCGTGTTAACCACCTCCGTATTCAACTGAGCATTGATCAGGTTGATGCTGGGGGCCTGGAGGCGGATTGTGCCGCCGCGCCCTTCCACAGCATCACTGCGAATGTCCAGGTTCGTGGCGGTGAAAGGGCGACCGCTGCTGAGAGTGACATTGCCCCCCCCCGAGTTGCCCCCAAAGAGCAGGCCGCCGATGCTGCTCGAGTTCAGGGTCTGGAACTGGAGCGCTCCTGCCGCGTGCAGGGTCAGCGCGCCCCCGTCTGACACGCCCTGCGTTGTGACGGTCTGCACCCTCAGGTCGCCTCCTGCCTGCAAGCTAACGTCGTTGCCCCGAGCGAAGTTAGACGATGCCAATACGTTGGAGATCACGAGGTCGCTGCCCGCACGCAGGGTCACGGCTCCCGCCGAGCCTAGCCCGCCGAAGGCCGAAACGGTATCCACCTGGAGCCGACCTCCGGCGATCGCCACGATGTCGTCACTGTCCAGCGTCCAGTCAATTCGTGCCGTACTGAGGGTGGTGGCAGTGAGGTTGCCACCAGCCTGCAAACGCAAGCCCACGGTCGTCGTCCCATCAGAGCCGCCGTAGATCTGGCCCACGGTCAAATCGCCGCTGGCCGTGAGGGTGACGGGCCTTGCTTGAGAGCGGGGGACTGTGGTGACAGACTCTGTGCCTGTTCTGATGTCACCAGCGGTCAAGTCGCCGCCTGAGTTCAGGGTGACGGCTCCCCCTGCCGCCCCGCCACTGCCCTCGGTGTTGATGGCCTGGGCGTTTAGACCAGCAGCGGCGGCAATGGTCACGGCTTGTCCTGGCCTGACAGCAAAGGTCACTCCGGGGGAGGTGCGTAGGTTGCCAGTCGTGACGAGGCCGCCGGCCTGGATCGCGATCGCCCCCGTCGCCGCCTCCAAAAAGATGTCAGCCAGATTCCCCAAATTCCCGGTCTGCACATCGCCGCCCGCCTGGAGCGTGATGTCGCCGCCCAGGTGGCTGGGGTCGGTGGGCTGCACCGCCTGGGTCGCGATCTGCCCGGTGGTGATGCCTTGCCCCGCCGTCAGCGTGACGGGGCCGGCCGCCGCTTCCTGGGCGCGGGTACTCAGGTCCCCTGTAGTGATGTGGCCGTTCGCGTTGATGGCGATCGCCCCGGCTGCTGAGTTAAAAAAGGAGAAGCTGTCCGGACTCAAGTTGCCCAGCCGCCCCGCCCAGACATCGCCCCCCGCCTGGAGCGTAATGCTCCCCCCTGCCGGCAGGGGACCAAAGGGGAACGACTCCGTTTGGCTAGCAATGTCGCCCACCGCAATATCACGCCCCGCCGTCAGCACCACCGATCCCGCATCGCTCCCCAAGGCTGTAGTATTGGCCGCCGCCACCGTGATTTGGCCGCCCGCCGTCAAGGTAATCCCGGCACTGCTGCTCAGGGCTCCGGTGGTCAAGTCACCCCCCGCCGTCATCTGGATCGGGCTGCCGGTGGTGCTAGGGATCACGAACGTGACACTATTGCCCGCCTCCACCGTCCCCGTGGTTAATTGCCCCCCGGCCTGCAACTCGACGCTACCGCTGGGGGCATTGTGGCCCTGAGTGGCGATCGCCTGAGTCTGCAAGTCGCCCCCCGCCACAATCCGCACATTTCCCCCCGGCAGGCTGAAAAAAGGAAGGAAACTAGAACTCAGCGTGAGGAGGTTGCCCACCGCGACACTGCCCGTCGCCTGAATCTCCAAATTGCCCGCCGGATTGAAGCTGAAAAAGTCACTAAAGCCAATCGTGTCAAGGTCGCCCAACTGCATCGAGGCTCCCGAGAGGACCAGGTCACGCCCTTGGGTCTCAATCCGGTCGTTGAGATTGAGCATCGTGATGTCACCCACCCCATCGCCATTGGCATCCGCGATGAAGTCGATGGACCCCGTGCCGGGCGCAAAGGTGAGCACTCCCCCCACCAAGGGCTCGATCGTAATGCCCTCCAGCGCCTCCAGGATCACATCCATATCCCCCGCCAAACCCTCCAGCTCACTCTGGTAGAGCGTCACCTCCCCCCCCGCAAAGTCGGAGCCGAGGATCTGACCCAGAATGCCGCTCACATCGCCCGCGAAGTCGAAGTTGCTGCCATTGGCATCGCCATCCCCTGCGCCCGCCGCAAGGCGGATTCGTAGCGGATCGAGCAGGAGCGTGCCCGCCTCACCATGGACAGCTTGAGTATCCACCACGCCCCGAAACAGCAGGGTCTGCTTCCCGGAGACCTCCACGAGGCCGCCGTTACCGCCGAGGGAGCCGCCCTGCGCTGCGATCTCCCCATAGAAGGCCGTCGTCTCCTCCGCCCAGGCCGCCACCCAGCCACCGTGACCCACCGCCCCCGCATTGGCCCGAATCAGCGCCCCCGGAGCGATCACCAGATTCGTCGCTACCGGCCGCGGGCCCTGGCCCCGGAAGTCGCCACCGAGGAACACCGCCCCGCCGCTGGCGGAGCCAGAAACGTCGATCTCGCTGCCGGGACTGAGCAAGAGTTGATGCCCTAAAACCTCCACGGTTCCTCCGGGGGCGGTGAGGGAGCCTTGGTGTGTCACTTGGTTCCCTTGCAGGGAGAGGGTCTGGCCCACACCCACGGCGAGGTGGCCGGCGTTGACAATATCCCCTTGATAGCCAGCGGGATATTGCAAGCCAGGGGTGATGTTGAGGGCTAAATCGGGGGGAGCCGTGGGATTTGTGGCGCTGAAATCGTAGCCGGGTAGGGCAATATTTTCTCCCGTAGAAGCATAAAAGGACCCGGCAAGATCGAGGTGAGCATCAGGGCCGAAGTGGAGGCCGTTGGGATTGAGTAAAAACAGGTTGGCGGCTCCCTCAACGCCTAGGGTTCCCAGGATCTGGGAAATGTTGCTGCCGGTGACGCGGGTGAGGATGTTGGTGATGTTGTCGGGGTGGGCAAAGTAGACGCTTTGACCCAAGCCAATATTGAAGTCCTGGAAGCTGTGAAAGAGCAGGGAGCCCCGGGCTGCACCGCCTTCAATGAGGTCGCGCCAGCCCTGGGGGGTGACGACTGAATTTTCGCTGCCCAGAGAGTTATCAGGAAGTAGTTGCGCGCTGCTACCTCTAGGGGTGAAGATGAGCGCGAGGCTACTAAGACTCCACAAGCAAGCGGATAACCAGGGCTTCATCATTCAAGCATCCAATTGAGTTCTTTCAGTCTAGCTGCTCATTCTTGGATTGACTCCCTAGAGGTCTCCTCCCTTCAGGAGAAGACCTTAGGGTGAGGGCTGCTAAAGTGGGGATGCTCCGGGTGCATCTCCCTTTGGAGACTCCCCTTCGCCCTACTTGGGAGAAGGGGCCAGGGGATGTAGACGCGCAGCGGCTTCTCGCAGAGGGGGCAAACTTGCCTAACTGAGATGCACTCGATGCTCCCGAGCCCATTTCCTTCAGGATTTTGATGCTGCATTTACCGCGCTCCTTGCAGATTTGGTTTTTGCTCCTGCTGGGGGGGAGTTTAGGCCTAATTGTGGGCACTTTTTTGGTCTTGGTCCCGGCTTGGGGGGTGTTGCTGGCTTGGGCGATCGCCACGCTCTACTGCCTCGCGTTCTACTACTGGCAGCGCCGCGCTGTGTGGTGGGGGATGGGCGTGACGGTGGCCGTGGTGGCAGGCCTGACGCGCTTTGCGTCCGTGATTGATTTCATGGCGGCTTACCTCCCCTCGCTGCTTTACTGGATCTTTGGTGAGGCTGGGATGCACTTGCGGGCCTCTCGCGATCGCCGGTCAACCTTCTACATTCTCCTCAGCGCCACGGTCGGCCCCCTCTACCTGGGCTGGTGGCTGGCCGCTTGGGCAAACTGGGCGAATTAGGCTCAAACCCCTGGCAAGCTTGGGAACTGGCTAGCCGCGTTAATCCGGTTGGGGCTCACCCTTGCAGCCCAAAATAGGTCAGCACAAGGTCGGTCGCGCCTGTATTCGCGACTTCGTGCCGTTCCCACGGCTCGACCGCCACACAGACTCCGGGTTCTAGGATCTGGGGCTCGTCGTCAATCCAGATTGTGCCCGTGCCCGCTTCGACCAAAAACACTTCCCATATATCAGTATGGTGATGAGCACCGGCCACCTGCCCGGGGGCAAACCGTGCTTGGGCGAAGTTGGTGAGGTGGGGGAGGTCGCCGGCCTGGAAGAGGACGCGCTTGCGGATTGCCGGGTTGTGGGAGACGCCCTGGCTAGGCTGGGTCGAGAGGGAGGTATATTTCATCGTGATCAAGGGTAGCTTTCTGACTTGGGTGCATCTCCCTTTGAAGACTCCCCTTCGCCCTACCTGGGAAAAGGGGCCGGGGGATGGAGACGCGCAGCGGCTTCTCGCAGAGGGGGCCAACTAGCCTCACTGAGATGCGCTTTCTGACTCCCAGTATCTCCCAAGGCTGAACGGGGAAGACGGTCAGGGGTTTCCCCAGACGCTAAGATTGGATCGAGCCAAGCAGGCGCACGGTTGGAGTGTTATCGTTACACTGAATTATCACGGAACGTCCGAGTTTTCACCAACTTTACGTTTAGGTCACGCCATGCGCGATCGCTTCACCCTCCTGGTTGCTGCCTCGCTGACCTGTAGCGGACTCGTGCTCGCGCCGCTACCGAGGCTGGGTCGAGCCGCCCTGTCGGCCCCAGAGTTCATCGCTCAGGCTGAGGAGGCCCCCCCCGAGACGGCTCCGGCTGACAACGGCAAAGGCGGTGAAACCACCCCCGTTGAGGCGGCGGCTCCGGAGGCTACCCCAACGGACGGCGACGAGGGCGGCGAGGCTGCTGATGAGGGCCCAGCCCTGCGAGTGGGCGATCGGGGGCCGGAGGTGCGGGAATTGCAGATGCGCCTCGAGCGACTCAAGCTTTACCAGGGTGAGGTTACGGGCGAATACGACGAAGCGACCGCGACGGCGGTGCGGAATTTTCAGGCGGCCAATGACCTCGAAGCCACGGGGGTCTTCAATGTCGAAACCTGGCGCAAGCTGGACGCGGCCCAAAACCCCCGGCGGCAGCAGCAACAACGCGGCGGCCTGTTCCGGATGTCCCGCAAGCGAGCCCTGGTTTTAATCGGCGGTGGCGGGCTGATTACCCTCCTGGGGGGCTTCGGGGCGATCTTGCTGCTGCTGCGTTTTATCAACAGCAGCCAAGCGGTAGAGCCGGAGGAGCCGGAGGCGTCCGAGGCGTCGCTCCCGGTTGAGGCGGACCACTTTGAGGATGCGATCGCGCCGTCTCCCGACGGGATGAGTGCCGACGAGCCGGAACCCGCCCTGAGCAACGACAGCCCGGTTCCTGAGCCCGATCCCTGGCCTACTGGAATGCCCCCCGTGCGCTCCACAGCGGTTCCTCCCGGGGTCACCTATCCTCCCCGCCCGCGACCCGAGGTAGCCCCCGAGCCACGGCCCCTGGACAAGCCTTTAGTCGGGGCCCCCGAGCCCTTCACAGCCAAGGCAGAGCCCCCGCCTTGGTCCCCCGAACCCCCCAATGGCTCTCCGGCCATAAATGAATCCCTGACGCCCCTGGAGCCGCCCCCAGCCCTGACGCGCCTCGACCGCGTGGACGAACTGATCCGCGAGCTGCGGGAGCCCGATGCCGACCAGCGCCAGCAGGCGATCTGGGAGCTGGCGCAACAGGCCGACTCCCGGGCAGTGCAGCCCCTAGTGAATTTGTTGCTGGACTCGGACTCCCAGCAGCAGAGCCTAATTCTCGAAGCCTTGTCCCAGATCGGCACTCGAGCTCTGAAGCCGATGAACCGGGCCCTGGCCCTCTCGCTGCAAGACGATGATGCTCACGTCCGCAAGAATGCCATTCGCGATCTGACGCGCATTTATGAACTGGTGGCCCAGTTGAGCCAGTTGCTCTACTACGCGACGGATGATCCCGATCCAGGGGTACAAGAGACCGCCCGCTGGGCCCTGGGCCAACTGAACAATATTCGGATGCCGAATGCGATGGCCTCGGGCGATCGCGCTGCGCCTCCGAACTGAATCCTCGCGTGGCTGGCTAGTTACCAGCGCTAAAGCGCCGCTACGGCTGATCCCTATTCCTGATGCTCCAACCTCTGCGCCTCCTGTTACTCTCGACGCCCGTGGGCCCCCTGGGCTCAGGGGCGGGGGGCGGTGTGGAATTGACCCTGGCCAACTGTGGACGCGAGTTGCAGCGGCGTGGGCATTCAGTCCAGGTCGTTGCGCCAGCAGGCTCCCAAGTAGAGGGTCTCGCCGTTGAGCCGCTGTCAGGGGCGCTCCACATCCCCGCCCAGACCCAAGCACGGGCCACACCGATTACCCTGCCACCAGACTCGGTGTTAGCCGCCATGTGGGCTTGGGCCGGTCGCCATCAGGCGGACTACGACCTGCTGGTGAATTTTGCCTACGACTGGCTGCCCTTTTACCTCACGCCGTTTTTGGCGAAGCCCGTGGCCCACTTGGTCAGTATGGCCTCGCTGAATGAGGCGATGGACCAGGCGATCGCCGCCCTCGCCCAGACTCGCCCTGAAACTCTGGCCTTCCACAGCCGTGCCCAAGCGGCGACCTTCGGCGACTGGCCCCCGGTTCACTACCTGAGCAACGCGATCGATCTCGACTGCTACCAGGTTGGACTCCAGCCCCGACCCCAATTGGCTTGGGTGGGTCGCATTGCCCCCGAAAAAGCCTTGGAAGATGCCATCCAGGCAAGCCAGCAGGCCGGCCTGCCCCTCCATGTTTTCGGCAAGCTGCAAGACCGCGAGTATTGGCAGCAATTGCAGACAGACTACCCAGAGGCGCTGGTTGAATACCGGGGCTTTCTCCCGACGGCAGCCTTGCAACAGGCCCTGGGAGAAAGCCTGGCCTTGCTCGTGACGCCGCGCTGGCTGGAAGCCTTTGGCAATGTGGCCATCGAAGCCCTAGCCTGTGGTGTGCCGGTCATTGCCTATCGGCGCGGCGGCCCGGCGGAGATCGTCCGGGATGGGGAAACGGGATTTTTGGTTGAACCCGATAGCATTCCTGGGCTGGTGGCGGCGATCGCCCGAGTGGCGGGCCTGGATCGCTTAGCCTGCCGTCGCCAAGCGGAGCAGGAGTTTTCCCTGGCCGCTCTGGGCGATCGCCTCGAAGCCTGGTTTGCCGCGATCCGTAGTCATAACCCCCCAGCCCCCCAGCGGGGGGATAGTCGGTTCCAACATGAGATGTACCCCAGGAATTGATGGTAGGCCAGCAAATCATTGAGGGGGCCTCAGGAACCTCTACCCCCAGGGTCTAGCAATCGAGCGAGTGTCAACGAAACTTCTGCATGGCCTGCTCAACGGCTTGACTCAAATCCTGCCAAGCCGTTTCGACCCCGGTTTGCAACTCCTGCCAGGCTTCCTCGCCAGCGTGCTGTAGTTCTTCCAGTTTGCCCTGAACAGCATCTCGCTTAGCAGCTAGTTCTTCAACTTGGCTGTTGTACTCCACGGCTGCATCAGCCTTGGCCTGACTGGCCTTGGCCTTGAGTTCATCGATCTGGGCATTCAGCTTATCAAGTTGAGCTTTGACCTTCTCTTGATAGGCTTGTTGTTGGTCGAGTTGTGTAGCCATAAATTGGCAAACCTCCTGTATTCATAAATCAACTCCCTTCCATAATAATGGTTAAGCAGATATAGCATCTTCTTTCATAAGAGCTAAAGCACTGCGAGCAGATCTCCCCCCCAAGAAAGAGTTAATACCTTATCGTTAGAGTAGCAAGGTCAAACTCTAGTCCTAAGCAAGAGAGGCTAGGGCCTGTCGTCAGCCAAGGGGGCTTGGAGGTGAGTTCTAGTTGTTCTTCGAGGTTGCTCAGCCGCGTCGTCAGTTGCCGCACGCTCCATGGGGCACTCCATGGGACGCTCTCTGGCGTCTGCTCCCAGTTGGCTTGGGGGATCTGAACTCCGGCGATGACGATTTCTTCTTCCATGCGGACCATGCTAACTGCCTGAACTTCTCTTTTCTACTCCCTTGCTTGTGCGGTTCCTGGCGTCCCTCGTCCTCTGCCTCAAGCCACCTCCTTCGATTATCCTTGAATGAGTACACCAGAACTTGCCGCATGACACCCTCTTGAATTTAGCCCTCAAAGCCTTACGGCAAAATGCTTGAAGCACTTTTTGGGTAAAGTGTATAGCCGCTAAATTCCTCATAACACCTGCCTCTCTAAAGGCCAGAAGTCTGATCCAGCAAAGCGGACACTGCTATCGTGAATATTTATGTATTCAGCTTTCGGGTGAACAAAATATTTACGCGGGACGTTGGTACTCCTTCCCTCAGCCCTCACCCTAAATCCCACTCCCAAGCTTAGGAGAGGGATTTCTAGCTCCCCTGCTCCCCGCTTTGGGAGCAGGGGCCGGGGGATGTAGACGCGCAGCGGCTTCTTGCAGAGTGGGCCCCATAACGCTGTTCGCGCTAGCGTCGCGGAGCGATAGAGGGTTACCCTCTGCTCCTTGAGCAAGCGCTCAAAATTCAGGGGAGCCGCGCTTTTTTCGTCCACCCGGACCCAATATGCTTACTTGACTAAATGAGTGATTAGTTATTTAATGAAGGCATGGTAAGCCACCCGCCCGCTTGGCGGTGGCGGCCGATCACCCCAATTTCTGAAACTCACACGACAGGAACTCCGCCTCGTCTCAAGGTTCCTCGCCCTCAGGGAGGGGAGTTTGGGGGGAGGGCAAGCTGTTGCTGGGAATCTGAGGATTGGTATTGCAAGACCCACCTACGTCGCGAATCTTGACTTCGCCTGCTATCTATGAGTCACTTCACCACCACGATTTCAGCTACCTTCGAGAGCGCGATCGCACAAGTCACGGAAGCTTTGAAGCGCGAAGGTATGGGCATCTTGACTGAAATTGACGTTCAAGCTGCCTTCAAGAAAAAGCTGGATAAGGACTTCCATCGCTACACCATTCTTGGCGCTTGTCAACCGACGATCGCTTACGAAATGCTTCAGGCCGACCCGCGCGCTGGCGTTTTTTACCCCTGTAATGTCGTTGTGCAGGAGATTAGCCCCAATCAAATCGAGATTGCGGCGGTCGATCCGCTGGCAATGTTCCTGACCATCCACAGCCCTCGCGCCAAAGAAATCGCCTTGGAAGCCCATGACATGATGCAGCGGGTTGTCCGCCACCTCGAGGCAATGCAACCAGAACCGGCCGCTGTCAGCTAGCTCAGCACCTGACCCTGATCGGAGGCATTCTAGATTGGCAGCCCTACGTTGTCACAAAATAGGCTAATGTCTCCGACACGCTAGCGCGAAGGCCAACACGCTGTCGTGATTGCAGCCAAGAACGAGACAGATGGGCGGCGGGGGCCCCTCTGCGAGAAGCCGCTGCGCGCCTACATTCCCCAGCCCGGGTGCATCTTCACTTGGGAGACTCCCCTTCGCCCTACCTGGGAGAAGGGGCCGGGGGATGCGGGCAAACTGGCCGAACCGAGATGCACCCCCCAGTTCCTGCTCCCAAGCTTGGGAGCAGGAGCTGAATGATTTCGTAGGGCGAGTTGACGATCGAAAACCGAGCCTTTTCTTAGGTGCTGTTGGGTTTTGCTGGGCTCAATCCAACCGAGGAGGAGGCTGCGCTGACTGTCAAGACTCTGGCTCTGGGGCCGTCGCGATCGCCGACTTCAGGAGCGGGAAGGCGATGACATCGCGGATGCTGGGGGCATCAGTTAGGAGCATCACCAAGCGATCAATGCCGATCCCCAGGCCGCCCGTGGGGGGCATTCCGTATTCCAGAGCCGTGAGAAAGTCTTCATCAATACCGTGGGCTTCTAGATCACCCGCAGCCTTCTTAGCGGCCTGCTGCTCAAAGCGATCGCGCTGATCTAGCGGATCGGTCAACTCCGAGAAACTATTGGCCGTCTCGCGCCCAACGATGAAGAGTTCAAACCGTTCAACCAGGCCTGGCTTGCTGCGATGGGGCTTGGTGAGGGGCGAAATTTCCACCGGGTAATCGAGCACAAAAGTAGGTTGAATCAACGTACTCTCGACCCGCTGCTCAAACGCTTCATTGAGCAATTCACCGACACTCGCAGCCGCTGCTGGAGCCTCTAAACCCGCCGTCTGCATCGCCTGAGCGGCCGCCGCTCGGGAATCAAACTGGGTAAAATCGAGACCCGTTTGCTCTTGGACTAACTGGTGCATCGTGGCTCGTCGCCAGGGGGGGGTTAGGTCAATGGCTTGTCCCTGATAGGTCACTGTCAGCGACCCCAAAACAGTCTGAGCGGCGTGGACAACCAGGTTTTCCGTCAGGGTCATCATGTCCTGATAGTCGGCATAGGCCTGGTAGATTTCAATCGAGGTAAATTCAGGGTTGTGGCGAGTCGAAATACCCTCATTGCGGAAGATCCGCCCCAGTTCAAACACCTTCTCAAAACCACCAACAATCAAGCGCTTGAGGTGGAGTTCGGTGGCAATCCGCAGATAGAGCTGCATCTGCAAGGTGTTGTGGTGGGTAATGAAGGGGCGCGCTTCGGCTCCGCCGGCCTCACTTTGCAACACCGGGGTTTCGATTTCAATGAAGCCCTGATCCTCAAGATAGCGACGAAGGGAGGCCGTGATCTTGGCGCGGCGACGGAAGGTTTCCCGGACGCTAGGATTGACGATTAAATCCACATAACGCTGACGATAGCGCTTCTCGGTATCGGTTAGCCCATGCCACTTATCCGGCAGGGGTAGGAGGGATTTAGTCAACAGGGCATAGCGCTGTACGTTGACTGAGAGTTCCCCCTTGTCAGTGCGCTTAATCGTTCCTTGAACACCGATGATGTCGCCGACATCCGTGAGCTTTTTGAGGACGTTAAAGGGGTTTTCAACGTCGCTCATGCTCGCTTCGATCTGCTTTTTGTCTAAATAGAGCTGGATCGTGCCGGTTTCGTCTTGCAGGGTAAAGAAAGCCAGCTTGCCGAAAACGCGCCGCGCCGTGATCCGACCGGCGATCGCCACCTCAACAGCCGCCTCTTCCCCGCTCGCCAGGGCCGCATACTCAGCCTGGAGGGCCGCCGTTTGATGACTAGATTCCCAGCGACAGGTCGCGAAGGGCTCCAGGCCTGCTGCTTGGAGTTGGGCTAACTTTTCAATGCGGGTGGCACGAATTTCCGCGAGGGTTGAGGTAGGTGGCGGTGAGGCGGGCGATTGATCAGCCATGAGTTCAGAGAGGGTGAAGCAAGACGGAGCCAGTTTCGAGCTGGGGAATGGGAGGCAGGGTGGTTCCTGGAGAAGTCGAAGGACCCGAGGGGCGATCGCATTATGACACCCCAGCGGCTAAGGTGAAACTAGCACCACGGTCCAGGAAAGCAGTAGATATTTCTAAGCATCGGGCTGCAATCCTGACCGTGGAACCCCTAACCGGAGTTTCTGGCCAAGCCTAGATTATGACCCAAACCGCCCTGATTACGGGTGCATCCAGCGGCATCGGCCGCGAATTGGCCCAGGTGATGGCCGCCGACGGGCTGAACCTGGTGCTCGTCGCGCGGCGCGCTGACAAGCTGGAGGAGTTGGCCCAACAGCTCCAGCAACGATACCGCATCCAGGTGTGGGTGTTGCCCAAAGACCTCGCTCAGCCCGAGGCCCCGGTAGCCCTGGTGCGGGAGCTGCAAGCCGCCCAAGTGAACGTCGAGATCCTGGTTAATAACGCCGGCTTTGGGGGCTATGGCTTCTTTGCTGAGACGGACTGGACTCAAGAAGCTCAGATGTTGCAAGTGAATGTGGTGGCCCTGACTCAGTTAACCAAGCTGCTACTGCCGGACATGATCGCCCGGAAGCACGGGTTTATCCTCAATGTCGCCTCGACGGCCGCTTTTATCCCCGGGCCGCTGATGGCGGTGTACTACGCGACCAAGGCTTACGTGCTCTCGTTTTCGGAGGCGATCGCCAACGAAGTGCAGGGCACGGGCGTCAGCGTCACCGTCCTCTGCCCCGGCCCCACGGTTTCGGAGTTCCAAGACCGCGCCCACATGAACCAAGTCCGCCTCCTGAAGCAAATGCAACTCATGGCCGCGGCTCCCGTCGCCCTCGCGGGGTATCGGGCCCTGCGGCGACGGCAGGCGATCGCCGTTCCCGGCCTCAGCAACCAGGCTTTAACCGTCCTGCGGCGCCTATTGCCCCGGCCCCTGGTGCGGGCTCTGGTGCGCTACTTGCAATCGCCAGCCTGAGCTTCGCCCCCTTTGGAGGCAGTTGCTCAGAGCGTGTTCGAGAAGTTTCCCAGAATCGAGAGCTGATTAGAGTTTCAGCCCTCTGTTCGCAATTCCCTGAAAGCCAACCCTCACAAGGGTTTCAGCCAACTGTTCAAACATACTCTCAGGCCCGTGCAGCCCCGCCAATGCTTAAGCTGGGCTGAATTTCTGCCTTGGGGACTCGCAGGCGCGGCACAATGAACGACAGCTTTACCGCTTGTCCCGTGTTCGTTTGGATTCGGTCCCTATGTCCGATCTGCTTCCCGGCCGCAGTTTCCCCCTCGGGGCAACGCCCTATCCCCAGGGGGTGAATTTTTGCCTCTTTTCTGCCAATGGTACGGGGGTTGACCTGCTGCTCTTTGATGCACCGGACGCGCCCCGACCCGCTCGCATCATTCAGCTTGACTCCCGCCGTAACCGGACCGTCTTCTACTGGCACGTCTTCATCAAGGGGGCGATCGCCGGCCAAGTCTATGCGTATCGCGTCTACGGCCCCCACGACCCCGAGCAGGGGGAGCGCTTTGACCCCGAAAAAGTGTTGCTAGACCCCTACGCGCGGGCCGTGGTTGGTTGGGAGACCTATGATCGCCAAGCGGCGATTTTGCCGGGGGATAACTGTGCCCAAGCTCTGCGGGGGGTGGTCGTCGATTCGAGTCAGTACGACTGGGAAGACGATGTACCGCTGCGAATTCCCTACGAACGCAGCGTGATCTATGAAATGCACGTCGGCGGCTTCACTCGCCACCCTAGTTCTGGCTTGGAGCCCGAGAAGCGCGGCACTTATGCGGGCTTAATTGAAAAAATCCCCTACTTGCAAACTCTGGGCATCACGGCTGTGGAGCTGTTGCCAATTCATCAGTTCGATGAGCAGGATGTGCGTCCGGGTTTAACCAACTATTGGGGCTATAGCACCCTTGCCTTCTTTGCTCCCCATCGCACCTACAGCTCGCGCCGCGATCCCCTGGGCCCCGTCGATGAGTTTCGCGATCTGGTCAAAGCCTTGCACCGAGCCGGCATTGAAGTCATTCTCGATGTGGTGTTCAACCATACGGCGGAAGGCAATGAGGAGGGACCAACCCTGTCCTTCCGTGGGCTCGATAACTCGACCTATTACCTGCTGGAAGAGGACATGAGCCTCTACAGCAACTACTCCGGGTGTGGGAACACGGTGCGGGCCAATCATCCCGTCGTCTCGCGGTTGATTCTGGACAGCCTGCGCTACTGGGTGGATGAGATGCACGTCGATGGCTTTCGGTTCGATCTGGCCTCAATTCTTTCCCGCGATCACTACGGTCAACCCCTGGAAGAGTCCCCCGTGCTCTGGTCGATCGAGACCGATCCGGCCCTGGTGGAATCCAAGGCGATCGCCGAAGCCTGGGATGCCGCCGGCCTCTATGAAGTTGGCAAGTTCATCAACTCCAGTGAGCGTTTTGCAGAATGGAATGGGCCATTCCGAGACGATGTGCGCTGCTTTGTCAAGAGTGATGCAGGCCTGGTCGGCAAGTTAGCCGCTCGCTTGCTGGGCAGCCCGGATATTTATGATCGCGATGACTACCGCCCCTGTCGCAGCATCAACTTTGTGACATGCCATGATGGCTTTACCCTCAGCGATTTGGTGGCCTATAACAAGAAGCACAACTTGGCCAATGGCGAGAAAAATCGCGATGGTGCCAACCACAACTTTAGTTGGAATTGTGGCGTAGAAGGGGAGACCCGCAAACTGGAAATTCTGAACCTGCGCGATCGCCAAGTCAAAAACTTCCTCAGCATCCTGTTCCTCTCCCAGGGAACTCCCATGATCCTCATGGGCGATGAGGTGCGCCGCAGCCAAAACGGTAATAACAACGCCTACTGCCAGGATAATAAATTGAGCTGGTTTGACTGGCGACAGGTGGAGCAGCAAGCGGATCTGCTGCGCTTTCTCCGGGCGCTGATTCGCTACACCCAATCCCTGCGCTTATTTGATGAAGAAAATCTATTTGCGGTGGCCAAAAGCAGCGCTCAGGCCGTCGTGGAACTGGGCGATCGCCCCCACGTAGTCTGGCATGGGACCCAGCTCGATACCCCCACCTGGGAGCCGGAGTCGCGGCAACTCGCCATGACCCTCCACCACCCCCAGGCCGGCGAGCATCTACACGCGATCTTCAATGCTCACTGGCAAGCGGCGGCCTTTGAGCTGCCCCCCCCAGCTCCTGGCTGTGTCTGGCATCGCATTGTGGATACGGCCTTGCCGTCCCCCGAGGATTTTTGCCCCCCGGAGCAAGCGCCGGCTGTACGGCCCGATTCCTACTGGGTCTCTCCCCGCACGGTCGTGGTGCTACAAGCCCGACTGCGCTAGCCATCCTGCCGTTCCTAGGCTGCCAAGATGGCGATCGCTTAGGGCGGGCAACAAGTTGGCGACACCGGTTTTGTCAGAACAAAACGCCTGCCCTTGCCCAGAGTAAAACCATGTCCCGAAGGCCTAACCCCCGCGATCGCCAGCTTCAGATCGGTGGCTGGCTCCTGTTTATCGCCTCTGCCCTCTGCTTTACCCTCGCCAGTTGGCGGCAAGGCGACCCCCTGAGCCTGACGGGCAGCCTCTTGTTTTTCATCGCTTGCTTTGTCTTTCTGGTTCCCTTGTGGCGATCGCCCTAGGATCTGCCCCCAACTCTCCCTCCCAAGTCAGATCGGGGGAGGCCCCCAGGGAGGGGCGTTGGAGTTAAACTCAACTAGGATTTGATTGCACTCCGTTGCACGGGATGATTCGGAGGACAGCTCAGCGATGACCCTTGGGGCCGCCTTTGAGTTAGAGGTAGAACGCCTCGAGCAGCGCTGCTCCTTTAAGCTGACTTGGGGGGAGGGGCAGAAACGCGCGGTCCGGGTGGACTATCCTGAGGCCCTGACAGTCTGCTACCGAGCCTGGCAGCAGGCCTACCTCGGTTGCTACCAAAACTTACGCGGGCGGCTGGTCAAGAGTGGCAACGTGACGCCAGCAGTGGATCGCTGGGCGCGCCTGCGGGAGGCAGAGGCAGCCTTGCTGGCGGAATTTCAGCGCTGGCTGCGGGCCGAGCCCCTCTACGATGTGCGAGAAGAGATTGCCGAGCGGGCTCGGCAGGTTGCCCCCCAGTGGGTCGATGTGTTTCTCACTTGCTACTCCCTGGAGCTGGAGCGCCTGCCTTGGGAAGCCTGGGAGCTGGCTGGCCGCCTCTCGCGGGGGCGGGTGCGGCTGGCGCGATCGCCCCGGGCGATCTTGCAACAGCCGGCGGCCCCTCGGCGGCGTCGGGCCCGCATCTTAGCGATCTTAGGGGACGATACCGGGCTGAACTTTCAGGCCGACGCGCAGGCGCTGCGATCGCTGCGAGCCCTGGCTGAGATCCACTTTGTCGGCTGGCAACAGGGCCGCGACCCCGAGGGCCTGAAACAGGAGATCTGTCGGGCGATCGCCGACGAGCGGGGCTGGGACATCCTCTTCTTTGCCGGCCACAGCAACGAGACCGATCTAACGGGAGGGGAGCTCGGGATCGCGCCCCAAACCTCCTTGGCGATCGCTGAGCTGGCCGGCCCCCTCAACCAAGCGCACCAGCGGGGCCTCCAATTCGCGCTGTTCAACTCCTGTAGCGGCCTGCGGATCGCGCAATCCCTGATTGAACTGGGCTTAAACCAAGTAGCGGTGATGCGCGAGCCAATCCACAATCGCGTCGCCCAACAATTTTTAAGACAATTTCTCCGGGCCCTGGCCCAACACCAAGACGTTCACGAAGCCCTCCTCGCCGCCTGCCAGCACCTGCAACAGGTAGAACACCTCAACTATCCCTCCGCCTACCTGATCCCCTGCCTGTTCCGCCATCCTCGGGCTCCCCTCTTCCGCCTACAGCCGCCCCGTTGGCGGCCCTGGCTACCCCAGCCTGGAGAGGTGGTAGCTTTGAGTGCCTTGGTCTTCCTCAGTCTCCAACCTCCGGTGCAGGATGCCCTGATCGGCCCACGCCTTTTGGCTCAAGCGCTCTACCGCCAAGTCACCCAGCAGGCCTGGACTCCCGCCCATCCCCCGATCCTGCTGGTACAGATCGACGAAGCTTCCCGTCGTGCTGCCCCCGAAGACATCAAGGACATCTACCCGATCAACTACCGCTACCTGGCACGCCTACTGGAGCGCCTGACGGCCTTGGACGCGAAGACCCTAGGGATTGATTACCTGCTCGACCGCGCTGCCGCCCAACCGGCGGCGGCCCAAGACTTGGCCGCCGCCACTCGGGCGGCCGTGGAGCAGGGCGCTTGGCTGGTCTTCGGCGCGATCGACAGCGAGCAGCCGGTCGCCCGGGCCGAGGGGGCGATCGCCGATCCCCGCTGGAGTCTCCACGGGGACATCCTCTTCTTTCCCGGCTTCGTCGAACTCCTGCCCCCCGAGGGAGACTGCGCCCAAAGTTGCCCCTTCTCCTACACTTTGGCCCTGGTCCACCGCCTGCGAACCTCCGAGCTAGCAGACCCACCGTACCCCCACCTCGACCGACCCGACCCCCTGCAACCGGCCCTGGTTCGCTACCTGGAGCAGCCCGAAAAACTCCCGGCGGCCCTGGCGCACTTGAGCCAGCAGCGGTTGCCTTTCACAGCCCGCTGGTTTCAATGGCTGCATCCGATTGTGGATTTTTCTCTACCGCCGTCCCAGGTCTATGAGACGATCTCAGCACAAGACATCCTAGCGGGCAAAGTCCCCTCCCAAATCGAGCAGCAGGTGGTGATCCTCGTTCCCGGGGGCTATACCGAAGCGGGGTTGGACGGTGAAGGGGGCGATAATTTTCCCCTGCCCCAGGCCGTCGGCTTCTGGCGTGGTTGGGCAAAGCCTTTTACGGGCGGTGAAGTCCATGCTTACATCCTGCATCACCTGCTAACCCAACGCCTGGTCGTGCCGATCCCCGATGCTTGGCTGCTTCTGGTTGCCGCCCTCGCCGGCAAAGGGGGACGGTTGTGGCTGAGGCCGCGCTTAGGGCGGCGGCGTTGGCTACAGATTGGAGCGGGTGCTAGCGTGGTCTATAGCGTGGCTAGCTGGCAAGTATTTGTCTCCTTGGCGTTGTTGTGGCCGATTGTTCTCCCGCTAACCGTGTTTTGGACCTATTTGCTTTGGAGGGATGGTGATGAATAAAGGAAAAGAACTGGTGGTGGCGATCGCCACAGTCCTGCTCACGCTGACGGGGCTGGCCCAAGCCCAGAACCCGCCCTCGGTATCGCCCGAGGATCTGGTCCTGCGCCTAGAGCGGGAGCGTCAGCCGGGGGGAAGCCGGGGGGCCCAGGCCTGCGCCGTGATCCCCAAATCCCTGACCCCGCAGGCGGCCAGTAAGCAGGTGTGGAGCTTGCAGCCCCTACTGGTGTGGCAACTGCAAGGGACCCAGGTGGACGCAGTGCAGCTCTCGGCCTGGGGGGAGCTGGAGCCCCTGTGGCGTCGGGAGCCCAGCCCAGGGACGACCCAGGTGCTCTATGACGGGCCGCCCTTGGAGCCGGGCCGTACCTATGAATGGGAACTGGTCGTGGCGGACCCCTTGGGGACTGGAGCCCTGGGAGACTGGGTGGAATTCACGGTCATGCCAGCCGACGAGCGGGCTCAGGTCGCCCGGGACCTGGCACAACTGGAGGCCCGCGTCGCGGCGACGGCCTCGGAGGAGGCGATCGCCCTCCGTCGAGCCACCTACTTTGCCGAGCGCGCCCTCTGGTCCGATGCCCTGCGAGAACTCTACTCCGTGGCCGAGCCCTCACCAACCTTGGCGGCGGCCCGGGCCCAGCTCGGAGCCCTCAATTTCTGCAATTTCTAACGTCCTCAACCCGGGAGTTGGCTATCAGGTTGTTTGGCGATCGCTCAACCAGACCTTTTGGCAGAAGAGCCATACAGCGATTTTTAGCCTAGTGCAATCCAGCTAAAGCCCCTAACGGGAGCTGGCGCAACCTCAAGCGTTGTTGGGCTTATGGAATTTCACAAATTAAATGCACCGTTGTAGAGCCGTGGTCTACCAACCCTCAAACCCTGATCGGAACAGCGATTGACTGGGTTGAGGGCGCGGCCACCCTGCCCCTACCGAATTGGGTCGTTATTTCGTGAAAATTCATCAGCCCTTTGAAGAAGCGCTGCGGGGAGGTTCTTGTCCCCGTCTCCGCCTGGGAGCAGGAGTTAGAGGATGCGCTGGCGGGCTAGGGTCAATCCGTCTCAGGCTGAACTGAAATGACCCTAGCGGCAAGGGCAGGGTGCATCTCAGTTAGGCAGGTTTACCCTCATCCCCCGGCCCCTTCTCCCAAGTAGGGCGAAGGGGAGTCTCCAAAGTGAGATGCACCGGCAAGGGCAACCCATAACCGCTGATTTCAAAACTGGCTGTTAACCCCAACCTCCGGGCTGCGATTGTTCCGGGGGGCCGTTGACAAGCTGTGGTTAATCTGGGAGAAAGTTAAGCTTAGCTTCACACTTTTTCACCCAAAGTCGGCTTACCGGCCCTGAATCTCTGCGTTTCCTATGATGCTCTTGCCGTTTCTGAGTCTCGCGCAACTCTCCCCACTCCCGACCCCGACCCCCCTGGTTCGACAGCAGCCCATTCTGCAAGAACAAGAGCTGCGGGCTCTGCCAGGTCAGCTTGACAGCGTGCCAGTCCTCAATAGCAACAGCCCGGAAGTCGTCTATGGCGCCGGTATTTTGCTATCGACCTTTCCACCCCAAGGAACGGCCTTTCCCCGGGCTCACCTCAACCTGCCCCTAGAAGGTCGCTTCGACATCTTTGCCCACCACATTGCCCGGGGGCGGAGTCAGGAAGATTGGCTCCCCATTTACCACGGCCTGCTGGTGGCCAATCCTAGCTCCCGTCCGGTCACGCTCTACGTGCTCCAGGGGGCGAGCTATGTCACGAATCCCGATGCCCCCTTTGTCGAACTGCCCTCCCTGGTGGACAACTCCCGTGGGCAGGTCTTCTCGGGGCCGGGTTCGCGCTTAGCCACAGACATTCTGCGGGGTCTGAGCAATGTGCCCCTCCCGGCGGCGCTGACCCTCCAGCCAGGGGAGTCACGGCTGCTGTTTAACTGGCCTATTCACTTGGGCAATGCGCGCTCAACCTTGATTCGGGCCCGCAGTGATGGCCCCCTCTACCTGGCGAGTTTGGCCCACCCGGCCATCCCCAACGGCAATGGCGCGCGCTCTCACCAGCCGCCAACTCAGGAAGATTTTGCAACCCTGCTGAGGCGCGGAACTCTCGCCTATCCGCGCGATCGCCGGCCCACCCCCCTCGACTATCGCGGCGAGCGGGTCATCTATGGCCGCGTCGCCGGCGTGGCCCAGGGCTCCCAGTGGCGAGCCGAACTGCGGGACAGCCCCGAGGCGCAACACCTGACGATTCCGGAGCCAGGTCGCGCCTTTGGTTACCCGATCAGTACCCTCGACGCTGGTACATTCGGCACAGGCCAAATCCAGAGCGCTCCGCTCCTCGCCCGTTATCCCGACACGGCCTACCGCGCCCACGGCAACTATGGCATTCACTACTACCTGACCCTGCCCCTCCACAACCCCACGGATCGCCCCCAGACCGTGACTTTCACCTTGCAGACCCCTCTGAAGCATGATGAGACCCATCAGCGGATTGCCTTTCTGCAACCGCCGGACAACCGCATCTTTTTCCGAGGCACGGTGCGCGTCCGCTTCAGCGATGAGCGGGGTGTTTTGCGGCAGCGGCTGGTTCACCTCCATCAGCGGCGCGGCGAGCGTGGCGAGCCGATTCTGGCCCTGGAGCTTCGGCCTCGGGAGACGCGCACCGTGAAGGTGGATTTTCTCTACCCTCCGGATGCGACACCGCCGCAGATTCTGACCCTCTACACGGTTGCTCCTTAGGCGGGAGTCGTCTGCCACCGACCCTCTATCAGCCCGGTTCAAGGCCGTGCCTCGGGTTGTACCCCCAGCGACGGGTCGGGCGTTAGAGTAGACAGTAGCTGCCCTGGGGTCAGTCCCCGGCCGCCCTAGATTGCCCCTTTCCCTGCTTGACCATGCAAACTGTTGATCGCCCTGTTGTTGTCCCGCCCGTTGCCCGCACCGCCAGCGTCAGCCGCACGACGAAAGAAACGACGGTGCAGGTTACGGTCAACCTCGATGGGACGGGCCAATGTCAAGCTCAAACGGGCATCCCCTTCTTGGACCATATGCTGCACCAGATTGCGTCCCATGGGCTCTTGGACCTGGACGTGCGGGCGACGGGGGATCTCGAGATCGACGACCACCACACCAACGAGGATGTGGGCATTACCTTGGGTCAAGCCTTGGCCCAGGCCTGGGGCGATCGCCAAGGTATCCACCGCTTCGGCCACTTCCTGGCCCCCCTCGATGAAGCCCTGGTTCAAGTCGCCCTCGACTGCTCCGGCCGTCCCCACCTCAGCTACGGGCTGCAAATTCCCACCCAGCGGGTCGGAACCTACGACACGCAACTGGTGCGTGAGTTCTTCGTGGCCCTCGTGAACCACAGCCAGATGACGCTCCACCTGCGACAACTGGAGGGAATCAACTCCCATCACATCATCGAAGCCAGCTTCAAGGCCTTTGCCCGGGCCCTGCGCCAGGCGCTCGAAATCGATCCGCGCCGCGCGGGTCAGATCCCTAGCTCTAAGGGTGTACTCTGAGGGGCGGCGGGCCAAGGCTGGGTGGCGACTTGATGGCCCCTTTGGCGCTTGGCGTTATTCAGGGCCTGCTCGGCGGAGCCGTTCAACAGTGGCGGCGATCGCATCAGGGCTCATACTCGGAACAAGTATTCAGCTTCGTTAAAGGGCAGGTTCACGCAAGGGCGATCCCCAAGGCCGACTCGACTTAGGGGCTCCATGGCTCCGCCGCTGCGGAGAACTGACGGCGGGAGCGAGCGCGTCGGCCGCCGGGGAGCAACGGGAGGAACGCCCCGATCACCACACCCGTACTGACGCTAAAAGCGAGGGCGACGCCGAAGGGCAGTTCGACCGATTGCCAGGTGAAGAAGCGTAGGGAGATGGGGGTTACGTTCTGGATCGAGAGAACGGCGATCGCGATCAGCCACCCAGCCAGCATCAAGGACGCCAAGAAATTTCTCAATACTCGCATCGCAAAACAACCGCACTAGGGCGGTCCCTTAGGGCTCCTTTGATCCTACCGGACGGCTGCCCTAGGTTGCGGGGGAGCGGTCGTACCTTCTAAGTTAGCCGCCACAGCCGTAGGAAAATCGACACCAGATTCGCAACGTGCGGTACCAGTGACAGCAGCTTGGTTCAAATCCGCATTAGCTTGCAAGCGAAGGGGTGCATCTCAGTTAGGCAAGTTTGCCCCCTCTGCGGGGTGAACGAAATTTTGCGCGGGATGTTTGTACTCTTTCGCTAAGCCCTCACCTCAACCCCTCTCCCAACTTGGGAGAGGGGCTTCTAGATCCCCTGCTCTCAAGGAAGGTGAAGGGGAGCCCCCAAAGTGAGATGCACCGGCAACCCTTGCCGTGGTTGAGTTTCGCTCAGCGCAACCCAGCCCATCAGCTAGGGTTTTTGTTTGCTGGTACTTTTTGATTTACTTCTCACATAAATAGCCTTGTTGCTGCGCTGGACTTCAAACAAATCAATTGCTTCAAATAGACCACTCAACTTGGCATACCCATAATTACGCGAATCAAACGAGGCTTGGTTTGCAATGTGGGAGCCAACAGCCCCTAAACTTGACCAACCATCATCGTCTTGAGTAACAGACACTGCACTTCTCAAGAGGTTCATCAGTTTTGCATCTTGCTTTAACTCCTTCCCGGATTTTTTGACATGAGCCGCGACTTTGGATGACTCAGAATCAATTTCTTGACCAAGATTCTCTAAGTACAGGAATGTTGAGCACGCATAGACAAAAGGCAAAGGAGTCTTCTTTTCGCCAAACCCATAAACCTTCAGGCCATTCGTCAGAATCCTCATTACTAATGGAGTGAAGTCGCAGTCACTTGTGACCATTGCAAACGCATCTAATGCTTGCGTATACAACAAGTCCATCGCATCAATGATCAAAGCGGCATCCGTTGCATTCTTGCCCTTTGTGTAATCAAATTGTTGCACGGGACGAATGGCATACTCGTGCAAACAATCTTCCCAGCCTTTCAGGGAAGGATTTTTCCAATTTCCGTAAGCTCGTCGGATGTTGGCAACCCCATACTTGGCGATCTCGGACAAGATGACATCGATTTTTGCTGCCGGGGCATTGTCGGCATCAATCAACAACGCAATTTTAGAGTCTGAGTGCTCCATGTTTTTTAAGGATCGGTTCTATTGGGCATCGCCTCACTCAGGGCGCGTAGTGCTTTATGGACATCGGCGGAAGATCTAAATATTTTTGGTACTTCGTCATCAAGGACGACAACGACTGGCGGGCGATCGCCCTGCTCGGGAAGATCTTCAATCTTGCCAGCAAAGCGGTTGGGTTTTGCCTGACTGTAATCCACATCCTATTTAGGCAACAAATCGTTATCCATGGCTGAGCAATAGTTGGGTTTAACGACAGTAGGTTGGGTTGACGCCAGGAAACCCAACATTTCCCTTGCTGCGGTTGGGTTTCGCGGTGCTCAACCTAGTCCAAAAATTAGCAGAGCTTAAGTGATGATAAAAGAAGCCCTTTCGCGCTTATTCCTGGAGCAAAGAATAAGCCGCATCGAGAAAATCTGGGCCGCCTTTTTCATAATAATCAGTTGCCACTTTACCTGTAGCACGAATTAACCACCAATCTATGCCTCCACCAAAAACTGCACCGAGTACAGGAATCACTTTCCCCACTGATTTCTGTAGTGTTTTCTCGGCAATTCTACGTCCTCCTAGCCGCCAAAGAACCCCTCTGAATATTTTGGGGACTCCTCGCAATGTATGTTTAATCATCTGTTTCTCACCAATCTTTATGACAAGCCCTGGAACATGCTGAGCAATTTGATTTAGGGCAGCTTTTGTACCAGTATCCTTGCAAAAACTACGCCTTTCCAATTGATTGAATGCCTTTTTTTTGTAAAAATCATCCCCTACTTGCTTAGATGCTTCACTACAAACAAATTCCTTAATCTTGTCGAAAGACGAATGTGACATCAGTAAGAAAAGGTCGGTTTTGCGGGCCTCGCGATCTTGCAATGAGTAACCGTATAGATGAGCCAGGCAACAAATCATATAGGCCTGCACCCTCAAGTATTTAACCAAGTCAACAGGAATCGCAGCAGGCAAAACTACAAGCCCGCCAAAACCGGTAGCGGCGCCAAGTATCCCGCCCAAAATGGATTCACCTTGAACTATTTTGTCGGCTATTTGCCTTTTGTGCAGATCGTAATGCTCTGCCTTGAGCTCAGCAACATGTTTCTCGATTGCCTCAGGATCATGGCTGACAATATCATCGACCATACCCTCGACTAAACTCGCAAGTTGATTGAGATTGAAATCCACGAGCAAACCTCCAATATTGGTTAGTGACTAGAAGACGGCATCGATAGTGAGGGGTCACGCCAGACGCGACGTAACCCGTCTTGGTGTGAGGCAAACCTAGGGGGCGAAAGCGAACGAGTCCGGGTGGTAGGACTGGATGCCCTTCATGTATTGCACCCGCTCAAACGCGCTTTCGTCCGGGCAATTGATCTGGCTCATGCTGCCCTGCATCAGGCGCACAGACTCGTACTCATGCTCCTCCATCCAGTGCTTCAGCTCCTGCTCCAGGGTCTGGATATAGGGAATCCCGTGGCGGAGCAGCACCGAGCAAATCTGCGTCACCTTTGCCCCCGCCATCAGCATCTTCACCGCATCGCGACCGTGCATGACCCCCCGCGTCGCCGCCAAATCGGCATTAATGCGACCGTAGAGAATCGCGATCCAGCGCATCGGCAAGCGCATATCCTGAGCTGAGCTGAGCATGATATTCGGGCGAACGACCAGCTCCTCAATGTCAATATCCGGCTGATAGAAGCGATTGAAGAGCACCAAGCCATCGACGTGCAAATCATCAAACCGCTTTGCCATGTAGGCCATGTTGGAGAAGAAGGGACTCAGCTTCAGAGCGACCGGAATTGTCACTTCCGAGCGCACAGCGGCGACGATATCGAGATACTCCTGTTCTACCTGGGCCCCCGTCTTGTGCATATCCGTGGGGATGTTGTAGATGTTCAGCTCTAGGGCATCCGCTCCAGCCTCTTGGATCAGCTTCGCAAAATGAGTCCAGCCCCCCAGGGAAGAGCCATTGAGACTGGCAATGATCGGGATCTCGACCATCGCTTTAGCCTTGCGGATATGCTCCAGATAGACCTCCGGCCCGACATGAAAGGTCTCCGGTTCGGGGAAATAGGAGAGGGCTTCTGCGAAACTTTCCGTGCCGTAACTCAAGTGGTGGTGCAGTTCGTATTGCTCCTGCTTGAGCTGCTCCTCAAAGACACTGTGCAGCACCACGGCCGCCGCACCGGCATCCTCCATGCGCTTGATATTGTCCACCTCTTCCGAGAGGGGCGCGGCCGCCGAAGGGACAAAGGGCGATCGCAAATTCAGCCCCAAATACGTCGTTGTAATATCCATCAGTTCAACTCAACTCTCTCAATACGATCGGGAAATTGGGAGCCCCCTCCCTGGCGATCGAGAGGGGGCGGGGAGCCATTTAGTGGCCGTTGCCGCTAGAGCTGACAGCCCGCGAGGCTAGGTACTCGTACATCTGCCAGCGCTGGTCTACATCCGCCTGGGCCTCAGCCAGCAACCGCTTCGCATCCTCCGGCTTCGTCTTCGTCAGCATCTTGAAGCGATTTTCCTCGTACATCGACTCCTTGACGCCCTTCTTCGGGGTGCGGGAATCCAGTTGCAAGGGGTTCTGGCCCTGGGCCACCAGCTCGGGGTTATAGCGATAGAGGAGCCAGCGGCCGCTCTCTACGATCGCCTTCTGGTGCGTCATCGCCGTCTGCATGTTGATGCCGTGGGCGATGCAGTGGGAGTAGGCGATGATCAGCGATGGGCCGTCGTAGGCTTCCGCCTCCAGGAAGGCCCGTAGGGTGTGTTCATCCCGCGCTCCCATGGCGACGCTGGCGACGTAGATGTTGCCGTAGGTCATGGCGATCAGGCCCAAGTCCTTCTTCGCTGCCGGTTTGCCGCCCGCCGCGAACTTGGCCACCGCCCCGCGCGGCGTCGCCTTGGAGGACTGGCCGCCGGTATTGGAGTAGACCTCCGTATCCATCACCAGTACATTGACATTGCGGCCGCTGGCGAGCACATGGTCGAGGCCGCCATAGCCGATGTCGTAGGCCCAGCCATCGCCGCCGATGATCCAGACCGACTTCTTGACGAGGTAATCAGCCAAGCTGAGCAACTGCCGTGCCTCCGGGCTGTCGATCCCTTGCAGGGCTTGCTTGAGGCTGGCGACGCGATCGCGCTGTTCCCAGATGTCCGCCTCCGAGGTTTGGAGATTGTTGAGAATCGCGCTGACCAAGTTATCCCCCACCGGACCGGCGAGGCCTTGGAGCAACTCGGTCGCATAGACCGCGTGCTTGTCCAGGGACACCCGGAAGCCCAGGCCAAACTCGGCGTTGTCCTCAAACAGGGAGTTCGACCAGGCTGGGCCGCGGCCGTGGCTATCTTTTGCCCAAGGGGTCGTTGGTAAGTTGCCGCCGTAGATCGAGGAGCAGCCGGTGGCGTTGGCGATGATCATGCGATCGCCAAACAACTGCGATACCAGCTTCAGATAGGGCGTCTCACCGCAGCCCGCGCAAGCGCCGGAGAACTCAAACAGCGGCTCCTGCAACTGCTGCTGGCGGATCTGGTTCAGCTTCAGTTGCGTGCGATCAGGGGCTGGCAGGGAGAGGAAAAACTCCCAGTTGTGGCTTTCCGGTTCCCGCAGCGGTGACTGGTCTTCCATGTTTAGGGCCCGCCGCGAGGGTTGTGCCTTGTTCTTCGCCGGGCAAATATCGACACAGATGCCGCAGCCGGTGCAGTCCTCCGGGGAAACCTGGATCGTGAACTTCTGACCGCTGAAGTCCTTGTCCCGCACCGCCGTAGCCTTGAACGTAGCCGGCGCGTCGGCCAACTGGTCCTCCTCGTAGACCTTGCCGCGAATCACCGCGTGGGGGCAGACCATGATGCACTTGCCGCACTGCACGCAGACATCCGGGTCCCAGGTGGGGATGAACTGAGCGACGTTGCGCTTCTCCCACTTGGCGGTGTCGGTCGGGTACGTCCCATCACAGGGGAGGAGGCTCACGGGCAGCTCGTCCCCTTGCTTCACCAAGATCTTGCCCTCCACCTCGCGCACGAAGTCGGGAGCCGCCTCGGGCATGGCCGGCCGGCGACGCAGGGTGCTGTTGGCTTCACCAACATTGACCTCAAAAAGGTTCTCCAGCGTGTTGTCCACCGCTTGCAGGTTCATCTGGACAATTTGCTGGCCCTTCTTGCCGTAGGTCTTTTCGATCGCGTGCTTGATCTGGGCGATCGCCTCCTCCCGGGGCAAAACATTACTCAGCGCAAAGAAACAGGTCTGCATCACCGTATTGATGCGATTGCCCATGCCGCTGTCCCGAGCCACCTGGTTCGCATCGATGACATAGAGCTTGAGGCCCTGCCGCACGATGTCTTCCTGGATTTCCAGGGGCAAGTTGTCCCAGACCTCCGTGGGCCCGTAAGGACTGTTGAGCAACACCACAGCCCCAGGAGCAGCCTCTCGCAAAACATCTAGCTTTTCCAGGAAAGTCCACTGGTGAACCCCGATGAAATTTGCCTGGGTGATCAGGTAGGTGGAGCGGATCGGCTGCGGCCCAAAGCGCAGGTGGGAAACCGTGACCGCCCCTGACTTTTTGGAGTCGTAGACAAAGTAGCCCTGGGCGTAATTTTCGGTCTCGCCGCCAATGATCTTGATCGTGTTCTTGTTCGCCCCCACCGTGCCATCGGAGCCGAGGCCGTAGAACATGGCCCGCACCACGCTTTCGGGCTCCGTATTGAAGCTGGCATCGAAGGGAAGGGAGGTGTGGCTCACATCGTCGTTAATGCCGATGGTGAAGTGGTTTTTGGGCGGGGCCTGGTCTAAGTTGGCAAAAATGCTCGTGACCATGGCCGGCGTGAATTCCTTCGAGGAGAGGCCGTAGCGACCCCCAATCACCTTCGGTAGAGAGGCCCCGGACCAGCACTCCATCACCGCATTGACCACATCGAGGTAGAGGGGTTCGCCCGCTGCCCCCGGTTCCTTGGTGCGGTCGAGGACGGCGATCGCCTTCACCGTTGTGGGCAGAGCCGCGATCAGCTTGGCATTACTCAGCGGCCGATAGAGGCGCACCTTCAGCACCCCCACCTTCTCGCCCTGAGCGGTGAGATAGTCCACCGTTTCGTGAACCGCCTCCGCCCCAGAGCCCATGAGCACAATCACTCGCTCGGCCTCGGGGTCACCGACGTATTGGTAAGGGGCATACTCGCGGCCCGTGAGTGCTTGGAACTGCGCCATCGCCCGCTCGACTGCCGCTTCGCAATGGTCGTAGAAGGGGTTGACGCTTTCCCGTGCTTGGAAGTAAACGTCGGGATTCTGAGCAGTGCCCCGCAAGACCGGGCGATCGGGCGTCAGGGCTCGGGCCCGGTGGGCCAGCACCCAGTCATCATCGATCATCGCCCGCAGGACGCTATCATCCAGGGTTTCAATCTTCTGGACTTCGTGGGAGGTGCGGAAGCCGTCAAAGAAGTGGAGGAAAGGAATGCGAGTTTCCAGACTGACCGCATGGGCGATGAGGGCGAGATCCTGGGCTTCTTGTACGGAGGCGGAGCAGAGCATGGCAAATCCGGTCGCCCGAGCCGCCATCACGTCGCTGTGGTCGCCGAAGATGGAGAGGGCCTGGGCCGCGAGCGATCGCGCTGCCACATGAATCACACAGGGGCTGAGTTCCCCGGCAATCTTGTACAGATTCGGGATCATCAACAACAGACCCTGGGAGGCCGTGAAGGTCGTGGTCAGGGAGCCCGTTTGCAGTGCGCCGTGAACCGCCCCCGCTGCACCCCCTTCAGCCTGCATTTCGATCACCGAGGGGATCGTCCCCCAGAGATTGGGTCGCGCTTCCGCCATCCAGGCATCAGCCCACTCGCCCATAGGGGAGGCAGGGGTAATCGGGTAGATAGCGATGACTTCATTCAGTTTGTAGGCAACCCGAGCGACGGCTTCGTTGCCATCCAGGGTTGCAAAGGTGCGATTACTCATAATCCAAAGCCTATCTAAACAGTTCAACGACGGCTCAATAGCCTTGAGTCTCGGTCGCAATGCGCTGGGGTGAGTAGTCCTCTAACCTCACTAGACTTGACACTTCTAGGGGCTAAAAACCACCCAGCAGCGAGGCAGGGTTCAGGGATTTAGCAACGCTCCAGTTGTTCTGACTACTGCTGCTAGCATAGGCAAGCTCTCCAACCAATTCGCTGCCTTGCTTAAAATTGAGCACAACAATTAATCCCAGCACATCAAGACGCAAAACTCACTTCCCTACACTCTTGATCATGACACTAGTCCTCACGGAGCGGGGGTAATACTTAGCTTTTTTTAAACAATCCCTAATTCGTTAGAAATAATGAAATTAATTGTCAAATAAAGCAATGTTTATTTGCAAAAATTAAACCCAAATCGTGTTTTTCCATACAGTCACCTGCACCGTACTCGTGCAGCGAAACCAGCCTGCGGCCACCCGGGGGCGGCGGTGGCCGGACGGCGGGCGGGCTGAATCCGGGTGGCTGGGCTTACAATAGCAGGTAGGTAATGGTGCTCGAAAGCTGCGTGACCGTAGCGTGTAGGCCGACTCCGTGATCTGAGGGGAACGTGTTAGCCATGTTACTGCGTCTGTGGGGAATTGCTGCGTTGGGATTACTCCTCATTGGGATCGCGTGGCGGGCCACCGCTCCGGAACGGGCCGCAGGCAACGCCTCGCCAGACCCCCGCTTGGGGACCACGGCCCAGGCCCAGACCGCGCCATCCCCTCAGGTGGCGGCTCGCTCCTACCCGGAAACGTTCCGCCGTGACTTTATGACTCAGTGCGTGGGCGATCGCCCCGAGCTGCAAGTTATTTGTGATTGCACCTATCGCCGCATCACTGCTAGCTACACCTATCAGCAGTACCTGATCTTGACCCATCAGCTGCAAACCGAGGGACGTATTCCCCTCGAGATTGCCCAAATTAACCAAGCCTGCGTCAGCGCAGCCAGCCCCTGACCATTGACGAGGGGAGGCCCCCAAGCAGACATCTCCCCCAAGACCGCTGCTAAATACATACAGCGGTTTTTAGCCGAGTGCAATCCAGCGAAAGCCCCTCGCCCTCTGGGAGAGGGGTTTGGGGTGAGGGCTGCGTACTTTGCTAGCAAGAAAAATGCTGTACATCTCGGCCCTCACCCCTCGGGGTTAGGAGGGCGAGCTTCGATCGCCACGAGGGTATCCGCAACGGGGAAGAAATTGCGCTTCAGGCCGGGAATGAAGTACACCGTATACGTTTTCCCTTTTTCGAGGTGATGAAATCCAACCCGACTGATCAAAAACTCATGGTCTTTAATCACCAAGTAGTGACTCGTTCTACGGCCACCATCAGCATCCATGGAGCTTGAACGACGCAGCTTCGCTGGGCCGGTGACGCGCTGCACTCGTTCCAGCGCTTGCAGCCGCTGGCGCTGCCCTTGGGTGATGACCCAAAAGGCGATCAGCAAGACACTCAGGCCCATCATCGCGACCCCGAAGCCAACCCCATCATTCAGCATCGCAATGATCCCAACGCTGAATAGGAGCACACCAAAAAAGATGAGGCCGAGCTGCGTTCTGATCAGGCGGCGCTGCTGCCGAGCCCGCTGGGCCTCCGAGAGGAGACCCCGGCGGTTGTAAGACAGGTCTTCAGCAGTGAAGTTGAACAGGTCGGTCAGGGTAGGTGCAGCCATCTTTTTCAGCAACAATATCTTCTGAAGCCAAGGGTTAGCCCGCTGCCCGAGTTTACCCTAGATTCGGTCGCAGCCGAGGGCTAGGGGTTGTCTGGATCGGTCAGGGGGGCGCGATCGCGCTTCAGCAGAAAGGTCGCCAAGAGCAAGCCGAGGATCGCCAGACCGCCCATTGGATAGAAGGCATAGGTATAACTCCCAAAACCATCCCGAAATTGCCCAGCCACAAGGGTTCCTAGCAGGGCTCCAACACCATAGGCGGTAAAGACAATGCCATAGTTTTGAGCATAGTCATCAGGATTGAACAGCCGGAGAGTTGTCGTCGGTGCTAAGGCCAGCCAACCGCCGAGACAAAACCAGAAGAGCGAGAAGGCAATCAAATAGTTGGCAACCTGTCCTTGCTGGGCCTTCACCATCAGGATGCAGGCAATTAGCATGAGAACATAGGTCGAAATGGCAACATAGCGGGGCTGAAAGCGATCGGACAACCAGCCAAACAGAGGCCGACTGAGGCCATTGAACAGCGCAAAGAGAGAGACACTAGCGGCGGCTACCTGGGGGTCAATTTGGATGATTTCCTCGGCCACTGGGCTCGAGATACCAATCGCACTCAGACCCACAAACGTGCCAATCGTGTAGCAACTCCAGAGGGCATAGAAGGAACGACTTTTGAGCATTACCGGGGGATAGCTCCTGGGGAGCTTGGAGCCTGATTGGGTCATGGCCTGAGTGTTGGGCTGCCAGCCTGGGGGAGGCAACTTCATAGTGGTGGCGATCGCCCCAATCACCACGGCAAAGGTCAAGCCCAGCACCAACAGCGTTAGCCGAACTTGATAGCGCTCAATCAAGTACTGAGCCAGGGGAGCCGTGATCAAGGGCGAGAGGCCGAAGCCGACAATCGTAAGACCCACTGCTAATCCTTTGCGATCAGAAAACCAACGGGCCATGACCACCATCGGCACACCGTAGGCAATCCCGACCCCAATCCCGGCGATCACACCGTAAGTCAGCACAATCCCTGCGATCGTATCGGCAAAACTCGCGAGACAATAGCCAATTCCTACCGTAATTCCCCCCAAAACTGTCAGCCGCCGCGTTCCCAGGCGGGGGATGTAAAAGCCCGCGATCGGCATCGTGAGCGCATAACACAGCAGGGCAACGGTGTAGGGTAATAAACTCGCTGTCGCACTCAGGTTCAGCTCCGCCTCCAGGGGTCTTCTAAAGACGCTCCAGGAATAGACCGTTCCCAGACAGAGCAACACCATCATGCCGAGAGGAATCAACAGCCAGCGACCCTGCTCCGGGGGTTGCCCAAATAGTTTCAGCTCCGGGTTATGAACGGTTAGGGTCATCACTCCTCACTCCTGATTGAAAAAATTAAGTCCATCTGACCTGACTGCCTGACACATTTCGGCAGTAGGTTGAGTTGGGAACATCCCAGGTTAGCAGCCCTCCCCCAGTCCTGGGCAAGGAACCCTCTGACTCCCCTGCACTCACGGCTGGGGGCAAGGGTGAACGAAATTTTACGCGGGATGTTGGTACTCCTTCGCTAAGCCCTCACCCCAACCCCTCTCCCAAGTTGGGCGAGGGGCTTCTAACTCCC
Organism: uncultured bacterium; assembly: GCA_964397305.1. Classification (GTDB taxonomy): domain Bacteria; phylum Cyanobacteriota; class Cyanobacteriia; order Cyanobacteriales; family Spirulinaceae; genus JAAUTY01. Next base: position 151,718 of record CAYNIP010000003.1, read on the forward strand.
CTGCTCCCAGCTTTGTACTCCTTCGCTAAGCCCTCACCCCAACCCCTCTCCCAAGTTGGGCGAGGGGCTTCTAGCTCCCCTGCTCCCAGCTTTGGGAGCAGGGGCCGGGGGATGAGGGCCCGGTAACGCTGTTCGCGCTAGCGTCGCGTAGCGATAGAGGGCGACCCTCTGCTCCTTGAGCAATCGCTCAGAATCCAGGGGAGCCGCGCTTCGTTTCGTCCACCCTGGGAGCAAGGGCTTCTCGCAGAGCGGGCCACCGAGCGCTAAAGTGGGGATGCACCCCTTGGGTTGAGCCGCGCAAAACCCCACAGCAGCCAGGAGCGCGTCGGGTTTCCCTCGTCAACCCAATCTACAGATTATCAAGGGTTGGGCAGCCAAAACTCCCCTGGCTCCAGTCCTCCTTGCAATCACCAACTCTAGAGAGCGATTCCGGGGGCCTTATTTCCGTAGAATTGCTGATAAAAAATCAGGGATTTCTGGGAGAGCAATAATTAGACTCAATCAAATTGTGAGCCCGTGCCGTATAATCGAAAATCTTTCTACTAACGAGGGGGGTTTGGGTTGCGGGCGCCGCCTGTTCTTTGGGAACATTAGGGCCTATTGCCCCAGTCTGAGAAAGGCTATAGTAATTAGCCCAGGGGTTTGATTGACGTAAACACTTGCTCTCTTGTTAAGAAGTGTTTTATTTGGTAAAGGTCTGTATCTCAGAGATGCTGATGAAGCGATTCTTAAAATATTCTTAAAGATGAAAGCGATGCCCGTACAGCGCGATCCCCGGTTATTTAGTACTGCTCCAGGCTGCACTATCCCAGCACTATGGAACCTGCCTGACAATGACTAGCGGCTCGAGGGCCTGCCCATTGTAGTGATGGGTGCTGGGATGAACTCCTGTCTTTGACTCCACCCTGATCCCTCCGATTGCTCAAAAGCAGTATGCGGTTCAGACTACCGAAATCTGTCGTTTTAGAGAAGAATATCAATGAATTTACGATGCCACACCCCCCTTGCCCAGCCTGGTCGTGACGCGGCGCAGTTGGTTGAACCCACCCCGATTCGCACCCTTGGTCACGTTCAGCCCCACGGCGTTCTCCTCGCTCTCCAAGAGCCTGAGCTGAATATTCGCCAACTGAGTAGCAATGTGGAGAAGTTACTGGGCCATGATCCTCAAAATCTCCTCGGACGTAACCTCGAGGTTCTCCTCGGCTGTCCGCAGACCGAGAAGATCCGTGCCGCCTTGGCTTATGGGGAGCTCGAGGCGGTGAACCCGCTGCCTTGCACGCTGCAAGTGGGCGATCGCGAAGTCAGCCTGGAAGGAACCCTACACCGCGCCGACGGTCTGGCCATTCTCGAGCTCGAGCTCATGCCCACGTTGGAAGGCGAGAACTTTCGTGACCTCCATCGCCTCGTCAAATCAGCGCTCACGAAAATCCGTCACACGACCAATCTTCAAGAGTTGAGTGAGGTGGTGGTCAGCGCGGTGCGGGATCTGACCGGCCTGGATCGGGTCATGTTCTATCGCTTCAACGAACAGGGCAACGGCACGGTCTTAGCCGAAGACCGCCGCCGTAACCTGAAGCCCTTGCTGGGTCTCAACTTCCCGGCCCTTGATATTCCTGACCAAGCTCGGGAGCTCTTTTTGCAGGTCGGCCTGCGTTTAATTGCCAATACCCGAGCTCCCTCAGCAGCGCTGCTGCCGAGCCTCAACCCCCTGACGGGTCGGCCCCTGGATCTGGGTCGCGCCGTGCTGCGGGGGGTCTCTCTCTGTCACCTAGAATACCTCCACAATATGGGTGTTGGTGCTTCTATGGCGATTCCCCTAGTCAAAGCGGGGGAGCTCTGGGGCCTGATCGCCTGCCACCACAACACCCCCAAGCGGCTGACCTACGATGTGCGAGCAGCCTGCGAACTCATCGGTCAAGTGGTCTCGGCCGAATTGGCGACTCAGCACAGCAGCGATGATTATGAGTACCAGGTGGAGGTCAACACGGCCCAAACTCAGCTCGTTGAAGCCCTTTCCTTGGGGGATGACGTGGCGACGGCGCTGGTGGCGGCGGCGTCGCCGCTGCTCAACCTGGTTCAAGCTGGGGGTGCGGCCTTGCTGCTGGACGGCACTTGTACCACGGTGGGCACGGTTCCCCCCCAGTCGGTGATCATTGAGCTGGCCGACTGGCTTCACCTTCACCACCGTGATGAGCGGCTCATCCACACCGATAGCTTGGCGCAGCTTGAGGAGCGCTACCAGGCCTATAAGAACGAGGCGAGCGGCCTCCTGGCGATCGCCCTCTCGGAGACGCGACCCCAGTATATTCTCTGGTTCCGCCCGGAAGTCATCCAGTCCGTTCAGTGGGCCGGCGACCCAACCCAGTCGATCCAGCGTGACAGCCAAGGGCGAATTACCCTGTCACCGCGCCAGTCCTTCGAGCTGTGGAAGGAGTCAGTCCGGTTCACTTCCCTGCCCTGGAAGGCCTGTGAACTCGAAGCAGCCCTAGCCCTGCGTCAGTCGATCCTGCGCTTGAACCTCCGCAAGGCGGACAAGCTGGCGCAACTCAACCAAGCCCTCCAGGCCTCGGAAGCCCGGGAGCGCGAGAAGGCCCAGGCCCTAGCCCAGACCCTGGAAAAGCTCCAAGCAACTCACGCGCAACTGGTGCAGACCCACACCCATCTGGTGCAGAGCGAGAAGATGTCGAGCCTCGGCCAATTAGTCGCTGGGGTGGCCCACGAGATTAACAACCCGGTCAATTTCATCTATGGCAACCTGGTTCATGTTGAAAACTACGTCCAGGAACTTGTGGGAATGTTGCAGCTCTATGCCGATCATTACTCCGAGCCCGTGACGGAAATTCAGGAGCACGCCGAGGACATCGATCTCGAATTTCTCCTGGCGGACTTGCCGAAAATGCTCGGCTCCATGCGGCTTGGGGCCAGTCGCATTCGGGAGATTGTCCAGTCCCTCCGCACCTTCTCGCGGCTGGATGAGAGCGAGACCAAGGCCGTGGATATCCACGAGGGAATTAACAGCACTTTGCTGATCCTCAGCAATCGCTTCAAGGCGAGGCCCGATCACCCCGGCCTTCAGGTGGTGAAGGAGTTTGGGCCGCTTCCCGCGGTGGAATGCTACCCCGGCCCTCTCAATCAGGTGTTTATGAACCTGCTGGCCAATGCCATTGACGCGATTGAGGAGCAGCACCAGGGGCGATCGCCCGCTGAGCTGAAGGCGGAACCCGGGCAAATTACCATCCGCACAACCCTTGATCCTGAGGGCCCTTGGGCTCGCATCACCATCACGGACAACGGCGGCGGCATCCCAGAGGCGGCCCGCGATCGCCTCTTCGATCCCTTCTTCACCACCAAGCCCGCCGGCAAGGGAACCGGCATGGGCCTAGCGATCAGCTTCCAGATCGTGACCGAGAAGCACGGCGGCCGGTTGCGCTGCGAGTCGGAGCCGGGGCAAGGAACCACCTTCCACATTGAGATTCCCCTGCGCGCTCAGAGCACGGCAACCACCGCTGCTTAAGCGCGGCGGGAGCCCGCTCTAGAGGGCAAAGTCGTTGGCAAAGCCCCGACGGGTCAGGGGTCGGTCGAGGATCAGGCCCTCGCCTCCCAAGACCTCCAGAGGCTCCCCATCCACCTCCAGCCAGACCGGAGCCTCGGGATTGATGCTGGTAGCCGTGTGGAGCACTTGGGCAATGCGGCCCGTCATCGAGAAGGTGCCGCCGCCCGTGGTGAAGTCCTGAGACAGGTCGATATGGACCCCATCTTGGCGGACACTCAGTCGTCGGAGGCGGGTTCCCTCCGGGATGGCCGTGGCGTGCTCCTGGTCCCGAGGGCCAGCCAGCAGGCGCTCCAAGGCCAATTCCAGGGCGGCGGCAGGATCGGTCTCGGCCTTGGCGTTCAGCTCCACAGCCGCCGGGATCAGGTCCAGGGACTCGCCGCTAGCCCTCAGCCAGTAGGTTTGGGGCTGGGGGGCACTGGCGGCGGGCAAGGGAGCCTGAGGGGCCGCCGGGGCCGTCGCCGCTGGAGCTTGGGAATCGGGGGTGTCTGCCTCTGGAGCTGGGGCGGTGTCCTGGCTGAGGGGCGATTCCTGAGCTGGAGGAGATTCGACTTGCTCTAAGGGCGGTGAATCCGGTGGCGTTGAGCTGGTCAACTTGTTCCAGGCCCAGAGGCCCGTGCCCCCTCCGGCCAGGAGGGCCGTCAAGGCCACGCCGCTGGCGATCGCCGCGCTCGTAGACAGCCGTGGTTTGGGGCCTGGGGTGGGTGATGTCGTTGCTTGCGACGCTGCTTGGTGCTGTTGGTCTTCCATAACAACCCTCTTAGGGACGGCGGTTGGCGGCAGCGCCAATCCGGCCATCCTTTCGTTTCGATAGTTTTATTGTAAATTCCGAGCCCGGAAGCCACCCAGCCACGGCCGCGGCCAAGGCTACGGAACAAATTGCTTACTCCAAGGCGGCGGCGACTGTTTCCGGAGCAATCCGCACAAAAGCGGCGACCTCGAGGCCCTCATCGTCAATCGTGAGCGACAGCAGCCGCATCACCACCCCGAACCCTTCCAGATTCCGCAAGTCTAGCTGATTGCCGAGGAATTGCGTAGCCACCCCGGCAAAGATGGGCGGCAGGGGTTCGCCATTGATGGCGATTTCCGGCTCCCGCAGCTCAAAGGTGCGACCATTGGCCACCTCAAGCCCCGTGCTGAGGGTCAGGCGCAAGTCATCTGTCACGGCTCCAGCGGCATCACGGCCCTGGACTTGCAGGTTGAAACCCAGACGGTTGCCGCGCTGAAAATTCAAGCGGAAGTCCACGAGTTCGTAGCGTTGGCTACTGGCCCCGGGAAAGTTGGCGACGATCTGGTTCACGATGCTCTGCAAGCGCTCGGCAAACTGAGGCGCGGCCAAGGCTTGGTTCAGATCTGCCTCACTCAGCTTCACCCGCAGGGCCGCTTGGAGAGGCTCCCGGAAGGCTGTTCGTAGGTTCTCGCCCCCAGCCCGCAGGGCTTCCAGATCAACACTAATCGGATCGGTCTCGATGTCGATCTCCGCCACCCGAATCGCGGGCGTCAGTTGCACGCCCCGGCCCGCCAGCCGCAGGCGCTGCACTTTCCCCCCGAGCAGTTGGTAGCTAGGAGCGTTGTCGATGCGGACGGCGAGCACTTCGGTTCCCGGCAGCCGCGATCGCACATTGCCCGCGATCACCTGGTCAAGGATGAACCCGACCGGGGCGAGGCCGCCGAGCAGACCGGAGAGGAGAATGGCAATAATTTCGATCATTGGGGCTACCCCTCGGGGGTCTAGGACGGGAGGCGAGAACCGAGATGCTGCCGCCACCATAGCTTAGGGGAGCGGGCGATCGCAAGCGCTCCCGCCGGGCCAAGCCGGGGCCAAAAAATTGCAGCAACCGACACAGCACCACGGGTTACTCTGACAAGACGATGGGAATTTGCGGCGGCTGAGTCCAGAACCCTGGCCGCTGGTAGTTTCTGAGGAGTGCAACCCGAATGACCCAAGAACCGGAGCCCGGTCAATCCCCAACCCCTGAAAGTCCAGAGCCTGGGGGCCTGGGCGGCGCGATCGCCCGTTGGTTTGACTTTGGCCCCCTGCATACGAATCTGAAAACTGAAGTGCTGGCCGGTGTCACCACCTTTGTGACCATGGCCTACATTCTCGTCGTCAACCCTGATATTCTCTCTAACGCCATCTTCCTCAACGAATCCGGCGACCTATTTGGGGAATTGGTCATCGCGACCGGCCTCTCGGCGGCGATCGCCACCCTAATCATGGGCTTCTATGCCAAGCTCCCCTTTGCCCTCGCCCCCGGCATGGGGATCAACGCCTACTTTGCCTTCACCGTCGTGCTCGGGCTAGGCGTTGACTGGCCCATAGCCCTCGCCGCCGTCTTGATCGAAGGCGTGATCTTCATCCTGCTGACCGTGGCGAATATTCGTAACCAGATCGTCGAGGCGATCCCCGAGTGCATCAAGCACGCCACCACAGCAGGCATCGGTCTCTTCATCGCCTACATCGCCCTCAAGGGAGCCGGCATCATCGTCCCCTCCCAGGCCACCCTGACCACCCTCGGCAACCTGAAGGAACCAGCCACTGCCGTCACCATCCTCGGCCTCCTGATCACAGCCGCCCTAATTGCCCGCCGCGTCACCGGAGCCTTGCTCTGGGGGATTTTTGCCACCGCCCTGTTGGCCTGGCTATTCCGGATCTCCCCCTGGCCCTCCGGCCTCGTCGGCCTGCCCCCCCTGCCCGTGGATCTCGTGGGCCAAGCCTTCAGCGGCCTCGGCCGCTTGTTCCAGGGGAACCTCTGGGAAATGTTCGGCATTGTTTTCGTGTTTCTGTTCGTCGATCTGTTCGACACCATCGGCACCCTGACCGGCCTAGGAGCCAAGGCCGGCTACATCGACGACGCGGGCAAATTCCCCAACAGCGAAAAGGCCTTCATGGCCGATGCGGTGGGAACCACGGCCGGGGCCGTGCTGGGAACCTCCACCGTGACCACCTACATTGAGTCGGCCGCCGGGATTGCCGAGGGCGGTCGCAGCGGCTTCACCGCCGTCGTCGTCGCCGTCCTCTTCCTGCTCTCGCTGCTGCTGATCCCCTTCTTCTCCGGCATTCCCAGCTTCGCGACCGCGCCAGCCCTCGTGATCGTCGGCGTGCTCATGATGTCCGGGGCGAAGCAGATTGACTGGAACGATCCCGGCGAGGCCATTCCCAGCTTTTTGACCATCCTGATAATGCCCCTCGCCTTCTCCATTGCGGAAGGGCTGGCTATGGGCCTGATCGCCTATCCTCTGGTGCGAAGCTTCCAGGGCCGCGCCGGAGAACTGAAGCTGGGAATGTGGATTTTGGCGGCGGTATTCGTGCTGCGCTACCTCCTGGGTGGGGGATAAGGCCCCGGCTGGCGTACACTAACGGGGTGTTTCCGATCGTCCCTGGCCATGACTTCTGTTTCTGCCTGCTTCCAAGCGCTCCGTGCCCAGTCTCAATGCGCCCTGATCCCCTTCCTCACGGCGGGCGATCCCGATCTGGAGACCACGGCGGCGGCCTTGAAAATCCTGGACCAAGCGGGGGCTGACCTGATTGAACTCGGTCTGCCCTACGCCGATCCCCTGGCCGATGGGCCAACGATCCAGGCAGCAGCGACCCGGGCCCTGCGGCGTGGCACCCGGTTTGAGGCCGTCCTAGAGCTGGTGCAGAGCACGGCTGGCCAGCTCCGCGCCCCCCTGATTCTGTTTACCTATTACAATCCCGTCTTCCATCGCGGCGTGACAACCTTCCTCGACCAAGTGGCGGCCGCCGGGGTGAAGGGTCTGGTGATCCCCGATCTGCCCCTGGAGGAAGCGCCGGTCGTCCTAGAACCAGCCGCTGACCGGGGCCTGGAGGTCACGCTGCTGGTCGCGCCCACGAGCCCGCCGGAGCGGATTCGGGCGATCGCCCAGCAGTCCCAGGGCTTCATCTACCTCGTCAGCGTCACCGGCGTCACCGGGGCCCGGTCCGTAGTGGCTAGCCGCGTCAAGGACCTCCTACCGCAACTGCGGACCGTGACCGATAAGCCCATCGGCGTCGGCTTCGGCATTTCGCAGCCGGACCACGCCCGCCAGGTCAAGGACTGGGGAGCTGATGCGGCGATCGTCGGCAGCGCCATGGTGCAACGCCTTGCCAGCGCAGAACCAGCGGCGGGCTTGACAGCGGTGGCAGCCTTCTGTCGGGAGTTAAAAGCAGCTTTGCAAGGGGAGGGAGCATGAGGCCCTTGCCCCCGGAGCCCCTAACCACTCCCCCAAGTATTTGGGCTTACAAGCCCTGGTGGTGCCAGCCTTGGTCGATCCTACTGACGGGAGCGCTGCTCGTGGCCGGGGCCTGGGGCCTGACGCGATCGCTCTGGCTGACCCTGCCCCTGAGCGGCGCGATCGCTCTCTGGTGGACCTACTTTCTCCTCCTTGTCCCTCGCTGGTTTCGTCAGGCGGCGGGCTCGCGATCGCCGCAATCGGACGCTTAGCCGGGGTTCTATTCGTTGCGCCTCAGCGCCAAAACCACAATTCGCGACAACCCCTGAAAGCAAAACAAGGGAGTTAAGTCGTTTCCGTTAAGGATGAGACGGGTCAACCACGAAATCCTTGCTAAGCAAGAATTGCAGCCATTTCAGAGGGTCGCAAAATTGTTTGAGACAACGATAAGTCGGCGATCGCGCCAAGATCGCCAGTGATCATGGCTTGGCGATCGCTCATCGGAGACTCCCCTTCGCCCTACCTGAGGGGCCGAGGGAGGTAGACGCGCAGCGGCTTCTCGCAGAGGGGGCAAACTTGCCTGACTGAGATGCCCCTGCGAGAGGCTTCAGACCATAGCTTATGAATTCAGAAATTGCTATAAATGCTGCCACTGTACTCATGAAATACTGAACAGGCTATATGTTCCAAGTCAAAGATGTTGCGCGCCAGCTTAACCTAAATCCCCAAACCCTCTACTTCTACGAGCGGATTGGTTTGATTCCGCCACCCCCACGCAATCAGGCTGGCTACCGGCTGTTTAGCCCCCAGGATGTCGAGCGCTTGGCCTTCATTAGTCGTGCGAAGGCCTTGGGGCTAACTCTGGAGGAGATCAAAGATATTTTGACCCTGAAGGAGCAACAATCCCTCACCTGCAAAGCCCTGTATGATCGCTTAGTTGCCAAGCTTCAGCATCTAGAGACCCAAATTCAGCAACTTCAGCAACTGCGGGCTGAACTGGTTCCCCTTGTGGAGAAGTGCCACGTTCGACTGGCGGTCGCGGATCGCGATCGCCCTTGTACTGTCCTCGACGAAGCACGCTCAACGGGGGCGAGCCAGGAGCAGTAACGCAGCATAACGGGTGCATCTCCCTTTGGAGACTCCCCTTCGCCCTCCTTGGGAGAAGGGGCTGGGGGATGTAGACGCGCAGCGGCTTCTCGCAGAGGGGGCAAACTTGCCGAACTGAGATGCGGCCAAACGGCGATGCTCCCAACCCCAAATCTCCCATCAGTGCTTGACATTATACTCAGGTATAGAGTTTATCCTGAGGGTTAACGCTTGAACTTTACTTGGGAGACCGAAGATGAGCACCCTCACCGTTGAAGTATTGGGAACCGGCTGCAAAAAGTGCCAGCAACTGGAGGCCAATGCCCGGCAGGCGATCGCCGCCTTGGCGATCACTGCCGAGGTTCACCACATCACCGACCCGATGAAGATCGCGGAGCGCGGGGTGATGAAAACCCCGGCCCTCATGGTGAATGGGACGTTGGTGAGTCAGGGGAAAGTGGCCACGCCTGAGGAGATTCAACCCCTGCTGACGGCGGCTGGGTAATACCAGTTTGTCAAATCAGCGCGACAAAAACTCCCCCACATCTCAAGGTCCCTTGCTCTGAGAGAGCGGCTTCGCTGGGGGATTTCTGTGGTCAAAAATCCAAGCATTCAACAAATCCTTTGCACCCTTTCCCGAGTCTAGGCCATGATGCAAATCTCTTCGTTTTGGCGATCGCAATGGAAACCCCTCATCGGTATCCTAGCGATCTTTCTAGTCTGCTTCTATCTGCCCGTTGAGCTAATCCAACAGTCCGAACGGTTACAAAATGCCTTCTGGGAAGCCCTCTACCTCGTGCGTTGGTATGCCCAAGAACACGTGATTTTGTGCCTGCTGCCGGCCTTTTTCATTGCCGGGGCGATCGCCGTTTTCCTCAGCCAAGATGCGGTGATGAAATACCTCGGAGCCAAGGCCAATCCCCTCCTTGCCTATGGGGTTGCCTCGGTTTCCGGCACAATTTTAGCCGTTTGCTCCTGCACCGTTCTGCCCCTATTTGCGGGCATTTATCGGATGGGGGCTGGGCTGGGGCCGGCGATCGCCTTTCTCTACTCCGGCCCGGCGATCAATGTGCTGGCGATCATCTTGACAGCTCGAGTATTGGGCTTACAGTTGGGGCTGGCCCGAGCCATCGGGGCGATCGCCTTCAGCATTGTGATCGGTGTGACGATGCAGTTCCTATTTCGTCACGAAACCCGGCCCCCCGTAGTCGCCAAAGCGCTCCTGGGGGACGAGGAAACGGCACGCCCCCTCTGGCAAACAGCCTGCTTCTTTGCTCTCCTGGTAGGGATTTTGATCTTTGCCAACTGGGCCCAGCCCGAGACCGATCAGGGTCTCTGGGCCCTGATCGCAGGCCTGAAATGGTGGATCACGGGGCTCCTGGGCCTGGGATTGGCTGCGGTGCTGATCGGCTGGTTCCAGCTCCAGCGGGGCAAGGTGCTTCTGGTAGTCGGCGTCACTGGCGTGCTGGCTTGGCAGTTTGCAGCTCAGCCCCTGCTCCCCTTTGGCGCCGCGATGATCGGCCTGTCCTGGCTGACCAGCACCAGCTCAGGGGATGGCGAGGCCTGGTTCGAGACCTCCTGGGACTATGCCAAGCAGATCCTGCCCCTACTCTTGCTGGGGGTGCTATTGGCGGGAGCCTTTCTAGGTCGTCCTGACCAGGAGGGGTTGATTCCGAGCCAATGGGTGATCTGGGCGGTAGGGGGCAACTCCCTGAGCGCGAATTTCTTCGCGGCGATCGCCGGGGCCTTCATGTACTTTGCCACCCTCACGGAAGTACCGATCCTCCAGGGCCTGATCGGCAACGGCATGGGGCCCGGTCCGGCCCTGGCCCTGCTCCTAGCCGGTCCCGCCCTCTCCCTGCCCAACATGCTGGTAATTCGCAGCATCATCGGCACGCAGAAAACAGTGGTCTTCGTTGCGTTAGTCGTGAGCATGGCAACCCTATCGGGCCTCCTCTACGGTGCTCTCGTGTCGTCGTAGTTCTGGAGTCGTTCCTGCGGGCCGAAACCAGGTTATGGCTTGTTCCGCCATCGCTTCAGACGGGCCCTCACCCTAAATCCCACTCCCAGAGCGGGAGCAGGACTTCTAACTCCCCTTCTCCCAGCCTTGGGAGAAGGGGCCGGGGGATGAGGGCTCCCCTTCTCCCAGCCTTGGGAGCAGGGGCCGGGGGATGAGAGCCCCGTAACACTGAGGGGCTTCTAACTCCCCTTCTCCCAGCCTTGGGAGCAGGGGCCAGGGGATGAGGGCTCCCCTTCTCCCAGCCTTGGGAGAAGGGGCTGGGGGATGAGGGCCCCGTAACACTGAGGGACTTCTAACTCCCCTTCTCCCAGCCTTGGGAGCAGGGGCCGGGGGATGAGGGCCCGGTAACGCGGAAGAGAGCGACCCTCGGCTCCTGGAACCAGCGTTCAAAATTCAGGGGAGCCGCGCTTTTTTTTCCGTCCACCCGATCGCCCGGTTCCCCCCTACCAAGGCGTCCTACGAGCGCTACATTAGAAGCAATGCTTGGCCAGCCCTGGGATGAGCCCGACTGGCTGCATGTTGCTGATGGAGATGTCTCACGAGAAACGCTATGACGCTAACTGTTGCCCAGGCGCGACCCAGTGAGCGCGCCGAGTTCATTCGCAAAACCTATCTGCACCTTGCGGGAGCGGTGGCGGCCTTCTTGGGGCTCGAGATTGTCCTCGTGCCGTTGTTGGCCCCGGTCATGATCCCGCTCATCAGCAGTGGGATTGGCTGGATGCTAGTCTTAGGAGCCTTTGTGCTTCTGGGTTGGTTGGCCCGCAGCCTGGCCCAGAGCACATCCTCCGTTCAGCTTCAGTACTTGGGCTTGGGCCTCTATGTCCTGTTCGAGGCGATCATTTTTGTGCCGCTGATCTACATCGCGGTGGCCTTTTCTAGTCCCAGTGTTCTCCCCACAGCAGCGGTGCTGACGGGGCTGATGTTTGCAGGCTTGACGGCGATCGCCTTCATCACTCGCAGCGATTTTTCCTTCCTGCGGGGCGCGCTGATGCTGGGCGGTTTCCTGGCCCTGGGGCTGATTATTTGCAGCCTCATCTTTGGCTTTAGCCTCGGGCTGTTCTTCTCCGTCTTTATGGTCGTGCTCGCCAGTGGTGCGATTTTATACGACACCTCCAACATCCTGCACCACTACCGGCCCGGCCAGCACGTCGCGGCCGCCCTAGAACTGTTCGCCTCGGTGGCGCTGCTGTTCTGGTATGTGTTGCGGATTGTGATGGCCCTGTCGCGGGACTAGGGCGCTGAATTCCCCCAGGCCGCCCCTAGCCTGGGGGGTTCGCTGAGCCGCCTGGCGGGAATCTCGCCCCGCGCTGTCTATCATAGAGTTCTCCCCTCGATCTCCTGAGCCCGCCCCTCCCTCGGCCGTTGCCATCGCCCAGCCTGCATCTTCACCCCTATGGTTTCCAACCTGAACTCGCAACCCCCCCTCCCTGGAGGCGCGCCCCTACCTCCGCCTAGCGGCCTGACCGATGGCTTTGGAGGAGCCAAGGTCGAGGAAGACGCCCTCAATCTACGGCACGCCCTCTCGGTCTTGTGGCGGCGCTGGTGGTTGTTACTCTTGGTCAGCGCGGCGGTGACGACGACCGTGACAGTTCGTGTCCTCAACGAGCCCCCCACCTATCGCAGCCAATTCCGCCTCTTGGTAGAACCCATCGCCAGTGATGAGCGCTTTGACCGCTTCAGCGAGCGCTTACTCGGTCAGCTCGGCTTGCAGCTAGACTACAGCACCCAGATCGAAGTCCTGACCAGTCCTGAGCAGCTTGCACCGATCATCGCCGCGATCCAGGATCGCTATCCTGAGCTTGACTACGGCACGCTGATGAACGGCCTCTACGTCGGCCGCGTCCCGGAGACCAAGATTATCGAGGTCAGCTATCAAGACTCCGATCCCCAGAAAATTCAATACGTGCTGGAGAACATTGCCGCTGGCTACATCGCCTACTCCCAGCGGGAGCAACGGACGGGCAACCGCAAGGGGCTGGAGTTTGTCGAGGGGCAGTTGCCGCAACTGGAAAGCCGCGTCGATGAACTGCAAGCGGAGCTGCAAGCCTTTCAGCAACAGCACGACTTGCTTAACCCCAACCTTCAAGGCGAAGCGGCCTCCAACCGTCTCAACCAGATTCGCGAAGCCCGGGCAGCGACGGAGACGGAGCTGAAGGAAGCCCGCACCCTGCAACAAAAGCTCGATCAGCAGTTGCAACTGGAGCTGGATCAGGCTGTCACCCTCACGGCCTTGAGCGAAGCACCCCGCTACCAAGCGCTGCTGAATGAGTTGCAAAAGATCGAGACCCAGATCGCCCTGGAGTCGGCCCGCTTCACCCCGGCGAGTCCGACGATGCAGGCCCTGCGCGATCGCCGTGACAACCTCCTGCCCCTGCTGCGCCGCGAGGCGATCGCCGTCCTCGGTCCGGAGGCGGCCACGGCTGATGCGGCGGCCCTGGCCGCCTCCCCCAACCAAATTCGCCTCGACCTCACCAAGCAACTGATCGAGACCACCAACCGCGAGCAGACCCTCAGCGTGCGCTCGGCGGCCCTCGCCCTGGCGGAGGTGGAAGCCCGTCGCCAAGTCCAGACGATGGCGGCCCTCAGCCGGGAGCACACCGACCTAGAGCGCCGCCTTGAAGTTGCCACCGACAGCCTCAATCGCTTCCTCTCGGTCCAGGAAGACCTGCAAATCGAAGCCGCCCAGCAGGGCATGGCCTGGGAACTGCTGCTGGCCCCCGAAATCCCCTACTACCCGATTGCCCCCGATGTGCCCCGGGGCATCCTCCTGGGAGCTGTGGCGGGCCTCTTGGCAGGCATCGGCGCGGCCCTGATCGCGGAGAAGCTCGATGTGCGCTTCCACTCCCCCGAAGACCTCAAGGACACGATCAAACTCCCCTTGCTGGGCGTCGTGCCCTATCGCAAAGACTTCAAAGCCCGGCGTGGGGGCGAGCGAGCCGCCCCTCTGCCGCTGCCGGTTCCCGGCGGCCGCCGTTACCGCGCCTCCCCTTTCCTGGAGGCCTTCCGTAGCCTCAATGCCAACCTCTCGTTTCTGACCCCGGATAAGCCCCTCAAGGCCCTGGTGATCAGCTCCTCGGTGCCCCTGGAGGGCAAGTCCACCACCGCCGTTCACCTGGCCCAGGCGGCGGCGGCCATGGGGCAGCGAGTGCTGCTGGTGGATGCAGATCTGCGGCGGCCCCAGGTTCACGCCATGACCGATCTGCCCAATGTCTGGGGCCTCTCCCACGCGATTTCGATGGATATCGAAGTGGATGACCTGATCCAGCGATCGCCCCTAGATGACAACCTGTTTATCCTCACCTCCGGTCAGATTCCCCCCGACCCCACCCGGCTGCTCTCGTCGCAAAAAATGCGGAGCCTCACGGAGCACTTCCGCCAGCAGTTTGACCTCGTGGTGTTTGACACCCCACCCCTCCTGGGCTTGGCCGATGCCAAGTTCCTCGCCGCCCAGGTGGATGTGATGCTGCTGGTGGCGCGGCTGGGCTGGACAGATCGCACCCTGCTGAAACAGGCCATCGAAGGGCTGAATGTGGGGCAAGTGGCCGTGACGGGCCTCATCGCCAACGGGGCCAAGAACTACCGCTCTGGCTCCTACTACTACTACCACCGCTATTTCAGCAGCGACAGCGAACCGGACTTGGCGGATCGCCTGGGAGGCCCCTCGTGATTTCCACCCCCCTCCCTTGGCTCGCTTCCTTGGCGATCGCGAGTAGCCTCGGACTCACGGCCGCCCCAGCCCAGGCCCAACTCCCCCCGCTCCCTGCCCCCCTCGCCTCGCCCCCCCCGTCCCTGACCCTGCCGACTCCAGGGGCCTATACCCTGGGAGCAGGTGATCGCATTCACATCGACATTTTTGAAGTGCCCGAATACAGCGGCGAGTACCCGGTTCTTGTCGATGGCACCCTCAACCTGCCCCTCATCGGTACGATTCCGGTCCAAGACCTCACTCTGCCCCAAGCGGCTGAGCGCTTAGCCAACCGCTATCGCCAGTTTCTGGTGCGGCCCCTCGTGACGGTCGGCCTGATCGCCCCCCGCCCCGTGACGCTGGCTGTGGCTGGCGAAGTCAACCAACCGGGCCCCTACACCATCAACCTCGCCAACAACCGCCAATTTCCCACGATTACCGAAGCCCTTGGCCTGGCCCAGGGCATCACCCTCGCAGCCGATGTGCGCCAAGTCGAGATCCGCCGCACCTACCAAGGGGAAACCCGCACCTTCGTGGCCGATCTCTGGGCCTTACTCCAGGAAGGCGATCTCAGCCAGGACATCGTGCTTCGAGACGGGGATCAGCTCTACATCCCCACCGTGAGGGGCATTGACGCGATCGCCACTCGCCAGCTCGCCAATGCCAGCTTTGCCCCCGGGGCCCGCGCCCCGTTTCCGATTGCGATCATTGGCGAAGTCTCCCGCCCCGGAGCCTACACCGTCGGCGCGGACAGCGAGGAGCCCCCCTCGATCACCCGCGCCATTGAAACAGCGGGCGGCATCACCTCCCAGGCCGATATCCGCAACCTCCGCCTGCGCCGCACCACCCGCAACGGCACGGTAGAAGAGGTGCAGATCGACCTCTGGCAACTGCTGCAAGCCGGGGACCTCAGCCAAGATCCCCTCTTGCAAGCGGGGGATACGATCCTTGTACCCAAGGCCGAGGCCATTGATGTCGCAGAAGCCCAGGCCCTCGCCACCGCCAACTTTTCTCCCAGCACCATTCGGGTCAATGTCATCGGCGAAGTCGTCAGCGGCGGCTCCCAGGAATTACCCCCCAACACTCCCTTGAACCAGGCCCTCCTAGCAGCGGGCGGCTTTAACAACCGCGCCCGCCGCACCAACGTCGAACTGATCCGCCTCAACCCCAATGGCACGGTGGAGCGGCGCACGATTGACGTGGATCTAGCCCGCAATATTGACGATCAGCGCAACCCCATTCTGCTTAATAACGATGTCATCGTCGTCAACCGCTCCACCCTCAGCACGGTTTCCGATTCCCTAAGCTCAATCCTGGCCCCCGTGGGCGGCTTTTTTAGCTTCATCAACTTTTTCCGCATCTTTGACGAGCTGTTCCGTTAACTCCCCATGCCGCTGCCGCGCCTCATCACCCTCATTGTCGGTCTCTGCCTGATCCTTGGGCTGATGCTGTGGCTAGTGAATTCGCTCTACCGGCTCTACATCCAGATCGCCTTTACCACCCCCCTGCTCGCCAATTTGCTGCTGCTGCTGCTGTTGGTGCTGCTGGGCCTGCTGATCGCGGCCTTTGTCTACTATTTCAACCTGACGCTCCAGCCCCGCCGCCGTCGCTCCCGGCGGTTGACGGAGCCGCTGCCGGAGCAGAAGGCCTTGGTGGCGAGCCAGAATCTGGCCGCCGTGCGGCAGCAGGTAGAACAGATCAGCGATGAGGTAGCGCGCCAGGCCCTGCTGACGCGATCGCGCGAGATCGAGGCTAACCTCGCCCGAGGGGATGTGCGCGTGGCCGTCTTTGGCACGGGCTCGGCCGGGAAAACCTCGGTGATCAATGCCCTGATCGGTCGGGTGGTCGGAGAGGTAGGGGCTCCCATGGGCACGACCCAGATGGGCGAAACCTACCGCCTGCGCTTGCTCGGGCTGGGGCGCGAGATTTGGCTGACGGATACGCCCGGGATTTTGGAAATGGGCGAGGCCGGGAGCGAGCGAGCCCAGATTGCGCGCCAGTTGGCGGCGGAAGCCGATCTGCTGCTCTTTGTGCTCGATAATGACCTGCGCCAGTCGGAATATGCGCCCCTGAGTACCCTGGCGGAAATTGGCAAGCGCTCCCTCGTGGTGCTGAACAAGCGCGATCTCTACAACGAGGCCGATCTGGAGCTGATCCTAGCCCGCCTGCGGGAGCGCCTCCGGAGCCTGATCGCGCCCTCGGACATCGTGGCCGTCAGCGCTCGCCCCCAGCCCTATGAATCCGAGGGCCACTGGCTAGAACCCCAGCCGGACGTTCTGCCTTTAGTGAAGCATTTAGCCGCCGTTCTGCGGGCCGAGGGGGAAGACTTGGTAGCAGACAATATCCTGCTGCAATCTCAGCGCCTCGGGGAGGACGCCCGCCGCTTCTTGGACAAGCAGCGCCGCCGTCAGGCCGACAAGATTGTAGACCGCTACCAGTGGGTGGGGGCCGGGGCGATCGCCGTCATGCCCTTACCCGTCGTCGATCTCCTGGCCACCGCCGCCGTGAATGCCCAAATGGTCGTGGAACTGGGGAAGGTCTATGGCTGCGAACTGAACCTGGAGCGGGGGCGGGAGCTAGCCCTTTCCCTCGCCAAGACCTTGGTGAGCTTGGGGGCTGTCAAGGGAGCCCTGCAACTGGTCACGACGGCCCTGCAACTCAATGTCGCGACCTACCTCGTGGGCAAGAGCGTGCAGGGAGTCACGGCCGCCTACTTGACCCGCATTGCTGGCAAGAGCTTTATCGAATATTTCCGCCACGACCAAGACTGGGGCGATGGCGGCATGACGGAAGTGGTGCAGCAGCAGTTCAAGCTGGTGCAAAAGGATGAATTCATTCAGGCCTTCGTGAAGGATGCGATCGCCAAAGCCATCCAGCCCCTACGCACAACTCTCCTCCTCGACCGGGACGATCTCCCGCCGGAGGAACCCCTCGAGTTTGCCCCCCCGATCTCCCGCCCGCCCCCCGTCGAGATCGAAGCACGGCTGGAAGATAGCTGGGAGAGTCCCAGGCGATCGCACCGCGATGAGGACTGGTAGCAGGGTGAGCCGCACCAGTAGGGAACGCTGAAGCGCCACAAAGGTGGTTTTGGGGGGACGAAGAGCGCTGAAGCGCAACTACGGGGGCTGGGAGCGTTTTGAGGAATTATCAAAGGCTTGGGGCTGCGGGTCGGGCCGTCAAGGCCGGTACACCACGTTCGGCCACAGGGCCTGAATTTCTTGGGCTTGCTGCGCTGCGGTGAATTGCTCCCACACAATCCCGTTACAGTCCGTCTCGCTCGAAAAGGTCTCAGCCGCATCCGTTTCCCAGCCGAGATGCCGCAGTGTACCGGTGGCATCGTCCCCCGTTTTCCGGACTGACACATTGAGAGCGGCCGTGCGCCAGAGAGCGTACTCCCCAGGAATCACCAAGTCCGGTTCTCGGCCCAGGCGCTGGCTATAATCGGCGACGGTGCGCTCAAGATCCGCAACTCCCAGGGCAAGATGGAATTTTCTCGGGCTAGATCGGCCCGCCAAGTCTGCTGGATTGGGAGGGTTGAGCATGGTGAACTCATGGAAGAGAGTGGGTATAGCGGCGACGGGGCACAATCCCCGTCTCTGAATCGTAGCAGCCAGGATTGCGTTGGATTTTCTGCGTCAACTCAACCGACAGATAAGCAAGGGTTTGCAGCAGCGTTAGCGCTTTGGGCGCTACAGGTAGGAAGGAGGACCGAGGGGAACTGGGCTCAGACCAGCGACGATCATAGCTTCGGCTGCTTCGGGGGGCAGGGGCGGCGCGAGGAAGTAGCCCTGGCCATATTCACAGCCCAGTTGGCGTAGGTGCTGGAGTTGAGCCACGGTTTCAATGCCCTCGGCGACGACCTCCATATCGAGGGCGTGAGCGAGGGTGATGATAGCGCGGACAATCTCAGCATTGCTGCCATCGGGATTCATGCGGGCGACAAAGGAGCGGTCAATTTTCAGGGTGTGGGCGGGGAGACGGTGCAAGTAGCTGAGGGACGAGTAGCCAGTCCCGAAGTCGTCGATGCCGATCTGGATATGGCGATCGCGCAGAGCACACAGGAGCTTGGTAGCAGCCTCAGCATTCTCCATCAACATACTCTCCGTCACCTCCAGCCGCAGGGAGGCATAGTCCAGCTCCGTTTCCCTGAGAATTGTATCGATCTGATCCAGCAAGCTGGGCTCCCGGAGCTGCTTGCTGGAGAGGTTAACGCTGACCGTGAGACTGTGGTGCTGGGGATAAGCCGTCTGCCAACGGTGGAGTTGGCGTGCGGCCTCCCGCAGGACCCATTGGCCCAAGGGAATGATCAGGCCAATTTCCTCAGCAATTGGGATGAACTGGACGGGGGAGATCCTGCCCTGCTGGGGATGCTGCCAGCGCAGGAGGGCCTCAAAGCCGGCCAAATTGTGGGTCACTAAGGAAACGATGGGTTGGTAATGCAGGCTGAACTCGCCCCGCTCAAAGGCGTGGCGTAGGTCCGTTTCCAGGCGGAGGCGGGCGATCGCCTGCTCGTGCATCTGTCGGTCAAAGATCGCATAGCGTCCCTTGCCCGAGAACTTGGCCCGGTACATGGCTGTGTCAGCATCTCGCAGCAAGTCTTCCGGCTGTTCATAGTCAATCGTCGGGGTTACCGGCCACGGCTCCCCAAAGGTGACGGGTTTTTCCTCCCCCAGGCAACTCAAGGCAATGCCGATGCTGGCGTTGGTGTAGATTTCCTGGCCGGCAATCTTGAAAGGTCGCTGCAACTCCTGGGCAATCGTCTTGGCCACTTGCGCGGCGTCCTGGTTCTGCTGGAGTTCTTCCAGCAGAACCGCGAACTCGTCCCCGCCGAGGCGAGCGAGGGTATCGCTGGGGCGCAGGCAGCCCTCTAGGCGGCGGGCGATCGCCACCAGCAGGCGATCGCCCACATCATGACCCAAGCTGTCATTGATGACCTTGAAAGAATCGAGGTCGAGAAAGAGCACAGCAAACAGATAGCCCTGGCGTCGCTTGGCCCGCCGGATCGTATGCCAGAGCCGGTCAATAAACAGAGACCGATTCGGCAAATCCGTCAGGGCATCGTAGAAGGCGCTGTGACGCAGTTGCGCCTCGGCCTGCTTGCGTTCCGTCACATCGTTACTGATACCGTCCACGCGGACCGGCCGGCCGTGCTCATCCCGCACCAGCCGACAGCGGGTATAGAGCCAGCGCTCCGTGCCATCCGGGCGCTGAATGCGGTATTCGGCCTCGAGGCTATTTTGCTGTTGCTTGAAGGTCTCGATCTTCTGGAGCACCTCCGGGCGATCCTCGGGGTGGATGGCATCGAGCCAAAGGGTAGGGTTGAGGAAGAAATCATCCACAGCGCGCCCATAAATCCGCTCGGCTCCTGGATTGAGGTAGAGGGGGGTAAACGTCTCAGCACTACTTGACCAAACAACATCATCGATGGAGTCGAGGATGCCCTCCAGCCGCTGTTCGCTCAGCCACAGGGCCGCTTCCGCCTGCTTATGCTCCGTAATATCAACGATCTGGCTCAGGGTATGGCTGGGATTGCCGTGGTCATCGGTCAGCAGCACCACCTGCAAAAGCGCGTGAACGACCCGCCCACTCTTCGCTAGGAGGCGTTTTTCCAGCTTGTAGTCCGTGATCTCGCCTAGTAGCATTTGCTGGGTGGTGGCAAAGTCCACCGCCCGATCCTCGGGGTGAGTTAGATCCAGTACGCTCCGGTCTAGGAGTTCTTGGGCCTGGTACTCGAGGGCCTCACAGAGGGCGGGGTTGGTCTGAAGAATCCGGCCGTCCAGGCTCGCCAACATCATGCCAATCGGGGCGAGGGCAAACAGGTGGCGGAACTGCTCCTCACTCTGGCGCAGGGCCTGCTCGGAATAGAACTGGTCGGTAATGTCGGTAACGGAACAGACCACACTGGCGATCGCGCCGCTTTCGTCCTGAAGGGGTGCGCCATTGATCGACAGGTAGCGGCGGCTGCCATCGGGCCACTCAATCGCCTGGCGCACACTGAATACCGGCCGCCCCGTGGCCAGCACCTGCACAAAGGGCAGTTGCTCCTCGGGGAACGGCCGCCCCTCAAAGTCCGTGATTTTCCAAGTTGGGGCGTTGTAGCTGTGGGCTTCTAGTTCCGAGGGAGTCAAGCCCAAAAGTTTCTCGGCCTGGTCATTAGCGAAGGTGATCCGGCCCCTGGCATCGAGCACCACAATCGCGGCCACACTGGTTTGCATGATGCCATTGAGCAAGTCGCGCTCGCTGCGGAGGGCAGCTTCGACTCGTTTGCGCTCGGTGATGTCGGTTTGGACGCCAATAAAGTGGGTGAGATAGCCTTGAGCATCGCGCACGGGGGCGATGTAGAGGTCGTTCCAAAACTCCGAGCCATCCTGGCGGTAGTAGCGCAGGCTGGCGTGGAACTCACTGCCCCGAAAGAGGGCAGCTCGCAACTCCCGTTGTGGTTGAGGATCGGTGTCGGGGCCGGCCAGGAAGTGGATGCTCTGTCCGAGGGCGTCGCTGGCGCTGTAGCCCGTGAGGCGCTCAAAGCCGGGGTTGACATAGAGCAGGGCAGCATCACTGGCGAGGGCGTCGCTGATGAAGATGCCGTTACTACTGGCGTTGATCGCTCGCTCCAAGAGGCGGAGTTGGGCTTGCTGGCGATCGCGCTCCACCGCGCTGGCGATCGCGGCCGCCGCCAATTGCAAGAACGGCTCATCAGCATCGCTCAAGGCTTCCGGCCAGTCAGCATACACCCCCAGCACGCCATAAAACCCTTGGGTCGTGTGGATAGGAACCCCAAGGCCGCTGGCCACCCCCCCATTGTGGAGCAGGGTCGAGCCCCGGAAGCGCGTCTCTAGGGGCAAGTCATCAAAGCGCACCGGGCGATCGCCCTGGCGGACGTAGCCCGGAAATGAACTGGCGGCCGCCGTCATCGTAGCACTGCCCAGGGTGGATTCGGGCCAGCCACACCCCGCCCGCAGCAAAAACGCGCTCTCATTGGGGAGGAGTTCCAGCACCTGGCTAAAGTTGACCCCCAAGGTCTCAGCGGCTAAGACCGCCACCTGCTGCAAATAGTCCTCCAGCACCAAGGCCCGGAGTCCCAACCGGCTGAGGCGGACCGCCGCCGTCTGCTGGCGGGCATAGCGTTCGGCGGCGACGGCGAGGGCTTGAGCGGTGGTCGTATCCTGCAAGACCAAAAGCACCCCCTGGGCCTCAAGGTAGCAGTAGTGGGCCTGCCAATCCTGGGTCCGGCCGCCGGCCTCAAGGGTATGGAGGGGGCCCTGGCTGTTACGGCCCGTCGCCCAGCAAGCCTGCACGGCCTGTTGCACTTGCTCCGGGTCCGAGAAGATGGGGCTGGTAGCCTGGCCGAGGTCCGTGAAGACGGCCCCTTGGCTACGGGCGATCGCCGCCTCGTTGCAGTCCGCCAGCACCAAGACATCCTGGCGGCGGTGCCAGGTATAGGCCGGGAAGGGCAACTTCTGATACTGCGATCGCCAGTACTGGGCCTGAGCTTGGAGACTGCGGTCCTTCACCTCGCAGCGATAGCGCTCGACTTGGCAGCTCTGAAACTGCGTTTGCAAGCGTTCATTGGCCGCCCGCAGCCCCTGCACATCCCGCCGCAGACGCCGGGCAACGCGCAGTAGCACAATGCTAGCCGCCAGGCCTAGGGCCACCAGCAGGGCATAGCTCCAGTCCTGCAAGGGCAGCGGCGTCAAGGATGGCCAAGCCGCCGTCGTCGCCTCCCCAAAGTGGAAGAATACAACTCCGACAGCACCCCCAAGGTCGAACAGCCAGGGTAGAGCCCCAGAGAACAGAGGTACACAACAAAAGGGTTGGTATTGCTGGCCTAGGGGACAAGGTTCTAAGCGACAGCCATTTACCTGATTCATGCTGATCTGTCAATTGCAATACTGACGGTCCTGAGCAAGATGTTTTAAGCGTGCTTCCCCGATCTACCTATGATATTGGCTGCTCTTAACGAACCGATCAAAACCCCGGTAAGTCTTTGGAATTGGGACCGTAACCATTAATTTTCATGAAGCAAAATAAATTTTTGTATCTACTACCGTGAAGTTTTCCCGCTCTCACGAGTTGGTCCGTTGACGCCGAGTTGAAACGCTTAGCTCCCCTTCTCCCCACTTTAGGCGAAGGAGCCGGAGGGTGAGGACCCCATTTCTCCCCGCTTTGGGAGCAGAAGCCGGGGGATGTAGACGCGCAGCAGCGTCTCGCAGGGGGCCTCCGTAACGCGGAAGAGGGCCACACTTTTGAGCAGGTAAGCAGATTAAGTCTATTAACTGTAAATATCGCTCGCAGAGGACGATACTCTGCTCCTTGAACCCTAGCTCGAAATTCAGGGGAGCCGCGCTTTTTTTCGTTCACCCTCGGCCTGCCGGCCTGCGCTCAGCGTCTACCCCTCTACACTGGGAGGCGTGAACCTGATGGCCTGATACCAGCCCCAAGCGCTTGAGAATCTTTAGGTTGGGTGAACCCAAGAAATCCAACGCCATCCTTAGCAGCGGTTGGGTTTTGCTAGACCCAACCTAACCGATTGTCAACATGGGTTAGGCCGTCAGGGCGTGACCTTGCTGCCTCTGTTGATGCTGACAATGTTAACCTCCCAGACCCTCGCGGCCCTCGAGGCCCGCCGCCAGCGGCTCGCCGTCCCTGGGACCAGCTCAGTCTTGCTCTGGTCAGGCCAGGCTCCGCCCCGCAACTTTGCGGCCAATCGTTACCCCTTTCGGGCTAGTAGCCACTTTCTCTACTTTGCCGGTCTGAACCTGGAGCAGGCGGTGATCCAGCTTGAGGCCGGCCGCCTGACGCTTTATATGGATGAACCTAGTTCGTCTAGCGCTCTTTGGCATGGGCCGACCCCGAGCCGGGATGAGCTGGCGGCGGCGATCGCGGCGGTGGCAGCCTATCCCCTAGCGGCGGTTCCGCGTGGGCCCAAGGTGGCGACGATCGGGCTGCCGGATGCGGCCCAGCGCGCTCAGCAGGCGGCCTGGCTCCAGCGGCCGGTGCGGCCGGGGGCCGAGAGCCAAGGGGGCGATCGCGCTCTGGCCGAGGCGATAATCCAGCTCCGACTCCGCCACGATGCGGCGGCGATCGCCGAACTCCGCCAGGCCGTCGCCGCCAGCGTCGCTGCCCACCAAGCCGGGGTGCGGGCCCTGCCCCGAGCCCAGCGCGAGGCCGAAGTACGGGCGGCTCTGGAGGCCGAGTTGCTCGCCCGGGATCTCGCCTGGGCCTACCCCAGCATCGTCACGGTCGCCGGGGAAGTGCTCCACAATAACCGCTACCACCGGGCGATCGCCCCCCAGGATCTGCTGCTCATGGATGCGGGGGCCGAAAGCCCCGGCGGTTGGGCAGCGGATATCACGAGAACCGTTCCCGCGCGGGGCCGCTTTTCGGCCACCCAGCGGGCCCTTTATGAGGTGGTGCTTGCGGCTCAGGAGGCTGGCATCGCGGCGATTCGGCCGGGGGTGGAGTATCGGGCTATTCATTTACAAGCCGCCCACACCTTGGCGGCAGGCCTGGTGGACCTGGGGATTCTGCGGGGGCAGCCGGAGACCTTGGTAGACCGTGATGCTCATGCCCTCTTTTTCCCGCACGGGATCGGGCACTTGCTGGGGCTGGATGTCCATGATCTGGAAGACTTGGGGGATCTGGCGGGCTATGCCCCCGGACGCCAGCGGAGCGATCGCTTCGGCCTCGCCTTCCTGCGCCTGGATCGACCGCTCCAAGCGGGCATGGTCGTGACGGTTGAACCGGGATTTTATCAAGGGCCGGCCCTGCTCCAGGACCCAGCCCGACGCGACCTGTACCGCGACTGTGTGAACTGGGAGCGCTTAGCCCAGTTTGCCGATGTACGGGGGATTCGGATCGAGGACGACGTGCTGGTAACAGCGACGGGAGCGGAGGTGCTCTCGGCGGCTCTCCCCAAGGCTCCAGCGGCTGTGGAGGCTTGGGTTCAGGGCTCATGACCCCTGGGACAGCAGTTTACAACTAGGGCGCGATCGCAGTACCCTCGGGCTATCCCAATGCTTGGATTCACCCTGACAGCTGGCGGTGGCTTCACGGCCCGCTTTTGAGGGACGAATCCGTAATCATTTGCTTCCCCACTATGACGATGCTAACGCTGCCGCTGGATGAGATTCGCTACAACGAGCAGGGGCTGGTGCCGGCGATCGCCCAGGACTACCTGGATGGCACGGTGCTGATGATGGCCTGGATGAATCGCGAGTCTCTGGAAAAAACCCTGGAGACCGGCCAGGCCTGGTACTGGAGCCGCTCGCGCCAGGAACTGTGGCCCAAGGGCGCGACCTCAGGCCACTGGCAAAATGTGCAGGCGATTCGCTATGACTGCGACAGTGATGCGCTCCTGCTGACGATTGAGCAAGTCGGAAACATTGCCTGCCACACGGGCGAACGCAGTTGCTTCCACCAAACCAGCACGGGCAAGCAAGCCCCACCGCCGGACTTGCTCTCTCAGGTCTATGGGGTCATTTGCGATCGCCGCGACCACCCCCAGCCCGATTCCTACACCTGCAAGCTCCTCCAGGGCGGCGACAACAAGATTCTCAAGAAAATCGGCGAAGAGGCGGCGGAAGTGGTCATGGCTTGTAAAGATGATGAGGCCGAGGCGATCGCGGCGGAAGTCGCGGACCTGCTCTATCACACCCTCGTGGCGATGGCTCACCACGGCGTCACTCCCCGCGATGTCTACCGCCAGTTGCAGGCGCGGCGGCGCTAGGGTCGGCCCTCAGGGTTTCTCCCCGCCAGGGGACAAGCGCGGCGAACGGGGCGATACTGGTGCTCAGGGGCCTACTCCCTTGCTGTCTTCGTCAGAAACCATGAAACGTTTCACCCTCTTTGTCCTCGCCAGTGTCGGCTTGCTGCTCCCGGGAGTTCCCCGGGCGATCGCCCAGTCCGGCGGCCCCCCTACCTGCCCAACTCGCTTTTGGGTAGACCCGGCCACGGGCGAAACTCGCTGTATTAGCGGCTTTGGTCGCCAAAGCCAGCCCCTCCCCTCGGGGGGGGCCGTGGCCTTTCTGGACCATCTGAAAACCTGCACCCCGTTTTTGAGCCAGCGAGCGGTTTTTACGGTGGAAGTCATTCGCGGGCCGGAGGGCGATCGCTGTGTGGTCGAAACCTACGTCCCCGACGAGACGCAGTTGCTGCAAATCCGGGTCTGCCGCTTCAGCCGCGAGAGCATCGCTCTGCAAACCGACGCCAGCGCCTACCGGTTTGCCCGGGCCCTGGATCAGCGCCAAGGCGGAGCCTTCGACAACCCCCATGCGGCTCGGCTTGAGGCCCTGGAACAGCAAGAGTGTGCGGCTCCAGAGACGCCAAAGCCGCTGGTATTATGAAGGCGATCCTACCGCCCCCGGACCGGAGTAAAGACCCTTGAAGGTAACGTGGCTGAAGCGTGCGCTGCGCTGGCTCGTGATCGGGGCGGTTCTCTTCTTTCTGGGCCAAACCTTGCGGGCCCACTGGCAAGAGGTGCTGGCTCTGGATGTGAGCCAATGGCGTGGCTCCTGGCTAGGGCTGAGTTTTTTGCTGACTCTAGCGGCCCATGGCTGGACGGGCTGGGTCTGGGGCTGGATTCTTGCCACCCTGGGGCAGCCGGTTTCGGGGCGCTGGAGCACGGCGATTTACCTGCAAACGAATATCGCCAAGTACTTGCCGGGGAATGTTTGGCATCTCTACGGGCGGGTGCGGGCCGCCCAGGGGCAGGGGGCTTCTTGGGCGATCGCCACCCTCAGCGTGCTCATGGAGGCCCTGTTGCTGGTGGCCTCGGGCCTAATCGTAGCTCTGCGGGCGACGCCCCAGGCCGGGGGAGGGGTGCAGTGGCTCGGCCTTGCAGCCGTCCTAGTCAGCCTCCACCCCCGGGCCCTCAATCCCCTGCTGCGGCTGGCGGGCCGGTGGTCGGGGACAGCACCGGAGGCTGTGGAGCGGGTGCAGCGTTACCCTGCCCGACCCCTTCTGGGAGAAGTGGTGTTCTTGATCGGGCGGAGTTTGGGCTTTCTGGCTACGGTCCACGCCTTGACCCCCCTGACGGCGGGGCAACTGCTGCCCCTAACCAGTGCCTATAGTTTGGCCTGGCTGTCAGGGATGGTGATTCCGGGAGCCCCCGGGGGCCTGGGGGTCTTTGAGGCGATCGCCCTGCGGCTGCTGGCCGGCAATCTGGATATGGGGGTCCTGTTGGGGGCGATCGCGGTCTACCGCTTGATCAACACCGTCGCGGAGGTGGCCGGGGCCGGCCTGGGGAGGGGAATGCAGCAGTGGGCTGACAGACGGGCGCGTTCGCGCTAGAGTTAGCGGCAAGATTTGTTCACCCTTTCGCGCCATGCTCAGTCGTGTTGCTGATTCCGTCTACTGGCTCAATCGCTACATTGAACGGGCCGACAATATCGCCCGCTTTGTTGATGTCAATCTCAACTTGATGCTAGACCTGCCGGCCGGGGTCAGCCAGCAGTGGGAGCCCTTGGTGACTACCACTGGGGACTCGTCCCTCTTTACAGAGCGCTGCGGCCAGGCCACGGCTGAAACGGTGATCCACTTCCTCAGCTTCGACCGCGACTATCCCAACTCGATCATGTCCGTGCTCCAGTTTGCTCGGGAGAATGCCCGCTCCATTCGCGAGATTATCTCGTCGGAGATGTGGGAGGAGGTGAACGCTTTTTATCTGCTGGTCAAAGAGGCGGCCGCGACTCCCTTGAACATGGCAGCTCTTCCAGATTTCTTCGCCCAGGTGAAGCGTTCGAGCCACCGCTTTGCGGGCGTCATGGATGCTACGATGACCCATAATGAGGGCTGGCACTTTGGGCAGCTAGGTCGCCTGCTGGAGCGGGCCGACAAGACGGCTCGGATTCTTGATGTGAAATACTTCTTTCTCTTGCCCTCAGCCCAGTGGGTGGGGACGCCCTTGGATCAAATTCAGTGGATGGCGCTGCTAAAATCGGCCAGCGCTTATGAAATGTACCGCAAGCAGCAACACCGCATTACCCCGGCGGCGGTGGCCGAGTTCTTGATCCTCAACCGCCACTTTCCCCGCTCGATCAATTTCTGCCTCGCCCAGGCCGAGCAATCCCTGCACCAGATCACGAATACACCGGTGGGAACTTGGTGCAATCCGGCGGAGCGGGCCTTGGGCCGCCTCTGTGCGCGACTGGGCTATCTGACGATTGAAGATGCGGTAGAAAAGGGGCTGCATGAATTTCTCGACCAAATGCAGGTGTCGATCAATGAGGTGAGCGATCGCATCTATGAGACTTTCGTGGCCCTAGAACCGGCCTGAGGTTGAGTCGGGCGGCCCTGGGGACAGGCTACAGTGGCGAGGAGCGATTGCCAACGGTAGCCGTTGCCGTCCAGAATTGTCACAATCTCATAACGAACGTCCCGTGATCAAAAGCGAGCCCAAGGAGTGATGAAGATACTAGTGCTGGCCTGGGAGTTTCCCCCTCGGATCGTCGGCGGGATTGCCCGCCACGTCGCTGAGCTGTATCCAGAACTCTGCCGCGAGGGCTATGAGATTCACCTGATCACGGTTGAGTTTGGCCGAGCGCCCGCCACGGAGCAAGTGGACGGAATTTATGTGTACCGTGTACCCGTAGCGGCCAGCCAGGACTTCTTCCAGTGGGTGGGCAACATGAATGCCAGCATGGGGGAGCGCGCCGGTCAGGTGCTGCGGGAGCAGGGCTCCTTTGCCCTGCTCCATGCCCACGACTGGCTGGTGAGTGATGCGGCGATCGCCCTCAAGCACCTGTTCAAGCTGCCCCTGATCGCGACGATCCACGCCACGGAATACGGCCGCTACAACGGTATCCACACGGACACCCACCACTACATCCACAGCAAGGAAGCGGCCCTCGTCTATGAGGCCTGGCGGGTGATCGTCTGCTCCCACTATATGCTTCAAGAACTCCAGCGGGCCTTCAGAACCCCCGCCGACAAGATCAATGTCATCTACAACGGCATCCAGGCCGCGAAGAAAGCGCTGCCGGCCGCGTTTGACCGCCAGGGCTACCGCCGTCGCTATGCCGCCGATAGTGAGAAAATCGTCTACTACCTCGGACGCATGAGCTACGAGAAAGGGGTGTCGGTGCTGATCGAGGCCGCCCCCAAGGTGCTCTGGGAGCTCGGAGGCCAAGTGAAATTTACCATCGTTGGCGGCGGCAATACGGAGGCCCTGAAGCAACAGGCCTGGAATTTGGGGATTTGGCATAAGTGCCATTTCACGGGCTTTATGCCGGAGGATGAGTTGGATCGCTTCCAGGCCGTGGCCGACTGTGCCGTGTTTCCCAGTCTTTATGAACCCTTTGGCATCGTCGCCCTCGAGAGCTTTGCCGCCCGCGTGCCGGTGGTGGTGTCGGATACCGGGGGCTTCCCAGAAGTCGTCCAGCACGGCAAAACCGGCATTGTCACCCATGCCAGCAACCCGGATTCTCTAGCCTGGGGTATCTTAGAAATATTGAAAAACCCGGACTACGCGCGCACGCTGGCGGAGCGGGCCTACCTGGATCTAGGGCGGCGTTTCGACTGGACGCAGCTCGCTAAGGAAACAGCGGTCGTCTATGAGCAGGTGGCGGGCGAGCGAGGGCGGGTGTCTTGGGCTTAGCCACGGCGGGCTTGTTGGGACTTCAGGACAAGGCTGTGCAAGGATTTGCCAATGGGTCGGGGGGACGGCGCGAGGAGCCCCGTCAGCCTCGGAGCTACGATGCTGTGTTGGGAGGCCGCCTGCCGGCTCCGCCCGATAGTGCCCTGTTGGGGGGTTTAGATGGGGTTCGGGAGCGGTTCGCGAGCCCGGAGCCCGCCCACCAAGTGGCGGCCCTGGGTGAGGCGATGCGCTACGGGGTTCCCGGTCTTGAGCTGGTGCTGACGGCCCTGGAGACGGGCTCGCCCCCGGTGCAGTGGCGAGCTTACCAGTTGCTGCGCTATCACTTTGAGCCAGCTCCCAATCTGAGTATTCCGGCTCAGCTGGGCCGCGAGGTGCTGGCGGAGCTGCGAGCCTATGATCCCTGGGCCCTGTTTACGGGCGATCGCTGGCCCAGGGCCCATGCCGGCCCGGTTACGTCCTTGGCCCTGAGCCCCGATGGGCGGCTCCTGGCCAGCGGCAGCCATGACAAGCGGGTTAAGGTGTGGGATCTGGCTCGGGAGGAGTTGCGCTATGAGCTGGCGGGGCATTCGGATTGGGTCTCGGCGGTGGCGATCGCCCCGGACAATCGCACTCTAGTCAGCGGCAGCGTGGATCGGACCATTAAGATTTGGGACTTGAAAACGGGAGCGCTGCGGCACATTATTACCAGTCCGGCGAATTTTGTGAAGTCCTTAGCCATCGGCCCCGACAGCCGCACGGTGGTCAGCGGCGGCGTGGATCGCACCCTGCATATCTGGGATCTGACCAGCGGCGAGACGCTGCGGATTTTGGCAGGGCACACAATCTTTATTAACAGCGTGGCGATCGCCCCTGATGGCGGGGCGATCGCCGGGGGCAGCGCCGACGGCACAATCAAGGTCTGGGACTTTCGCAGCGGTCGCCTCCACTGCACGCTCCAGGGTTTGCCTCATCTGATCTCAGCCGTCTGCTTTAGCCCCGACGGCCGCTCGCTCCTAAGTAGCAGCCACGACAAAACCATCCAGATCTGGGACTTGCCAACCCGGAGCCTGCGCCAGCGTTTGATCGGCCACTTGGATGCGGTGGATGACGCTTGGCTACATCCCGATGGCAGCGCCCTATTCAGCGCCGGCCTCGATGGGGCCGTGAATGTCTGGGAGCTGCGCCAAAATCGCCTTTGGCACAGTTTTAAGACTCATGACCCAGCCGAGCGACTGTTGGCGGTTGTGGCCGGAACGGACGGCCGCATCGTGGTGGCAGGCAGCGAGCAAGGGGCAATTCTTCGCTGGCGGGCTCCCCGGCTCGCTAATGTTCCAACATCACCGGCACTTTGAGCCGGCGGATATAATCGAGCAAAACTTCGGTTTTCGTCTTGCCCTTAGCCAAGCAGTAGGCTTCGAGGTGCTGCCATTCAGCTTCGGGCAGGCGAATGGTCAAGACCTTGTTCGAGGGAGGCTTCGTTCGGGACATAACCAACTGACACTAAAACGTCGAGGCCCTGGCAGCACAAGCAAGCAGCCCTTCGCTAGACAAACTAGCATCGGGTGCTCACGACCCTTGGAACCATCAATCCTGACTCCGAGCAGTTCCGAAGGTGTAAGCAGACCCAAGCCGGGCTACACTTTAGTCGGCGGCTGAGACCAATACGGCAGTTAGCGCGTACTGACAAGATGCTTCTATTGTACAGTCTCACGGCTGGCAGCGGCGAGGGCCGGGAGCGCGGGGGCGGAAAAAGGATTCCGCAACACTGAAAAGCCCTAGGGGTTGCCCGCTAAGAATCCTTCAGGCAATCAATCATCCCTAGGCCTGGGACACGTCGTGGATGGCGACAACCCCAGACTTTCAGCCCGACAATCTGACGGGCCGTTACTTAGTTGGATGACTCTGAGAAAGCGCTGAAGCGCAACACCAGTAGTTGTCAGGGAGCGTAGTTGGGCTTTAGCCCTCTGGGGGAGCGCTGAAGCGCAACTACGGGGGTTGTCAGGGAGCGTTGTTGGGCTTTACGAGTCCTCCAGGAAATCATCGCCCTGGCTAGATTCTGGTTCTAATGGATGCTGCGCCCTAAGATAACGATAGATTTTGGAGAAAGCAACGATGCCGCTCATCAAAGTGCAAGCGAGTGTCCCCCGCCCGGCGACAGAACAGGTCGAGGCGCTGCTCAAGCAACTCTCCGGTAAGCTGGCGGGTCACTTGGGCAAGTCCGAGGCCTATGTGATGACCGCCTTTGAGGCCGATGTACCGATGACCTTTGGAGGAACTACCGCGCCGGCCTGCTTCTTGGAAGTCAAGAGCATTGGCAGCATGAGCCCGGCCCAGACGAAGGCGATGAGCCAGGACTTTTGCCAGCAGGTGAACGCAGCGCTGGGGGTTCCTGTGGAGCGCATCTACATCGAGTTTGCTGATGCTAAGGGCTCGATGTGGGGCTGGAAGGGCTCGACGTTTTAGGGGGTGTCGCCTATGACGCACGCAGCTCGGACCAGCGCTAGCTGCTGAGGGTCAGGACTCGGGCGCGGTGGGTGGTGCTTGCGCGCGATCGCGCCAGTCCTGAACTTGCCGGCGCAGGCGTTCACGCAGCGTCTCGGTGGGATTATCGCTCAGGGGTTGCCCTGTCGCTTCTCCCTCAGCAGCAGGAGCTTCAGACGTGGCCGGTTTTGCCGGGCTCTCCTCTACAGCCTGTGGCAACTCCGAGGCCGATTCCTCAGCCGCCTCAACAACCACCTCTGGCTCAGCGGCGGTCGGTTCTACCTCGAGAACGGGTTCAGATGCTCCAGGAGTTTTCGGTTCTACCTCCGGATCGGGAGCCGTTACTGGCTCCAGTTCCGCCTCGGATTTCGAGGGCTCAGGTTTCACCGCAGCTTCGGATTCTACCTCCGGCTCGGGAGCTATTGTTGGCTCTGGTGTCACCTCTAGAGTAGGCTCAGCTTCTAACACTGTATCGGACCCTCCCTTCGGCTCAGCCTCGGGAGCAACCTTAGCCGGAGGCTCCGCAGCCGGCTCCGGTTCCGCGACGGGCTCCGGGGGCTGGGCTCCCTTGGCGGACTCGTAGTTAGGATCGACAATCCCCTGGGCCGCTGCTGCCGTGAGGTCGCCCCGAGTCAGTTGGGCCAAGGTATCGTTCAGCGTCGGGTCATACTCTACGAGGCGGGCGGTGGCGTTGAAGGCGTTGGCGATCGGTTCGCCCGTGTCGTCGATCAGTTCGAGCTTGACCCAGTTCGTCCCTGGCTGAAAACCTTGGAGGTAGATGGGTTGCCAGTCTTGGAGCAGGAAGCTTTCGCCGTTGATGGTGACGCGCACGCGCCAATCCCGGATTTCATCGTCGGGATTTTCCTGAGCAACGAGATGGAGGGGAGCGTTGCTGAGGTAAAAGTCGAGCAAAATCGGCTCGGCTCCATAGGAGCCTTGGGGGCTATTGTAGGTCAGCAGGGGCGCGGTGGGCGTGGGAGCGCTGCCCGGGGTGGGAGTGAAGAGGTTGAAGGTGGTTTGGGCGTAGGCCCCGGCGTTTTTGAAGCTTTCCTGCCAGGGGGTGACGGCGAAAGCTCGCAGGGTGTGGGTTCCGGGCTCGAGGGCCTCGAAGCTCACGGGCTGATCGAGATCGTAGATGTCTCGGGGCGGTTGGTTGTCGAGGCTGAGGCGCAGGTGGGGGCCGAGGCCGAGGGTTTCATCCTTATATAGGGGCAAATCGCTGACTCGGAGCTTGACCTCAACGCGGGGGGTCTCGAGGGTCGCACCGTTGGCGGGGCTGGCGATCGCCACTTGGGGCTGGTAGTTGGCTAGGGCCGGTTGCAGTTGACGGAGGGCTGGCGGTGGGGCCGTCTCCGTGAGGGTGCTGCTCGTCAGGGCGGTGAGGGAGCCAGGGCGGCTGGGCAGGCGATCGCCACCGCCGCCACAACTGCTGAGACCCAGGCTCAGACCGACGAGCAGGATGAGGCTGAGCAACCAGCCCGAGAGTTTGCCCATACTTAAGTCTTTCATCGCCAGCCAACCCCTCCTATCGGGTGCAATCCAAATCTGCAACGTTCTGGTATGAACGTCCCTCCGTAAGGCACTATAGCCGAATCCGCGCCCCGCGCCACTCATGCGGACCCCCGGCCGAGACGGAGCCGATTCTGGGAAACGTTTATGAAGCAAGATATTGCAAATTGTAAAGAAACCGATCGCAGTCTTGACTTTGCTCATCTCTCCGAGGGCTGAAATGCCCTGAAATTAAGCCCTAGAGCAAGTTTAAATATTGTTAAGGTGGCCCAGTCCTCAGAAAAGCAACGCCTTATCATCTACAGTTAAGATGTTTCGTGAACCCAGGTTTACAGGGAACATCAGTTTACCGCTTTGTTTAGGGAGATCCTAGGTCTACGGCAACACCGCCCCTAAGCGGCTCGCCGTACTTATGACTATTCCCTACGGGGGATAATCCCGAATTGATCGCAGTTGTCTAGGGAGGAGAACCCTCATGACAATTAGTCCTCCACAGCGAGAGGCAAAGGTTAAGGTCACGGTCGATAACGACCCGGTACCCACTTCATTTGAGAAGTGGGGCAAGCCCGGTCACTTCGATCGCACGCTGGCGAAGGGACCCAAAACTACTGAGTGGATTTGGACCCTCCACGCCGATGCTCACGACTTCGATGGTCAAACGAGCGATCTCGAAGACATCTCTCGGAAAATCTTTAGCGCCCACTTCGGGCACCTCGCAGTCGTCTTCGTGTGGCTGAGTGGCATGTACTTCCACGGTGCGCGCTTCTCCAACTACACGGCTTGGCTGCAAGATCCCATCAATATCAAGCCCAGCGCCCAGGTGGTTTGGCCCATTGTCGGCCAAGACATCCTCAATGCTGACGTTGGTGGTGGCTTCCACGGCATCCAGATCACCTCTGGCTTCTTCCAGCTCTGGCGTGCTTCTGGCTTCACCAATGAATTCCAGCTCTACTGCACCGCCATCGGCGGTCTGGTGATGGCAGCGCTCTGCGTTTTCGCGGGCTGGTTCCACTACCACAAGCGCGCGCCGAAGCTGGAATGGTTCCAAAACGTGGAATCGATGATGAACCACCACTTGGCGGTGCTGCTTGGTTGCGGCTCCCTGGGTTGGGCGGGACACCAGATCCACGTTTCGCTGCCCACCAACAAGCTGCTCGATGCTGGCGTTGCTCCCCAAGACATCCCGCTGCCCCATGAGTTCATCCTGAACTCGCAGTTGATGACGGAGCTATACCCCAGCTTTGCTCAGGGCCTGAAGCCCTTCTTCACCCTGAACTGGGGAGCCTACTCGGACTTCCTGACCTTCAAGGGCGGCCTCAACCCGGTGACGGGGGGCCTCTGGCTGACGGACACGGCTCACCACCACTTGGCGATCGCCGTGCTCTTCATCATCGCCGGCCACATGTACCGCACCAACTGGGGCATCGGCCACAGCATGAAGGAGATCCTGGAAGCCCACAAAGATCCGCTGCTCATCGGCGGTGAAGGTCACAAAGGTCTTTATGAAATCCTGACCACATCCTGGCACGCGCAACTGGCCCTCAATCTGGCCATGCTGGGCTCGCTGACGATCATCGTCGCGCAGCACATGTATGCGATGCCGCCCTATCCCTACCTGGCGACGGACTACGGCACACAGTTGTCGATCTTTACTCACCACATGTGGATTGGCGGTTTCCTGATCGTCGGTGCTGGTGCTCACGGCGCGATCTTTATGGTGCGCGACTACGATCCGGCCCAGAACGTGAACAACGTCCTCGATCGGGTCATTCGCCACCGCGATGCCATCATTTCTCACCTGAACTGGGTTTGTATCTTCCTGGGCTTCCACAGCTTCGGGCTGTATGTCCACAACGATACGATGCGCGCTTTCGGGCGTCCCCAGGATATGTTCTCGGATACGGGGATTCAACTCCAGCCGATCTTCGCCCAATGGGTGCAACACCTGCACACCTTGGCTCCGGGCGGCACGGCTCCTGGTGCGCTGGAACCGGTTAGCTACGCCTTCGGCGGCAGCGTGATCGCGGTCGGCGGCAAGGTGGCGATGATGCCGATTCCCCTGGGTACGGCTGACTTCCTGGTTCACCATATCCACGCTTTCACAATCCACGTTACGGTGCTGATTCTGCTCAAGGGCGTTCTCTACGCTCGCAGCTCGCGCCTAATTCCTGATAAGGCGGAGCTGGGTTTCCGCTTCCCCTGCGACGGCCCCGGCCGGGGCGGCACCTGCCAGGTTTCTGGTTGGGATCACGTCTTCCTCGGTCTGTTCTGGATGTACAACTCCCTGTCGATTGTGATTTTCCACTTCAGTTGGAAGATGCAGTCGGATGTCTGGGGTACGGTGTCCCCGGATGGCACGGTGTCTCACATCACAGCGGGCAACTTCGCCCAAAGCGCGATCACGATCAACGGCTGGCTCCGGGATTTCCTCTGGGCGCAAGCCTCCCAGGTGATCACCTCCTACGGCTCGGCCCTCTCGGCCTACGGGATCATGTTCCTGGCTGGTCACTTTATCTTCGCCTTCAGCCTGATGTTCCTCTTCAGCGGACGCGGCTACTGGCAAGAGTTGATCGAGTCGATTGTGTGGGCGCATAATAAGTTGAAAGTTGCGCCAGCAATCCAGCCTCGTGCTCTGAGCATCGTTCAGGGTCGCGCGGTTGGGGTCGCTCACTACCTCCTAGGCAGTATTGTCACGACTTGGGCGTTCTTCCTGGCGCGGATTCTCGCCGTCGGCTAAACGTCCGCAAGCGGCTGGTGTTGCGGACCCTCTGGTTCGCTGCTGCTGCCGCTTGCTGCTCCTAGCAGCTGCCGGGCCTCCTCGGTGGCAAGGTAGCGGGCACAACAAGGAGACACGCAGATTCGCGTTATCTCAGTGGTTTCATTTAAGAGATTTCCTGAAGGATTTATGGCGACTAAATTTCCCAAGTTCAGCCAAGATCTTGCCCAGGACCCGACCACTCGTCGGATTTGGTACGGGATCGCCACAGCCCACGACTTTGAAAGCCATGACGGCATGACGGAGGAAAATCTCTACCAGAAGATTTTTGCCTCCCACTTCGGCCACATTGCGATCATTTTCCTGTGGACTTCGGGCACCCTGTTCCACGTCGCCTGGCAAGGTAACTTCGAGCAGTGGATCAAAGATCCGCTAAACACCCGCCCGATCGCTCACGCGATCTGGGACCCTCAATTCGGTGAAGGGGCTGTTAATGCCTTCACGCAGGCTGGCGCAGCCAATCCCGTGGATGTTGCTTACTCTGGGGTTTACCAGTGGTTCTACACCATTGGGATGACCACCAACAACGACCTCTACCAAGGGTCGATCTTCCTCCTGTTGCTGTCGTCGATCATGCTCTTCGCGGGCTGGTTGCACCTGCAACCCAAGTTCCGCCCCAGCCTCTCTTGGTTCAAGAAGGCTGAACACCGCCTGAACCACCACTTGGCGGCCCTGTTTGGGGTCAGCTCTCTGGCTTGGGCTGGTCACTTGATCCACGTCGCGATCCCGGAAGCACGCGGTCAACACGTCGGTTGGGATAACTTCCTCTCTGTGAAGCCTCACCCGGCGGGTCTGCTGCCCTTCTTTACCGGCAACTGGGGCGTCTACGCCCAGAACCCGGATACGGCGGGTCACGTTTTTGGCACGTCTCAGGGCGCAGGCACTGCGATCTTGACCTTCCTCGGGGGTTTTCACCCGCAGACGGAGTCTCTCTGGCTGACGGACATGGCCCACCACCACTTGGCGATCGCCGTCCTGTTCATCGTTGCCGGTCATATGTACCGCACCAACTTCGGCATTGGTCACAGCATCAAGGAGATGCTCAACTCCAAGGCTGGTCTGCTGGGCGGCAAGAGTGAAGGTCAGTTCAACCTGCCTCACCAAGGCCTGTACGACACCATCAACAACTCGCTGCACTTCCAACTGGCGCTGGCCCTAGCCTCTCTGGGTGTCATCACCTCCTTGGTCGCGCAGCACATGTACTCGCTGCCTCCCTACGCTTTCCTGGCGCAGGACCACACGACCCAAGCAGCCCTGTACACCCACCACCAGTACATCGCTGGTTTCCTGATGGTCGGCGCGTTCGCCCACGGCGCGATCTTCCTGGTGCGCGACTACGACCCGGCCCAAAATGAGGGCAATGTCCTCGACCGGGTGCTCCAACACAAGGAAGCGATCATCTCCCACTTGAGCTGGGTGTCCCTTTTCCTCGGCTTCCACACCCTGGGCCTCTACGTCCACAACGATGTGGTCGTTGCCTTCGGTACGCCGGAGAAGCAAATCCTGATTGAGCCGGTATTCGCTCAGTTCATCCAAGCCTCGCACGGTAAGGTGCTCTACGGCATGGATCTGCTGCTCTCGAACCCGGACAGCATCGCTACCACAGCTTGGCCCAACCACGGCGCGATCTGGCTGCCGGGCTGGTTGGATGCCATCAACAGCGGCGCTAACTCCCTGTTCTTAACCATCGGCCCTGGTGACTTCCTGGTTCACCACGCGATCGCCCTCGGCCTGCACACCACGACTCTGATCCTGGTGAAGGGTGCGCTGGACGCACGCGGCTCCAAGCTGATGCCGGACAAGAAGGACTTCGGCTACTCCTTCCCCTGTGACGGCCCCGGCCGTGGCGGTACCTGCGACATCTCGGCCTGGGATGCCTTCTACCTCGCCATGTTCTGGATGCTGAACACCCTGGGCTGGCTGACCTTCTACTGGCACTGGAAGCACCTTGGTGTCTGGTCTGGGAACGTCGCTCAGTTCAACGAGAACTCGACCTACCTGATGGGCTGGTTCCGTGACTACCTCTGGGCAAACTCTGCTCAGTTGATCAACGGCTACAATCCCTATGGCGTGAACAACCTCTCGGTCTGGGCTTGGATGTTCCTCTTCGGGCACCTAGTCTGGGCGACGGGCTTCATGTTCCTGATCTCCTGGCGCGGCTACTGGCAAGAGCTGATCGAAACCATCGTCTGGGCCCACGAGCGCACCCCGCTGGCGAACCTGGTTCGCTGGAAGGACAAGCCGGTGGCTCTCTCGATCGTCCAAGCTCGCTTGGTGGGTCTGGCCCACTTCACGGTCGGTTACATCCTGACCTACGCCGCCTTCCTGATTGCCTCAACGGCAGCTATCTACGGTTAGCGCTCCTAAGCTGCTAACGGATTAAACAAAGCGCTCCTTAACCTCCGGGTTGAGGAGCGTTTTGTTAGTAGACCGGTGTTGATTCTATTGAAGCCCTTGAGGTTTTGGCCCGATCGAGCCAGAGCCCTTGCTGATACTGAGATTTGGCTATCATTACAATTTGTTGGACGGTAAGTAGCATCAACCCTGAGCTACCGAGAAACCGTAGGGCTGCCAATCCGGGATGCTCTCAGTTCAGGGTTTTACCCCCCTTAATAGGCTGCAAAGAGAATATTTTGATCCTCCGGTCGGTAGACAAAATCGTAGTCAAAGGGGACGGGACGAAGGCCGCGCACGATTGAGAAGCCGAGATTGCTGACTGTATCCGTGGTAAAAGTCACCATCACCAACTCCAGCAACTTTTTATCGGGAATGTTCGGTTCTTGGACATAGTAATTGCGACGGGCGAAGAAGAGGCGTTCATCGCGGGGGTGGATAATACCATTGATACGGTGGGCGTATTGAATCGGTTTAATGTAGGTATTCCAAAACTCTTCCTGATTGGCTTGGAGTGAATAAAAGCGCTCCTGCTGGAGCCAGCTCATTTGAAAGAGGAGCTTGATTAACTCAAAGCCAAGGATGTAGTTGAGCACGTAGTTTTTCTCCTCGGGGCTTGTCACCAAGCGGAGGGCCGATTCGAGATATTTCTCGGGCTCGCGGCGGACATCCTGGGCGGAGTGGATGTAGAACTGCTTGATGTAGCGCCGGAGCACCCCTTGCGTTAACTGCGTGGTGATGCGAAACTCGCGCAAATGTTGCTGGACCTTGGCCTGGGTGTCGTAGTCCTGGATGATCTTGGCTACGAGGCCGTCGGCCGTGTATTGATCCAGAAAACTAGCCTGGTGCTCTGGTGGCGCGGCACAGAGCAAGTGACAGAGCGAGAGTAAGTAGCGGCGTTCTTGCCAGTGCAGGCTTTCGGCCCAGCGCTTGGCCTCCTTGGGAAGTTTTTCGAGCATTGCACCCAGTCCTCATCAGCAGGGTTGAGGTCCCAGAGGGGGGCGATCGCCCAGCCAGGCGGCCGGCAATGATCCTGCTTTGAGGCCGTCGCCTCCCCCATTCCTTTTGTATTGTGACCTATCTCACTGACATTAGAGCGCAGTGGGTTGTAATCCTTTTCAGCTCCTGACGCTCTAGGCGCGATCGCCCCGCAGGGCATCCAGGGTCTGCCGCACCGTCTGGATGTCCTGCCACATCAACCACTTCGGGCTTCCCTGCTCCCGGGAGGGATTGCGGAGCAGGTAGGCGGGGTGAAAAATCGCCATGCAGTGTCGCCCTTCCCAGTTGAGCCACTGGCCGCGAATTTTGGTGATCCCGCGCTTCTCCCCGGTGAGGGCCTTGAGGGCCGTTGCGCCCGTGAACAGGACAATCTTGGGGTCAATCAGGCGGATTTGTTCCAGTAAGAAGGGCTTGCAGGCCTCGATTTCCGTCGCGGCGGGGACGCGGTTGCCGGGGGGGCGGCAATTGTGGACGACGCCAGCAGGGGTGATGAAATTGGCGGTGTCGGCCACCTCGAGACAATAGACCGTCTCAAGCTGGGGCGGTGTCGGCACGGGCCGCGCCTGCACCGCTTGCCAAGCCGTGATTTGGCCGGCGAGGTCCGGGAGTTGGGGACTAGGGGCGATCGCCAGCGGCGAATTTCGCAGGGCCGCCAGCAAGGGCCGCCAGCGAGCTTCGCTACCCGCCGGCAATCCCGTGGCCACGAGATCCCCGGGCAGGAGGTCTGCCACGGGCAGCCAGCCGCGCCGGGTCAGCACCGGATGGTCAGCGGTGGCGGTATAGCCCAGGTCCTGACCCGGGAGGATGACGTGGTAGAGCGATCGCCCAGCCAAGGGGGACTGATGCCAGCCCACGAGAGGCCGCCAAACCAGGCGGCGCTGGGGGTCAAGGCTGAGCACCTGCCCAGACCAGCGATCGCGCACCAGTTGTCCCAGGGGTTGATAGCCAACTTCCGTGAGCACGAGGGTGTCGGCCGTCAAGCACTTGACCACGTTAGCAATGTATACGTCCGTGTCGGTGGAGAGGCTCACGGCCGCGAGAATCTTTTCCAACAACTGGCCCGACTTGCCCACAAAAGGCAGGCCGGTCTCATCTTCGTGCTGACCCGGTCCCTCGCCAATGATCAGCACATCAGCCTCCGGGTTGCCGCGTCCCACAACCACATTGGTGCGGCCCTGGCTTAGCTCACAGCGTTGGCAGCCCAGACACTGGGCGGTCAGGGCAGCAAGCGTGGGGTAAGTACCGGGGGGAATGGGGATTTGGGCGCTGGTGGGGATGCGGGCAAAATCCGTCTCGGTTGCGTTGGGGGGTTGGCGATCGCCCGGCTCCAGCGGCTCACCAAACAAGCTCAATTGTCCGTCACCCGTCATAATTCCTTCTCTAGCACCCGCCGCAAGGTCGCTCCCGCTCCTTGTGCCTTAGACATCTCTCAGAACCGAGCTATCACCCCAAGGGTGACAGGCTCAATTTGGCCTTCCTGGCCAGGTTTATTGTAGAGCCAAGGGCGGGTTTGGGTCTAAGGTCCTGGCCTACTGACCGTCCTCGAGCCGCTCCGCATTGC
The DNA here is from genome assembly GCA_964397305.1 of uncultured bacterium. GTDB lineage: Bacteria > Cyanobacteriota > Cyanobacteriia > Cyanobacteriales > Spirulinaceae > JAAUTY01. Next base: position 192,524 of record CAYNIP010000003.1, read on the forward strand.
CGCTGCGGACCCAGCCCTCTTGGTCACTGCCGGGGCGGCGCACCCGGTCCCACTCCCCATCCGCACTCTGCTCCAGCACGATCATGATTTCATCGTAGGCAAAGCCGCCGATCGTATCCGCATCCGTCCGAGGCTCCGTCCGCAAGCTCAGGCCGTCAGCCCAAGTGACACGCACCCGATAGGCGCCGGGTTCTAGGGTCTCAGGAGCCGGCGCTGGGGATGGGGTAGCAGCGGGAGCGGGGGTCTGATCCGAGGTGACGGCGGGAGCGGCGGTTTCTGGGGCGGGTTCCGTGGCGAGTTCCTCCGGAAAGATCGGGCGAGCGGGGGTGCGTACCATCTGGCTAAAGAAGAAGTAGGCCGCCGCCGCCGTGCCGCAGCCGAGGATGGTCAACCCCAGCGTGACACCGAACAAGAGTTGTAAGAAGTTGGAGAGAGCCGCCATGCGCGTAAATTTTAGGAGGGGCGAAGTTGTACCGGGTGCATCCCGCTTTGACGTTACGGTGGCCCAATCTGCGAGAAGCCGCTGTGCGTCTATATCCCCCAGCCCCTGCTCCCAAGGCTGGGAGCAGGAGAACGAGAAGTCCCTCTCCCAACCTTGGGCGAGGGATGGAGGATGAGGGCTGCCAAACTGAGATGCTCCCCGTTGTGCCCGTATTGTAAAACCTGGGGCGATCGCCTTGCCAGGGCATGGCCGAGTTAGGGGCGATCGCCCAAGGGATTGCCCCGAGAGGCTAGCCGCGCCTTCCCGGCAGCCACCCAATCTTGCAGGAGTTGCACCTGCTCCCGGGCCGTGCGGGCTAGGGGGATGATTTGGCTCGCGGCCTCGAGCACATCCTCCGTAGTAAAGTCGCGGTTTTGGCTAAAGCCGTTGTGCATCGCCTCGATCAGGGTCTGTTCGATCTCGGCCCCAGAAAAGTCGGGGGTCTCGTAGGCGAGGCGGTCGAGGTCGTAGCGTTCCAGGCTCTGGGGGCGCAGGCGGCCCAGATGAACCTGGAAAATTTCCCGGCGCTCGGTCTGGGAGGGCAAACCGACGAAGAAGATTTCATCAAAGCGTCCTTTTCGCAGCAGTTCCGGCGGTAGGGTGTGGACATTGTTAGCCGTCGCGACCACGAAGACAGGGGATTGTTTCTCGGCCAGCCAAGTGATGAACGTGCCGAAGACCCGGCTGGTTGTGCCCGAGTCCCCTTTGCTGTCGAAACCGGCAAAGGCCTTGTCCAATTCATCGATCCAGAGGATGCAGGGGGCGAGAGCTTCGGCCAGTTGAATCATCTGGCGGGTGCGGGATTCCGATTCTCCGACCAGGTTGCCAAACAGGCGGCCGACATCGAGACGGAGCAGGGGCAAATGCCAGTGGTGGGCGATCGCCTTCGCCGTCAGGGATTTCCCCGTGCCCTGAATCCCCACCAGGAGGAGACCGCGAGGATTGGGCAGGCCATAGGCTCGGGCCTGCTCACTGAAGGCCCCACCCCGGCGTAGCAGCCATTCCTTGAGGTTATCCAAGCCGCCGATGTCATTGATCTGTTCGGTAGCCGGGTAAAAGTCGAGGATCTGAGTTTGGCGAATGGATTGGCGCTTTTCCTCCAGCACCAGATCCGCATCGTCCGGCTCGAGGCGACCGCGCGCGGCGATCGCCCGGGTCAGCACGCGCCGAATCCGCTCCAGAGAGAGGCCCTGGGCCGAGCGCACCAAGTCACTCAACAGGGGCTCGGTGAGGGTTTGCCCCGCCGAAGCCAGCAGCCGCTCCAGTTCCTGGCGAATTTCCGCCGCTGTCGGCAGGGGAAAATCGACCACCGTGATCACTTCGGTCAATTCGGCCGGCAGGGCTAGCTCCGGGGCAACGATGACGATATTTTTCGGCTGGGCCTTGAGGCGGCGGGCGAGGTTGCGGAGCTTGCGGGCGATCGCGATGTCCTCGAGAAAGCGCTGAAAGTCCCGCAGAATGAAAATCCCGGGCGCTGCTTCGGGCAACTTTTCCAGAAACTCCAGGGCCTGGAGGGGATTGCGGCGGCCGAAGTTGGCATTGTTGGGATTGTCCTGATACCCGTCTACAAAGTCCCAAAGGTAGACGGCCCGCTGGGTGCGCCGCGCTACGGTAGCGATCGCCGCCTCCAGCCGCTCTTCCTCCGGGGTCGGCACATAGAGCAAGGGGTAGCAAGCCCGCAACAGCAGTTCAAACTCAGCGTCAAAGGTCATAAGGGGCGAGTTACTCCAACTGTTGACGGAGGGCCTCTAGCCCAGCCCAGCGGCGGTCGATCAGAGGCTCTGAGACCGTCCGAGCGGGCGTGATCCCCGGGCAGTCGTCGCGGCAAATTTGCTGGAGCGGCAGCAGCAAGCAGAACTGCTCATACAGCCAGGCTAGGGGCTGAAAATGACCCTGGGCGGGGAGGGACTCGGCTAGGTCCTCAGGGCTAATTTCCAGCTCCAGCGGGGTCAGAAGTTCTTCCTCCCGCAACCAGATAAGTTCCTGAGTATCGAGCGCGAGGCGCTGGTTATAGTGGGCGAGGCAGCGGTGGCAGGTCAGGGTGACAATGGTTTCCACCCGAGCTGACACTTCGAGGTAGGTGGTGCAGTGGCGCACCCGGAGCTGGCCCCGGGCCGGCGTTAGACTGTCCAGGTCCGGCACAAAGCCATCGATGGTCAGGGTTTCCGTGCGCTCGTGAGCCTTGAGCAGATGGGGAATATAGATCGCATCCATAACAGGACTAACCCATAGCGAGACAGGATAGGAGGGCGCCGCTGGGGACTCAGCGCCGGCAGATGAAGAGCCGGCGATCGGGCTCCGCACCCCGGCTCTCCGTGGTTAGATCCTCCTGATCTTTGAGCAGGTTGTGGACTTGGCGACGCTCTGCCGCAGAGAGGTGCTCCATTTCCACCTCAGCACCCGTAGCCCGCACCTGGGCGATCGCCACCGTGACCAGTTCCGCCAACTCCGCTTGGCGGCGACGCCGGTAGCCCGCCAACTCGACCGTAAAGGCCTGTTGTTCTTCAGGCCCATGACCAACATTCAACAACGTGTTTGCCAAGTACTGAATCGCATCGATCGCGTGGCCCCGCTCACCCAGCAGGAGGTCCACTTGGGCGGGATCGAGGGCCTCAGCAGCAATCTCGAGCCAGACCACGCCCTCGGCATCGGGCTCCCTCGCAACAACCGGAGCCGCCACGCCCATGGATTTCAGTAAGCGTTCAAGCCAAGCCTGACCGCGTTTGCCTTGTTCATTCATAGGAACTAGCCGGAGGTTTTCTCCTTCTTCTTCGACCGCTTACGCTCGAAGGGGAGGGTTTCACGACCCTGCTCCTGCTTCTCTGCCTTTTCCTGCTCGTCCACAAGCTTTTGCAGATTTTCAGGCAGGGGCTCGCGCATGAGGATGAAGGTCTGGGCCGTCTGGAAGATGTTGGCAACCACCATGTACATCAGCACCCCAGCAGGCAGGGGGAAGAAGAGGAACATCCCCGTCAACAAGATCGGGGTGATGCGGCTGATCGCCTGTTGCTGTTGGGCATTCGCATCACCGCCGGGCCCCGGTTGGCTGCCCGTGAGTTTTTGGCTCAGGTAGGTGCTGAGACCAAAGAAGAGCACCATACCCACGATGTCCCAGTGGATCTGACCCCCTTCATCCGTGGCCCCGACCCGGCCTAAAGCATCAATGAAGAGGAACCCTTCATTAGCCGCGATGCCGGGGACTTTTGCCTGGATCGTGGCCTCGCCGGAAGCTAGGGCCGTGATCGTCCCATCGGGGGCGATCGCCACCTTGTCCTGACCCTTCATCACCGTCCAAGTCGGCTCCAGGGTGCGGTCCGGGTAAGCCGCATTCAGGTCCGCCAACGTTTTCCCCTCAGGGGTTTGGAACACAATCGCGGCTTGGTCGCCGGCCCCCAACTGTTTCCCCTGCGGCAAACGCGCCACCAGCGGGTAGTGAATGCCCGCTTCGACATAGAAGTTCTGGGGCTTGGTCTCAAAGGGTTGCGGCTGCACCAAGGCCATCTGCTCCTTGGGCAGAATCTGCACATCGACACTGTAGGGAATATCGGCGAAGGGCGATCCCCGCAGGGTCGAGAAGAGAGCCCAGAGAATTGGTAATTGCAATACCAGCGGCAAGCACCCGGCCAAGGGATTGCCATATTCTTTGTAGATGGCTCCCATCTCTTGTTGCAACTTTGCCGGGTCTTCTTTGTAGCGTTCCTGGACTTCCTTGACCCGTTTCTGCATGACCGGTGAGGCAATGCGGGTGCGACGCATACTGCGAATGGACTTCGCGCTGAGGGGGTAAACCGCAAAGCGAATCACTAAGGTCAAGGCAACAATTGCGAAGCCATAACTTGGCACAATCCCGTAGAAAAAATCCAGGATTGGCAGCATGACATTGGTGGAAATGAATCCGATCCCCATGATTGATCTCGCAGCTCGAGTTCAGTTTTACATCGAAGGCAGGTCGGCGTCATCGATCCCTAGAATCGAGCCGCCGACGGAGACGGCTAGACTTTAATGGCGTCGAGGGCGATCCCGGTTTTAGCGGCAGCGCGCTCAGCAATATAGTCATAGATCTCGCGGTGGCGAGGAATGGCGCGCAGCTCAAGACGGCTGTTGTCCCGTAGGGTGACAACAATATCGCCCCAGAGACCGATCCCCCGCGAGACCTTGACCAAGCGCTTCACTTCGGCATAGACAACATCGCTGCGGTCTCGCCCCTGCCAACCCCCCGTGACAGAAATGCGGCGGTCGGTAATCCGGTAGCGAAGCCAGAGGGCACGCACCACCGCGCCCACCGTCAGCGGTAGGCAAATCACGGTGAACCCCAGCAGAATATTAACGATCAGGTCGCCAATGTGGGGGCCGCCCTCATAGAATGCTGTCTCCTTAATGCCCATCGAGTACCTCAGCTTGCGTCAATACCTGGTTCAATTCTCGCAAAAAATGTTCATATTCGCACTCGACTGCGGGGGGACGGAGGCTAAAAACGAGGCGATCGCCCGGATGCAGTCGTGGTAGCAAGGGCCGCAAGGCGGCGCGGAGGCGACGCTTCAGGCGATTTCGCACCACAGCGCGTTTGCTGACACTGCGGCCAACGGCAATGCCGATGCGGGCAGGGGTGGTCTCACCCTTCGGGGCGGGCAGGCGGCGCAAGGTTAGGAAGCGACTGCGGTAAACGCGGCCGTGGCTGTAAACCGCTTGAAAGTCACGCCAATGCTTGAGGCGGTGGGCTCGCGGTAATCCCAAGCTGCTGCTCCTCCTGGAAGTTGTCGCCGCAATGACGGCGCCACCCCCTACTACACAGAGAGCCGTCGCCGACCCTTACGGCGGCGAGCCTTGATCACGCGGCGGCCGGTGTGAGACCGCATCCGGGCCCGGAAGCCCGAGGTGCGTTTCTGTTTGCGATTGGTGCCTTCGAGAGTGCGCTTGCTCACGGTCAATCCTCCTTACAGTGGGCCGGGACAATTAGGGACGGTTCGTTAAAAAAGTCACAGTCTTCCAGTATAGCAAGCTCAGAGCCTCTCTGACCCATGCAGGAATCCTAGGGGGTGGACGCAATTTTGCGCGGGATGTTGGTGCTCCTTAGCTCAGCCCTCACCCCAACCCCTCTCCCAAGTGGGGAGAGGGGCTTCTCGCTCCCCTGCTCCCAGCTTTGGGAGCAGGAAGTCGCGGGATATTCTGGTGGGGGCAATCGCTTCGCTTCTAGCTCCCCTTCTCCCAGCCTTGGGAGCAGGGGCCGGGGGATGAGGGCCCGGTAACGCTGATGTTGGTGCTCCTTAGCTCAGCCCTCACCCCAACCCCTCTCCCAAGTAGGGAGAGGGGCTTCTCGCTCCCCTGCTCCCAGCTTTGGGAGCAGGGGCCGGGGGAGGTCAACGCGCAGCAGCTTCTCGCAGAGGGGGCCCGGTAACGCTGTTCGCGCTAGCGTCGCGGAGCGATAGAGGGCGACCCTCTGCTCCTGGAACCAGCGCTCAAAATTCTGGGGAGTCGCGCTTTTTTTCGTCCACCCGAATAACCCAAGCGGGATAGGCTGCGGGGAGCTTGTTCTTGTATAGTACAAGTGTTCGCATTGCTAGC